>CAVZDF010000003.1:0-624111 GCA_963773985.1 uncultured Microcaldota archaeon | reverse complement strand
GTGTTGACAGTTATTATTCCCGAATATACCGAGTTCGCGGTTGCGAGCACGTTGTCTGTTACCAGCACGTTTGCCTTGTATGCGTTTCCTATCATGAATGTGTTTGCCGTGAATGCGAATGTTGTCGATGCCCCGAGTTGGTTTGCAAGCACCACTCCTGTTATTGCGTTGATCACAAGGAAGTTGTATGTGTACGGCCCCGATCCTCCCGATGCGGATGCGGTGAGTGTTATTGTCTGCCCGTTGTCATAGACCGTGTTTGTCGCGGGCGCGATTGTCGGCGTGTTCAGTGCGGTGTTGACAGTTATTATTCCCGAATATACCGAGTTCGCGGTTGCGAGCACGTTGTCTGTTACCAGCACGTTTGCCTTGTATGCGTTTCCTATCATGAATGTGTTTGCCGTGAATGCGAATGTTGTCGATGCCCCGAGTTGGTTTGCAAGCACCACTCCTGTTATTGCGTTGATCACAAGGAAGTTGTATGTGTACGGCCCCGATCCTCCCGATGCGGATGCGGTGAGTGTTATTGTCTGCCCGTTGTCATAGACCGTGTTTGTCGCGGGCGCGATTGTCGGCGTGTTCAGTGCGGTGTTGACAGTTATTATTCCCGAATATATCGAGTTCGCGGTTGCGAGCACGTTGTCTGTTACCAGCACGTTTGCCTTGTATGCGTTTCCTATCATGAATGTGTTTGCCGTGAATGCGAATGTTGTCGATGCCCCGAGTTGGTTTGCAAGCACCACTCCTGTTATTGCGTTGATCACAAGGAAGTTGTATGTGTACGGCCCCGATCCTCCCGATGCGGATGCGGTGAGTGTTATTGTCTGCCCGTTGTCATAGACCGTGTTTGTCGCGGGCGCGATTGTCGGCGTGTTCAGTGCGGTGTTGACAGTTATTATTCCCGAATATACCGAGTTCGCGGTTGCGAGCACGTTGTCTGTTACCAGCACGTTTGCCTTGTATGCGTTTCCTATCATGAATGTGTTTGCCGTGAATGCGAATGTTGTCGATGCCCCGAGTTGGTTTGCAAGCACCACTCCTGTTATTGCGTTGATCACAAGGAAGTTGTATGTGTACGGCCCCGATCCTCCCGATGCGGATGCGGTGAGTGTTATTGTCTGCCCGTTGTCATAGACCGTGTTTGTCGCGGGCGCGATTGTCGGCGTGTTCAGTGCGGTGCTGACAGTTATTATTCCCGAATATACCGAGTTCGCGGTTGCGAGCACGTTGTCTGTTACCAGCACGTTTGCCTTGTATGCGTTTCCTATCATGAATGTGTTTGCCGTGAATGCGAATGTTGTCGATGCCCCGAGTTGGTTTGCAAGCACCACTCCTGTTATTGCGTTGATCACAAGGAAGTTGTATGTGTACGGCCCCGATCCTCCCGATGCGGATGCGGTGAGTGTTATTGTCTGCCCGTTGTCATAGACCGTGTTTGTCGCGGGCGCGATTGTCGGCGTGTTCAGTGCGGTGTTGACAGTTATTATTCCCGAATATATCGAGTTCGCGGTTGCGAGCACGTTGTCTGTTACCAGCACGTTTGCCTTGTATGCGTTTCCTATCATGAATGTGTTTGCCGTGAATGCGAATGTTGTCGATGCCCCGAGTTGGTTTGCAAGCACCACTCCTGTTATTGCGTTGATCACAAGGAAGTTGTATGTGTACGGCCCCGATCCTCCCGATGCGGATGCGGTGAGTGTTATTGTCTGCCCGTTGTCATAGACCGTGTTTGTCGCGGGCGCGATTGTCGGCGTGTTCAGTGCGGTGTTGACAGTTATTATTCCCGAATATACCGAGTTCGCGGTTGCGAGCACGTTGTCTGTTACCAGCACGTTTGCCTTGTATGCGTTTCCTATCATGAATGTGTTTGCCGTGAATGCGAATGTTGTCGATGCCCCGAGTTGGTTTGCAAGCACCACTCCTGTTATTGCGTTGATCACAAGGAAGTTGTATGTGTACGGCCCCGATCCTCCCGATGCGGATGCGGTGAGTGTTATTGTCTGCCCGTTGTCATAGACCGTGTTTGTCGCGGGCGCGATTGTCGGCGTGTTCAGTGCGGTGTTGACAGTTATTATTCCCGAATATACCGAGTTCGCGGTTGCGAGCACGTTGTCTGTTACCAGCACGTTTGCCTTGTATGCGTTTCCTATCATGAATGTGTTTGCCGTGAATGCGAATGTTGTCGATGCCCCGAGTTGGTTTGCAAGCACCACTCCTGTTATTGCGTTGATCACAAGGAAGTTGTATGTGTACGGCCCCGATCCTCCCGATGCGGATGCGGTGAGTGTTATTGTCTGCCCGTTGTCATAGACCGTGTTTGTCGCGGGCGCGATTGTCGGCGTGTTCAGTGCGGTGCTGACAGTTATTATTCCCGAATATACCGAGTTCGCGGTTGCGAGCACGTTGTCTGTTACCAGCACGTTTGCCTTGTATGCGTTTCCTATCATGAATGTGTTTGCCGTGAATGCGAATGTTGTCGATGCCCCGAGTTGGTTTGCAAGCACCACTCCTGTTATTGCGTTGATCACAAGGAAGTTGTATGTGTACGGCCCCGATCCTCCCGATGCGGATGCGGTGAGTGTTATTGTCTGCCCGTTGTCATAGACCGTGTTTGTCGCGGGCGCGATTGTCGGCGTGTTCAGTGCGGTGTTGACAGTTATTATTCCCGAATATACCGAGTTCGCGGTTGCGAGCACGTTGTCTGTTACCAGCACGTTTGCCTTGTATGCGTTTCCTATCATGAATGTGTTTGCCGTGAATGCGAATGTTGTCGATGCCCCGAGTTGGTTTGCAAGCACCACTCCTGTTATTGCGTTGATCACAAGGAAGTTGTATGTGTACGGCCCCGATCCTCCCGATGCGGATGCGGTGAGTGTTATTGTCTGCCCGTTGTCATAGACCGTGTTTGTCGCGGGCGCGATTGTCGGCGTGTTCAGTGCGGTGTTGACAGTTATTATTCCCGAATATATCGAGTTCGCGGTTGCGAGCACGTTGTCTGTTACCAGCACGTTTGCCTTGTATGCGTTTCCTATCATGAATGTGTTTGCCGTGAATGCGAATGTTGTCGATGCCCCGAGTTGGTTTGCAAGCACCACTCCTGTTATTGCGTTGATCACAAGGAAGTTGTATGTGTACGGCCCCGATCCTCCCGATGCGGATGCGGTGAGTGTTATTGTCTGCCCGTTGTCATAGACCGTGTTTGTCGCGGGCGCGATTGTCGGCGTGTTCAGTGCGGTGTTGACAGTTATTATTCCCGAATATATCGAGTTCGCGGTTGCGAGCACGTTGTCTGTTACCAGCACGTTTGCCTTGTATGCGTTTCCTATCATGAATGTGTTTGCCGTGAATGCGAATGTTGTCGATGCCCCGAGTTGGTTTGCAAGCACCACTCCTGTTATTGCGTTGATCACAAGGAAGTTGTATGTGTACGGCCCCGATCCTCCCGATGCGGATGCGGTGAGTGTTATTGTCTGCCCGTTGTCATAGACCGTGTTTGTCGCGGGCGCGATTGTCGGCGTGTTCAGTGCGGTGTTGACAGTTATTATTCCCGAATATATCGAGTTCGCGGTTGCGAGCACGTTGTCTGTTACCAGCACGTTTGCCTTGTATGCGTTTCCTATCATGAATGTGTTTGCCGTGAATGCGAATGTTGTCGATGCCCCGAGTTGGTTTGCAAGCACCACTCCTGTTATTGCGTTGATCACAAGGAAGTTGTATGTGTACGGCCCCGATCCTCCCGATGCGGATGCGGTGAGTGTTATTGTCTGCCCGTTGTCATAGACCGTGTTTGTCGCGGGCGCGATTGTCGGCGTGTTCAGTGCGGTGTTGACAGTTATTATTCCCGAATATATCGAGTTCGCGGTTGCGAGCACGTTGTCTGTTACCAGCACGTTTGCCTTGTATGCGTTTCCTATCATGAATGTGTTTGCCGTGAATGCGAATGTTGTCGATGCCCCGAGTTGGTTTGCAAGCACCACTCCTGTTATTGCGTTGATCACAAGGAAGTTGTATGTGTACGGCCCCGATCCTCCCGATGCGGATGCGGTGAGTGTTATTGTCTGCCCGTTGTCATAGACCGTGTTTGTCGCGGGCGCGATTGTCGGCGTGTTCAGTGCGGTGTTGACAGTTATTATTCCCGAATATATCGAGTTCGCGGTTGCGAGCACGTTGTCTGTTACCAGCACGTTTGCCTTGTATGCGTTTCCTATCATGAATGTGTTTGCCGTGAATGCGAATGTTGTCGATGCCCCGAGTTGGTTTGCAAGCACCACTCCTGTTATTGCGTTGATCACAAGGAAGTTGTATGTGTACGGCCCCGATCCTCCCGATGCGGATGCGGTGAGTGTTATTGTCTGCCCGTTGTCATAGACCGTGTTTGTCGCGGGCGCGATTGTCGGCGTGTTCAGTGCGGTGTTGACAGTTATTATTCCCGAATATATCGAGTTCGCGGTTGCGAGCACGTTGTCTGTTACCAGCACGTTTGCCTTGTATGCGTTTCCTATCATGAATGTGTTTGCCGTGAATGCGAATGTTGTCGATGCCCCGAGTTGGTTTGCAAGCACCACTCCTGTTATTGCGTTGATCACAAGGAAGTTGTATGTGTACGGCCCCGATCCTCCCGATGCGGATGCGGTGAGTGTTATTGTCTGCCCGTTGTCATAGACCGTGTTTGTCGCGGGCGCGATTGTCGGCGTGTTCAGTGCGGTGTTGACAGTTATTATTCCCGAATATATCGAGTTCGCGGTTGCGAGCACGTTGTCTGTTACCAGCACGTTTGCCTTGTATGCGTTTCCTATCATGAATGTGTTTGCCGTGAATGCGAATGTTGTCGATGCCCCGAGTTGGTTTGCAAGCACCACTCCTGTTATTGCGTTGATCACAAGGAAGTTGTATGTGTACGGCCCCGATCCTCCCGATGCGGATGCGGTGAGTGTTATTGTCTGCCCGTTGTCATAGACCGTGTTTGTCGCGGGCGCGATTGTCGGCGTGTTCAGTGCGGTGTTGACAGTTATTATTCCCGAATATATCGAGTTCGCGGTTGCGAGCACGTTGTCTGTTACCAGCACGTTTGCCTTGTATGCGTTTCCTATCATGAATGTGTTTGCCGTGAATGCGAATGTTGTCGATGCCCCGAGTTGGTTTGCAAGCACCACTCCTGTTATTGCGTTGATCACAAGGAAGTTGTATGTGTACGGCCCCGATCCTCCCGATGCGGATGCGGTGAGTGTTATTGTCTGCCCGTTGTCATAGACCGTGTTTGTCGCGGGCGCGATTGTCGGCGTGTTCAGTGCGGTGTTGACAGTTATTATTCCCGAATATACCGAGTTCGCGGTTGCGAGCACGTTGTCTGTTACCAGCACGTTTGCCTTGTATGCGTTTCCTATCATGAATGTGTTTGCCGTGAATGCGAATGTTGTCGATGCCCCGAGTTGGTTTGCAAGCACCACTCCTGTTATTGCGTTGATCACAAGGAAGTTGTATGTGTACGGCCCCGATCCTCCCGATGCGGATGCGGTGAGTGTTATTGTCTGCCCGTTGTCATAGACCGTGTTTGTCGCGGGCGCGATTGTCGGCGTGTTCAGTGCGGTGTTGACAGTTATTATTCCCGAATATATCGAGTTCGCGGTTGCGAGCACGTTGTCTGTTACCAGCACGTTTGCCTTGTATGCGTTTCCTATCATGAATGTGTTTGCCGTGAATGCGAATGTTGTCGATGCCCCGAGTTGGTTTGCAAGCACCACTCCTGTTATTGCGTTGATCACAAGGAAGTTGTATGTGTACGGCCCCGATCCTCCCGATGCGGATGCGGTGAGTGTTATTGTCTGCCCGTTGTCATAGACCGTGTTTGTCGCGGGCGCGATTGTCGGCGTGTTCAGTGCGGTGTTGACAGTTATTATTCCCGAATATATCGAGTTCGCGGTTGCGAGCACGTTGTCTGTTACCAGCACGTTTGCCTTGTATGCGTTTCCTATCATGAATGTGTTTGCCGTGAATGCGAATGTTGTCGATGCCCCGAGTTGGTTTGCAAGCACCACTCCTGTTATTGCGTTGATCACAAGGAAGTTGTATGTGTACGGCCCCGATCCTCCCGATGCGGATGCGGTGAGTGTTATTGTCTGCCCGTTGTCATAGACCGTGTTTGTCGCGGGCGCGATTGTCGGCGTGTTCAGTGCGGTGTTGACAGTTATTATTCCCGAATATATCGAGTTCGCGGTTGCGAGCACGTTGTCTGTTACCAGCACGTTTGCCTTGTATGCGTTTCCTATCATGAATGTGTTTGCCGTGAATGCGAATGTTGTCGATGCCCCGAGTTGGTTTGCAAGCACCACTCCTGTTATTGCGTTGATCACAAGGAAGTTGTATGTGTACGGCCCCGATCCTCCCGATGCGGATGCGGTGAGTGTTATTGTCTGCCCGTTGTCATAGACCGTGTTTGTCGCGGGCGCGATTGTCGGCGTGTTCAGTGCGGTGTTGACAGTTATTATTCCCGAATATATCGAGTTCGCGGTTGCGAGCACGTTGTCTGTTACCAGCACGTTTGCCTTGTATGCGTTTCCTATCATGAATGTGTTTGCCGTGAATGCGAATGTTGTCGATGCCCCGAGTTGGTTTGCAAGCACCACTCCTGTTATTGCGTTGATCACAAGGAAGTTGTATGTGTACGGCCCCGATCCTCCCGATGCGGATGCGGTGAGTGTTATTGTCTGCCCGTTGTCATAGACCGTGTTTGTCGCGGGCGCGATTGTCGGCGTGTTCAGTGCGGTGTTGACAGTTATTATTCCCGAATATATCGAGTTCGCGGTTGCGAGCACGTTGTCTGTTACCAGCACGTTTGCCTTGTATGCGTTTCCTATCATGAATGTGTTTGCCGTGAATGCGAATGTTGTCGATGCCCCGAGTTGGTTTGCAAGCACCACTCCTGTTATTGCGTTGATCACAAGGAAGTTGTATGTGTACGGCCCCGATCCTCCCGATGCGGATGCGGTGAGTGTTATTGTCTGCCCGTTGTCATAGACCGTGTTTGTCGCGGGCGCGATTGTCGGAGTTGAAAGTGCTGCGTTGACTGTTATTGTTCCTGAATTGACCGAATTTACGAATACGTTAGTAGTTGCGCTGTCCTCCACCAGTACATTTGCCTTGTAGGTGTTGCCGTTCTGCATGAATGTGTTTGCCGTGAACGTGAAGCTGTTTGAGGTTCCGAGTTGGTTTGCCAGTAGTGTATTGGTTATGCTGTTGAATACGAGGAAGTTGTAGGTGTATGGTGTTGTTCCGCCGGTCTCGTACGTTGCTATGGTTATGCTTTGGCCGTTGTCGTATCCCGTAGCTACAGATGGTGATATTGTTGGTGTTGCAAGTGCGGAATTGTAGCCTATTGCGGAATACACCGAATTTACGGTTGTTGGGTTTGCATCTGTCACTATGACGTTAGCCTTGAAGGTGTTTGATGAGTAAAGGTTCGCCGGGGGTGTCCAGAAGAATGCGTTTGATGTCTGCGTATTTCCGGTGTATAGTTGGTTTGCTATGGTTGCCCCCGTTATCGAGTTGACTATCTGGTAGTTGTAGGTGTATGGGGATGCGCCATTGGAGAATGATGCTGTGAATAGAATAGATTGACCCTGGTCTATCAAAGTGTTGGATAATGTAAGTGTTGGGGTTGTAGGTGGTGTATAACTTGATTGTATGGTCACTGTTGCAGAATATACGGAATTTACTGTGACTGCGGTTGTTGCAGAATCCGTTATTATGACATTGGCCTGGAAGGTGTTGCCCGCGTCTGCAGAGGGGACCTGCCATAGAAATGCGTTTGAGGTTTGTGCATTTCCAGTGTACAGTGCGTTGGTTAGGAGAGTTCCGGATATTGTGTTGACTATCTGGAAGTTGTAGGTGTATGTGTTGGACCCTCCAGAGAATGATGCTGTGAAGAGCTCGTATTGGGTAGTTTGCACTGTAGGGGTGTTGCTTACTGTAAGCGTTGGCGTCGTCATCGCGGGGTTTACTGTTATGATGTTTGTTATGGAGTTTGTTTGTGATGATCCAGAATCAATTATTAATGCGTTGTATCTGAAGTTGTTGTTCGGCCGTGTAGATGGGGTGTTGACCACGAATGAATATGACAATGAGTTTGCTATGCCGTTGGCATCCAATGGGGCGAAGTAGACCGCGTTTGTATCTATGACCCCTGGAGGGCTGATATAACCGGCAATGCAGTACATGTAGTTTGAAAGGACCGCGCAGGGAGATGTCAGGGACAGGAAGTCCATCGATATAGGATAACTGGTTGTTGGCACCCAGGCGCCTATCACTCCTGTGCTGAGAACTGGTGCGTAGTAAGTAAGTTGGGTTCCTCCAGAATCACCGACGCAGTATATGTTGTTTGATGATACGCCACAACCCTCGCCGTCAAGCGTCACCGGATAGCTGTTCGTTGCTACCCATGCGCCTATCACGTTTGTCGGGCTTAGGATTGGGGCATAATAAGCCTGGCCGCCGCCATCCGAGGCGCCTAAGCAGTATATGTTGTTCGTGTAAGTCAGGCACGTCTCTTCGTAAGCATTAACAGGAAATGAGTTTGTGTTTGTCCACGAGCCGACCACGCCGGAAGCAAAGATCGGTGCAGAGTATGTTGCTGCGTATTGCAGGCTTCCTGCAAAGTTGGCACCGCCTACGCAGTAGATGTTGTTGCTGTAAGTGTTGCATGAAACGCCCTCAATGTTCGCAGGGTATGCGTTTGTGGAGAACCATGATCCCAATATGTTGTTTCCTATCACCGGCGAATAGTAAACAGCCGCTTGGGCGATTCCATCACCGCCGTCACGGCCTGCTACGCAGTATATGTTGTTGCCATATGAATCGCAAGACATATCTCCCATAGAGAAGGGGTATGTATTTGCTGATGTGACCCAGTTGCCTATCGCATGTGTTGTCTTGCTTAGTATTGGCGCGAAATATGGCTGGCCGCCTGAAGAACCGCCGGCTATACAGTATATGTTATTGGCTACTGTTGCACACACGTTCGAGTTTTGATTAGTAGGGAACGGCGTTGTTGCTGTCCACTGGTTGTAACCTATCGAGTAAATGATGTTGGTGCCTCCTATAACTGTTTGGTTGTATAAGTTGAATGTATACGGACCTATCCCTCCAGATGGTGCTACGGTGTATGTCTCTGTCTGGCCGCTGTCAAGTATAACGTTGCTCGGGGTAAGCGTTGGAATTCCCAGCGGCGTGTTTATCGTTATTGTCGATGTGTAGACTGAATTAAGCGTTACTGCGGTGGTAGCGCTGTCAGTCACTATGACGTTTACCTGTATCGTGTTTGCGCCTCCGGCAGATTGCCAGAAGTATGTATTGGATGTTGATGGCACTCCGGTGTAAAGCTGGTTTGCGATCGTTAGCCCGGTTATCGTATTGACGATCTGATAGTTGTAAGTGTATGTGGCGCTTCCTCCAGTAACTGATGCACTAAAGAGCTCGTAGTTGCCAGTGTATAAGTCCGGTGTGTTGCTTGCGGTTAGTGTCGGGGTCGTCATTGCTGAATTTACAGTTAGTATTCCGGAATTTACAGAGTTTGCAAATACGTTTGTTGTTGCGCTGTCCTCAATGAGCACGTTTGCCTGGTAGGTGTTGCCGTTTTGCATGAATGCGTTTGCTGTGAATGCAAAAGAGTTGGTTGTTCCGAGTTGGTTTGCCAGCAATACATTTGTTACTGAATTAAACACGAGGAAATTGTAGGTGAGCGGCCCTGTACCTCCTGTCTCGTATGTTGCGATTGTGATGGTCTGCCCGTTGTCGTATATTGTCGCGGCGCTTGGACTTATTGTGGGCTGTCCTAATGCCGCGTTGACAGTTATTGTGCCGGAGTTAACGGAGTTTGCAACCGCATTTGATGATGCGCTGTCCGTAATCAGCACGTTTGCCTTGTAGGTGTTGCCGTTTTGCATGAATGCATTTGCGGTGAATGTAAATGAGTTCGAACTGCCCAGTTGGTTTGCCAGCAGCGTGTTGGTTATTGAGTTGAACACCAGGAAGTTGTATGTATAAGGTAGCGATCCCCCTGTCTCATATGTTGCTATAGTTATAGATTGGCCGCTGTCATATTTTGTTGCCGATGACGGTGATATGGTGGGCTGGCCTAGCGGGGAGTTTATTGTGATGGTGTTTGAGTATGATTTTGGTGGAATCTGGATTACGTTGACTGTCGATCCCCCAAGCATGGATACGTAGGCTAGGGTGCCGGAGGGGTTGATGGCTACGCCAAATGGTTGTGATGAGGCCCCAGTAACTACCGTACTTATCACTGTGTTCGTCGCGACGTTGATCACGTTGACTGTTCCGCCTGATAGAACGCTTTTTTCGGTCACGAAGGCGAGGGTGCCGGAGGGGTTGATGGCTACGCCAGTTGGGCTCGAACTTGGGAAAATATCTATCGTGTTGATCACCGTGTTTGTTGCGACGTTGATTACGTTTACTGTTCCCATTAGAGCCGCACTCTCGGTCACGTAGGCTAGGGTGCCGTCGGGAGTAAAGGCTATGCCTTGAGGGTTCCCACCGCCCGATGATATGTCTATTGTGTTGATCACCGTGTTTGTCACGACGTTGATTACGTTGACTGTGCCGCCTTGGGCCACATAGGCGAGGGTGCCGGAGGGGTTGAAGGCTACGCTGTATCCCTGGTCGACGGCGGTGATATCTATCGTGTTGATTACTGTATTTGTCACGACGTTGATAACGTTGACCGTTCCCTTGTTATAGTGGGACACATAAGCGAGGGTGCCGGAGGGGTTGAAGGCTACGGTCGTGGGGCCTCCCCCGTTTGATGCCACATCTATTGTGTTGATGACCGTGTTTGTCACGATGTTTATAACGTTTATTGTTCCGGATGTGGTCTCAGACACATAAGCAAGGGTGCCGGAGGGGTTGATGGCTACGCTGGTTGCGCCTCCGCCTGATGCTACGGCTATCGTGTTGATTACTGTGTTTGTTGCGACGTTGATTACGTTGACTGAGCTGCCTTGGGCCACGTAGGCGAGGGTGCCGTCAGGAGTGAAGGCTATGCCGGCAGGAGATGAGGATGCAGAGATGTCTATCGTGTTTATCGTGATTGCGATACCAGGGCCGCCAAGCCAACCCACCAATACCGTATTTGTGGTTGCGCCGTCCGTGACAACCACGTTGGCGCTTATGGTGTTGCCGGCGTCCGCGGCTGGCACAAGCCATGCGTACGCGTTTGATGTGAATGTGTTGCCCGCTATGAGCGAGTTCCCTAAGATGACATTGGTTATCGAATTGTATATGTTGAAGTTGTATGTGTAGGAGCTTGTGCCTCCGGTGAACGAGGCCGAAAATACCTCTGTCTGGCCGGTGTCTATGTAGGGCGAGTTGGATGCAGTTATTGCTGGCGTTGTCATTGCGGGATTTATGGTGAGTGTATTGGCCGATGTCCTTATAAAATTGGCTGCCGAATCCTGAATTATTGTATTGAACGACCATGTTCCATATACCGTACTCGGCCCAAGAATATTGGCGTAGAATGAATTTTGCACTCCTGATGGGCTTGGTGCATTGAATACGAGTATTACATTTGTTGAGGAATATGCATTTACTGTAAGCACATCGTTTATGGCTGTGCCTACAAGCAGGTTTGCATTTATAGTGTTGTTGCTTTTTGAGCCTCCAAGCGTAAGTGTGTTAGGAGCAGTATAGAACCACACCCCAAGATAGGGCGATACCCCGTTGCTGGCTATCGTGTTGATTGTTGAGTACTGTCCGACGTCTATTATCGTGTTTGATATTTGTGGCGGGTTTGGGTTTGCGGTTATGCCGAATGCGTTTGTTGTTGGTGCAGATGGGAAGGTCGCTGTTACCATGATGCCGTTGGGCGGGAATGCCCTCACTCTGGTCCAGTTTACGTAGAATTTGGCTGGCGTCCTGAGAGAGTTGCTCACGAATTCTATATGGTATGTACCCGCATTGGGAATGTTTGCGGTCCCAAGGTTTGCCTTGATAATGCCGTTTTGCAGCAGGATGGCGCCGAACACTCCGGTGTTTACAGCCACCCCTATTATGGTGTTTGCCGCTGCAAGAGTTATTGAGGTTGTGTCATTCTTCAATATGCCGAAGTTCGCGGTGAATGAGTTTGTGCCAGGGGTGTTTATGCTGAATGCGATTCCATTTGTCACCTCGTTGGCTGTTGAGGCACTATTCACCGGGAAGGTGTTCGCGATTATGTTGCCTCTGAAATCGCTTCCGAAGAACAATCCACCTGAACCAAGCTGGGTTATATGGAAGTTGGCCTCTATTATGTTCCCCGAGGCGGTCTTTGCGGTATTTGAAAAGAATGTCAGACCTTTTATGCTGACGCCGTTGCCCACTATGGCATTTGAATTTGGTGAATTGGACCATCCTGATGGGGTTGCGGTTCCTGCGAAGTTCTGGTAAAGTATGAATACGTTTGCGCCGTTATCAAGTGCGCCATAGTGGTTTAGGTTTACGGGCCCTACCTGTGGTGCTTCTCCGGTTGTAATGCCGTCCATGAGTGTGTTTGCCGCTGTCGCGGCTGCAGTTGATACTCCGTTTCCTGTCCATCCAAGGTATACGGTGTTGACAGCAGACGCGGATAGGAAATTCTGCGAGCCTTGTATGAGCAGCCAGTACTTGATGTTGTTGGAATTCGATAGAAGTGTGTTCTGGCCCTGGTTCAACGTGTTTCCCTCCAGCCACGATCGTATTACCGTCCCGTTCAGGTAGAACCATTCCGCATTTATGAGGTTTGCCGTCTCGTACAGGAAGTAGTTTCCCGCATCTATTGTGACGTTCACCTGTGCATTGGAAGGATATGCGAATGCCTGCGGGTTTGTGAGCGTTACAGGAATGTAATGGACGATGTTTACCGGAACGAATATTATCGACGGATCGACTGCAGTGTAGTTCTGGTTTCCGCTTGTGTCGAATGTTATCGTTGTATTCTGGCTTATCGGTATGTTGCTCAGGTCTATCGGCTGGTTTACTGCGTTGCCGTTTATGTTGACGGCGTTGCCGTTTATCGAGTATGTGAACGTTGCTATGTTGTTCGGCGCAAGCGTGGCGTTTAGGATTCCGGTGACGTTGTACGTTGTCCTTCCGTTTATGACAGGGTAGTGTATTATGAGCGGAGCGTTTGGTTTTGAGTATGATGCGCCATTGACGTTTATCGTCAGGTTCGGTGCCGCCTTTGTAACGTTGACCGAGTAGTAGGAGAGATTCTTCCCACCGTCGTATGTTATGTAGTTCAGTACGTTTCCAGCTCTTGCGTATGCGCTCTTCTGCTTGAGCGTGCCGTATGCTATCGTGATGTTGTGCTTTATCTCCTTTATTGAGGCGCATCCTTTCGTCAGGTTTCCGACTATGGACTGCGCCTGCCCGGCATTTAATGCCGTAAGGTTGCTAAGCTGCGTTGAATTGGGGCTTTGGTTGGATATTCTTATCATGTGCTTGGCCGCGAGGCCTGTCGCAAGATTGCACAGCGTGATGTTCTGTATTATCAGTATTGTTGGTATTGTCGTCGTGTTTATGGTTGAGGTGGAGTTTAGCGTGGTGCTGTTCGTGCTCGTAGATATTGATGTGCTCGAGCTGGTGCTTGTAGTGGCGTTGAGCGTGGTCGTCGCGTTTATCGTTGTCGTGGGCAGGGTGCTGAGGCTCGAGTTCCCCAACGAGGTCGTGTTCTCCGTGCTCAGGGGAAGCGAGCTTGTGCTCAGCGTGGTCGATGTGGTCGAGGTGGTGTTGGTGCTGTTGATTATCGTGTTGGTTATCTGGAATGGTGCGTTGAGTATGTGGGGGCTGTCGTTTATCATTGAGAGGGCGTATGCGGGTCTGACAATTGCCGTAGTGCCGTGGTACACCAGAGCCAAAGCTAGCAATAGTAGCGCTAACGACGCTGCTGCATGCCTTAACTTCATCTCACCACAGGGTTCTGTACTCTCTGCACTAGCGCCATCTGAAGAGTCTTCTCAAGAATCCTAATATTCCCCCTCCTCTTGCAGACGCGGGTGTTGAGTGTGATTCGCTTCCTGATGCGTATTTCCTGGCGACATTCCTTATGCTGCTTGAAAACCTGGAGTTGGGACTTACGACGTAAGCCGGTATGTGCTCCGATACGCTTATCGGGACTATCTCGTCTTCCGGGATCGCGCCCGTCACACGCTTCTCGTATATGTCTTCTATCTCGCCTATGCTTATCTCGTATTTCCTGTTCTTTATCCTGTTGACTATCAGGTTGTGCTTCACCTTTATCTGGTCGTACTCGTGCGCAAGCCTTATCGAGCTCGTGCACGCGGACATCTCGGGAGTTGTTAGTATCAGCGCCTCGTTGTAGTAGCTTGAGAGGTCTTCCTCGACAAATCCCGGAGCCGTGTCGAATATTATGAAGTCGTAATTGCTCTTCATCATCTTGTTGCCGAGCTTCTGGATGTTCGTTGCTGACGGTGTAAATGGCTTTGAGTTTATCGTTCCGGGAAGCACGTGCAAACCCGTCGCGCCGTGCACCGCTATTGCGTCGGTCAGCTCCGCCTTGTCGTACAGCACGTCCCTGTATCCTATGTTTACCCTCTCAAGACCCAGGTGGAACCCTATGCTCGGATTCGTAGTGTCTGAGTCTACAAGCAGGACCTTGTAGTTGAAGGATTTGAGGGCTATCGAAAGATTGACAGATATGGTAGTTTTACCGACACCACCCTTCTGTGATGAAACCCCTAATATATACGGTTTACTCAACAACTTCACCTTGCCGTTTTATTTGGTCCCTTATGTTAAGGAGCCTTTTTGCCCGGTCTCGACTGTATCTTGGTCTGTTCTTTATTACCATAACACCATAGATTAATAAGACTATTAGTATAATTGCAACCAGGCCCTCCCCGAACTCCTGCAGCTCGCTCTGGCTTATCTTTATGCCGCTAATACCCCCGATGCCTCCGCCAGATATGCCACCCGATGTGCCGCCACCGCCTGCCCTGATGGTTGTCGTCGGTGCGGATCCCGAATTCTGGAGCACGACCAATGGCAGGGAATATGTGGTGTTCGCTCCCTGCGTGTTCACGTAAAGGGTAAGTATCAATGTGCCAGGGTTCTTGTTCGTCACCAACCCGAACTGGATGTGCAATAGCTGGTTTGGCGTGGCGTTGACGATCTGCGTTGAATTGTATACCGTGATTCCTGGCGGGGCGGTAAGATAGAAGTAGACCTTCTGAGAGGCCGTGCCGGTGTAGAGCACGTCCACAGATATTTTCTCCGATGAGTTTGTGTAGAACGTTGGAAGCGAGAAGTTTATTATCTTGAGTATGTTTATAGGCTTGAGGATCGAAGGGACTATGAGCAGGTTCTGTATATGCAGAGGGAAGAGCAGGCTCTGCGGATTGCTTATCTTGTAGTAGGCGTATGTTATCTGGCCGGGGGGCAGGTATGGTATCGACCAATATATCTTGTATTTGCTGTCGTCAACCTTCGTGACATTTCCCTGCAGTCCGTATGTCGTTATCTGCGAGCTGCTGTTCGCGACGCTCAATGGAAAGGTTGTGGTTAGTGTTGCGTTGTTTATGCTCTGGTTCATTCCGCTCTGGATCTCTATCCTTCCCGTCGTGGAATTTGAGGAGTTCGTGAGCGTCACCTCGTTCAGCAGTCTCGGCTCCAGCGAGCTCCTGTTTGCGATGGTGAGGTATATGTTCTCTGTGATGTTGCTCGATTTTCCGTTTACCGGATTTATCCCGAACATTATCGGTATCGTGTACGTGGCTATGTCGGCGCTGATGTTTTGCGACCTCAGGAGGAATTGCACATCGAGCCCCTGGCCAGGCTGGAGGTATATGCTGGTAGATGACAGTGCTATGAAGCTGCTGTAGTTGCTGTTGATGCTTATGTTCACAAATTCCGGCGATATTCCGGTGTCCTTGATTCCTATCTGTGATACGGACTCCTTGCCCAAAAACAGCGCGGTGTACAGAGGTATGTAAGTTATCGATAGGTTCTGTGTCTGCATGATCGGTGCGCCCATGCTGTTTTGCGGAGGCTGTACGGAAACAACAGTATATTTGTTAGACACGGGCGTGGTGGATTTTTCAGATCCGGATGAGGGATAGCTTGCGATTATTGTCGAGGTGTAATTGCCAATCGCGAACGTGCTGTTGCGCATTGATATTACGAGCGACTCGTTCTGGAACGGGGAGAGCGGGCTCGCGTTGTATATTCTGCTGAAGGAGGATGAGGGGCCGACAACATTCATGGTTATTGTTATGTTTCCCGATGCTAATCCACCAGAGTTCTGCAGTCCCAAGAAAAGCGTAAGGGGCGCATTAAGGCCGACTACGTTGGGCATAGAGAAGTTTGTTATTGTTACATTCACAGGGCCATTCGACAGCTGGGTCCCTCCTATACCTTGAGAGAAGGATATCGAGGCAAATAGGGCCATGCCTATCATGAATATGGCTAACAGTAGAGGCCGTCCCTGGCAATCCATATATATAGGTATGCAAATTTTGTATTTAATGCTTTCGGAATTTGCTCTCATGGCGCTCTCGAAGGATTTTTGTGTTATAGACAGCTTATTAAAGTCTTGTTGTTTCAATCATTTGATTGAATGGCCCAAACGCAGCTTTTTGCCATACTTTCAACCATAATAATATTCGTAGTGAATGCGCTCCTCGCCATGATGCTGGCCAGGTTCTACATCAAGAGCAGGAAGAGCATAAGCTATCTGATATGGAGCTCCGGACTTAGGTTCTTCGCGATTGCGATCATTCTTGAGATATTTTTTGCGTTCGGAATATACTCAGATTTCCTTGCAAAGGTATATCTTTTTGCGATTTCTATGCCGCTGCTGGCGTTTTCAATCGGGCACATCCAGTTCGTAAAATCCAGCAGGAAGAAAAAATACTATTATTACTACTCGATAGCGTGCACGCTGCTGCTTCTCTATGCACTTTTCTCGTCTAACATTGGAAACATATACAACAATTACACTTTATACGGAAATCTTCCGATTTTTGCTTTTATTCCATCGTTGATAATTGCTTTGTCTTCCTCTCTTGTCCTGTTTTGTGTAGCAATAATCCACTATGCAAAGAAAAAAGAGAAAAAGATGCTTGCAATTATACCTGGGGTTATTGTTTTTTGTGCTGTTAATGTATTTCATTTCCAGATACTCCAGCTTTTTACATACTACGTGCAGCTCCTTGGCATAATGCTGATATGGCTAGGCTTCATAGGATTCGACAAAATAAAGGAATATGGGCCCGGGATATAACTAATCAGCTTTAAGCACAGTGCCTGATGCAAATATTCGTGGGGATATCGTTCTCACCATCATGAACCTATCATTGACTTCAACTGGTATGCTTTTTTCAAGTTTTACTGTAATTTTATTGTTCTCAACTTTTTCCACAGTCGTAACAGTATATGAGAACCCTATCGCTATAGAATACATCTTTCCCTGCTCTATAGCCTCATTTGCAAATGCACTATTGTTCACGTTGAGTTCTAATGTCTTTACGAGCTTTATCTGACTGACAGAAAGTACATCACCCTTGCTGATATCTCCGTCGTCTATCCCCTTCAAGGCAAGGCCGACTCTTGTCCCTGCACCGGCCTCTTTCGTATCCTGGTCTTGGCTTTGTATCGATCTTACGGTAATGGCCTTCCCGGAATTGTGATAAAGGGTATCATGCACCTTTACGGTCCCCTTTGTAACCACTCCCAGTACAACAGTTCCGACCCCCTTGACGTTGAATCCGTGATCCAGATCCACTCTTGTATTCTTGTTCTGGTTTTCAGTTTGCTTGAAAGACAGAATCATATTAAGGAGTTCTTCCCTGTCAGAAAAGGAAAAATCCTTGATTGTTATGCTGGACAGTATCTTGCTTATGTCATTGTCCTTTGTGAAAATTGTCCTTTTTCCGAGCAGGGCGCATGCGATAAGTAGCTCTCCGAAGGTTTTGTCAACTGCTTTCGTACTTACTAGTATTTGGTCTGCCATTAGCAGCGATTGCGGCAGTGCATAGAATTTCTCCTCTATCGATGATGGCATTATGCCGACTATAAGGTTATCATCCAGCTTTCTGTTGTAGAATGTTATGCTGTTTGTGGAACCTTTCTTCCCTACGAACTCGGCAAGATTCTCGTCAGATGGTATTGCTACTATTGTGTTCATGATAACTATCCTTTACCTATTCTTTAACATAAATTAATAGCGCTATTGTTGATCTTATACGTCTTTTGTCAAATGCCAACATAGACATTTAAATAAACAAATAGAGAATAATTATTATGGCAGTAGAAAAAGTGCTTCTCATCAAACCAAGAGGATTTTGTGCTGGAGTTGATCGTGCAATAAATACTGTAGAGGAGGCAATTAGAATTTTTGGAACTCCTATATACGTCAAGCATGAGATAGTTCATAACAAAACAGTTTGCGACAGCCTAAAGGCAAAGGGCGCTATATTTGTAGAGGAGATTTCAGAAGTGCCAGAGGGAAGCGTATGCATATTCTCTGCGCATGGGATTGCCCCGGAGGTGAGAGAGCAGGCAAAGAAACGAAATCTTTCAACAATAGATGCAACCTGTCCTCTAGTGACAAAAATTCACATAGAACTTGGAAGATTTGCACGTGAGGGAAAAGAGATAGTATACATCGGCCATAAGGGTCATCCAGAGGCAATAGGTGTAATGGGCGTAAGGCCCGATATAACTTATCTCATTGAGACACCGGAAGAGGTAGAACACCTGAATGTAAAAAATCCGGACAATCTTGTTTATCTGACACAGACAACGTTGTCTGTTGATGAGTGCAAAGCGGTTATTGCGGCTCTAAAGAGGAGGTTTGTAAATATAAAGGCCCCGCCTTCAGACGACATATGCTATGCGACAACCAATAGGCAGGCCGCGATTAGGCAGGCTGTAAAACAATGCGACATGATACTTGTAATCGGCAGCAAGAATTCCTCTAATTCAAATAGATTAGTAGATACTGCGCGCATGCTTGGAGTAGATGCATATTTGATAGATAATAAAGACGAGATAAAAGAGGAATGGTTGGAAGGTAAAAAAAGTGTTGGGATATCTGCAGGCGCTAGCGCGCCAGAATATCTTGTAATGCAAACCGCGGCGTACTTCACGGATCAGGGAGCCAAATCTGAGGAGATTGATGTAATACGTGAGGATATGAAATTTACTATGCCATATGAGCTCTACAGGACCATGGATAAAAATTGATTGATAAAATGATGATAGAATTACCAAAAGATTCTGAACATTCCCCTTGGAGCAGGAGAAGGAAGAGCCTGAACGTAAGAGTAGGGGACACTTATATAGGGGCCAGCCATCCTGTTGCAGTCCAGAGCATGACGAACACCGATACAAGCGATGTTAACACGACAGTTGCCCAGATAATCGCGCTTTACAAGGCCGGCTCTGAACTGGTTCGTTTTACGGTGCAAAATGTAAAGATGGCAAAAGCAGTAAAAGGGATTCGTAAGGAACTTGACGACTTGGGGTACAATATTCCTTTGATAGGAGACTTCCACTACAATGGCCACCAGCTCCTCAAAGAGGTCCCAGAATGCGCCGACGCGCTCGACAAGTACAGGATAAATCCGGGAAACGTCGGTTTCGGGGAAAAACACGATGACAATTTCAAATCAATAATAGACATAGCAAAGGACCATGGAAAACCTGTAAGGATAGGCGTGAACTGGGGTTCCCTCGACCAAAGCGTGCTTACTAAATTGATGGATGAGAATACAAGAAGCAAGAACCCGAAGGAAGCTGACGACATAGTGATAGATGCCGTAGTAGAAAGCGCGATCCAGTCAGTCAAGAAAGCAATCGAATACGGATTGGAGCCAAACAGGATAATAGTCAGCACAAAGATATCTGAAGTTCCGCAGATGGTAAAGGCTTACGAGTTGCTGTCCGACAAGATAGAGCAGCCATTGCACGTAGGTTTGACAGAGGCTGGATTGGGCAGCAAAGGAATCGCCGCATCAAGCGCAGCATTGTCATTATTGCTTACAAAGGGAATCGGCGACACGATAAGGGTCTCATTGACCCCGTTACCAAATGCAAGCAGGACCGAAGAGGTAGTAGTTGCAAGACAGATACTCCAGTCTTTGGATATAAGGCACTTCTCCCCGTTGGTATCGAGCTGTCCCGGCTGCGGAAGAACAACATCCACAGTATTCCAGGAGATGGCCCAGGAACTTACGGGATATTTGCAAAACAGAATGCCCGAGTGGAAAAGTTCCGGCTATTCTGGTGTTGAGGGCATGAAAGTTGCGGTAATGGGATGCGTTGTCAATGGACCGGGTGAGAGCAAACGCGCGAACCTTGGAATATCGTTGCCCGGCACAGGAGAAAATCCATCATGCATCATATACGAAGACGGGAAACAGACCGGTTCTGTAAAGGCAAGCGATGCGCCCCAGGAGTTTAAGCACAGGATAGAAATGTACGTGAAGAGCCATTACAGCAAAAAGAATTAATTTACTGCGGTTTTGTCCTCTATCAATGTGACTGCGACTCCCCTTTCCCTTGGTGGAAGTGTATCGCAATCATGATGGAATATACGCTCTTTACCTTTGAGATCCAGAACCCCGTTTTCTACAGGGACTATGGTGTACGATCCTATAAGCGCTGCTTGGATATGGCTTTGGCCATTGCCGTCTCCTGAGGGCTTGCCGTCCGTCCTGAGTTTCAATATGCCACGGACCTGCAGCTGATTGTGATAATACTGTGAAGGATCATCGGGTGCAATAATAAGAAGATCTTTGTGCAGGCTCTCAATATCCGATTGTGCCATTTTCATTATTCCGACTGTGGTGTGCAGTGTTGTCACCAATGCAAAACCTTTGTCCATCTTTGAATTTGTTACGACTTTCTGCACGTTTTCAGTAATATCTGTTGGCCAAAAACCTGGTGTTTTTTTATCATTAACTAGGAATCTCTTTATTGTGTGGACATCTACTAATGACAGGTTAAGATTGAGTTTGGTTCTGTTGGTATCTGTGTCTATGACAGCTGGTCTCCCCCATGTTCCATAATCAAGCTTGCTTCCCTCAAACGGGATTGGCAGATAAGCGGGCATCACAGAGCTCATAACATGCCCATTTCCATTGGGTGTCTGATCCTGCCCTGTATAAACCGATATCTTCTTGAGGGCTTTCTTTATGTCCCTTGCTACCCCTCCATACTTATCGCATTCGGTGAATGCGTAGTTGTGGCCGTTTAGTATCGCAAGCCCGTTCTTCATTTCCGGGAATTCCAATACAGCCTTCTTTACAGTTTGATCGAGATTGTCGCCCATATTATATACTATATGCTGGTCTAGCAGCATTTCATTTACATGCTTTAGGGCCTTGAGCTCTTCGGGTGTCCCTATATCCAACATTATTTTATACAGCCTTTCGGGTATGAGCGGGGTCTTTTCTATCTCTAGATTTACCTGATGGCCCAAACCGAATATTTTTCTTGCATATTCGCCTCTTGTCTTGTCAAGACCCAAGAATATGAGTGAATATGTCTTTGAGTCCTGCCTAAAGCTAGGTAGTTGCTCGTTTGTATTAACCTCTACTGGGGCTCTCTGGGCTTGTGTTGCCATACAATCGTCTACAAATCGTTTCAATCGGTTGATATATAAAGACAGCTAAGTCATACGACATTGGACGAACTGCTAATGCATAGGTATATGTATCACGAACTTCTGGAAAATGACTTTCTGCTTATGACGGTACATTCTGCAAGTCTCTTTACGTGCTCTCTTGCCCATTTATCTGAATCAAGTATCTGGGCGAGACTTGGCGCCTTGATTAGATTATGATTTTTGATTGCGCTTTCTACCATACGTGGTATTTCCATAAACCCTATTTTCTTATTGAGGAATAATTCTACCGCCTTTTCATCTGCCCCATTGAGCACAGCTGGCGCGGTTCCACCCATTTTCAGTGCCTCAAATGCAAGTGCAAGGCACTTGAACTTTTCCAAATCGGGTTTAGCAAAAGTGAATTCTGATTTCGTAATGTCCAATCTCGGCAACTTCTCGTTTGGCAGCCTGTTCGGATACGTGAGTGCATATTGTATGGGTAATTTCATGTCTGGAACTCCCAGCTGCGCTTTTATGCCACCGTCCCTGAATTGAACGAAGGAATGAACTGTGCTGGTTGGGTGTATTACAATCTCGATATTTTCCGGTTTAACACCAAACAGCCATTTTGCCTCTATGGCTTCAAAACCCTTGTTCATCAAAGTTGCGGAGTCTATCGTTATTCTCGGTCCCATTACCCATGTCGGATGTTTGAGAGCCTGTTCCGGGCTTACGCCCCTTAACATTTTTATAGGGCTTGTCCTGAAAGGCCCACCTGAAGCTGTGATTATCAGTTTTTCTATTTGTCTCTCGTCCTCGCCTTGCAGGCATTGCCATATGGCGCTGTGCTCACTATCTATGGGATATATTCGTACGTCGGCCCCTCTCGCCATCATCATTACTATATTTCCACCAGCAACAAGCGATTCCTTGTTGGCAAGTGCCACGTCTTTCTTGTGCTTTATGAATTCAACAGTAGGAACAAGACCCGAAACACCTACGGTCGAGTTTACAACAATGTCAACGTCGGAGACCAGGCACACTTTTATTGCTGCGTCAAGACCGGAAACTATCGTTGTTTTTGTGGGTCGTATACGGTTTCTAAGCTGTTCTGCTTTCTCTTCATTTACAACCGCCGCGTATCTTGGTTCATACTTTAGTATCTGTTTTTCCAAGAGGTCTATATTTGAATTGCAGCACAGTGCGATAATCTCAAAATTGCCGAGCTTCTCTACGATATCAAGAGTCTGAGTTCCTATCGAGCCCGTTGAGCCGTATATTGCTATGCCCCTTTTGTTTTCCATTTTATCATTTATTTTTCGTGCATCTAAAATTATGATGGATGCCCGGTAATTATTTCTTTGGTTGGAGCCAATATACGCTTAGTACCATCAGACATCGACTCATAACCCTCAATCATTTTGCTTATGATGGGCGCTGCGACCCCCATGTTTGCGGCGTTTAATAGACCTTGTTTGACAATTTCTGAAACTTTTATTTTTTCCGGCAACCTATCCTGCAAATTGTGATTGCAAGCCTCTGCTATCGTCTCGTTTATTTCCCCATTTATTGGAGGACAAGATGCAAGTGCACCCACTGCACTACTAAAATTGAGGTTCATGCCGGGTTCTAATTCTGCCAATCTTTTCAATAATACGGTTGTCTCGGCAGCTGCTGCAAGCTGAGCATAAAATTCAGCATTATGTGCAAACTTTAGTAAGTGTCCCGATCCGCTGCCACCAACATAAATATTCCTTCCAGTATAAGAAACACTCTCAAAAATGCTCTCGGCAGTTCTATAGGCTTCATAGTCGCCGCCTATCATCAATGTTGCTTTGCCGTTCAATACGTCATTTGGTCCGCCACCGCAACCCAAATCAAGATAATGTATTCCGCTTTTTTGTAGGTGTTTATATGTGATTATCGATTCCTTATATGACGCATTAGAACCATCAATCACTATGTCACCCTTTCTCATGAACGCTGAGATTTCAGAAACTATGCCTTTTGTAACTTCGCCGGCTGGAAGCATTGCCCAAACTATTTTAGGTTCGTTTTTTAAGTTTTCAACCATATCCTTTAGATCAGTTGCCAAATGGATGTTTTTATTTTCCTTGAACTGAAAATATTTTTCCTTCGTACGGTTATATAGAACCAATTGATGGCCGTGACGGAGCAATACGTCTGCGATATTTCCGCCCATGTCACCTAGTCCGATTATCCCTACTTTAGGTTTAGTTGTCATTCTATCACTATATTCAAAACCTCTGAAGCTACAGATATATATTCTTTTATGCAGGGTTTGATATTGTCGTATTTTATGCATTAAAATGAGTATAAAGCGCCTTACGTTAAGCTTATATATTACTTACTTCTAATACACTGTGATACAGATAGTAGTATGTTGTACGATTCGTGCTTTCGATGGCTTTCTGCCAATGAGAAACGCACATATATAGAATAAGAATATAGATTCTGTTTCTAGCTGCACAGGTTGCTCTACGAAATTAAATCTATTCGGTGCAACTGAGTTCGGTACATGTCTTCAAGTGCAAGGCATTTTGATTCATTACTGGCTTGAATTACTAATTTTCTGTCTTAGGCGAAATAGATGAAAGATTTCAAAGAACTAGGCCTCAAGCATGAATTGCTTGAATCGTTAAATAGAATGGGTTTCCAAGACATGACGGAAGTCCAGGAACTCGCAATACCAGTGGTATTGCAGCACAAGGATCTCATAGTTAGATCGAAGACCGGAAGCGGCAAGACTGGAGCGTTTCTCGTGCCGATATTCCAGAACGTAGAGGGCAGGGGATACCCGCAGGCGATTGTGATAGTACCGACAAGGGAACTCGCAGTGCAGGTAAGCTCAGTAGCTCACCAGCTCACCCATAGGGGAGGGCCGAGAGTTGCTGTCGTCTACGGAGGCGCATCCATAAACGTGCAGATGCAGCAGCTTCGCGGAGGAATAGACTTGGTTGTCGGGACTCCAGGAAGGATAATAGACCTCATGGACAGGGGCTCGCTCAAGCTCAACAGGATAAAGTATCTTGTGCTAGACGAGGCCGACCTAATGCTCGACATGGGATTCATAGAGGACGTTGAGACGATAATCTCGCAATCACCAAGGGAGAGGCAGACTATGCTTTTCTCGGCTACGATGCCAAGAGAGATTGCCGAAATCGCAAGAAGGCACATGAAAGAGGCTATCAGGCTCACCGTAGGGGAAGAGGAGAAGCTCACGGTAGAGACCATAACCCACAGCTACTTCATAGCAAACGGAAGGGCAAAGTTCGCAGCGCTTATGGCTTACATAGCGAAGTTTGAGCCTAAGAAATGCATAATATTCACATCCACACAGCGTGAATCTGAATACGTGCACAGGTTCCTGAGCTCGAACGGATTCGACGCGATAGTCATGCACGGAGGAATGACACAGTCGATGAGGGAGCGATCCCTGCATTCGTTCAAGGGCGCATCCAGATTCCTGATATCGACGAACCTCGCGTCAAGAGGGCTCGATATACCGGACGTAACTGACATCATAAACTTCGATGCTCCTGACGAGCCGCGGGTTTACGTACACAGGGTCGGAAGGTCCGCAAGAATGGGAAAGAACGGACGCGCATTTACCATGTTCAGTCACGATCAGGAAGGACTCATGGCAGCGACAAGCAGAACCGCAAATGTCAAGATGACCCACATAGACCTTGATGTTGCAAAATTCAGGGACATAAAGCTCCCGGAAAATCAGCGCAGCAGCAGGGGCTTCAGCAGGGACAGGGGGTTCCAGCGCAGCGGCCCGAGATTCGGGGGAGGATTCCGAAGCGGCGGAGGACCAAGCGGATACCGAGACAGGAGCGGCGGCGGAAGATATCCAAATAAAAGAGGGAGCGGCGGCGGAACAAGACACGAGTACGGAGGAGGAAACAGAGAGAATTAATTTTTCCAAGTATTATCTTGGTCTCTTTCCCTTATGGTGCGTCCTCTTCATGAGGTACATCCTCTCATCCGCACGGGAGACCATATTCTTTGATATTTCATTTATATCCTTGCCCTCCTTATTGAAATTTTCGTAAAGGCTTGCGACTCCTGCGGATACCGATATGTTGTCTTTTTTGCATTCATTCACAATCCTTAGCATCAGCTTTTTTCCCTGACTGTACGAAGCTTGGGGCGTTATTATGATGAACTCGTCGCCGCCAATTCTGCACACGGTATCGTATGTTCTTACCGTATCAAACATTATCTTTGCTGATTTTTTGATTAGTTTGTCCCCCTCGGCATGGCCCAGCTTGTCGTTTATGGGTTTCAGGCCGTCTATATCTATTATTATTATGCAAAAATCGTCCTTGAGCCTTCCGTACCTTGAGACATTCTTCTCCATCATCAGGTCCCGCATCCTGACATTTCCGGCTCCTGTTAAAGTGTCAACGTATACAAGCCTCTTCAGCCTCCTTTCGCTTTTTTTAAGCCGCTTTATTGCATCGTTTAGTCTTTGAAATTCTCTTGCGTTAGTGCTCAGGCTATACACCTACTTTTAGGTCACTCCTCAGGAAAGATATATCCGCTTTGCTTAGGCGGGGCGATCGTGGTACATAATTTTGTCGTGCGAAAATTCTAAACTTTTCCCTGATTTCAAATTTGTTGTCGTCAGGATATAGGTGCCTTATGACCGTTTTTATTTGGGCGCTTGTAAAAGCTCCGCTTTCGCTGTTGTCGGTTTGCTCGCTTACGGCTTTGGCTATCTTTTCCCTTATCGCGTTGCGGCTTTCTTCGGTGTACATAATACCACAGGTAGAATGCTGTTCATATAATATATAATCATTTTGATTTCCTGTTGCTCTCGTTAAGTAGGTACCCGCCGAGCAGCATCGCCCAGATCACAATCGGGTATACAACAATCCGCTCTATACCTCCATGTCCAAAACCGAAAGTTGTGCCAAGGATCTCGGAACTGAAAAATGCAACCAGGGTTATGACTCCCAAAATCGCAGATATGTAGCTCAGTGGGGCCTTTGCTATTCTAAATGTAATTAGTGCTATAATTCCTCCAACTACGAATGCAACAGCAGCTGCAAGAAGGTGCGGTGCGCCTGTAGTTTCAGGGAATATTCCGACGCATGCAACAGCAATGCCTACTATCGCCATCAAAATGGAGACAAGCGAATCTTTTGTTCCTTTTCTAAGGAAATGCGCAGCTGCAAGTAGCAGCAATCCAAAAATTATAATCGATGTATTAAATATTGGGGCCGTGGAGCCGACTCCCAAGTCGCTTATATAATTGCTGTGAACACTGTAGCCGGGATACAGAATCTCTGATAGCAAAAGAAGTAAGAAAAACTGCGCAACTCCTATCGAGATAAATAGGCCGGCGATATTCCTATCATTAAGTTTCATAGGATTATATCAAAGGGGATTTTATTAAAGCTTATTATTTGAATTGGCAAGCAAAGAGACATTTTGAATGATATCAGTTAATCTTATAAACTTAGGGCTGTAAGTTATATTTATGTGGGCCCCGTTCAAATCGTATGGGGAAAAAGCAAGAGCCGTAATCGAAAGAAACAAGTATATGACCATCGCGACGAGCAGCAACGACGGAAAACCATGGGTCGCACCGGTATTTTACGCATACGACGGACAGTTTAATTTTTATTTTGTATCGGCGACGGATTCGATGCATGTTGAAAACATTAAGCAAAATCCCCAGGTGGCTCTGGAGATATTTGATTCTAGGCAACCGATTGGATCCGTAGATCAAGTCCAGATTACAGGAGTGGCAAAAGTAGTTGAAAAAGCGAAGGTCAATGAGGTTGTAGAATTGTACCATGACCGACTTTTCAAAATGTCAGGATTGCCAGTAACCAAAAACTATAGCGCTGGAGATTATTCAGAACCTTCTGAATTCAGGATTTTTGTTGTAACAGTAGTCAAGGCTTATACTAATGGACCTGATCGCAGGGTAGAGATTAATTTAAACGAGTAACCTTGAGCCAGTATCAAGAATCCTTTGATGATGGCACCTCTATTTATATTTTGATATTAAAGCATAGATTATGGAGAAAACTGCCTACGCCTGCCCCACGCTGTCCATGGTTCATATACTGGGCAAAAAGTGGACTATTCCAATAATAGAATCACTATATCCTTCGCGTAATAAAGCCAGTTTCAATAACATACAGATGAGGTTGGGGCGAAATATAACGGCAAGGAACTTGAGCGGAAACCTGAAGGAACTGATCGATGCCAACATGGTAAAAAAGACAGAAAAAAAGGAAAATAGGATTCTTCATACGGAATACTCATTGACAAAAAAGGGTCTGGCTCTTAGAGAATTCATACGCAGGGCAAAGGAATTGGGTATAAAATTATATGGGATAGATCCTGCCTGCACCGACAGGCGCTGCAGCGAATGCGTTCTTTTTGCGAAATCGTGAGATATCATCGATAAGAACCGGAGATATCCTTATTGATACCTTTACTAATAAAATGGTAAAAGTCCAAGTATGGAGTCGAGGATGGCTTGGTTTATAGAACGCCGTATTTCTATGTACCATGCTGCGCACCTTATGCCCTATAAATTCGCCATCTGAAGTTTAATCTATATCCGATTTCGATAACCAAAAGCATATAAACAGAAAGTTACTTTATTATATGGTGATTACATTGTTTGAGTTGAATGGTAAGGTTGCAATTGTAACAGGTTCCAGCAGGGGAATAGGCGCCTCGATAGCAAAGACGCTTGCTAAGGCAGGGGCAAAGGTCGTTATAACATCAACTGATGAGAAAGGGTGTGCGATTGTTTCCGGAGAGATAAAGAATGCCGGCGGCGAAGCCTGGTGCGTCTCGTGCGACATGTCAAAGGAAGACCAGGTGCGTGCGCTGGTTGATAGCACTGTGAAAAATTATGGGTCGCTTGATATAATAGTGAACAACGCAGGGGTATTCGAGCAGGCTCCGGTGGACCAGCTAAGCACAGCCGCATGGAAACGCGTGCAGTCGATAGACCTTGACGGCGTCTTTTTCAGCATCAAGTATTCCGCGCCGTACATGAAGAAAAAGAAATGGGGAAGGATAATAAACATAAGCTCTGTTGCCGGCATATTGGGATTTGCGGCGAGCGCAGCTTATTGCGCGGCCAAATTTGGCGTGCTCGGACTTACCCGCGCCGCAGCGGCAGACCTTGGCCAATACGGGATAACTGTAAATGCGATATGCCCTGGTCTTATAGACACAAAGATGACTGAGATGTTTGTGAAGGATGAGAAGGTTCTCGCTTCGTTCATGAATCCAATGCTGATAAAGAGGGTTGGACAGCCTCAGGACATCGCGAACATGGTGTTATATCTTGCAAGCGACGAGTCGAGCTACACAACTGGCGCTGAGATGGTTGTTGACGGAGGATGGACCTCGCACCTATGATACTTTCTGATTTATGGTGCGCTGAGCAGGTGCTGCGGTATTGCCAGGATTCCAATATAGGATGATAGGGCGCTTGCCAGGAACAGCAAGAGGCAGAATATCGCGAGTATTATTAGCCACGTATTATTGCTCCTTGAACCCGGAAGCCTGTCGGCTATAAGCGAGATCGGGTATGAGAATATTCCGGATAAGCCGTAAAATAGGTACATCAGCAGCAACGCGATGGGCGCGCTTGTCAGCCCGATGTTGTAGCCCTCGATTCCGTAGACTATTGCCATTATGCCTATAAGCAGTCCGAGAAAACCCACATATTCAAGCTTGACATCGTATTTTATCGCCATTGAGAATGCAATCAGTAGAATTCCAAAAGATACCAGCGGATCGTAGAACAGAATGTTGTAGCTGCCAGGGAGCGGCCAGACGAATTGGCCCCAGATCCCGGTTATGAGCAGATATATCCCTATTATTGCTATGGGAATGCATGCGCCCTTCAGGTATTCCGTGAGGTTCCTCTGTTTCCTCTTATAAGCAAGAAACATCGACAATGCGGTATAAAGCAGCAGGAAGCCTGCGAAGCTTATTGAAAACAGGCCATATGCGAGATTGTCTATGAATGCCATGATAAATCTACCATGCTAAGGTATTTATTATTAAGTATTTCCATACTGGTTCACTTTTTAGGTTTCATAAAAATTTATAGCTGAGGAATGTTCCCAGCCAGAGAACAATCGCGATTATGACTATTGGCAATGCATCCAATTTCCCACTTAGGAGGTAGGTCGCCAAGACATAGACTGCGACACCGATTAACGTGGATATGGATGAGAAAAGATAAAGATTTTTTTTAATATTTTTCACCATCTATTCGTGTGCAGTCTATTCGCATTTGCTGTAGGAGCATCTTGGACAGGTAAGGCAGCCGGATCCCGGTATCATGACAGTGCTGCATTCTGGGCAGCGCTCCTCCTTGCCCAATATAAATGAATAGTTTGCTGCCTCTTTTACCAGCACGGACATGCTCATGGGCTTTACATCCTCTCTTGCGCTTTCGTGTTCCTTCTTTATGGTCTCGAGGGTTTTCTGGTGCGTCTGGTTATTCATAGACTGAAGTACCTGCACGTTCTTTGATGCGTCCCTGTATACGGTAACGCCCTTGCACCCGAGGTCCCATGACATCTTATATGCATTGTCTATGTCCTGCGGCGTGGCCCAGTTCGGGAAGTTTATTGTTTTCGAAACTCCGTTATCTGTGTGCTTTTGGAATGCCGCCTGCATTTTAACATGCCATTCCGGGGCTATGTCGTGCGCTGTCACGAACAGTTTCCTTACTTGCTCCGGAATCTCCTCTATGTTTTGTACAGATACGGTATTCGCAAGCTTCTGCATCAGCTCCTCTGAATAAAAGTCGTCCTCCAAAGCAGAGGATTCAAATTCGTTGTTTATTTCTATAAGGTTTGAGCCAAGCGAATCGCTGACGTTCCTTAGGCAAACGATCGAGAAGATCGGCTCTATCCCCTGAGATGCACCACCGGCGATGATGCTAATTGTCCCTGTCGGTGCTATCGTAGTCACTGTGGAATTTCTCAGCGGCTTGAAGCCGAGCCTTGCCCATATGCTCTCCTGGAACTCGGGAAAAGCGCCACGCTCCTCTGCCAGCTCCTCGCTCATCTTCCTTGCGTTGCTCGTTATGAACGACATCACCCGTTCGGCAAGCATGAGCGCCTCGTTGCTGTCGTATCTTATCTTCAGTTTTATCAGGAGGTCCGCCCAGCCCATGATCCCCAGGCCTATCCTCCTTATCGACCTGCTTATCTTTTCGATTTCCGGTAATGGGTAGTTGTTTACCTCGACTACATTGTCAAGGAATCTCACCGCAAGCCTTGTGGCGCTTTTGAGCTCCTCCCAGTCAACTTCGTAATGTTCACCAGAACTTTTAACCATCCTCGCCAAATTTATAGAGCCAAGATTGCAGGAGTCATACCCGTACAGCGGCTGCTCTCCGCAGGGGTTTGTTGATTCTATCGGTCCATACTTTGGCACTGGGTTGGAGTAGCTTGAATTTATCCTGTCAAGGAACACAACTCCGGGATCGCCAGTCTTCCAGGCCATTGTGACGATAAGGTTCCATACCGCTCTTGCATTTAGCTTGCCTGCAGGGGTGCTGTTTCTCGGGTTTATGAGCTGGTAATCCTTGTTTTGGCTCAATGCCTTCATGAATGCATTGGTTATCCCGACAGATATATTGAAGTTCCTTAGAGTTCCCTCGTTCTCCTTGAGGACTATGAAGTCCAATATGTTTGGGTGGTCTACCCTGAGCACGCCCATGTTCGCTCCCCTCCTCTTGCCGCCCTGCTTTATTTCTTCGGTAGATGTATCAAATACCTTCATAAATGATATTGGGCCCGAGGCTACCCCGTGCGTAGACCCAACAAAGTCGCTGGATGGCCTCAGTCTCGAAAAGGCAAAACCCGTACCACCGCCGCTTTTGTGTATCATGGCCTGATACTTCAACGCATCGTATATCTCAGGTATTGAATCTCCGACCGGCAATACGAAGCACGCGCTGAGCTGCCCGTCCTTTGTGCCTGCATTCATAAGCGTTGGTGAATTCGGCATGAATTTGGATGTTGACATGAGATTATAGAATGCCTCCTCGAACTCGATGATCTCTTTTTCGCTTTTTCCGAACCTCTTTTCTGCCTGTGCAATTGCCCTTGCAACTCTGATGAAAAGCTGTTTTGGCGACTCGGTTATTTTCCCTGTCTCGTCCCTTATCAGATATCTTGCGGCGAGTACTATCAAAGAATTGATTGGAATTTTAAGGTCGTCATCAGGTATTCCCAGGGATTTCCTGAAGGAGCGTATTGTTGCGCGCTTGTTCCGGTATAGTATGTAGGTCTTTGCGACTCGCGGCTCGTTCTTCATTAGTACGTTCTCAACTATGTCCTGTATCTCCTCGACACCGAGCTGCTCCTTGGGATTCTCTTCGATTTTTCCCATGACCATCTGTGCGACTTGTTTCGCTCGCTTGTAATTCTCTGGTTCCTCCTTCATCCTATAGACTTCAGAAAACGCCCTGAAGATCGCACGCTCTATCTTGGAAAGATCAAAATTTACAGTCGATTTATCCCTTTTTATAACGTATTTCGGCCCCGCCCCACTCATAAAAGCACCATTCCACAATTGGATTGACAGCACTTTAAAAACAGCGGTATCCATAAGGATACTTGTGCACTAAGAAGCCTGCATTATGAAAAGAAAATCATTAAAAGATTTAGAATGATATTACTTGTGATCGGATGAGGCCTGAAATAGTTTGCAAGAACCTTACCAAGAGATACGGCAAGGGGGCACCAGCCTTGGACAACGTCAGCATCTCAATACCATCGAAGGGAATATTTGCGCTTATCGGGAGGAACGGAGCAGGCAAGACAACCCTGATTAGAATACTTGCAACTGGATTGCTACCGACCTCCGGGGAGGTCGCAATAAACGGCATCGATGTGATAAACGATGCAAAAAGACTCAGGGAGCAGATAGCCATACTGCCACAGGAATCAAGAGCGGTGCAATGGCTCACCCCGAAGCAGACCATAATATCATATCTGTTGTACCGCGGCTTCACACTAAAGGAGGCCAATTCCAGAGTGAGCAGCACTCTGGCAAGGCTCGGAATCAAGAAATACGAGAACACCCTCAATAGACTGCTTTCTGGAGGGATCAAAAGGAAGGTTCTTGTCGCTACCATACTTTCTGGTGGCTCGAAGATCCTGTTCATTGATGAGCCGACTACAGGCCTTGACCCGATTTCCAGGGCGGAGCTGTGGAAGGTGCTAAAGATTCTCAAGAAAGATAGGTTCATCTTCCTTACAACGCACTATCTTGAGGAGGCGGAGACGCTAGCTGACAAGATAGGCATACTGGATGAGGGAAAAATTGTGGCATTGGGCACGCTCGATGAGCTGAGGGACATAGTGAAGTACAGGTACAGCGTACGGGTGCTGCAGAAAGGTGTATCGGTAAAACCAAGGCACGGTCATGTGATATTGGGGGATGACGGCTTCAAGCAGATAATTACATCAGAACAGGAGGCAGACAGGCTGGCGAAGAGATTCATACAGGACAGAACTAAGTTTTCCATAAACCCGATATCATTGGAGGACATATTCTACTATCTTGTCAAAAAGAACATCGAGTTTGATGAGGAGGAGGAAGAGGAGGAGTGGTAATGAAGACAAGCAGACTAAGCCAGTTGTACGCATCGATTCTTATAAATGCAATCTACTCCATGGAAAATTATCCAGTAACTCTCGTGAGTACGCTTTTGGCCCCTCTTTCTATTTTGATAATAATAGTTCTTGTAAGCCATGGCGCATTGTTGAATGTTTCCATCGCTGGCGCATTGATAATGACGATGGTGACAAGCGGCATAGGCTTGCAGGCCGACCTTTCGCACCTGAAAAACGATTTCAAGATTCAGGAGATGATAGTGAGTTCCCCTACAAGCGCCTTCACGTACATGCTCGGCATGGCGATATCGGAGATAATATTCTCCCTTCCTGGTATAATCATATTGGCGATACTTGCCGTGCTGTTCATAAAGACCACGATAGTAGGTGGCATTATAATGTTCATTGTAATGGCGCTGATGTTCACATTTTCAATTGCCTTGGGATTCTTCCTTTCCACGTACAGCACTGACGTAGTCCAGAATTATGCCTTTATCGGGATACTTTCTATAATCCTTACAACAATACCTCCGGTGTATTACCCGATAACATACATACCCCTGCCGTGGAGGTACATTGCATACCTGTCTCCAACAACTTATGCTGCTGAAATCGTACAGTCCTCAATCGGCTATCTGCAACTGTCTGCCCTGAACCTTGCCGTAGACTGGGTCGTTGTAATAGCATTGGCGGCCATATTGCTCATATTATCAATAAGGAAAAGCCAGTGGCGTGAGAATTAGATGCGTAAAGGACAGGACTGGCGGGCAGAATACTTTTCAGGCAATGATGGATATCAAGAATATGGCGTATCCTATAACAACCATCACGGCTGTTGCGCCGGTACCCATATGGAAATATTTGTTGAGTATTCCAGCGGTTGCCAATATGACGAGCCCTGCAAAGAATAGCGGATATCTATAAACTTGGGGTATAATTTTTTTCATGTAAACCAATATTCTAAAGCCCGAATATTCTGAAGTCCAAAGGCAATCCTGCAGCCAGGCCGCGGAGGTACAGATCCAGGAATATAATGAAGATAAGGCTTGCCCAGGCTATCAGTTCGTGGTGCGAATTAAACCATGATTCGAAGTCGAATGCCTTTTTTACCTGCTTTCCGCCATGCATGCAACTGTAGCAGTCGGCCCTCCCTCCAAAAAGGTGTCTGAAGGAATGGCATGAGAAAACATAAAGGGTCAAAAGAACTGCGTTAGTCGCCAGCAATACGCTTCCGAGCCTCAATATGAAGACGCCAGTATAGAAGAGAGAGACGTATACATCGTAATAGAAGAATGGAAGTATGATTATCGCAGCGTAAAGGAAATATCTGTGATAATTCTCCAGCTTGAATAAGGCACTCGTCTCTCCGGTATATTTTCTGCCCTTTGTTTCAAATCTTTCAGGCGTAGGACAATTCAATGGGTGCTTAAACACGTGCCGGTTGTAATCCTTCCTGTACGCATAGCATGTAAGCCTGTACAATCCAACAAGAGGAAGCAGGAGAATCGTAGGCGAGTAGAATGGATCTATATATCCCTTGTATTCCTTGACTGGGAAGAGAAAAAGTGCGGTTATCGTAAAAATAAGCAAGAATACGAAAGAATAAAGCCTGAGATTGCTTTCCAAAAGCTCGGGAGGCAAAATTGATTTGAGGATGTCACTTATTCCCATCGATCTTACCTTTTAGTTTTTTAAAGAACATGGTTATCGGGTCGTATAGGCTGTCTGCGGCCCTCTCCTTTTCCGGTATTATTGCATTATCTGTTATTTTTATTTTCTCTGGACAGACTTCCTGGCAGCATTTTGTGACATTGCAATAACCAAGGCCGTATTCATTCGTAAGAACTTTTGACCTGTCCAGCGAGTCCATGGGATGCATATCGAGCGAAGCGGCCTTAATTACATGACTTGGCCCTATATATTCGGTGTTGTGGTCCCTGACAACATGGCAGACGTCCTGGCAAAGGAAGCATTCGATGCATTTTCTAAATTCCTTTGATTTTTCAATGTCTTCCTGTTTGAATCTCCACGGCATTTTCTCATTTCTTGGTGTGAATTCAGGTATTTTTTTAAGTATCTTAAAGTTTTCCGACACGTCGGTTACCAGGTCTTTTACCAACGGAAAGGCCCTCATAGGTCCAATGGTGATTACCTCTCCCAGCGTGTCCAATCTTGTATTGCACATAAGCCTTGGGAAGCCGTTGATTTCGGCGCTGCACGAGCCGCATTTTGCAGCCTTGCAATTCCATCTTACGGAAAGCGTCGAGTCGATGTTTGATACCACATAATTAACCGCATCTAATACCACCATCCCGTTTTGAACTGGCACCACATACTCCCGATACGTCCAGTCATTCTTTCCAGTGGAGGGATCGTGCCTGAAAACCTTCAATGTCACATTCGTTCCCATCAGCTCCCGACCTTTTTGGTTATTAATTTCCTTAGCCTTTCCGGCATCTCCGGGACGGCCCTTTTTTCAAATTTTATCGAGCCGTTAACGTTCTTGCAGATAATATTCACATTCCACTTTGGGTCGTCCCTTTTGGGATAGTCCCTTCTTGTGTGCGCGCCCCTACACTCCTTTCTCTCGAGCGCGCTCCTTATCATGCATTCGGCAAGAACCAGCATATTGTCGATTTCTATGCATTCGACAAGCCCCTGGTTGAATTTGAGGTTCCCTTTTACCCTGTCTTTCTTTGATAGTGCCTTAAGCTCGTATGTAGTCTTTAGGGCACGATTTAGCCCTTCGGCAGAACGGACTATTCCGACATGTTCGGACATTGCGGATCTAAGTTTCTCTGTAAGAATATGTGGATTGGTACCGTCTCCGAAATAGGAATTAATCCTTGCAATTTCTCTCTTTATATCGATATCTTTGACTTTCTCCGTCTTCTCTTTCTTTGAATATTCGGCTGCATGCAATCCGGTTCTTTTTCCAAATACCAGTATGTCTGCAAGCGAATTACCACCTAATCTGTTTGCGCCATGAACTCCGCTCGCGGCCTCGCCTGCGGCAAAAAGCCCCTTTACATTTGTCATCCCAGTTTCTGGGTCGACCATTATTCCACCCATAAAGTAGTGCACTGTGGGTGCCACCTCCATCTTGTCCTTTGTTATGTCCACATCTGCAAGCTCCTTGAATTGGGTATACATTGATGGCAGCTTTTCCTTGACAAAATTCGCGCCTTTATAGGATATGTCAAGGTATACCCCGCCGTGCTGCGTCCCGTTGCCTTTATTTATTTCGTGGTATACCGCCCTTGCAACAATGTCCCTTGCATCCAACTCCTTCTTTTCTGGAGAATACTTTAGCATGAATCTTTCTCCCTTATTATTAAGCAATATTCCCCCCTCTCCCCTAACTCCTTCTGTTACAAGAAGGCCTTTTACCCCAAATGGCCAGACCATCCCGGTAGGATGAAATTGAACCATTTCCATATCCATAAGATCGGCACCGGCCCCGAATGCAAGTGCAATGCCGTCACCCGTTGTTTCCCATGAATTTGATGTGACCTTGTAGATTCTTCCGAGCCCTCCGGTTGCTATTATTACTGATTTCGCATTGAAAACGACGAATTCTCCAGTTCTCAGGAAAAATCCAACGGCTCCGATAATTTTGTTTCCCCTCTTGACAAGTTTTGTTATTATGGTTTCGTCAAATATGTTTACGTCCTTTGAATGAAGAACCTTGTCTTCAAGCACCCTGATCATCTCAAGCCCTGTCCTGTCACCAACATGGCATAATCTTCTGTACGTATGGGCGCCGAATGCACGCTGCATTATTTTGCCGTCCTTAGTCCTGTCAAAAAGAGCCCCGTACCTTTCTAGTTCGTATACCCTTTCGGGTGCCTCCTTGACCAGTATTTCTACCATTCTCCAATTGGAAAGATATGCGCCCTCGATGATTGTGTCTGCAAAATGCACCTCCCAGCTGTCTTTTGAATCAACATTTGCAACAGCAGCTGCGATGCCGCCCTCTGCCATCACGGTATGGGCCTTGCCCAGAAGCGATTTTGATACAATCGCTACAGAAGAACCAATGGTGGTTGCCTCGACCGCAGCGCGGATCCCTGCTCCGCCGCAACCGATTATAAGGACATCCGAATTTATTGTTTTCAAGTTCTGCATCTGAAACATCAATTATGAATCAAAGGCAAATTATTAAAGTATGACTAAATAGGCGGTTTGTCCGGTGTAAATTGTGCCGCGTATTCCGAGCAGGCAAAGGTATTTATACTTAATTATATATAATTACAATATATATGACTACTGGGTGTTAACAATGACAAAATTCGATGATATGGTAACTGCTCTGAACAAAAACCCCACAAAGGCGACTTGGGAGGCATTTGCCAAGGAACTTAAAAAAAGCAATATTAAGTACTACAGGACTATGTACATCAACGGCAAGATCAAGAAGGTGCAGGACCTCAAGAAGTCTTATGCAGTGCTTTATGATGCAAAATACAAGATAGTCACAAAGGTCCCTGTATACAAGACGACTTCAAAGGGCGAGATTGAGGGCGCATTGGAATACCTTATGGGCCTGCTTAACGCTAACATGGTGAATTAATGATAGTGCAAGATGTAAAAAAGCTGGAAGAGAAGAGCATATTCATAATAAGAGAGGCAAAGATGAAGTTCAACAACATAGGGGCACTGTGGAGCATGGGAAAGGATTCCACCACAATGCTTGCGGTCGCAAGGAAGGCCTTTCTTGGAAAGGTGCCGTTCCCTGTAATACACATAGACAACGGAATAGATTATCCGGAGGCTTACGCGCTAAGGAAAAAGCTTACGGATGAATGGGGACTAGAGCTGATAGTGGGCCATACAAAAATAAAACCGGCGATATATGGGATGGCATGCTGCGGGGACACAAAGACGCAGGCGCTGAAAGAAGTAATGAAGGAATACAAATTCGATGCCCTCATGATGTCCATAAGGAGGGACGAGCACTGGATAAGGGCGAAGGAGAGATACTTCAGCCCGAGGGACGAAAAGTTCAAGTGGAACTATAAGAACCAGCCAGCAGAACTGTGGGACGACTATTCATCGAAGATGGACAAGAAGGGACACATAAGAGTGCACCCGATGCTTGACTGGAACGAGGTCGACATATGGGAATACATACGCAAGGAGAATGTCCCGCTCATGCCACTCTACTTCTCAAGGAACGGCCTGAGATTCAGGAGCGTAGGCTGCACGCACTGCACGGTGCCGGTCAAGTCCAATGCCAAGACCATACCGGAGATAATAAAAGAGCTTGAGGGTACGGAAACCGACGAGAGATCAGGAAGATCGCAGGACAAGGAAAAAGAATACGTAATGCAGAGGCTCAGGGCTCTGGGATACATGTGATTAAATGCTGGTAAAGAAAATAACGCTTCTGGGCCACAAGGACCACGGCAAATCCACACTTATAGGCAACATGCTTATTCTAACGAACAGGGTTAATCCTGCGAAACTGAGGGAGGCCCAAAGATTGAGCAAATCGCTCGGCAAGAGATTTGAACCAGGATTCATACTCGACAGTTTCCAGGAGGAAAGGGAAGGAGGACTTACGATAGACACCGTCAGAACGGAAAAGATACCAGTAAAGGACCTCGCCTTCGAGTTCATAGACGTTCCAGGTCACGAGGAGCTCATAAAGAACATGATAACAGGGGCCGCCTATGCCGACCTGGCCCTATTGATAGTCTCGGCAAAGAGCGATGAGGGCGTACGCGACCAGACGAAGAGGCATATTTTTCTGGCCACGAAGATGTTGGACGTAAAGAAATTCGTAGTGGCAGTTAACAAGATGGACCTTGTAGGGTACAAGAAGGAGAAGTTTGAGAACATAAAGAATGAGTTGATCAGGTTCATAGAAGGGACCGGGGTTTCGAAGGAGAAAATACATTTTGTTCCGGTATCTGCGTACCGAAAGGAAAACCTTGTGACAAAGAGCAAGAACATGCCCTGGTATTCGGGAAAACCGCTTTTGGATGTGCTTTACTTGAATGCGCTCGCAAAGGACAGAGAGAACGGAAAGGATCTTAGGGTCGTATTGCAGGGGTTTGTAGATCCGGCAAAGACTTTTGTTGGGGGCAGGGTTGTAAGCGGAACGCTGAGCGTGGGACAAAAAGTGTGCGTCCTGCCATCTGGATTTGAAAGCAGCATCAAGGAGATAATCGTAAAGAATAAAAGGGTAAAGAAGGCAGACACAGGATTTAGCGTCGCATTCAGCCTAAGGAATCCGATAAAATCCGAGGCAAGGGGATCAATATTGGCAGGCATCGATAATCCGCCAGCGGTCAAAAAAACTATCAAAGCATTGATATTCGTTACGCGAACCGGAAAGACCGACCTGAAAATAAAATTCAACGACATTGAGATAGGATGCAAATCAATCAAGGTGCTCAGAAAGATAAATGTAACTACAGGCGAGGGTATGATGGAGCACAAGAGGGTCGAAAGCCTCAATGTGATAGAGGCGGAGGTAGAACTGGACAGGAAGCAGCCCTTTGAAAGTTATGACAAGACGCACGAACTTGGCAGGTTCATACTCTACCAGAAGGACAAGTTCGCCGGAATAGGGATAGTGGAGTAGATTGGTTCTGTCCCGATTCTTCACAAGAATACTACAATTGCCACTATTATTATGCCTGAAATAATTGAGTAGATATGGATCTGCCTGGCTTTTTGCATGTCTTTCTTATGGGATTCTGAGTCTGTTACCTTGCTTTTTGCACCCCCAGAACCAGTAAAATCGTATATGCTAGCTGCCGCAAACCCTGCGCAGAATTTGAGATAGCCCTGATAGAATCCCTCAAAACCCATGACCAATGGTATAAAAGAGACAAGTAACGCCCAACGAGGCAAATTAAATGCGAGGATAATATACACGACAACGACAGATATTATGAATGCAATTACGGCTAGAGCGTATCTCTTCCTTATCTCGTTTTTCCCTATGTTACAGACTCCCGGTTGGTATTCTGGCATAAGCGAACACTATCTCGTGATTTTTATCTCTTCCCCTTCAACCCTCAATTCGTATGAGGTCAGGTCCCTTGCTCCGCCGGCCGCAATCTTTATCAGTCCATTAACGTTCTTCAATATCTTTCCGCTCTTTAAATCGAATTGTGCGCGATGAACCGGGCATATTATGCATGCACCATCCACCTTGCCAGCCGGGAGATAGCCATGCATGTGGGTGCATATTGCGTCTATGGCATAGAATTTCCCATCCAATTTTGATATTATAACTGGTTTGTCGGCTATCATCACCGTTTTCATCGTTTTATTCTCAAATTCGCTGGTTTTTGCAATTACATCCTCTGTCATTTTCCCACCCCCGTGGAACTAGCCTTGTAATAACTTTAATTAAATATAGGATGTCATATATTTAAAACTGTAGGTAAGATATAAAAATAAATAGTGTGTAAGTAGATTGTGAGTGTATGGCATTGGCACTTTTCTTGATATGGTACCTCATAGTTGGATTCCTGCTGGGCAACGGCGTGCCTCATTTTGTATTCGGTGCAGCTGGTAAAATCTTCAAGAGCCCCTTCGGGCAGAAATCTAAACCAAAAGTCAATGTACTCTGGGGCCTGTCAAACTTCGTTGTTGCAACAATAATTGTCATAGGCCTAATAGCGCTTAACCTGTATGATAGTTATGCGCTGCCCATCATGCTGCTCGGGTTTTGGCTGACTATGCTGATGTTTGGATTCGGCATAAAGAGATTCCTGAACTGATCCAGACGATCAGGACTGTTTTTTCTTCCAGTCCTTCCATTTGCTGTGGTCGTTTCCCGCTTTGAACACGCCGCTCAACAATCCGAGTACAAGCGCTATCTTGAATGAGGTATACCAGCCGATTGTAGCTGCTACAAGGCCTTGAGCTACAGCCCCAGGAAATAGATCGGGTATAATCCATCCCCAAAGCAATTTTATTATGAATAAAGCTACGATGAACACGATTATTATCAATGCTATGACTCCTGGGATTATTGCAATGAACCATCTTTTGTCCATCTTATCTTTCTTTGCCATATAGTATATTGCCTTTGGTACGCTATAAAGGTTCTGGTGAACATTACGGGGGGCCCGTGATTTGAACACGGATCGCCAGCGCCCAAGGCTGGTAGTCTGCCAGGTTAGCGTAGCCCCCCAACATTAATTTTACGACGGATAATAATTAGGGAAAAGCTAATAAATACCTTCCACAATAATACTATTGTATAATCTATTTGTGGGGCTTATGCTGATTGACTTACCTTGGACAGAAAAGTACAGGCCGAAGACTCTAGACGATGTAATAGGCCAGAAGCTGATAGTTGAGAGACTGAAGTCTTTTGTTTCAAAGGGAAATTTCCCTAATATGATATTCGCAGGATCTCCGGGAGTTGGAAAGACCGCATGTGCAATTGCAATGGCGCGAGACCTTTATGGGGAAAATATGGGAAGTGCCTTAAAGGAACTAAACGCAAGCGATGAACGTGGAATAGACGTCATACGCGGAGCCGTCAAGGAGTTTGCCAAGACCATTTCCATTGCAAAGGTGCCAATCAAGATTGTATTTCTTGATGAATCTGACGCGCTTACCGCTGATGCACAGCACGCTTTAAGAAGGACTATGGAGGTATTCTCCTCAGAGACCAGATTCATACTCAGCGCCAATTATGCGAGCAAAATAATAGAACCAATACAAAGCAGGTGCGTTGTATTTAGGTTCAAGCCCCTTACGGAAGAGGAAATGCGCAATTACATAAAGCGCATAATAGACACCGAGAAGCTCGACCTTGATGAAAAAGCGATAAACGCGCTGATCTATGTCGGCGACGGCGACCTCAGGAGGCTGACAAACGTCCTGCAAAGCGCAGCTACGCAGCACAAGAAGATAACAGAGACCAGCATCTATGATATAGCGGCAAGGGCGAGGCCCAAGGAGATAATAGCGATGCTCAAGTATGCGACTACTGGCGACTTCATGAATGCCAGAAACGAGCTTGACAACCTAATGCTCAGGCATGGAATGAGCGCTGAAGACATACTCACCCAGTGCTACAAGGAGGTCCAGAACCTTGGAATAGACGACCGGATGAAGCTCTCGATAATAAAGGACATCGGTGAATACAACTTCAGGATAGTCGAAGGTGCAAACGAAAGGATACAGCTGGAGGCCATGCTTGCGGGGCTTGCTCTTTACGGAAAGAAGGAGAAGTAAATTTCATATTAGGATTTGTACAATTGTAGCAACAATAGCCGTAAGCAGAGGTATTGAGAAATTGTCATCTATGTAATCGGATGTGAGTTCAGCCAACATGCCTATTGCTGGAGCCAGTAACGCCAACAGGAAATTCCCGGTGATAGGATACAGTATCAGAAAACTTATTGCAATCCCTGATAGCAATCCCAGTACTTTGGAGTTTTTGTTTGATATGGATTTTAACAGCCCGCTAAGAGCATCTCCAAAGGTCAGTGTTACCGTTGCTGCAAGTAGAGAGGTTCTATTGGCAAATATCATTACGATTGTTAAACCAAGTATCCAATATGGAACCCTTATCCTTTTCCATGTGCTCTTCAGCCTTCCACCGGCTAAATCCCTTGATACCGCCTTAACCAGAAAGGCTGTGGGTGTATTTAAGTTTAGACTGGTCCTTAGAAACTCCGATAACAACCATAATGTGAGATATATCAACGACAGGAGTATTGACATTCCTTTTGCTACGTTGAAATAGATTAATAGCAAGGGGTAGAAAGTAAATATGACATGTACTATCTTTCTTTTAATTTCAAATCTTATTTTAGGCTTCAAGTTATCTACGCCCTTATTAATTCGGAGATCTTTTCTTCCAATTGTTTGAAAGTTGAGTCTGGCGATTCACCGTTTAGCCTTATCTGTGCTTTATCTATTATTTTGCCTGCACCGACGTACAATTTAATGACGTCCCTCCTTAAGAATTTCGCGAGTTTTTCTTCTCCGCCAGTTTTTGATGCTGAATATCTATGCAGTCTTTCTTTGAATCCGGGTTCGATGAAAACGACTATTACATTTTCTTTTCCAACTTTCTTTTCTACCATCTCAATAAGCCCGTTATCATATGCCCCATCTATTACTACATTTGATTTTGCATACGATCCCATTATTTGGTCGAATATTGGCCCTCTTGCTTTTTGGAATGCCTCTCTGATCCCATTTTTGTTTACAAAAGCAGTCAGGCTGTTAAGACCCTCCTTTTCAGCAAGAGATCTCATTATGTTTCCGACAAAAACGGGAGTATAGTTTTGCTCCGAGGATAGCCTTTCGGCAAGCGTTGTCTTTCCCGAACCTGAAAGGCCTGTTATTGCTACTATCTTGTTTGTCATGATATCTTTTCCGTTATGAATTTCTTTAGGTCCGCAGGAGCAAACTTCTGCTTTGCAACCTCTTTTGGAGCCATCCACCTTTGTTCGTCATGGTCTCCGCTTATCTTGATTTTTCCTCTTAACCCGCCACTATACACGAGCTGAAGTATATGGTATTGTATATCGCTCACCTTTATCTGCGATGTATGCATGCCCAGGAATTTTGGCTTGACTAACTTGCATCCGTCCGTTTCCTCTGCTATCTCCCTTTCGAGCGTATCCATCGGGTTTTCGCCCCATTCCATTTTTCCGCCAGGCAGTTGCCAGCACCCCACACCCCAAGAGTTATTCGCGCCTCTCTTGAAGAATAAGAATTTGCCGTCCTTGTTCTTGGCAAGTATCCCGACCCATACGATTGTTTTCTTTTCAGTTTTTGACATTAAAACACACTATATTAATATTCAAATTCTCTTATGACCTTTTCCATCCTTGACAACTTATCCCTCATGTTGCGCCATTTTGGAAGTGTCGATTTTTTTGCTGTGCTTATCCTGCTGTACGCCATGACTTTCATCCCTTTTATGAGCTGGTTCTTTATTTTTCGATCATGCACGTAATTCTTTAGTCCCTTTTCCTCTGCGATTATCCTGGGCAATGACCAATAACCATTAGTTGTGTCTTCCTCTATCTCTTTCATGTCATCCAGATACTGTAAGGCCATTCCGTAGTTCTGGCAGAACCTGATTACTCTGCTTTGCAGGTCCATCCTGTCGGCGAATGCGAGCGCAGTCATGGGCCCTATACACGCAAAAGACATTATGTGCGATATTCCCTTCTGATATTGGTCCTCATTGGGCCGATCCGAACCCCATAATATCTCTACAACCTTCTGCTGCATGAGGCTGTTCTGGCCTATAAAATCTAGGGTTGTGTTCATTACCTTCCCGTACCCCTCGCCAACAAGCATTTCGATCCCTTCCAACAGTGATATGTTGCCGGCATACAGCAGCGCGGCCCTTTCGCCCCTATCCCTCGGGTCTTCATCAACAATATCATCGTATGCCGATATATGGAGCGTGCAAAGCCCCAGCCCTATGAGCAACGTGTCGGGCGCTTTTATGCCAAGGTCCTTCAGCATCGAATCACAAAACGCTATCGGCGCCAGGGTTACGAACTTTTTGCCCATGTTGTCTAGCTGGCTGCCTAGCCGAGGGTCTTTGTATTTTCTCAAAATTCTAGCTTTCTGCTTGTCTAATATAGCGGAATAATGGTCTACGTCGCTACCCAGCAAGGGTCCGACAATTTTGGAAACTCCCATCGTATCTCTATACTTATTTTCGGTTTAGACATATTTAAGCATTTATGATAGTCCGTCAATAGCCGTATGGTCAGGAGATCTTTATGTTCAATGAGCCGGCATAGGACTGTTGCGGCCCCTGAATGTATAGGTCCAGTATGTAGCTGTTAGTGTCGTCTATCTTAAGCGGCAGCTTGGGCAGCGAGCTAACGAACGTAAACGGAGTCTCTATCTCAATTTGGCTTACTGTATCCCCGTAGCTGAACGCCTTGTAGAGCTGTATCTTCTCGTTGAATATCTGGCCCTTCGGGAGGTTCAGTATCCTCGATGATGTTTCTATCTCTATTTTCTTTCCATTTACGTTCAGGATCGTCTTAGTTAGCTCTATGTGCACCATTTCCTTGCTGTCCGACAGAAAGTTTATCCCCATAGGTCCGGTATAGTTGTGGTCTGGTGGTCGTATGGTTATCTTGAATACCACCTTTTCATCCGCTTTTATCTCAAGCGGAAGGCTCGGCTCGACTGATATCAGCTTGAACGGTTCGGCGATCTCCAGCCCTTTTACTTTCATCGGCTCAGCCTTCTCCGCCTTGAACGATGTTGCCTCTGTGAGCATGTCCGTGTGGGTCTTGTTCTTGAATGGTATCTCCAACATGAATGTCTTTTCTTTTACTTCCATGCCGTTGATGTTGTGCATGTAGCCGTGCAGCTTTATGTTTATCGTTGTTATTGTCACTCCTGGACTTTTTTTGCCGAAAAGATTGAGTATTCCCGTGAAATCACTTAAATTTTACTTTCATGTTAATAATCTTTGATAAGACTTAATAAATTGACACTACAAACTTACTAATAAGTGATTATATGATTGAGGAAGGATCAAAGGCACCCGACTTCAAATTGGAGGGCTCAGACGGCAAGACGCACACTCTTAAGGATTTCAAGGGAAAGACGCTCGTTCTGTACTTCTACCCAAGGGACGATACTACCGGGTGCACCATAGAAGCAAAGGGATTCAATGAGATGCTGTCGGAGTTCAAGAAACTTGGTGCAGAGATAGTAGGGGTAAGCAATGATGATTTAAAATCACACGACAAGTTCTGCAATAAGTACAGGTTGAAATTTCTCCTTCTCTCGGATCCAGATAATAAGACGATAAAGACATACGATGCCTACGGCAACAAGGGAGTATTCGGCTGGGGTACGCTAAGGAAGACTTACATCATAGACAAGGATGGCAGGATAAAGAAGATATTCGGCAAAGTGCACCCTCCGGGGCACAATAAGGAGGTAATATCGATATTAAGTGGCTGAATCACATGTAGCCAAGCTCCTTCAGCCTGCTCTTTATTATCTCTGTCTCGTAGTTCGGCCTCTTGTTTCCCTTCTCGCTCAATAATGTCCTGAGTAGGAAGGCGACATAGCTGGACACCGATGGAAAACCTGTTCCCTCTACGTGTTTCTCCACCTTCTTGAACAGCTGGGTAGGAATCGATATGCTTGTGAATGCGGTCTTGCTTGCCCTTTTAATTTTCATGTAATCGGATATACTTTGTATGGAAAGGTTTTTATACTTAAATTATACATAATTACCTCTTCATTTTTCTTACGATATAATTCCCAATTATCAGGGCGTTCGCGCCGGTGTTCTCAAGCGTCCAAAGCGCGTCTTCCGGGCTCATTACCATCGGCTTACCGTGCTTGTTCAGGCTTGTATTCAAAACCGCGCCTATACCTGTTTTTTTCTTCACGTTCTTTATCAGATCCCTGTAAAGCATGTTTTCCTCGCCAAGTATCTGGGGTCTTGTGGTGTGGTCAACATGTGAGGCGGCCTCGATCCTTTCAAAGTATTCATCCTTCACATGGTTTGCGCTTGTCATGAACCTGTTCTGGCACACATAATCACTGAAAAGTATCTTTGCGTCCTCTACCAATACGCTGCTTGCAAATGGCTGGTAGTAAGGCCTCTTTTTTATTATCAGGTTTATTCTTTTCCTATTTTCTCTATCAGATGGCAGCGCCAATACGCTCCTGTTTCCTAACGCTCTGGGACCGTATTCCATTCCTCCTTGGAACCAAAGCAGCACCTCGTTCTCATCTGCTATGATGTCTGCACCGTGTTTCGCCGGCTTTCTTATCTCCTCAAAATCTATTTTACGGCTCTTTTTTGCAGTCCTTAGGGATTCCTCTACCTCCTTGTTTGCATAGGATGGCCCGAAGTAAATGTCCTCTATCTGTTTTGGCTGGAGCTTTCCGTTCAGCATGAAATCGATATGCGCGGCCGCGCCGAATGAGAGTCCTCCGTCCCCCATTTGCGGAAATACGAAAAGGTTCTTCACCTCTGGCATGTGCTCTATTAGCATGTTCGTTATGACATTCGAGAAGAATCCGCCTGATACTGCTACGTTGTGTATGTTTGTCTCCCTGACCCATTGCCTTACGATTGCAACCACCTGCTCCTCAACGTGCGCCTGCACGGCATACGCGAAGGACTCCCTGTCGTTCTTCGAAAGTATGTGGTCCTTTATGTATTCGGCAAGGAGGAGCTCGTTCCTTGTCTTTAATTTTGAGACAAGCTGCCTTTTTTTGGTGTCATACCTACATATGTCATTGAGTTGATCCAACCTCTTGGGATATGAATATGCGGCTAGGCTCATCAGCTTGCCCTCGTCCTCGCTGTACCTCATGTCGCATGCTACCGTTGCGGCCCCGTATAATATTCCCAGGCTTGTGCTTGCCTTGAACTCCGCGAGCCGCTTGATGTTACCGTTGTCACCCATTGATACTGTGCCGCTCAATCCGTCGCCCGCCCCGTCAAGCGTTATTATCAGAGCCTCCTTGAACCCTGAAGGATAATAAGCAGATGCCGCATGCGCAAGGTGGTGTTCCACGATATAGAGCGGCTTTTCATCGAATCGCTTATTCACGCTTGCAAGCCTGCCTTTTGTTATCGGGGCGCTTATGCCCTTTCCTAGGTGCCTCCAGAAGTATTTTGGGTTCTGGTTCTGTATCAGCTTGTATACCATGTTGGTCGCATGCATGCTGATTCTGGAGGGCTTCTCCAGCTGCCTTCTCCAGAGTTTCCTCCTTTTCTGGTCCCATGATGGCATAAACCTGGAGATCATGGCATTACCCCCTATCCATGCAAGTGCCAATGCCTGTATGTTGTCTTCCTGCGTTTTCCTGGAGATGTACCTTAGCGAATTATACGGGAATCCCACCTCGTTCTTCTCCTTGGTGAACCGCTCCTCATTTATTGCTGTGACTGCTTTACCGTTTTCTATGAGCGCCGCACCAGCATCGTGTGAGTCCCCTATACCAATTACTGACATATCTCCCCCGTCTATATTTTATATCAGGAATCCTTATATAAATACGACATATGAATATGTGTGGGTGTCTTTTGGGTGTTGGTCCTGTTTTTAGATATGGATTACTTCTTTGCTGCGTGCGAAGAGGTCAGGCACCCTGAATTCAAAGCAAAACCGCTAGTTGTCGGAACGGCGTCGGCGGAAAAAAAGGAGCGCGGAGTAGTGCAGACATGCAACTATGAGGCAAGGGAGTTCGGAATACACAGCGCAATGGCGACAGCGCAGGCGCTGAAGCTCAAACCAGATCTTGTCTACCTTGCTTCGGATGAAAAATACTATGAGGAAACTTCGGATAAGGTAATGAAATTATTGAGGAGCTATGGTTTTGTTACAGAGATAATAAGCATAGACGAGGCTGCACTGGCGCTGGGCGAGGTCGGTTATACCGATGCAGAGGCACTTGCAAAGGAGATAAAATACAAAATAAACATTGAGTTCGGGCTTCCGTGCACGATTGGCATAAGCGTAGGCAAAATATACGCCAAGATGGTATGCGACAGTTCCAAGCCCGATGGACTTGGATTGCTAAAGGAGACCGATATTAAATCTTTCCTGAAAGACAAAAAGATAGAGGCTCTTCTAGGCGTAGGCAGAAAAACTGCAGAAAAGCTCAATTCCATGGGGATAAAAACTATTGGCGAGTTGTCAAAAACCGATCCAAACATACTCGTGGAGAAATTCGGGTCCTTCGGAAAGGAGCTATTCCTTCTCGCTAACGGCATGGACGAGAGCAAAGTTGAGGAGAACTACAACGTTCTTTCTATAGGTAGGGAAAGGACTCTGGAGAAGGAGACAAAAAACCTGGATTTGATAGACCAGATGCTTAAAGAACTATCAGAAGAGGTCATGAGTGAGATAAAAAGGCAGGGGCTGTGGTTTAAGGGGATATCTGTCAAGGCGAGGTACTTTGATTTTACTGAAAGGATAAAGAACAAGAGGCTGAACAATTATACGGATTCGTTTGATACGTTGTACGAGACAGCAACGCATCTTATAAGGGATTTGGTTGCCGACAAGAACGTCAGGAAAGTTGGAGTAAGAACTTACATCCTCTCTCAGAAAAGGGGCCAAAAAAGCATATTCTGATTTTACCGCTTAAGGTTCTGCAGGTAGTCTCTGGCCTCGATGGCCGCCTTTGCGCCGCTTCCCGCAGCCGTGACTGCCTGTCTGTATACCCAGTCGGACACGTCTCCCGCGGCAAAGACTCCCTCTATTTCGGTCATTACCTCGTCTTTTGTGACAATATAGCCGCGTTCGTCAAGTTTTATCTTGCCTTTCAGGAATGAGGTACTCGGTGAATACCCGATCGCAATGAATATCCCATCTATTGGAAGCGTTGTGCTGCTTTTATCTGCAAGATTTTTGAGTTTTACACTAGTAACCTTTTCTTGTCCCATTACCTCCTCTACCACAGTATTGGGTAATATTTTTATCTTTGGGTTGGACTTTACCTTTTTTTGCATTATCTTGCTCGCCCTAAACCTGTCCCTTCGGTGCACTATGGTTACGCTTTCCGCAAACTTTGTCAGAAATAGTGAATCTTCCATTGCTGTGTCGCCGCCCCCCACAACTATAACATTCTTCTTTTTGAAGAAGGCCCCATCGCACGTAGCGCAGCTGCTTACGCCCCTTCCTATCAGCCTCTGCTCGGATTCCAATCCCAACCATTTTGCAGATGCGCCTACGGCAAGTATTACCGAATTTGCATAATAGTCCTTTTCGCCGGCGATCACCTTGAATGGCCTCTTTGAGAAATCAACCTCTGACACGTTCTCGTCCATGAGCCTGGCCCCGAAATTCTCAGCTTGCTTCCTGAAGAGTTCCATCAGGTCAGGGCCGTTTACCCCGTCAGGAAAACCGGGGTAGTTTTCCACTGTTGTTGTAAGAGTGAGCTGACCTCCGCGTTGTATTCCACAGAATACCAAGGGCCTGAATTCCTCCCTTGCCGCATATATTGCAGCAGTGTATCCCGCTGGGCCCGAGCCTATTATAATTAACTCCTCCACATTTTCCATGATTAAGTAACGCTCTAAAAATATTTAAAGTGGTGTAGTGCAATAGTGGAAGTAATTAATATATTTGCATAGATTATCTTAGATAAACATCAGCAGCAATCTCATCAAACGACACAGGCGACCAAATGATTCCGTACAATAACCTTAGGATATCTCTTGACAGAAGGGAACCTAACTCGGACATAGACTTCGTTTCGCATGCGCATACCGATCACCTGGGTGCGGTGAAAAGCTCCAAGAATGTACTTGCCAGCTCGCAGACGATACAATTGATCGAGCAGGCACAGAACCTCAACATACAGAACAGGATGGAGTGCAATGGGATGCGGCTGAAACTGATAGAGGCCGGGCATATGCTGGGTTCAAGGCAATTATGCATAGACGACTGCATCGAGGGGATGCGAACAACCTATACCGGAGATTTCCAAACGGTCAGGTCCAAGACATCAAATCCCATAGACATCATGGAAACAGACACCCTGATAATGGATTCGACCTACTCGGACCCGTTTGTAAGGTTTGATGATAAATATGAGGTTGAATCCGCGCTTCAGGACTGGACTTTGAAAAAACTGAAGGCTGGAATCGTGATATTTAGCGCTTACGCGATGGGAAAAGCGCAGGAGCTGATTTCCATTTTCAACGAGGTCGGGATAAAACCGATGGTTAGCAGGAAGATAAGCAAAGCCTCAAAAGTTTATGTTCAAAATGGCATACCGCTTGATTATTCATCGGCATACGAAATGGATGGGAGCCATGATTCATTGATAAACGATAATTTTGTTGGCATAACCGATTCAAGGAACCTGATGATGTTGAAGTCTGGCCTTCAGATGGCCCACAACAAAAGGGTTTACACGGCAATGGCAACGGGATTCGCAAAGATTTTTAGGTTCAACACGGATGCGCAATTCCCTCTTAGCGACCATGCCGACTTTTGGCAAAGTATAGAGTACATAGAGGCAACAAAAGCAAGGAAAGTATTGACATACGGGCCCAACGCGACCTCTTTTGCCTCAAATCTCAAGAAGGAGGGTTATGATTCCATGGCATTCAACGATGCCGCTTCTTCTCTTTGGCTCAATTGTAAAGTATAAATATTTGGAAATGCATAATGTTGATAGTGATAAGTGTAGTTTAAAGCGATAATACAAGACCAGGTGTCAATATGGCAGGAAGAACCGCGACAATCTATTGCATGGATCCGAGATGCACTCCGGCTTCGGATAGTGATAAAAGTTCATTAAAGATAAGGACAGCTGGGGCGTTTATAGGGGGAAACACCGCAGAGTACCTTGTAGGGCTTTTAAGAGGTGGGGAGATAGAAAAGGTCGACATAAGGCAGCACACCAATTGCGGCGCAGAAAAGCTGGTAAGGCAGGGTTTGAACAGCCCGGCAAGCGTTGACAAAGTGACGTACATGGCATTGATGCCCTCTTTTGTAAGATATACCAATCATGACGGGCAATTATTCATGCTCGAACTGGAGGATGTATCAACCGCAATACAGATGCACGTAGGCAATAAGCTTATGAAGCATGGAAGAACCAAACCAACACAGAGCATCTCATTTGGAAGGATAGCAACTGATGAAAAAGTAGAGGGAGAGAGGACATTGCTGCTGATTCCGCCCGGAGAACAGGGCGCAGAGGAAATCACTGTCAGGATGGGGCTTAACCCGAAGAACACTTATGTTGTGAGCATAGTTCCGGGCAGGCAGAAAAGGATGGTCGTAGACCCATTGATAGCGGTAAGGTACATAGGGACCAATAACGTTGTTGTCTCAAGGGGAGCAGGAGACCCAAATGGCGTGATAGACGCTTTCTGGAAGTCATGCAGGAGGCAGCTTGAATTGCCCGGAGTAAAAATCACAAGATATGACTGACGGGTTGAATATATGGCGGTCGCGATAATCGGATGTATGGATCGAAGGCTCAACCTATTCTTCGAGGGAATCCGAGGAGAGGTCCTGAAAAAGCATCACAGCGAGAAAGTATATATCATCAGGGACGCCGGAGGAGGCGTGAATGCAGTCGGAAAGACGCTGCTGAGCCTGGACATAACAGAGATCCATGATTACACGCATACGAACTGCGGCGCAATGAAATTCGCGATGGGCGCATCGGCGAAGGTCAGTTCCGGTGCAAAACTTGACGAGGTGGAGAGCAGCGACGATGTATATGATATGACGATAGCGCCTTTTCTGGGCGAAAGATACGATACGCCGCTCGACATAGAACAAAAAAATACAAGGATACAAAAAGAGTTTCTGAATCACCTCAAGATGACGCACCCCGACCTTAAAGTAAGCTGCGAACTGATAGACATCGAAAGGCTGAATATTCCGGCTGTAGATGGCGAACACACGCTCATCATAGGGATGGCTTATTCTGGAAAGTATTCGGAGCTTGCAGATAAGTACAACCTCGATCTGCGGCACGTCTATTTTGTGCAGGCAGATTATCTGGAGGAGATCAGGCCCTCAGTGAAATTGGCGGTTGAAAAGCTCAATATACACAACGTGATGTTCGTCTCGAACGAGAAATCTGAGGACAACATCGTGGAGAGCTGGTCGAACGACCCGTCTCTAAAGCGCCTTTTTGAGAAACACCTGATGCATGTTCCTATAAAGACACAGGAGCAGAAAAAATAGTTCTACCTTTTCCTGTTCAGCAATGCCTTTATGGAACTTTCTGATAGCCATTGGCTCAGCCTGTCGTAATCCAAAACTTTTACTCTTGCAGTAACTATTATTCCGATATCCGAGTGGTTGCTTATAAGCGATATCTTAACTTCAAGAGCCCTTAGCTTCTCATGCTCGGCCTTGTTGGCTGATAATATGGTATTGAGTCGCTTCTTGAATGACTCAACGTTGGTATTCATTGGGACATCCAGCCTTATCCTGACCATCTTCTCGCTGACCCTGCTCTGGTTCTGTATGAGCCCCTGGTTCAGCGCGCTGTTCGGTATGTACATAAGCGACAGATCGTCCCTCAAAAGCCTAGTGTATATTATGCCTATGCTCTTCACAGTCCCGGTTATCTCCGTAAGCATTGTCTCGTGTGGATATGAGGGCGCCTGCATTCCGAATGATGTTGGCGTGAAAGTTATCTTGTCTCCAGCCTGGAATGGCCTGGAATATAATATGGATATTCCAGCAAACGCGTTGCCCAGGCTTGTCTGGGCCGCAAGCCCCACTATTATGCCAAGGAACCCGGCGCCGACCAGGAGGCTGCCTATGGATATATTGAAAGTATGTAGGAGTATTATCACAAGGACAGGATACGCTATCAGCTTGAAGATGTGGGCTACTTCGCGCATGTCCCTCTCGTTGCTTGTTGCCCTGCCGTATCCCTCAACAAGTTTTGCACCGACAAATATCAGCAATACGCCAAGCGCCACTTGGAATGTAAACAATAGCGTGGTCGAATATGTGCCATCGGTAATTATGCCGGGGTACAGTTTCAACGATGCGTAAGCCAGCGTTGAGAGTATTATGAGCAGCGGCTCTACTGCGGATGTGATGCTAATCCTTTTTTCAGACGTGTTCTCACCTTGATTTACTGGTTGTCATATCTAAAGTGACTGGATAGATTTTTAGATACAACGATTAATTCAGATTAGGGGTAGTATCCAATAAATATAAATGGGCCCGAGGAGATTTGAACTCCTGACCTCCCGATGTCTGTGATCAAACTTTCGAAGAAAGTTTGTTATCAGTCGGGTGCTCTTATACCATGCTAAGCTACAGGCCCCTTTAGTATTTACTCCTTTTTCTTACATCTTTATCATACTTAACTTCAATTACGTTTCCTCCTGGTGATTCCTCCCTGAAGAGCTGCGCCTCGAATTTGTACAGCTTCACATTCGGCTGCGCCCAGTAATTTGCGTGTATTCGGACTTTCCTGCATATTTCTTCCATGAATCTTCTCTTGTCCCACTTGTTTTCAGCTGCTTCTGCAGGCAGCAGCAATCCACCGTAATGCCCATACTGCACCATCAGCCCGTCCCTGCCCACCTGTACACTGTCCAATCTTTTTTTCTCGCTTCCTATAACTTGGACAGGGCTGGAAAGCACGCTCACTTCCACAAGGAGGTCATCCAGCTCATGCTTTGATACCGATACGAACTTCGAATCCTCGAATCCGGCTGCAATCGCTGCATCGACAAGCAGCTCGCCCAATGGTGCCAAGGGCCTTGCAAATCCTGCATTGCCCCTCAATTCCATGGTCGGGTAGTGCCTCAGTGTGACGAATACTCCATGGCGCTGCTCGAACTGCTCCACCGTGCTTTTTATCATGTCCCTCTGGAATAGCGGGTCTATTATCATCAGCTCTATGCTGTTCCTCGCGGCCTTTACAAGCCGCTCGCCCTGCTCCTGGCTGTACGCATCCATCGGAACTCACTATCATTAAGCTTGAATAGCTCAGATATAAATATTTGAGCTGTACATTACGCAAAAGGTGCTTATATAGATGGAAAGCTGACCATATACACTGACGGGGCCGCAAGGGGAAATCCAGGTCCAAGCGCATCTGGATTCATGGCATACGAAAAGGAAAAGTCGCTGCATAAGTACTCTGAATACAACGGAAAGGCGACCAACAACTATGCGGAGTATAAGGCCGTCCTCCTTGCACTCAAGTGGTGCTCCTCTAATACAGACCCGCATGAGACTACAATCGAGCTCTTTTCCGATAACGAGCTCGTGGTGAGACAGTTAAACGGTGCTTACAAGATAAAATCAAAATTGCTCATCCCAATCAATGCGGAGATAAGGAAACTGATATCCATGTTCAGGAAGGTGGAATTCAAAAACGTACGAAGGGAGAACATATACATAAGCGCTGTGGATAGGTCGCTGAATGTCCTTCTCGACGAAAGGCTTAAATCAGAGGATTCCAAAAAAATATAAATACCACCAGTATATATCTTATATAGACCAGTGAGAACGAATGGCAGCAGCGAGCAAGAACCCGAAAGATGAACAACAGAGCATGCCCAGCCCAGAGGCTCATGTTGTCGACCTCGCGGCAAAGGAGCATTGGAAGAAGGGAAACTCGCTGTTCGAGGAGAGCAAATTCGACGAGGCGATAAAGGAATACAACGAGGCGCTGAAGGTCGATGACAAGTATGCCGATGCTTATTTCAACAGGGCGCTGACAGAGCGTGTCACGAATGATTTCGACGGGGCCAAAAGGGACCTTGAGGTGGTGATGACGCTGCAGCCCAAGAGCGCGGATGCGCCACTGCTGATAGGGGATATAGCGGAAAGCAAGAACGACCTGCTCGGGGCAAGATACTGGTATGAGAAATCACTTGCAAGCAACCCGGATTATACCGAGGCTAAGAACAGGCTGGAGCACATAGACTCGCTTATGCACGTTGATTCCGGAATCGGAGGCAAAGGCGCCGCGCAGCAGATGGTCGCCAAGAAACCTGATGAGAAGGACGTAATAGAGGAGGGCCAAATCAAGAATGTTAAATTCTTCAAATCTGACGTAATGTTCGATGACGTAGTCGGGCTTGAGAAAGTCAAGCGCTATCTGCAGGAGAACGTTGTTCTCGCGATAAAGAAACCCGACCTATTCAAGAAATATGGAAAGAAGTTGGGCGTGGGCCTGCTGCTATACGGACCCCCAGGTGTAGGGAAAACCTACATAGTAAAGGCGGTTGCTGGCGAGGCCGGAGCTAATGTCATAATCGCAAGGGTAAACCAGATAGTTGACATGTACACCGGCAACACCGAAAAGAATCTGCATGCGATATTCGATCAGGCAAGGAAGAATACGCCTTGCGTAATATTCTTTGACGAGCTTGATGCCCTTGGAGTTAAGAGAGGAGGGGATGAGCCGGGCGGAGGCGGTAGCAGCGGAGCGCTCAGGCTCGCGGTAAACCAGTTTCTGGTCGAGATGAGCGGAGTCGAAACGAATCCGGAAGGCATATTCGTAATAGGTGCCACCAACAACCCGTGGGACATAGACCCTGCACTGAAAAGGAGCGGGAGATTCGGCGACAGCGTATACCTGAAACCACCAGACTACAATGCAAGAAAGAACCTTTTCAGGTATTACACAAAAAACAAACCAGTAGGAAAGCTGGATTTCGGCAGATTGTCAAGAGCGACCATGGGATATTCTCCGGCTGACATAGAGAGGATAGCGGACAAAGCGGCAATGCTGCCGCTCCTGCACGAGTACGAGCACAACATGAGCAGGGAATACACCATGAAGGACGTGCTCTCCATACTCCGAGACAAGGACTACAGCGGCAGCTCGCTTGACGAGTGGTACGCGATGGTGAAGAAGGACGTGATAACAAAGACGGAGACCTCCACGATAGACGGAAAGAAGCAGGAGGTGATAAAGGAGGGCAAGCTCGACCCGCAGGAGAAGATCCTCTACAAGACGATGGTAAACGACATAAAGAAGAACACGAGCAACTGGAGGATCCGCGTAAAGAAGATGGTGCGATGGTTCGCACTGAATGTATTCTAAGTGATTTGCTAATTTTTAAATTTCAACAGCCTGTTTGATAGCCTATCTAAAAGCATATATATCTCAGAATTCATAAATTATGTGGTGTGATGAATGGAAAAAGAAAAGAAATTATTTGACGCAGGAGGAGATGGTACAGTTGGTGGATGCATGCATGGAAGCCCAAACTGCCCTGTATTTACTTTAAACGAGCAGGAAGGGATAGTTACACTCAAGGATAGACAGGGCAACAAGGCGTTTATGACAGTAGCGGAATATAACAATTTCATAAGAGCAGTAAAAACAGGCGTAATGACCGAATTGAAGACCTTGCAAAGAAAATAACCTTATTTTATGTATTTTTTTATAGTCTCTAAATATTCTTTCTGACGTATATTGTGCTCTAACCCATGGATTATAACTAATTTGCTATTTTTTATCGATTTATGGGCAATCTTCGCCCTTCTAATCAATATGCCTTTTGGATCTTCATTTTTACCAACAAATATTATAGACTCGGATCTGAATCGTTTAACAAGGCTACCAAATTTATGAGTCTTGAAGGCATTAAACCTCTTATCACCGATGCTATCTATCCAGTCCCTTGTCCAGAGTTTCATGTCTTCTCTGAAGTAGGGTGAAAGCGAGCATAAAAATACCTTTTTTGGTTTTATCTCCAAAGATGCCATAAATGCTATCCACGCACCAGCAGAGAAACCGAACAAATAGACTACATCACCTCTTATATTAACTTTTTTATAGATATCAACGAATTGTTTTTGATAGTCTTCCATTAGATTTCTTTTAGAGTTCCAATTTATGCGTACAGTTATGGGTTTTATTCCTATATTTTTGAAGACTCTACTTATTTTTTTATAGATTTCTGAGTTAGGGTTCTCTTGAAATGCAGGTATTATGTAAACTACTTTTTGCATGATTATCAATTCTATTTTAGATTAACCATATACCGGGAATATTATCGGTTTTTCTTCCTCCATTCTTTTTTCTACTTTTAGCTTTATGTAATTATTGAGGTTGAATGGCCATTTACCAGTTACCACTTCTATTAAAATGCTTTGCCCTATCCTAGGAGATTCACTTTCCCATACATTTTTAAGGAAATTGGGGCCACGATTGTTCATAGCAGTCCCATCTTCAAAATTGCATATATATACCGAATCAAAATATCCGGAGGTATCGCAGACAACAGAATAATCTGTTGTTGCGCGATTCACCTTTTCCTCACCTATTATTTTATCTAGAAATCGCAACAGAAGTTTTGGATGGTGATTGCCAGTAATCATTATATTAATCGTGTAAAGCAAAAATATTCTTTTGTCTGGGTTTTGGACTGTAGAGATAAATTGCTTTATTATCCCGCTCTTCTGCAGTTTGTCTATTATATAAATGACCTTCATTTCTGGGAGTTTTGATGTTTTTGCAAGCTCTTTTACTTTTATTCTTGAATTTTTAACCAATTCTGCCAAAACAGTCTTTTCATCTTTGTTTATTCTATCGCTTTTTAATATCAGGCCATATTTTATTGGCATAAAACCTTCTATAAAATGGTTTAATGTTGCCGTTTTTACTACCGGTTTATAGTTTGAGAAACCTATCCTAAACCTGAATTCCCAGTTTTCATATTCTATCCGGTTAAATCCAATGATGTGAAGTATAAGGTCATAGTCTCCAGAGGCCACATATGCGTTTTGAACAAATTGATCCTTCTCTAGAATTTTTCTCAGAAGCTTAATTTGAGGAACTTTTTCGAATTTTACAGTTATTATTCTTGCCTCGGAGAATCCTAACAAGTCCATATCAACATCTACAGTATAATTTAGTTTATATCTTTCTTCTACTGCTTTGATCCGTTTTGACATAGTATGGTGAGCTACTTTGAACTTCTTAGCCATATCACTAACATAAGTTCTAGAGTTTAGGTAAAGCTCGTGGATTATAGGCTCATCGCGAATTATCATTGATTCACATTTTTTTGATTTTATTGAAAATCATTGAATAAAATTCTGAATAATTTCATCTTAACTGCAATAAATATCGTTTATTGCACATATTATTAGTATATATTGCAATCTATATTTAAACCTATCGCTTCATAAACAATTATTGTGGGAGTAAACCCGATCTCACGCCCCTCCCACATCATATTAGGTGTATGAAATGGAAACAAAAATGCAAGAAAAAGAGGTAAGTGATATGAGAGATGGCTGTATACGGAAAACAAAAATACTACAGGTATTATTGAGAAAATAGTGTTATAGTGGATTATATGGAAAATCAAAATAGGATGGAAGCAGCGCATCACGACGGTTCGTGTTGCTACAATGCAGGTTCGGACGAATCTGAAAGACTGGAATCGGTAAATATGGCAAGTGGAGGTCGTATAGGTTGTGCCCATCATGACGGCTCCTGCTGCAACAATGCGAACTCAGAGCAATCGGAGAGGCTGGGATCTGAGAATGGGAATAATCAACATGATGGTATCCCATGCTCATGTAATCTAGAAACAAACGGAAGAATGGAAACATGAATGAATCGGGGCGCAAAGCCCCTCCATATTTAGAGATGATAAAATGACAATAGTTTGCGCAGTAAAATGCAAGGAGGGTATAGTCCTAGGTTCGGACAGCCAAGCAACGATGGCCACTACAGGCGCATCAATACGTCACAGCATGCAAAAGATATACAAGATAGGCGAAAAGACTATTTTTACAGGTTGCGGAACAATAGGTTTACTCAATAAGGCGCGCGAAACCATACAGAGATATTCAGAAGACTTGGATAACGGCTTAAGACAGGAAACATTGGACAAGATAAAGAAGGAGCTCTACTCCATACTCAAAGAGGCTCGGGACAGATATGTCGATTATGAGCGTAAGACAGAAGGAACCCCAACAATAGACATAGCCATATGTGGTGTAGATCCCGAAGGCAAATTTAAAATATGGCATATGGGCCAAGACACACACGACGAATTCATGGATACAGTCGGGATGTGGGTGGGAGGTTCAGCAAATACTGCTGGATACATACTGCTTAAAAGTTATGCAAATACACCTTATGGATATCAAGAGGAAGAACCAAAAATAAAGGAATGCACACTCATGGTCTATAGGGCAATAAGAGAAGTAATAGCCACCTTAGCTACAAATGTAGGTGGCGCAATTCATATATGGTATATGGATAACTCTCAAATATATGAATTTAGTTATGACGACATGAATAATATAAACAAAAGGTATATGAATTGGAAGAAAGAGGAAGCAGAATTACTTAGAGTGTAAAACTACACACTTTACTTTCTCTACTTTATCTACACTATTCATGTGTGTCACCTATATCGACAGGATTTTATAGATGATAAAAGAAAGAAACCCTGCACTTGTATTTAAAGCAAAGAAAGAGAAGATTCTTAATTTGTCAATATATTATATAGTAGGTTGTTGTATGAAGATAGTTGTGCTTGGTGGATATGGGGAAATGGGTACAGTTGCATCCTCTGATCTATCTAATACTTTCAAAGGTGAGATAGTAATTGCAGGAACCGATGGGTCAAAGGCGAAGAAACTTGCATCTAAATTCAGGAACAAGAGAGTGACTGGAGCCTATGCAGATGTAAAAGATAAACAGACTATGAACAAGGTCCTTGACGGCGCTGATGTTCTGGTTAATGCCACTAACTATTACTTGAACCTTGATGTAATGAGGCATGCACTGAACAATCGCGTCCATTATCTTGACCTCGGTGGCCTGTATCACATGACAATGAAACAATTGAAACTGCACAGACAGTTCAAAAAGAAGAATGTGCTTGCACTTCTCGGGTGCGGCGCAACGCCAGGAATAACAAACATCATGGCAAACCACGGTTCGAAATTGCTTGATAGAATAGATTCTGTGCACATACAATTCGGTGACAAAGACTATACAACTTACAATATGCCGGTAGTCGTTCCATATTCGATGTACACTGTAATCGATGAGTTCTCAAAGAGGCCAGCAGTCTTCAGCAATGGAAAAATGAGATTCGTTGATCCGATAAGCGGAATGGTCGATATAGATTTTCCAAAACCAGTAGGCAAAGTAAGTTGCTTCTATACATTGCATTCAGAACTTGCGAGCATGCCTAAAAAATTTGCTTTGAAGGGTATAAAGGAATGTAGTTTCAGGGGGGGATTCGACAAGACATTCGTTAATCAGGTGAAGTTTTTGATAGATACCGGAATGACTTCGGAGGAAAGTGTTGATTTCAATGGAGTTACGGTAAGACCGGTAGATGTTACAGTAAAGTTATTGAATAGGTTTCTGCCGCCACCTCACATTAAAGTGAATGATGCTGAGATGCTTAGAGTGGCACTCAGTGGAAAGAGCAAAGGCAAAAAAAAGGATGTTGTTATGTATTGCAGCGCCACCACAGACAAGAAGTGGAACATACCAGCAGGTTCGTGGGATACCGGGGTTCCGCCATCAATATTAGCTCAGATGATCGCAAATAAAAAGATAGATGCCACTGGTGTTTTGACCTCAGATGACGATTGTATAAACTCCAGTATGTTCTTCGGGGAGCTCGAAAAGAGGAACATGCATGTTTTCATGAGGAATCTTTAAGTATATCAAAGCGCTTCGTCTTGAATTTCGAGTTCTTTGCATGTTCAACAGAAAATGCGAACGCCTCTAATGTTTTCTTGAGATCCTTCTGCATGTCGTGCTCTAGGCACGTATACCAGCATTCCTGTACGTCCTCATCTATAAGCACGCCCTGGGTGAGGAGCCAGTACTGTATCTTTGAGAAGAGGTCGGCGCCGTATGTTGTGTACAGTTCTCTGTAGTTGTTTATCACTGTCCTTTTGTTTGTGCACACAAACTGGAACATTGATGGGTGACCCTGCACAACCGCCTTCACCTTGTTGTCATTGAGAACACCCTTAATGCCTTTCATCAGTCTTTTTCCGTATCTGCTCATCTTTGTGTATACATCCCTGTTCTTGAGTATCTTGAGCGTGGCGTTTGCCGCGGTGAGGGAAAGCGGATTGCTTGCAAAAGTACCGCCCTGCGTAACGCTGTGCGGCCCGGGTCCAAAAAGTCTCATTATCTCCTCCTGGCCGGTTATCGCCGATATTGGATAGCCATTGCTCATTGATTTCGCAAATGTCGCCAGGTGCGGTGTTACATTGTAAAGCTCCTGGGCTCCGCCCCTTGACACCCTGAATCCCGTTTTGACCTCATCGAATATCAGCAGTATGTTGTACTTGTCGCAGAGTTCCTTTACGAATTTAAGATACCCGGGCTTCGGCATTATGCCTGCCGCGTTGCCCATTATCGGCTCCATGATTATTGCCGCGACCTTTTTGTGGTTCTCCTTGACCATCCTCTCTATCGACTCGAAGTTGTTGAAGGTGTTGACCATTATCAGCTTGTTTATCGCCTTTGGTATTCCACGCGACTCCGGATAGGGCCTTATCTTTGTGCCGTATGGCGGATCTGTAGAGTATAATAGGTAATCGTGGCCGCCGTGGTAGTGGCCCTCGAACTTTATTATCACCTCCTTATTCGTGTACGCCCTGGCCAGCCTTATTGAATGCATTGTTGCCTCGGTTCCAGTTACAGAGAACCTGACCATCTCCGCGCAGGGGACCATGTCTATTATTTGCTTTGAGACCTTGAGCTCAAGCTCGTTGTCAAGCGCGTATACGGTGCCCTTGCGTTCCTCCTTCCTGATCTCGTTCGTGACTGCGGGGTAGCTGTGTCCCAAGATTATCGGCCCGAACCCTAGCCTGTAATCGATGTACTTGTTACCGTCTACATCCCATATGTGCGACCCGTACGCCCTCTTCGCGAATATTGTGCATGGGGTGTATATCGGGCAGAACTGCGACGTTTGCCACAACCTGGCGTTTGAGCTCACTCCGCCCGGCATCACTTTCAATGCCTGGGAAAACAGCTTCATCGACTTTTTTATCTTAAGTTCATTCTTTGCCATGGCATCACGATATCTTTATTGATTTTATATTTGCGAATTCAAGAAGGCCGTATCTGGATAGCTCTCTGCCGATTCCGCTCTGCTTTATCCCTCCGAACGGCAGCCTGGGGTCAGATTTCTCAATCTCGTTTACTCCGACCACACCCACTTCCAGTCCTCTTGCCAGCCTTTCTCCCCTCTCAAGGTCACGAGTCCAGACGCTCGCGCCAAGGCCGTAGCTGGTTGAATTTGCGATCTTTATGGCGTCATTCTCTTTCTTTGCGATGATTATAGGACTTACAGGGCCGAAGACCTCCTCTTTTGTCACCCTCATGCTTCTCTTTATTCCGGTTATAACAGTAGGTGCATAGAAATAGCCCTTTCTATTCAGCCTGCTGCCTCCGCATTCCACCTTTGCGCCTTTTGAGACCGCATCCTTTATCTGCCCATCAAGTTTGTTCAGCTGCTGCTCGTTTGCCAATGGGCCTATCTGCGTTGATGGGTCCATCGGGTCGCCTACAATTATGTTTTTTGTAAGCGCGACATACTTTTCGGTAAACTCGTTTGCGACCTTTTTCATTACTATGAACCTTTTTGCTGCGATGCAGCTCTGCCCCGATGATTGGTTTCTTGCCTCGACTGCTTTTTTGCATGTGAGATCCATGTCCGCATCGTCGAGCACGATGAATGGATCCGAGCCCCCCAATTCAAGAACAAATTTCTTCATGTTTTTTGATGCGACCTTTGCGACCTCTTTGCCTGCCTCTGTGCTACCGGTCAATGATACTGCATCGATAAATCTGCTTTTTATAAGGCTTGATGCCACTTGGTGGTCGGATATTACTGTCCGAAAAACGTTTTGTGGGAATCCTGCGCTCTTGAATGCCTCCTCTATGGCGAGCGCGCACATCGGAACGGAGTTGGAGTGCCTGAGCACACACACGTTCCCGAGCGTCAGCGCAGGGATTGCGCACCTTAGGACCTGCCAGAACGGAAAGTTCCATGGCATTATTTCTAGTACTGTTCCGATAGGCTCGAATGCCACGAAACTCTTTTTTGATTCTGTTTGTGCAGGCTCATCCTTAAGCCATGACTGTGCATTTTGTGCGTAGACGTCGCAGGTAAATGCGCATTTCTCGATCTCGTTTGGCGAATTGGTTATGGGTCTTCCCATCTCGAGAGTAATCAATTTAGCGTATTCCTCTTTTTTTGATCTTAGGACCACAGCAAGCCTCTTTATGTAATCAATCCTTTCATTCAATTGAAGCATCCTCCAGCCATCGAAAGCATCCTTTACAGAGGAGCATATTTCCATGCACTGCTCCTTTGTGAAGGTCTCGAATTCCTTGTTGACCTGTTCCGTTACTGGATTTATGGATTGAACCCTCATCATTTGTCACCGTATACCAGGTAGTACCAGGGTTTCCTCTCCAGTCCTGTCTGGTCTATGTAGATGTGCTTGAGCTGCGTGTATTCCTCAAGGGAGTACATGGATAGGTCCTTGCCGAATCCGCTCTGCTTGTAGCCGCCGTGCGGCATCTCTGATACAAGTATTCCGTGCTCGTTTATCCAGACTGTGCCGAACTTCAATCTGTTTGCGACATTCATAAGGGCGGCCGGATCCTTTCCCCAAACAGACGAAGCCAACCCGTATATGACGTCATTCGCCTTCTCCACTGCCTCATCTATTGTATTGTATTTCAGAACCGACAGCACGGGTCCGAATATCTCTTCCTGGCATATTTTCATGTCCTGTTCCACATCCCCGAATATGGTCGGCTCGTAGAAATATCCCTTTTTCAGTTTCCTTGGGCGTTTGCCGCCTAGCACAATCTTAGCGCCCTCCTTTACGCCGTAGTTGACATACTGCTCCGTGCGCTCGCGCTGCTTTGCGGATATCAGCGGGCCCATATCCGTGGTCTCCTTCAATGGGTCCCCGACCCTTATCTTCCTTGCCTTTTTTATTAGTATCCTCATGAATTTATCGTAATTGCTCTTGTGGACGTAGACCCTTGTCGTTGATGTGCAGTCCTGGCCTGTGTTCCAGAACGAGCTCACCACTGCGCCCTCGGCCGCCGCCTCCAATGATGCGTCTGGCAGAACCATAAATGGTGCCTTGCCCCCCAGCTCAAGATGAACGCGCTTCAGGTTTCCTGCAGCAAGCTTCATTATCTCCTTGCCTGTGCTCACATCCCCTGTCAATGCGACCATGTCAATCTTCCTGTTGCTGGCCAGCTCCGTACCTATGACGTTTCCCGGCCCTGTCACCACGTTGACAACGCCCTTAGGCAGCAGCTTCTCTATGTGCTTTATGAAATACAGAAGGGTTATCGGCGTATAGCTTGCTGGCTTTATCACGAGAGTATTTCCCGCTGCAAGGGCCGGCGCCAGCTTCCACACCGCTATGTACAACGGATAGTTCCAGGGCACTATGGCGCTTACCACACCGATGGGCTCCCTTGCCACTATGCTTGTTCCCAATCCTGAATAGTTCATTGCAGCTGAACCCCCCATTGCCCTTGCCGCCCCTGCAAAAAACCTCAGGTTGTCGACTATGAATGGCAGATCCGAACCCGTGCTGTATTTTATTGTCTTTCCTACGTCAAGAGTTTCCATCCTTGCTATGCGCTTTGTATTTGATTCGACTACGTCTGCAAGCCTCCAGAGTATTTTGGACCTATCAGACGGTGTCTTTGATGACCAGTCCCCATTGTCGAAGGCATTTCTTGCGGCCTCTATTGCGTGCCTTGCGTCCTCCTTCGTGCCGAGCGGCACCCTTGCTATTATCTCCTCAGTGGCGGGGTTGTCAACCTCGAATGTCTCGCCGCTCTTGGCACCGACCCATTTTCCGTCGATAAACATCTTGTATAGCGCAACCACGATGACAACCGATGATAGTAAGCTTGCTATTTATATAAAGCTTTTTATACCCTTGGAATCCTGAGGGAAAAAGGCACGGTAAGTATTAAAAGGCTGGCTCGGCGTGTTTATACAAATTCCATTAAAACAGAGGTTATAAATAATATAGAGCAGCTAAAGTATTATATAGTGGTTTAATGGTTGCGCAAACTAGGGATAGGGCTAATATTGGGACAAGATTCAGTGCTAAACACATATTTTTAAGAGACGGCAGCGGTAGAAAGGAATCTACCACCAATGAGGATGGTGAATCTAAAAACAAATCAAGCAGGCTTGCGGCATTAGGAGCTGCTCTTGCATTTTCTATTCTACCGGCAAGCCTGGTAGGATGCGGAGTAACAGGCACAAACCCGCCGCCGCCACCACAGGTATTATCGGTAACCGCATCCCCATCAACACCAGTAACAATAAATGTGGGAACCTCAGAAACGGCAACAGTTACGCCCAGCGGAGGAACAGCGCCATATACCTACAGCTGGACAGATTCAGTAACAAGCGGTACATGTCCTTCATTTCAGATAGCATCAAATTCTCCGTCCTTTACATTTTCCCCGACAGCGGCACAGGCTAACTGTTCGTTCGTCTTTACAGGTCAGGTGGCAGATTCTTTATCCCAAAGCAAGTCAGCATCGACAGCGCCAGTGTCGGTCACTATGCCGACAACCACAACCAATGACGTATATGTGGTAACACAAGAAAATGGATTCAGTAGTATAAATGTCATAGTTAACGATGCTCTTTCTACAACAATCAATCCTAACGGGCTCGCGGGGCAGGCCATAACAAATCAAAATACCGAAAATGTATATTTTATATCATCAAGTGGTATTGGTATAATAAATCCAATAACCAACACATTAATCGGTTCGGTAACGGGCTTATCGGGCATGCAAGTGGCCTCTATAAAACTTAGCTCTGACGGTTCAACGCTGTTCGCGGCAGGGAGCACTACATCAAATGGGACCATAATTAATGGTTTTGTGACGATAAATACCTCCACAGAGGATGTAAGCAATACGCTTACTTTGCCAACGGCTGTTTATCCTACCAGCTTTACACTCAGCCCCAACGGGAAAAATGGTTATGTTGCAAATGGGCTAACCAGCACTGAAGGAGAGCTTATCAATACGAGCTTGCCGCCTTCGCTTATAGCGCCCATATCTGTTAATACAGGAGGCAATAGCACATTTAATCCTTCTAGTACGTCTCTATTTATAAGCGGCCCCGATTCTATCCTTGTCACAAATGCGACAACCGGGCAGGCAATAACCACGATTCCCCTGCCAGGTAATGGAGGCGCAGCAGGAGGTTTTGCGGGTGCGGCGGTATTTACACCAGACGGAACAAAGGCTTATGTAGGCAATGAGGACTTCAATAATGTTCTGTTGTTATTGGTTCCGGCACCTGTTGCGGTGGTCAATACCTCTACTGCGAGTGTAAGCACCACGCTGCCAGAGGGATTAACACCAGATCATATGGGAATTACACCTGTTGCAGACGCTAACGGAAAGTATTATCTCTGCGTTATCAATGTAAGTTCTGTAAATAACAATACAGATACGCAGGTAAGTATCGATGTTATAGACACGACAACAGATACCGTAATCAAGACGATACCATTAGCCACGTATCCTGGAGTTAGCCAGGGGATTAATGCAAGCTCCCCTGTAAACGGGTACACACAGGTACGATTTTCTAATGATGGAACGGAGATGTATACGTTAGGCTCCGCATTGAGTGACACAACAGACTCCCAATTCTATATAATAGATACTGGTACATGGACTTTGAAAAACGGAGGCAAACCAATAACGTTGCAAGGCATGCCGGGATCGTTTGCACCGCGGCCTGATACCAGGGCTACAAATTCCCCCTCTTCTGCGTCAACTTATATGAGGACGACAAAGCCGGCAACCACTGGCTCGGCAATGCTATCGCCGACTTATACGAGTACAACAGATTTGAGGAGGAAAGAGACCGCAATGATAAAAGATACTGATGGAATTACTATTTTTATGAATCCCGATGAGGGAACCGTTCGCTACAAGCACCGTGAACCCGAACCTGGAAGCAGCTCTAAATAGTCAAGGTAATTGCCAGTAAGCGGAGAGGAGTAACGGGAAATTTTCGTTTCCTTGCAATCTGTTTTAGCTAGGATTAGCTTGGCATTAGCCAGATTTATTTTGTTGCCAATAGGATGGAGCTTACGGCGCCGGTTGCGTATCCCGGGGATGATATCACATATGGAACCAGCACCCAGTCGTTGGACGGGTCTGGACTTGCTATCGAATTGCCAGTGCCGGATTTGAATGAGCCTGTCAGCGGGCCCGGCAATTGGCTGAGGGCGTTGGTATCTACATTCCTGCCGAAGGATGATTGCGAAAGCGAGATGTTCGTGTAAGTGGTTGTCTGCGGCGCCACTTGCATATAGCTTATTGTGAGGTTTATGGGCGCATAGTTTATTGTCGATAGGCAGGAGAATATCACCTCAAAATTTCTGTTGCCGTAAAGGCTCTGGTTCTTGGACACCCTCACATATATGCATGGCTGCCCGTTGAATGTCCTCTGGCCTAATACCTGCCCTTGAATCCCCGATGAATTGAGCTGCTGGGGGTATGACGGCGCTATCAGCGGGCTTCCGTTATAGCCCTGCGGGTACGAGCCCGTGGTTGTGGTGTTCTCGCAGGAATATGCGCCGGATTTAAGGGTGCAGAGGTAAAGGCCGTTTGTTTTTGCATTGACTATTCGCACATTGCCGGATTGGTTCCTGCCGCTGGAAGTTGCTGCAAACCTGAGCGAGGCTCCGGATTGCGCATAGTTGACCGAAATAGGCGATGAGTAAATGATTTTTGAGCCTGTTGCGTTTACCATCGTCATCGTGCCGCTTCCGGTATAGTTTATATAGAAAGCGCCCGACGAGCTGAAATTCTGGTATATCGTGCCCAGTTCCTGCTGGAGCTGGCTTGGGCTGAGGCTGGTTGTTGCGGCGTATTGGTTGTTGGGGGATGTCATGTTCAGGTATATGGCCGCGACTATGACCGCAATCACCAGGACGATTATCGCGTAAATCACTTTGTTCATATTCAAGACCATAATCTATGACGGGCAATAGGTTTCGCTATAGAAATCGTAAGCGATGATATTGGCCTGCAGGTTTGAGAAAGGCATGCTGCAGATAGAATATCCATTGCCCTGTGGCGCGCATGAACCGGCTTGTGATACCTGCGTGCCGTTGGATGCATAAACTATTGCGCCCCCATTCCCGAGGTTCACGTAAGCATCAATTGTCGGGCAGAAGGGACCCTCATAAGCTGGAAGATATCCGCTTGTGCCAGGAGTGCAGGCATACAATGTCCAGCCGTCATCGCCGGTCCCGCCCGGGCTTCCTCCGAATCCGCCTTGATAATATCCTTGTGCTATTGCACTGCAACCGCCAGATGAGATAACAGGAGTGGCACCCTGCAATCCGCTAGGCCCAGTATCTCCAGGGAAGCCAATGTTGCCAGGATCCCCTTGGCTCGTGGAGTTCAGGTAGTAGTAGAAGATTGTGGTCGTTGTCGTGGGCGGCGCGAACTGGAGATTGGCGTTGACAGTGTATGCGCTGCTTATCGTTGTTCCAGGTGTGGCTGTAGCCGAGGCGCTGCTATATGATCCAGACCAGCTATTGAATATATATTGCGAGATGCCGCTGAAGTTGCGGGCCTGGAGCTCGTTTATCACTGTACCCGATGGCACCTGAGTGGAGACAGTTGCCGAACCTGGCTGCGCACATAACAGTAGGGCTCCGGGTGGCTGGTTTATCGGTGGTTGGTCTATCTGTATCGTTGTCGTATTTACAGATGTTGTTGTTGAGACCGAGGATGTGGATGTTGTTGGGATTGTTGTGGTTATTGTCGAGAGCGTGGTTGTTGGGACTGTAGTTGTCAGTATTGTGGTGGTTGGTACTGTAGTTGTTACGGGCGCATTCGCTGGCGGTGTATAATAGATACATGCCTTCCACGGATCTGACGCTGCGTTTGCAGGTATGATGTTCACCTGCAGCTGGTAGTAGATTATGCTGACGGTTACCGATGTGCTGGTCGATGTGGATGAGGTTGTCACCGTGTTTATCGTGCTCGTTGTCGAGCTGCTGCTTGATGTCGAGGTCGATGAGCTTGTCGATGTCGTTACCGTGCTTGATGAGGTGGATGTTGTTGTCACCGAGGTGGTTACGGTAGACGATGAGGACGAGGTCGAGCTCGTGCTTGTGGATGTGGTTGTCACAGAGGTGCTGGTGCTTGTGCTCGTTGTTGTCACGGAGGTGCTCGTCGTCGGCGATGTGGTCGAGGTGCTGGTGGATGTGGAGGAGGTGGTCGACAGGGATGTGGTTGTGGAGGTGCTGGTGGACGATGATGTCGTGGTGCTCGTGCTGGTGCTGTGGTAGTTGGCGGTCTCCTGTATCGGGTTGTTGAGTGTCACTATAACGCTTGTCTGTGCCCCTACATAACATCCGATCCCGGTGCAGGTCCAGCCGTTGAAGAAGTAGCCTAAGTTCTGGTTTTCAGATACAAGCACAGCCGTTGAGCTGTTGTACCAGTTGCTTGCCGGGAATACCGAGCCGCCCGCAGGCGGAACCGCATTGACGGTAAGGTAGTATTGAGTATAATAGAGGAATGGAATCGTCAGGTTGGAGGAGGCGACTATGTTGCCGGACTGGACCGGGTACGGCACCCCCTTTATGATCAGGTCCTTGAACGTCTCCCTTACGTTCGACACCACGGGCACCGGATTGAAGAATGCGTATGTGTGTGTTGTGCCCTTAGCGAAGGAGAATTGGTGGCCCTGCAGCTGCGGGCAGGTGTACGGAACGCCGTCGATATCCGCGGTCGTGCCGCTTGAGGAGCAATAGGTGAAGTTCTGGGGCGTGAATGTGATAAATACGGGGGCGGAGAACTGTATTACAACATTGCTGCTTAGTCCAGCATAGGTTGCGGTTACTAGGACATTGCCTGGCTTTGTCCCTGATATGCCGCTCAATGCTGATCCCTGGCCGTTGGTCGTTGTGACGTTCGGCGACAATGTGTAGGCGATGTTGTTCTCAGTAAAGTTCACGGTGGCGCCTTTCAACGGGTAGCCAAGGAGATTGACCACGGCCGTCAATTGGTCCAGGTTGTTGTTTGCGGTCTGCGTAGAGTTCACTGCAGTAAGCGTGAGGCTGGATTTTGTAGATACAAGAGGTTGCGTATGCCCTACGAATGTTCCGGTATATGTTTGCGGAAGCCCGCTGGTGCAGTTGCGCGATGATGAATATGATGCGGTTGATAATCCGCAGTATGTCGCGTTCAGATAAAGGTTTCCGGAAAGCAGCGTGTCGAGCGATGTGCTTTGGGTAAGGTTTATTGAGCATAGTATTGAGCCGCCGGGGAGGACAAAGCTAGGGGTGCATGTGAAGATGGTCGTATTTGCGTTGTTCACCCTGGCATAGAGCTGCGGGTTCTTCAGAGGATATTGCTGCGAGTTTGTCAGGTACATCGCGACCGATGTCTTATGCGACACGGTATTGGTGGCAATTATCAGGTCGTTGCAGTAGGCCCCATTCACGAACGTGCAGGCGTTGTTTACCACCTGGGTGGGAACCGATACGTAGAGATAGAGCACCGCGATTATTATCGCTATGATAAGTATTGCCCAGCCGTAAGTTGTCAGGTACTCCATTGCTGATTGGGATTCCATTTCTTGCTGGGGGCGCCTATGGGTGTTTTGGATCTTTCCCTTTTTGGCGTTGGTCGTGCTGACTTTTTTGGCTCTTTTTGGCAGATTATTACCCACAATCACTAATGATATAGGTAGATAACTTTTTAAAGCTTGCTTCGAGTGCTAGACTTATGAAATATTCTAAAATGTTCCTTGAAAATACCAATAGTTTCTAGAATTTCGGAAAACAACACAAATAATTATTTACCAAAGTATTTAAATAGTTATTTGTATAAAATATGTATACTAAAGTAAAAGATAATGGAGATGAATATATGGACTTTGTGAGAGTGAAGAATAATGCGCTTGGTCTGGTTGGCAGGGCGGCGAGGTACATTGCCGTTCCGATGCTTGTTGTTCTCCTTGCGTCTAGATTTGCGGATGCGGCAAGCAGCTCTTTGGTGTCTGAATTGAATGGCATACAGTTGGTGTTGACGCAGGTCGGGCCTGCGCTAAGCGCCGTGCTCTTCGTCCTCGCAGGGATATTCTACGCGATAGGACAGATGCTTCCTCCGGAAAAGAAGGCCAACTTCCATACGGCAGCGGTTAACATGATAATAGGAGCCATAGTAGTAGGTGTCCTAAGCGTTGCTGCTACCTCCCTTGCGATTGCATCCACACACCTGATTGGCAATGTCATTGCTACTAACCTGACAGGCTAGAATGGTGGTCCATTGGCTATTGATTTGGGCATATACGGCATTGCGGTTACCCTGATAGCCATAATGCTGGCTATTGCCGGGATGGTGCTTGGAGTAGGATATGCAATAGACGACAGGAAGCTCAAGGACTTCGGGAAGTCTGAGATTTACCAGTCTGTGATAAACGGGGTTATTGTCGGCACTCTCATAATCGCCTTCAGCACCGGCGGGTTCTTCACAGTTCTTATAAACAACATTGTAGGAGGCGCATCGATCAGCGCAACGTGCGAGCAGGCGATGAGCGGAAATTATGCGATATGCTTCGCTTATAATTACCTTGTAGGGCTGCAGCCAGTAACCATAAGCGGTTCCAGCTATCCGACGCTCATAGAGACCTCTGTCGGACTATTGACACCTATATCCATCCTTTATACGGGTTTGGGCCTGCTCAGCTCGCTCAAGCTCACCATAGGCATATTAAGCATAGGCTTCTCCAGCGTCCTTACTCCGGTGCTTACCGCGTTGGACTACATCATAGAGATACTAACCGCTGCCATCATAAGCATAGAGGTCCAGGGCGTGCTGCTCAAGTTCATATCTATAGTGGCAATACCTGTCCTGCTTCCCATAGGGATAGTGTTAAGGACGCTTTATGTGACCAGGAGGCTCGGCGGTGCGATAATGGCCATAGCCATAGGATTATTCGCCGTATTCCCGCTCACCTATGTCCTCAACGCCAGCCTCGCCAATAGCTACCTGACCGGGATCAACAACGGAACAATAAGCGCATTCATAGCATCGGAGACCAGTGCAAACAATAATATTATAGGAAGAGCAGCCCAGATCGGGAGCAACCCAACCAATCCAGGAGGAATAATAAACTTTTTCACCGGCGCGGTGAACGGCCTTGTCCAGGGCTTTGAGTCCTTCCTCAATCAGCTTACCAACATAATTGCTTTGGTCATAATAGAGGTCTTTTTCCTGCCGGTGTTCAGCCTGATACTCACAGCAATATCGATAAGAGAGCTTGCGCGAATACTGGGCTCGGAAATAACTTTTGGGAAATTTTACATCTTTTAGGTGAAGGAATGACTTTCTTTAAAATGGTAGTGTTTGGCATTGGCAAGCCTAGCTATTTGAAAAATAGTGCAGATGTGCAGGCATCTGTTGTGGGTTCAAATCCCACTCCTGCCGCCAGTACTCTTTCGAATACAGATAGTTTATGCAACTGAAAATATTTAAACCTTGCCAAGTGGTAAAAGATGGAACACGATATAAAATTTTATGCGTTGATTTCGGTTCTTGCGCTCATGGCTGTTGCCAGCATCCTTACTCTTAAAATTGCTGTAATACTTGCAAGTCTCTTTGTGGCTATTTTTCTTGTGGCGTTCTACAAGCTACACTACATCGTGGATGCGGTTATATTTAAACGCACCAACCTCATACAGGTTATAGAGAACTGTGAACTCGGAAGCGAACGAGCCACAGCGATAAGGAAATTAGGAACTAAGTTCTGTGCTACGGCTGTTGCTGCACTTGACAACACATCAACCGAGTCTGTGGACAAGGATAAGATAGAAAAAATAATAGCCAATTCCGGATGCGCATTCAGGTTTGTGGTCCAAGTGGAAAGAATAGACATCAACAAGCTGCTGAACGGGCTTCAGACCAGAAGGAGCATGAGAGAGATAGAGCTGAGCAGGCTGAATGATTCGGCTGCAAAGAGCAACGTTGCAAAGGCCAATACGATCAAGCGCCAGATCGAGCTGCTGGACCACGAGATAGATAGGGTAAGCACCGGCGGTGCTCCCCTGAAGGTTGCACAGTACATAATGACAAGCGCAATTTCCGATAACAAATCGGTTGCCCAGGAGCAGGCAAAGTCGCAACTGCGTGAGCTTGCAAGCGAATTCGGAGCCCTGATTGGAACTAGAGCCGAAATGCTGAGCGGAAACGAGTTATTGGATATTCTTAAATTTGACGCAACGATGGTTTAATGATAACAAATTCGAACTCCAGAATTGCAAGCAAGAGCGTGTATTTGGACGGGATGTCTGAACCAGGGTTGCCCTCAGATTTCAACGGCGTATACATCGGCAGGAGTCGGATTTATAGGATACCTTTCCTTTTGGACCTTGACAAACTGATAAACAAGAACATAGCGGTCCTGGGCATGTCTGGCTCGGGAAAAAGCTACTTCATGAAAAGCTTCATCATAAGAAGCAATCTCCAAAGGGGATCTTCTGTTCTAATAATAGACTGGAACAACGAGTACAGAGAGACGGTCAGGTTTGTTGGCGGTAAAACGCTCACATTGGGGCTGGACCTTAGAATCAACCTCTTCGACTTATACGACCTTAAAAATGTTAAGAACATCAGGCGAATATCGGATGTAGTAACCTATTCGCTAAACCTGAACCAAGAGGAGAGTTATGCGGTATACAGCGGCATACTTTCCATGAGTTTGAGCAAAAATCAGGCTAACTTGGATAGATTAATAAGTGAATTAAAAAGCGAGGGCGACCCTGTCTCAAATAGACTTGCAAGCAAGCTGTTGCAATTAAAAGAGAGTCCCATGTTCTCCTTAAAGACGGATTTTCCGGTAAATAACTTACTAGATGGTGTAGTAAATATTGATTTTTCAATGCTGAGGGACGATTCACAGAGGGTCGAAATATCTAGCGCGTTATTTAGGATAATAATAGAGTTGATGCACGGAACATCGATAAATATTAATGGGAAAAGTAAAGAAAAAATAATAGTTCTAGACGAGGCCTGGAGGCTTATCAAGAGTTCTGAGGAGGTAGCGGTATTATTCAGGGAGGGCAGGAAGTACGGGTACTGCATCGCCGTGGCAACTCAAATGGCAAACGACATAAACAACGAGGTGATATCAAATGCCGCCTGCATGTTTTTGTTCAGGCTGCAGAATGAGAGCGACTACAGGCTATTGAAAGATTCTGGAATAATAAGCGAGAGCGACAAGCAGAAGATAATGCAATTACCCGTTGGAAGCTGCATGGTTTCAATGGCGCTGAGCGGTGATCAGGGACACATAAGGAAATTCTTCATAGGCTCTACAGATGGGATAACAACTTATTTTTATGATATTACTGGTGGTAAAGTGAAAAATAGGATATCCCATGGATTATTCGCCGAATCGACTAGAAAGTTGCAAGTAAGCAATGAGGTTAAGGATAAAATAATGGATTTCATTGGCCGAAACAACAATGAGATAGGGGATGTGAGTCTGGTGGGGTTTATGGTTGGTTTGGGCGTAGAAAGGGCCGAGGTAGTCTATTATCTGAGACTTTTGGGGCTAAAAGATGCCACCATAGTAAAAGCCTATGAAAATGTGGTTTCAATGTCGAAAAATTAGATCGTCGCCATAATCCGTAATGGTAGCGGGCCGGTTTTATGAACCGGGGGTGCTCATACCACCCCTGTGGGTTCGATTCCCACTGGCGACGCCCCTTAGGGGTTATTCCCTAAGGGTAATATTATGATTTTAAAGGTATAAAAAGTGATTGTATAAAAAAGGAAAATGACACAGAGTTGAGTAGCTCTTTTCATGTAGATGCTAAATTAAATTGTAATATTTCTGAACTTAGGGAGCATATTGATAAGTTAGGCCATCCTGCAATCGCCATTAATGATGATAAATTAAAATATGAAATATCAAACGGCAGCAGAGAAAAAACTAGGACCATACTAGAGCTCTCAAACGAGTACATATGCTTATGGTTTTCTTTTAGTAAAAAAGACCTTTCGATTTATAGGGATAATTTTCTGAAATTTATATCGCTGTTGGAATTTCTCAAGGGTATCTACACCGTAAATTTCGATAACATATATTGTTACGTCGTAGAAGCCCTTAGTCAAAACTGGCATGATGTAGTAAAGGACCAAAGCCAGGTGATAGAAAATTTAAAAGAGAGGATAAGGTCGCTAGACGAATCCAACTGTTCAATTTCTTATCAACTTATAGGTTTATCAAAGGAAAACAGACAGATCTTGGCGGATTTATCCATTTACAAAGACTTTGTAGGCCGGATTACACGCAGGGTAAAGGAAGATAGCAGTAAATCAAGCAACAATGCACTGGCTTATCTTGGAATCGAGCCCGACCTAATAAAGAGGCTGGAAACTGAATTAAATCCAGATAAAGGTTAATTAATGGTAATTTCAACGATCCACTACGTGAATTATTCTAGCTACTATAGTCTTTTTCTCATACTGATAGGTTTGCTTCTGTGCTTGCTGTTAAAGTTTGGTTCTGATTTTAGTTTATCGGAAAGAAATATTGTCATAGGCTGTGATGATTATAGCGGAGCCGATATATCAAGAATGGATTCGAGCGGCTTACTTAAAGCAATTGATGCAGGGATAGAAGCAAACGATAATAGATCCATAATCGGTGGTTTACCATTGAGGATCAAAGAACTAAAGTTCGCAGACAAAAATCCAAACCATGGGACATTTGGTATAAAATACTACGTTAATTCCCTTATAAGTTTAAATGAAAGGGTGACAGCCTATAAAGATATGGTCTGGAGAGGAAGTGAGGCAAACAGTTACAGGTGGTTTGTAGCAAGGATAGTTTATGATAGTATCATAGAGCAGGGACTTTTTTCAATAAGGATACATGACAATATCTCAGGGTTATTACTTAGAAATTCGATTTTCATTGGTAAAGAATTACAAATAATCAACATGCAACAAAAAAGAGATAGAAAATTTTTAAACATTGTAAATCTTAACGATCAAGAGAAAAGGGTTTTTGAATATAAAAAAACTATTTTGGCTAAGGGCAATTCCTTGTTGCTTTTCCTTTTGCTTAATGATCTGGTCAGAGTGATAAATTGTTGAATATATTAGCTTATATTACAAGATTTGGGCTCTCTTTGGGGGTAGCGCTTTTGAATATAGGGATACTACTGTGGCTTTTTGATGGGAGTGGCAAAAATAGCGTAGGTAGTGGCATTGCAAAGGACATAATTCGCAGTTCGATTATTCTAGTAGTCTTGACTCTGGTTTTGTATTTATGGTGAATCCATGCTTGAGGATATAAAAAGGTTTTATAAGCAAAATAATCTTTATGATTATATTTTTCTCTCTTTAATCGCCAGTCTTCTGGTATTTATACCACTTCGCGTTGCGGCATTGCAGTTGGGTTACATTTACGGTAAAACGTACATAACGAGCATCATATATACTGAAGCCTTTTTGGTCGTGCTTTCCACGCTTCTTCCATTAATTATTGTACTGAAACCTAAGGTTCACCTTTCTAAAAACAAAAAATTGCTGCTCGTACTAGAACTGATTTTCTCATTTTTTGTAGTATACGTGATTCTATGAATGGTAATCTGGCCTTTTATGAAGTAACTGAGCTTCCAGGTAGCGGATCTGACGGAGTAAAGGTGCTTGAATGCATAGGCGAACAGGATTTTTTGTTGGTTTACGACTTCGCAAGGTCGGTTTCCATCATAGGCCTTGCCGAAATTGGTGCGGAGGCTATGAAATCCCGCTTGAGGATGCAGATACCTGGAATCGGGCTCAGGTCTTTGGATTATTCTTTAGATGATCAAAAAGAGAACTGCTCCGCCTTTTCGGTCTATAGAAGAGTTGAGGAGTTCGGAAACAAGTTTTTCTATGATGCTTTCGATACATTGCCAAAGGAGGGGTTTTTTGCTATACTTTTTTCCCATACGAAGATAAACGAAATAAACTCGGTAAAGGCGCACCTTGAAGATGTATTAAGCTCGAAGAAGGTAAGGGAAACCGAGTCGTCCCTTAGGGCTTATTTTAGCAATAGGGCTACTTCAACAAGCCAAAGGGACCTCTACCATGAATCTGAGGAAAAGCTGATGCTAAACAGCGTCATAGAATCTCTAAATGGAGCAATATTGAGCAATGGGCTAGCTTATAAGATATTTATTATCGTGCCTAAAGGCTACAAGCAGCTACACGACTACATAAATACGCGCTTTCTTACACTTGCAGAATATAGTTTCACCAAAAGCGACATTCGTTCCATGGCTAGCTACTTGTCCAAAAGACCGGCCCTGCCTTTTGGTACCGGTTATGCAAAGGAATTCATAAACTTTTATGGTTTTCATAACGTAAACCATACCCTAACCACATTTATGCCTGCAGAAGAGAACGGCATAGACATTGGAAAGTTTGTAAAAGACGGGGTTTTGGAGACCGAACTAAACATAAAGTTGAAACCTTCTGCGATAAATCTTGGATTTATAATTACAGGTCTGCCCGGCTCAGGAAAAACAAGAGAAGCAATGTCCATATTGGATTCGCTAATATCAAAAAACGATAACAAAAAGCCTGCGGTGTTCATTATAACACCAACAAGCGAATGGAAAGATTTTGCACTTGCACATAACATGTATTTTATAAAATTATGCCAAGATGACACCCCAATCAATTTCTTCCGGCGCCCAAAAACAATAGAGATTGAAAGGTTTTACGGGAATCTTGCCATGATATTGTCGTCCGCAGCAAATGCAGGACCCTATAGAAATCCAATGGAAAAATGCATGCTAAATGCATTTAGGAGGAGCTATAAGGAAAGCGATGAGCCAGAACCAACGAAAGTATATGAAGAGATTGAGGAATCGATAGTCAGATATCACGGAAAAAGAACATCATCAGGAATAAAGTATACAAAACATGGTGAAAACATAAAGTCGGCCCTTGAAAACTTAAGAGGCATACTAAGTATGCGGCAGTACTGTGTAAAAGACGGAATAAAAATAGAGGATTTTTTGGAGCAGGGTGCCGTATTTGACGTTTCTGCGGCGAGCTACAACACTAGGACCCAATTGTACGCATTAGTACTAAATCAAATATATGCGATTGCGGCTAACCTAGATACTAATGGGGATAATGAGCTAAGGCTAGTTCTATGCCTTGAGGAGGCCCAGACAGTATTTGGAGACGAGGACTCTCCTGCTGTACAGGATATAAAACAAAGAATCCAGGACTTCAGAAAGCAGGGCATAGGACTCATTCTACTTACTCACAACGTGAACGATATAGACGTAGGTATAAGGAGACTTTGCCAACTCAAATTATACTTGAAACAGGCACCAGACACAGCAGTTATAGCCTCGAAGGACTTAATATTTGCATATGCAGATCCTGATGATGTGCTTCTAAAGTTAAAGACGTTGAATTCTAGGGTTGGAGCATTGAGCTACATATCAAAAGATGGGAACGAAAAAAGGCAGCAGGATACTATATTCATCAAAACATATACTTACCAATCAAATTTAGATGACAGTATTTTCAATCCTATGGAGGAATATAAAACTCGGCTTAATTTTAATTCTGCGAAACCGATAAATTGCAAAATTGCATTGAAAATAGGAAGTTATCAAGACATCAAAAGCAGTTCGCTTGATGATTCTTATTATATTAGATTAACTTTTCTGGGTGAAGAGATAGCTTTAGCAGAACTTAGAGGGCTTGATTCCTTTGGTTTTACATTACTTGAAGGGATTGAATATAAAATTGCTATACTAAACAAAAAGGGGAGGATACTAAGGGAAATTCCGATGAAAGCTTCTGAAAAGATGTATATGGATATTAAAAATGTCTAATCGCATACAAAAGGATTATATATGTATACATATGTATATATTATATTATGGCTAGACAGATATCAGTATCGGATGAGGTGTATAAAATGCTACTAAAAGTGAAGGGAAGCGGTAGTTTTTCTGAGGCTATTAAACTTGCCTTCGCTAAAAAAAGAAAAAATGATTTGATGAAATTTTTTGGGATATTAAAGAGCGATAGCAAAAAACTTGATCAGCTTCAGAAGCAAATAAATGAGGAGAGGGAAAAAAACTACGGGAGAAAATTTGATTGGTAATACGATGGCATGTCTAGACACGAGTGTAGTAATAAGCATACTTAAAGGTGATGATTCGGTGCGAAAAATCGTAGAGGCGTATAGGGGAAGGGAGGATATCACAACAACTATTATAACCGAATACGAGCTTTTGAAACATGAAAGCATGATTAAAAGGGAAATTGCTCAGGAACTCATAAATTCAATGTTAATATACAATTTTGATAGCATATCGGCTGTTGAAGCAGCAAGGCTATTTAGAGAACTAACCCGCACCGGAAAGCCCATCAATGAAAATGATATACTTATAGCAGGAATAGCGATAGCCAATAATGAATTACTTATAACAAGAGATGGAAATTTTAAAAATATAAAAGATATCAGAATACTTGTAATATGAATATTTTAAAGACAAGGGTTTTGACGCTAGATATGTAGAATAATAATTTTCATCCTTTTGCAACGCCCAAAGGCACTAGCTTTGCCACGATATTTGATATTTTGGCTCCTGCTATGCTCTGAACTACTTCGTTTACGTCTTTATATGCCCACTCGGCTTCCTCACTTATGAGCTTCTTGTCTCTTACTCTAAGCTCAATCCCCTTGCTTTTCATGTCTCCAAGCGTTCTTGAGGTAGGGATGTCTCTTATTGCTTGGTGCCGTGACATAACCCTTCCTGAGCCATGGCATGATGAGCCAAACGTCTCAGTCATCGCTTCTGTCCTACCGGCAAGTACGTAGCTTGCACTTCCCATGCTTCCAGGTATAAGTACGGGTTGGCCTAGCGCTTTGTATTCTTTAGGTATGTCATCTCTTCCGGGACCGAATGCTCTTGTGGCGCCCTTTCTATGGACATACAGCTTCATTCGCTTTCCATCTACCTGATGCTCTTCCAGTTTAGCTATGTTGTGTGCAACGTCATAAAGCAATTCCATGCCCAGCCTGTCTGCGCTTTTTCCAAAAACTTCCTCAAAAGATTTTCTTATCGAATTTGTCATTATCTGTCTGTTGGTAAATGCGAAGTTGACCGCACACCTCATAGCGCCCAGATACGATTCTGCCTCTTTTGAATCGGTGAAGGCATAGCTGAGTTCGGGATCAGGCAATTGTATGTTATTTTTTTGCTGGTACTCCGAAAATGTTCTTAGATAGTCGCTGCATATCTGGTGGCCGAAACCGCGGGATCCGCTGTGTATTAGGATTGTTACATTGCCTTTCTCCAATCCGTAGCCCTTTGCTATTTTACTGTCGAATGTCTCATCGATCCTTTGCACTTCCAGGAAGTGGTTTCCCGCGCCTAGGGTTCCCAGATGGTGCACCCCTCTCTTTTTAGCCAGGGGGCTTACCTGGCTGAAGTCCGCGCCTTTTATCATTCCGTATTCCTCTATGTGGTCCAGGTCCTCCTTAAAACCGAAGCCCTTGTCAATCATGTATTTTACTCCTTCTGTTGCAACTTTCTCAAGGTCTTTTTGCGTAAATCCGAGGTTGATTTTACTTCCGACACCGCTGGGCACGTTTTTCATCAGCACATCCATCAGGTTGCTTAGCTTTGGTCTGATTTCTTCAACGGTTAGATTAGTTTTTATCAGTCTTACCCCGCAGTTTATGTCGTAACCAACAGCTCCTGGAGATATTATACCACCATCCGCAGGGAATGCGGCTACACCACCTATTGGAAAAGAATAGCCTTCGTGACCATCAGGCATAACAAGCATATTTTTTACTATGGAAGGTAAAGATGCTCCATTGATTGCTTGTTTTAATGTCCTATCTTTTTCTATCGTGCGTACTAACTTTTCGCTAGCATAAATGTGTACGGGAACATTCATTCCTAAACTTTCATCCTTTTCAATCTCCCATAGAAAATCGTTTATTTTTTTAATCTCAGCCATTTCGCTTCCTCTATATTATTTAATAGATTACTCTCTATAGCCTTTTTAACTTCTTGTTTTTTATAGATATTTAACTGGTAATAATGGGTTCCAATGCCATTTGCCATTTCATTTATTTTAGAATCTATATTAAATATTGTTTCTAAATTTTCCTTTAGGGCTATAAGATTCCATTTTTTATTTGATGTAACTCTAACAACTCCGTTATCGACTCTTATTTTTGCCCTTTTGTGCATCAAAACTTTTGTAAAGTTCTTTAATTCTTTTATATTTTTTGGAAATTCCCAATCATAAATTATATAATCAGCTATTGCTTTCTGCAATTTTATGTTTTTTTGAGGATGATGAAAACCTATATTTTGCTTGAATTTAATTAAATTATCTTTACCATATATGTAAAGACGAAATATGTTTTTTTGCCTCCTTCTTTTTAAGTTTAGAATCTATGCCATTTTTAGTCAATGCTTTTTTGACCTGTTTTATACCAGATAAATTTACACAATCAACTCCAATTAATCTGCTTTTATGACTTTCAATACTAACCCATCCTTCACAATCAAAATAAGTTCTTAGCCAGATTTTACTTAATCTTTTGTTAAGATTTGGCATTTGCCACTCCCAAGAATAAAAGCTTCCAAAATTTTGAGTTAAAAATTCATAGATATGTTTTGAACCTTTTTCACATCGCTGTCCTTTTACTAATCTTGGTTTAGTTGCCCAAAGTCTTTCAAATCTTTCTTGGAAATCTCTCAATAATATTAAGTTTGTGTTTCTTAGTCCTATTTTATAATATTTATGCCTTTGTGTACTTGGGTTCTTTATTACATACCCATCAGCACATAAATATGCATGGATGACCACTATATCTTCATTAAATTCCGTTATTCTATTTGGAGATTTCGCTTATTATACCTTATGTTTATCGGGCAAATAACTTATTTTATGTGGATATACAAGTGTCTTCATTTCTTCAAGTAGTTGGCATAAATAAGCCCAAGCAGTGAAAGAGCCACTATTATTCCACCTACTGTGCTTATCAGTATTTCGGCGTTCGCCAGTGCGGATACCGGCATGTAATTTGTCAGATTGAGAGTGCCAAATATGTAAGGATATGTCGAAGCTCCAAATATGTTTATCAACAATATAATGAACATTATATTGAACAGGCCCGAATATCTCATCTTCTTCAGTTGCAGAAATGCGGATGTTACCGTTAGTATTACTCCGATGATGATTAAAAGGATATTGGATTGCAGCGCGGATGCGAAGTTTGGAAGGTAAAGGTAAACCGCCGCAAATGATATGATAAATCCGCCTAATGTAGAAAACAAACTTATCTTTTGAAGCTCATCGGTGACTATAAGGCCGTTCGCCAATGATAGGGAAAACAGCAATATTGATACCAATATTAGGATGTTGAAAGGATTGATCAGGAATGCCGAGCCGATTGTGTTGGCGGCAAGGCTTATCCCGATCCCGCTAATGCCCGAAGTCAATACTGCTATCGCTAGGGCCGCAGCTATTATGGTGGATATCGAATACACCAGCCTGAACCTGCGCTCCGATTGCTCATTCCCTATGTATTCGCTGAATGCTATGAATATGTTTCTCATTATTATAAGTATGGCCGCAATGAGCAGAGGCATAACATAGGCATTACCGACTACGCTGACCAGTCCGGGATAGCTTGCCTCAAAATTTATAATGTATAACACTGCAAATGTTCCAGTGACCTCCCAGATCGGATTTATAATGTGGTTGATTTTTCCTTTGTACTTGTTGTAATTCAACATTGTGATTATTGTAATTCCTACTTCTACCATGAACAGCGTGAAAAAGATCGAGAATATCAGATAATTTATCGCATATAGTGCGTTCATAGTTTCACCAGTTCCAAATCAAGCGGTCTTTTTGCGAATATCTTCCTTATCATCAGTATCGTAACAGGTATTACTGCAATGTAGAATGCGAGTATGAAAACGGCTATGGGTGATATTGCCTGGGTTGTGTTGGCCGCTTGGCTTACGAGCATCACGTTGTATATTATCCATGGCTGTCTTCCCAGTTCTTCCATGACCCAACCGTCCTCGAGCGCGAAAACCGCAAAGAATCCGGCGATTACGAATAACCAAAGTATAAGTTTGTTATCGAACGGCTTCTTCTTCAAGATCAAATACAAAATGAATAATGCCAGTATTAGCGCAACAATTCCCGATGCGCCGAGCAGCATGTCAAACATGAAGTGTATTATCAATGGTGGCCAGGTGCTAACAGGATAGCTGCTCAACCCCGGGACAGTACCAGAGGGACTTCCAGTTGCGAGTATGCTCTGTATGGCAGGTATCGCTATATAATAGTGCAGGGTTCCGTTTATCGGTATTCCGCCCAGCCGCTCGGGTGCATATGCCTGAGGGTTGATGTTCCCCTCTATTGCTGCGTACTTTTCCGGTTGGAGATGCACAAGCGCAGCTATGGATTGCAATCCTGTGACCAATGCAAATCCGGTTGATATTATTGCAACAACTAGCGAAATCTTTAGTGCTTTTTTGTAATATGATCTCTTATTCTCGTCATTTGTCCTTAGCAGCATCAAGGCAAAATAGGCTACAAGTATGAAAGCGCCTGCGAAGTAGGCAGTTGCAAGTACATGGCTTACCTCTAAGGCGGTTGATGGGGTTGAGAATACAGCGAATGGCATGACGTTCGTGATCGTCCCGTTCTTTAGGTATGCGGGTATGTCAAACCCGTTTGGCGTATTCATAAACGCGTTCAGCATGGTTATCAGAACTGCTGAAAGCGCACCGCCTATTGCTATAGGTATACCTGTTAGGATGTGGGTCATCCTGTTCTTGAACTTGTCCCAAGAGTAAATGTATATCCCGATGAATATTGACTCTAGGAAGAAGGCGAATACCTCGATGTATACCGGCAGTATCGCAACTTGAGATACTAGCGCCATGAACTTTGGCCATACGAGGAGAAGCTCCATTGCTACAAGGATTCCAGAAGCCGTTCCCAATGCAAACAATATTATGAATACGATGGAGAGCCTCTTTGCGAGCACCTCGAAATTTTTGTCGTTATGCTTTATCCCAAGAAACTCTGCTAAAAGGATCATTATCGGCAGTATCATTCCTATAGAAGCGAGTATGATATGTATGAACAATGAATATCCGGTCAGAAGCCTATCAAAAAACACAACGAACATTCAAACACCTATCTCTTTGACTTTGGGCTGTAGAAGCCAACCCATAGAAGCAGTATTCCTATGAATTCGGCCGCATATAGAAGCGATGGAAACTGGACTATGTACAATGTTCCTGCAATGCTCACTATTACTACGCCAAGTATTATGCTCAGCATTTTATAGCTCTTGGTCTTAAGGTAACTTTTCAACGCCACTATCACCAATACAGCCGCTGCTGGGAACGTGACAAGAGATGACGCATATATGACCAGCAACGGAGGATTTCCATACGCTATGTAATCCATTATGAAATTGGTGATCCTGGTTGCAAATAATGAATAGGCGACAAAAACCGTCGTCAATATGCAGAACGCATAGTATATCTGTTTTATTTTCCTTGAATTTATGAGTTGTATGGAACCCAATGCAAGGAATTCCACAAGTGCCGCTACAATGAACAGGTATAGCGCCAGAAGGGGCTCGGGGCTGACGTTCAGGGCAAAGAGTATCTCAAGGAAAACCCCTAATGTGAAGGACCACATTCCCAGGCTCCAGAACAGGCTGCTTAGCTTCCTGCCCTTCATGTAGGATTGGGTCATTATGATTGTTAGCACAAGGCTCAGTATGAAGACAATTATCGTTACTGCCAGGCTCTCCAGCTGCAATAATGGTATCATGCAAACACTATGACATCAGCGACTCTCTTATTCATCATCGGATCAGAAATACCTCGAGTCATCATCAGAGGGTATTGGCTATCATGCTTATTATTTCTATTCCTGCCAGATCAACGGGTCCCTTAATGGCATGATTTTGACATAAATTCAGGCACTTTCAGGCATTAATACTGATATTATGTGAACCCTTATATATTAGGAACGACGTATATACTAGTGATAATATGTCCAAGGGAGTAAGCGAGATTCAACTAAAATTCAAGGATGATGGCAAGTATATCACAGTGCTTAACATCACCAAGCTGACCAAGAGGGACATAGAGGCACTCATAAAGGAGGCCAGCAAGAGGGGTAGGATCGTTGACTTGAGCGGAAAGGACCTCAGGAGGTTAGATCTCAGCAAACTCAGTCTCGGGAGGGCGAACGTCTCCTCAGCGAATCTGTCTGGCTCTGATCTTTCCAATGCGACTTTCTTCAACGCAAACCTCTCAAACACTGATTTGTCCAACTCCAACCTTACATTTACCGACTTTTCCTACGCGAACCTGACGAATGCAAAGATAATCGGAGCAAATCTTCTGAATGCGATACTCCTGAAGACGATACTTCCGGCTAAGTAAATCTATATTCCTAAAATAAGAAAGGCAGGCTCGAAAGACTCATTCTGCAGGCACTATCCAATAATCATTATTGCCTGTCTTCCCGTAAGCAGAAATAACCGTCATTGCAATCAGGATTGCTATGATGAGGCACGATACCAGCATCATCTCCCCGTTTACTTGCATGGAGCCGGAGCCCGGACTTTGGGCCGCCGCATTCTTGTTTTCTGTGTCAGGACTGAGCTTGATATTGTCAAGCGCCTGCTGGCCTGATTGTATGATTTGGGTTACTATAGGGAGTGCTGTCCCGCTTGGAGCGCCTATTACTCCAACCGTGTTGTTGCCGAAATTCGTTACATATGCATAGTTGCCGTTCGGTGCTATCGAGACACCAGATGGAATGTTAAATCCGGTTATCGTTCCTGTCTTTGTGTTTGTCGATGTGTTGATTACGCTTACGGTGTTGTTGTCGTGGTTCGTGATGTAGGCGTAACCCTTGACCGCAATTGAAACCCCGGCTGCGCCAACAAATCCTTTTATTGTGCCTGTCTTTGTGTTTGTAGATGTGTTGATTATGCTTACCGTTCCGTTGCCGTAATTTGTGACATATGCGTATTTTCCGTTGGGGGAGATTGCGACCCCTGCCGGCGTGCTGAATCCTGTTATTGTGCCGGTTATCTTGTTTGTAGATGTGTTGATTACGCTTACGGTGTTGTTCAGATAGTTTGTTATGTAGGCGTAGTTTCCATTTGGAGCTATTGAGACCCCGGCAGGATTACTTAAACCGGTTATTGTTCCGGTCTTCATGCTTGTTGCGGTGTTTACTATGCTCAAAGTGCTGTTTGCGTAGTTTGAGATATATGCATATTTGCCGTTGGGAGCTATAGAAACCCCTACAGGACGGCTGAATCCCTGTATTGTCCCGATTACTTTGTCTGTCGCTGTTGAGATTATACTCACAGTGCTGTTTGCGTAGTTTGTAACGTATGAGTAGTTGCCGTTGGGAGCTATAACAACACTGATGGGATTGCTGAATCCTGTTATCGTGCCTGTCTTTGATTGCGGTATTGTTGTGGTTGTTGAACTTATCGATGTTGTAGAGGTAGTCGAGACTGAGGATGTCGTTGTGTAAGTTGTCGGTACTGATGTGGTTGCCACAGACGAGGTTGTTGCAACAGAGGTCGTTGGCGCAGATGTGGTTGGTATTGAGGAGGTTGTGGTTGTTGTGGATGTAGTAGTGGTTGTGATATTTATTGTAGTTGGTATTGTCGTGCCTATTACGCTCACCGTGTTGTTGCCGAAATTCGTGATGTATGCGTATTTTCCGTTGGGGGCGATTGCGACTCCGGATGGGATATTGAATCCTTTTATTGTGCCTGCCTTTGTGTTGGTTGATATACTGATTATGCTTATCGTGTTGTTCTCATGGTTTGTGATGTATGAGTAGTTGCCATTTGGGGAGATTGCGACCCCCGATGGGCCGGTAAATCCTTTTATTGTGCCTGCCTTCGTATTGGTTGATGTGTTGATTATGCTTACTGTGCCGTTGCCATAATTTGTTACGTATGCGTATTTTCCGTTGGGGGCGATTGAGACCCCTGCCGGCGTGCTGAAACCTATTATTGTGCCTGTTATCCTGTTTGTCGATGTGCTGACTATGCTTACGGTGTTGTTCAGGTAATTCGTAATGTAGGCGTAGTTGCTGTTCGGGGCGATTGAGACACCAGATGGGTGGCTGAATCCTGTTATCGTTCCTGTTATCCTGTTTGTTGCTGGGGCCACTATGCTCACTGTGCTATTCGCATAATTTGCAATGTACGCATAGCTGCCGTCTGGGGATATAGCAATTCCTACCGGACGGCTGAATCCGGTTATCGTTCCGGTTATCCTGTTGCTTGATGTCGAAATTATGCTGACCGTGCTGTTGGCGTAGTTCGTGACATAGGAGTAATTGCCGTTGGGGGAGATTGCAACACCGATGGGATTGCTGAATCCTGTTATCGTGGTGTTTGATTGCGGCGGTTTGGGATTTATAGTTGTTGTTGGAGCGGTTGATACAGAGGATGTTGCTGTAGTTGTGGATGTTGTCGATGCAGTCGTTGATGCCGTTGTGGAGCTGCTTGTTGTGGTTGTGGTTGAGACCGTTGTTCCGGTTATGCCCGCATAGTATGCGCTGAAGTTTGTTACCTGAAGCTTGCCGAGCTGCTGCTCCTGCCTGAGGTAATTCGATATCACTGTGAAGTTGGCTGTTGAATATTCAACGCTGGATGTCGGGTCGCCCTGCGGGTTCAGCTGTATTACATGGAATGTCAGAACTAGCAGCCCGTTCTCGGCTATAACCTGGTTTATGTAGCCCTCTACCGCTGGTGGAGTTATGCTTGGTGTCATCACGATTGATTGTATCCTCTGGCTCAGGTTGTATGGGCTATCGAAGAATAGGTTCGGCTGCGTAATTCCGTAGCCCAATGCCCTTGATAACACGTAGTTGCCCTGCATCTGGATGTCAGCTATGACTATAGAGTTGTAGGCCCCGTTCGGATATGCAAAGAACTTTGCGGACCTGGAGAAGTTGCCGTTCAATACGTAGAAGCTTTTTGCCAATTGGAAGTTTATTGCGGCGCTTGAATTTGTGACAAGGTTTGCATGGTCCACAGTGTGGCTCGATATATCCCATCCGTCATTGTATAAGGTCTTGAGCTGATTCCAGGTGATGCATGATACCGCATTGCCGCTCGGCATCGCGCCGCAGTCGAACCTGAAACCGTACAGCGGTTGGTTGTACTGGTTTTCACCGATCTGGTTGGTCACTATGAATGCAACCCCTGTCTGGTGATTGGCCCTCAGTATCGGTGTCGCATTGATTAGCGTGCTGTTCCATGAACCGTCGAATGTGAGTATTACCTGTGCCTTGTTGAATTTGCCTCCAGCATAATTGTATCTGAGGTTGTCGATGTTGGTTATGAAATTGCTCTGGTAATTTGCTGGGCTGTCAAGTGCGACCCTGAATTCCATTGAGACTATGTTCTGTGTCCATGACGCGCTTCCCGAGGCTGTGCATGCTGAACGGGCGATGACTATAGGGTTCCAGCCGTCCTGCAGACCGCTGCTTAGGATTCCACATTGGAAGTAATTATTGAAATTTTGATCGTTCGAGAAGTAAAGTGTTAAACCATAATTGCCGCCTCCTACAAGCTTGGATGCGTTCTGCACATAGATCCAAAAGTAGAAGTTTGCAGCGTTGTTAAGGTTTACGTTCGTGGTCTTTGCTATTGCTCCGGCAAAGCCGTTGTTTATTGCCGGTTTAATTATGAGCTCTGTAGAACCTGAGCCTTCCACAAAGTTTGTCTGATTTAATGTTGCGGTGTTGTTCGGATAGTTGGCGAACCAGCCAGACTCCATGGCATCGAGCAGTGTTCCCTGTCCGGATGAATTCCAGTTATTCCATTGTCCGACAGGAATTTGTGTTATTGTTGTGGTTACGGTTGAGGTGGTTGATGTTGTTGTGGATGTCGTAGTGCTTGATGTAGTCGGTATTTTTACTTGGGTAACGGCAATGAGGACCGTTGAATTGCAAACTATGCCTCCTGTCAAATCCTGGACGCACAATCCTATAGTGTAGTTCCCTATTTTTGTTGCGGTTAATGTGCAGCTATAATCAGAGCAGCTGTTCGGAGCCACGTTTACTCCGGCAGGGACGCTCCATGTGTACAGATATCCTGGTGCATCTATTGGCAGTGGCTGGTTGTCTGATATTAAGGCGGTGAATGTGAAGGACTGATTCAGTCCCACAGTTGCACTTGGGTATGGAGATATTGAAACCAGGAACTTGCCCGTATTTTGTATCGTAGTGGAAAATGTTGTTGAGGTCGTGGAGGTGGTGGAAGTCGTAGGTGCTATTGTTGAGCTTGATGTGGTTGAGGTAGTAAGCGCAGTTGATGTGCTTGATGTTGTTGGTATTGTTGTAGTGGTGGTTGTTGATGTCGTTGGATTTTTATTGAAGGTATTTGTTACGGTGCATGTCCTGTTTTGACCAGGACTTATTTGGCCTGTGCATCCTAAGCTGAACGTTGAGGTGTAATTCTGGAGGTATGTTGAATTCTCTGTTACCTTATAGGAGCCGGTCAATGATACGATTGTTCCGTGCTCGGACCCGGGGAATGATGCAGATAGGGTGTAAGGGCCGCAGTTGTTATTTGCAGAATCAGATGCGCAACCAGAATGTACATACACATTGATCGTAAAGTTCGATGCGGTCCTGTTTCCACCGATTACGTGCTTTATTACCCTGAGATGGCCTTGCTGAGGCATCGTTGTAGATACTGTTGAGAGTGTTGTTGAGCTTGTTGTCTTCGAGGTCGTAGTTGGAATACTGGTTGATGTTGTCGGAACTGAGGAGGTAGTCGAGGTTGTTGGGATTGTGGTGGTTGTGGTAATTGGCGCAAGAACCGTAAGGATTGTTGAATTGCAAACCTCAATTTGTGTCACAACGTCCTGGGCGCATACAGATACGGTATAGTTTCCTGCCTGGGATGCGCTTAGGGTGCAATTGTCATTTGATTGTGAATATGCTTGGAAACAGGCGTTTGTCGGTACGTTGAGGCCTGGTTGGAAGTTGCCCCAGCTGTATAAGTAGGGGAATTGGCCGAATCCTAATGCTCCGCCGTTAGAGGCTGATGCAATGAAGTGGACAGATTGATTTAGACTGGTTGTCGCTATCGGATAAGGAGATATTGCAACATTTAAAGAGTTAGGGGATGCGCTTGCTCCATATGCCATGCTTATTCCTGCCAGCGCTGCCGCAAGAAGAACAAATATCATTATTCTATTGGTGTTAACTACCGTTACCTTCATAAAAATCTACTTTTATCACTGGCTTACTGCTTAAAACCGAGCTCAGCTTATGCAGTCTTTCTACCTGTATTAGATTATACGAGAGACTATATAGATGTTTCATTTTTATGGAAAAGAGGCCTAAAACAGGGGAAAAGTATATATATCTGGACGCGCTTTCCATGCGCGGGTTGATGCCTAGTGCATTTATTGCCTTATAAAAAGCTCTGATTGGAATTTGTTGCTTCGTCAGTCTGATATTTTATAAAAAGTCTTGATGCAATGTAAGCTCTTTTATTTATCATTTAAATCTAAAGATATTATCTGTCTAAAATATAATGTTTATGCGTCATTGAACTTTAATCATCGATGACAAAAGATATATATGTCTTTAGGCTGGGGGCTTTACAGAAATGAAAACGGCGAATTTACAATAGAAGATAATGATAAATATGATGATTACTGCGGTGAAGAAAACTATAGCCTTCACGCTTTGGGCCATCTGTCAAACCCGTTCAATAAGGAGATAAAGCATTGGCACAAGCAAATTTGGCTTGACATTCTTCGACTGCATTATAAAGATATCAGCGAGGATGAATTCCTTAACAAGTACAGAAATAGGTATGGCATATCGCAATTCACGATCTCGACTTATAACCTTTGGAAGCGATTTGCGATCTTAAACAGAGGCAAAAACTACAATGACATGATCAAACCCGGAAATTTTATGCTTATAGGCTTTGGAAACAATAGTGAAATAAAGCCAATAGCTCCAAGTTGCTCTGAGCCTCAGGCAATGCCTTATTCGCCCTTCATAAACTACAAGACGGGTGAGGTAATGGAAGGGTTACAGTATTTCCAGTCACTTGCGGACATTTTATATAATTATATTCGGCACCCCGAATCGAAATTAGAAGGAAGTGTAGGTAGGCTGGATAGAAAGCACATAGTTGTTGATAAAATAACCTATATTGGGAAAGAAGCCAACAGAATCGACGACAATATTAGTGGTCTAGATAAGATGCGAGTTAACAGTTACAACAATACAGCTAGTTTTGAAAAAATAATTCTCACCAAGAACTGGTCAGATATCAAGCAATGTGGCATACCTGAAAGCCAGTTCTACGCAATGAGAAAGCAGCTTCAAGCAGGAAAGCGGTTGAAATTGAGCAGCAAAACAAAGACACGATTAAAGAGTTTAGGTGAATAAATGACCAAAATTGAAAAGCCAGAAGGGTTTGCCACACCAGAGTTGGCAGAAAATGATTTAACGTGCCAAATATGTGGAAAGCAGCTCAAAGAAGGGGTTTTCTTTAACGTTTCTGTTATGGCTGGATATTTCGATGGGCATTTTATCCATAGCGATAGTGCATATAGGGCAACAGTGAAAAGTTATGTGTGTCATAAAAAATGTGTTGAAAAGAGACTAAACATATGGATCGACACACTAGACCTGAATACGTACAAGATTGTTAAGAAGTAATTGAATCCTTTCTGTGATCACCATGAAGCTATCAAAGGCAGCGGAGCTTATACGCGATACTATCAAGAGATTTGGAGATATACCGGGAATAAAGACCATCAGGTACCGAATTCTCAGAAATTTGGCAACGAATCTTGAGGGCTGCATATACGGCAGGACTTACCTTATAGGACGTTCCATCAAGTATGAAGGTATTATACGCTTAGATAGGAAAACCGTGCTAAGAGCAACCAAATCTAAGCTTATCTGCTTGGTGCTTCACGAATTGGCGCACTCAGTACCAGAATGCATTGGTGAATTGGAAAAGGAAGAGTGCATCAAATCTCACATTAATGAGATTTTTGGGAAAAATGCTATGAAAGAGGTTAGATGGGGTCATGGTAAGACATGGAAGAAGGCTTATAAAATCTTAGTTAAGGAATATCGAGTTGTATTTCCTGGGGTGCTGAAGGCTAAGGATGTTAAAGCGTATTCTTGAGAGGCAAAAGTATCTAATATATCTCAACCCTAAATTAGACTAATGGCTAAGATAGTGTTAGTATCGTGCAGTAAGCGTAGAATACCCTTTGCCTCGCAGGCAAAGGCTAAGGATGTATATACAAGTCCACTATTTGAATACAGCATGTATTATGCTAAGCATAAGCTAAAAGCGAGCAAGATATTCATCCTATCAGCTAAGTACTACCTCCTAGACCCTGAAAAGCGCATATACTCTGTTGATACTACCTTAAACCGCATGAAAGTCAGGCGTGTAAAGGAGTGGGCTTGGTCTGTAGCATACGAGCTTAAGCGTAGAACTAGGCCATCAGATGAGCTCGTACTCCTGACAGGTGCACGATATTCCAAATATTTGATCCCATTGGTATCTGATTATTACAAGAAGCCACCATCTGAGCCACTCAAGCATATGAGCTTTGGTTTAAGACTCCAATATCTAAAGAAAATGAGAAATTAATCAGCAAAGAGTTAAAGAGATTATGCATGTATAATTTTATGTGGTTGTTTGGACGAAAAGACAGGATACATTAAAGGGAATGATAGAAGTGTAAATGATATTCTAAATAATAAACGATACAAGATAGATTATTTTCAACGAGAATATAGATGGGAAACAAAACATGTAGAAAAGTTACTAGAAGATCTCGAAGCAAAGTTTCTAACAAGTTACAAAAAAACAGATACAAGGGAAGACATATCGAGATATGGACGATATTATTTAGGCCCTATAGTTATAAGCTCTGTGGATGGTGAGTTATCCATAATAGATGGCCAACAAAGACTAACAACATTAACATTGCTCCTGATGTTTTTAAGGAATTTAGTTAACAAACCAGAAAATAAAGGTTTGTACAATGCAGAGCTATTAAGTAGATTTATAAAATCGGAAAAATTTGGTAAGACTACATACAACCTAAATATTGAAAATAGAAATAAATGCTTAGATTCCTTATATGAAGGTAGGAGTTATAAAGTACAAAATGGCCCTGAAACTATAGAGAAAGAATCTATAGAAAATCTAAACGATCGTTATAATGACATAGTTGAAATATTTCCTTACGATACACTTGGCGGTAACATTTTACCGTTCTTCATAGATTGGTTACTAGAGTACGTAATATTCATCGAAATAACTACCAACTCTAATGATGACGCGTATACAATCTTTGAGACAATGAACGATAGAGGGCTCGATCTTACTTCTACAGAGATGCTTAAAGGATGGTTACTTTCAGAGATTAAAGAAGATGTCAGAAATGAACTTAATGTCATGTGGATGAATGAGATATCTGAACTTAATAACGAATTAGGTAAAAATACCGATCTTAATTTCTTTCCAACATGGCTAAGGGCAAAATATGCAGAATCGTTAAGACAAGGTAAAAAAGGCGCTCCAAATGAAGATTTTGAAAAAGTTAGTAAAAGTTTTCATGCGTGGGTACGTGATAACAAGAAAAAAACCGGATTAGAATCTGAACGTGGTTTCGAGAGTTTTATAACAAACGAATTCAAATTTTTCATCGATCTTTATAAGAGAATGTATAAATTAGAAAATAATCCCCAAAGCGGTTTAGAAACTTTATACTATTCAGCTTACACAAAAAAGATGGCAGAAACTTTAAGACATCCATTATACCTTGCAGCAATTAAAACTTCTGATGATATTGACATACAAAATCAAAAATTAAATCTAGTGTCAAAATTTGTCGAAACGTTCATTGTTTTACGTTCGGTAAATAACAAAACTTTATCTCATAGTTCTATACGATATACTATATACAGCCTAATAAAAAAATTAAGGGATAAAGATATTAAAGACTTAGATCAGATTCTAAAAGATGAATTAACCCAGATTGTATCTGATGGTATTAGTTTAGATGGTATGAAAGATTTTGGTTTGAATGATAGGAATAAACGCGTTGTTCGTTTTCTACTCGCTAGAATTACATATTATATTGAAGAACAATCTAACAATGTTACAAGTTCTATAAAAGATTATTTAGATCATCATAGATCTAAACCTTATGAGATCGAACATATATGGAGGGATAAGTTTGATGACCATAAAGAATTTAGCCAACGTGATGAATGGGAGGATTATAGAAATATGATTGGTGATTTACTATTATTGCCAGAAGATTTCAATAAGTCTTATGGGGCAGATACATATGAACAAAAGTTACCACATTACCATGGTCAAAATCTTCTTGCAAAATCATTAAATGATACGTGTTACGAAAGAAATCCTTCTTTTAAATCATATATAGAAAAATCTAAATTACCGTTTAAGTCATATGCTCACTTTAATAAAACCGATTTGGAAGAGAGACAGGAATTATACAAACGCATTTGTCAGGATATTTATAGAATATAAAACAAGACTGTTTATGTTACAAGTATCCCAACAAAAGGACTCAATGTTTTATAAGCAAATTCTACAAGTTTCTTATCTCTGTCATTTTGAGGATCCTTAGCCGAATGAAAAAGATTATTTCTTATACTACACCAAAATTCTACTATATTTTCCCAGTCATCAGTAGATTGTAATACACCTTTAGGTTTCGCCTTTTCAGGAGCTGTCATCTGGTTCAAATCAGTATGAGAACAATTCCACCATTTTAATTCTTCGGTTGAATTTCCAAACTCATTACTTAGCGGCTTTCTATCAAGTTCTTCTTTAAGTTCCCTTAAGTGCTTCGCGAGATTAGAATTAATACTAATTTGTATAAGATATCTCTTTTTCAAATCATCTTCTACTTTTAATTTTTGTATTGCTTCCCGTTCTTTTGATTTGTCTATATATTTTTTCTTCTTCAAGTATCCCATAAAGGCCATATATTCGAAGGTAAATCTGGAAAAATAATCTTCTTCACTAGCTAAACTATGCCAATTTCTTATAAGAGCATCATAATCCATGATATCAACAGACTTTCTAAGTTAACATTTTTATAACTGGTATGTTTAAGATAAATATGGCAACTGATTGGACAAACATGGTTAGAGATGCTCTTAGAAATATGTGCAATAAGCAAAGTCATGAAGAACGACTTAAATTAAATACGGGATTGTCGATACAACCCGACGTGTTATGGAAAGATAAGAATGAAAAAATTAAAGTCGTATTCGAGATAGATAGTTTTACAAGAGGGGACTATCAGAAGACCATATTTGGAAGTATGTTTTCTGGTGTAATTCTTGCAAAAGAGAAAAATGTGAAATTTGTTGAAATTGTTCCAAAAGGAGCTAAAAATAGCAAAAAGGCGAAACAGATAGCAAAGTCATTCAAAAAACATTTCCATGAGAACATATACGTAATCGAAATTCCAAATAACCGGAATTATAGACACATACAATATAACCTTAAAAATGAACTTAGCAGATTAGGAATTAAAGCCCCGAACTGAATTTAAGAAAGGTCACCTTGACCAATAAAAGTACAATTCTCCTCGAGTGATCAAGTACACCCTCTACTCGAATAGGTCAACTAGGTCAAACAACTAGCAAAAATCGCGTAAATAGACAACACATTCAGCGACTCTAGTTTTTCCCGGTAGAAACAGGTATTTTTCAGTAAATCCGAGGACACATGTAAAATAATTTTTATTTGAACTCTAGTTTTTCTCGCTTATCTATATCCCGAAATGAAGACGCCCTCGCCGGGATTTGAACCCGGATCACAGGCTCCGCAAGCCCGCGTTCTGTCCAAGTTATACTACAAGGGCACATTATTCCTTTATTCTGTTCTCTTTTATATATGTTCTTTGCCTCTTGCGGCGCCTATGCTAAGATTTGGATAATATCTATCAATAGGGATTACTTATTGGAATCCTGGTGGCGCCTTGACCACTGGCATGTTATTGACAAGCATGAGCTTTGGCACCTCAATCCCATTTGCTTGATGCTGCTTAGACTTCCGCCTTATGGCGTGGCCCTTGTATTTCAGGTAGCGTTTGGGGCCTCCCTTGTTGGCTAAACGGACGTCAGCTGCATTTATGACCCGCTTTCTCCCCGCATAATTAGCGTATACTGATGCCTCGTCGACTATCTCGTTTACGGTATCCTGAAGCTCCTTTTCTAGGCTTATTACTGCCCTTTCGTTTATCCTTTCCGCACCCGCTTCCCTCAAAAACTGTTCGACATCGTAGAGACTAAACGCTCGCTTTTTAATCAACTCAAAACCCTGTGTCAATATACAAAAACAATCCTTTTAAATAGATTCGTTCTTATCTGATTAGTGGTAGTTAGCCAGTTTAGATTTTTGTGGTATTATGATAAGATTAGGTTTCCATCTCTCGATTGCTGGCGGCATGGCAAACGCCCCAAAGGAGGCTGGTGAAAAGGATTACAGGGCATTCCAGGTCTTCACAACCAGCTCAAGATCATGGAAGAACTCGCACATCGATGCCAGCGACAGGGACAGGTTCGTTGATTATTCAAAGGCCGGCGATGTAAAGCCCTTCGCTCACATACCATACCTCTGCAATCCCGCATCGCCGAACCAACCAGTCTATGACAAAAGCAAAAGAATGCTTATAGACAACATAAGGAACTGCCATTCGCTTGGGATAGATGGCCTTGTGATACATCTTGGTTCGCACCTCGGCAAGGGTCCTGAGGTTGGAATAGAGAATATATGCAATGCGATAGTGCCTGCGCTCGAGGCGACCGAAAAAGTAAGCATACTGCTCGAGAACGGCTCAGGCTACAACAACAGCGTGGGCTCAAAATTCGATGAGATCGGCAAGATAATCGAGACCATCGGCTCTGACAGGATAGGCGTGTGCCTTGACACGTGCCATGCATTTGCGGCCGGATATGAGATCAAGAGCCAGGGCTCTGTAGACAAGATGGTCGATGAATTCGACAGCTGTGTGGGACTATCCAAAATAAGATTGGTCCACCTCAACGATGCTAAATTTCCGCTGGGAAGCGGGAAGGACAGGCACTGGCACATAGGGAAGGGATTCATAGGAGAGGAGGGCTTTGAGAGTTTCTTCAAGAACAGGGCATTCCGCAGCGGCTCGTTCGTTATGGAGCTTCCGGAGGACAGCGAGGGAACCCACGCAAGCGATATGGCAGCGATAAAATCCATATTGGCTGAGACTATGTGACTCTTTTTTTATATGACCAACAGGGCATTGAGTATGACTATCGCTATGCCGCTCCTTATGTTGTCATCAAGCGAGAGGTTCAAGCTCTCGATGAATGCCAATATCAGTGCGAACAGCACGCCATACAGGCCTATCAAAAAGTATCCCGCTATCGCTGCTACTATGAAGAATGCAAGAGTTCCAACGATTGTCTTGTAGCGGTTGTACGGCAATGACATGCCGCGCCTCTCATGCTAACTCCTATTATCGTTGCCACAGAATCCGCGAAGAAAAGTACGACTATCCCGAAAAGCATCAGGTTCGCGCTGTGCGTGAAACCCATGACCAATGCCGTGCTTGTGGCAAGATATGTTGCGCCCTGTCCGTACGTGACATTCGTCCTCTCAAGGTCGATCGCCTCTCCTGTATACCGGGCTGAGCCTCAGGTTCGCAAGCAGGTTGTTGGTCGTGTATGCGAGCACTATCAGACGCGAATATTATGCTTACCGACGTCGAAATACGGGAAAAGAACAAGCCCCAGCGACCAGCACTATCCCCAGGACTATCTGTATCACGTCCCTGTTTATCTCCCTTTTCTTCATCTTCTCTTGACCTCTCAGTGGATCTCTCTTCGGGCCTCATCACGAACTCCCTGTAAAGAAGACCGTATATCGTGCCTATCGCAAACATCCCTGCAAAGGACGTATTGCCCGGATAGTTCCTCGCGAATATCATGAATCCCGCAACAAGCAGGACCGTCAGGCCGATGAATATGTACGGCTTCGATATGTAGAATATCGCGATTATTGTCGATATTATCGCTATGCACGATATCAAGCGAAAGCACGTCGTAGTAGTTGCGGAGCCCGCTACGCCTATCAGCCTGTAGAGCAGGAATACGTGACAATCATCGCGACCACAGGTATTATGTTCAGCGGCTGCTTCCTCCTGAATATATGGACAAGGTATGCCGCAGCCGCGAATGCCGAGAGTATGACGAAAGACAAGCGTGTAAATATCGGTTATTATATTCTGCATGAAACCACCTATGGTGATATCCTGTTTATCATTCTCGGGAAGGGTATCGCATCCCTTATGTGGTCCAGGTTCAGCATCCATTTGATTAGTCTCTCCACACCCGAGACCGAAGCCCGCGTGGGGCACGGACCCGTACTTCCTTAGGTCGATATACCATTTGTAGTTCTCAATGTTAAAATTTAACTCTTTCATACGCTCCACCAATTCGTCCTCCTTCCATATCCTCTCGCTCCCCCGACTATCTCGCCGTGGCCCTTTGGCGCGAGCATGTCGGCGCATGCAACAGTCGTCGGATCGTCCCTTGTTCACAGGCATGTAGAACGCCTTTATCTCCTTCGGCCAGTTGTATACGAATATCGGCTTCTCCTCCTCCATGGTCAGCAGCTGCTCCTCCTCGACCCCGAAGTCATCGCCCCATTTCTTTTTCGATCCCAGCTCGTTCAGCTTCTCTATCGCCTTCTCGTATGTCATCGTCTTGAACGGCGGCCTTATCTTCATAAGCAGCGATCCGTGTCCACGTTCAACGTCTTGAGCAGGTCCTCGTCCCTCTTTGCAAGCCTGTTTGCGACATGGCTCACCAGCTGCGACTGCAGCCTCATGTTCATCTTGTTGTTGAAGTATGCCATCTCGGGCTCCAAGCATCCAGAATTCCGCAAGGTGCTTTATCGTCCTTGACTTCTCCGCCCTGTAGGTCGGTGCAAGCGTATATACCTTGTCGAGCGCATAGACCATCGCCTCCGAATAAAGCTGCGATGATTCTGTGAGGTACACCTTCTTGTCGAAGTATTCGACCTCGAAAAGGTTTGCGCCCGTCTCGCCGCCGCTTATCGTGAGCAGCGGCGGTGTTATCTCGTAGAATTTCTGCTTGTCAAGGAACTCCCTCAGGTATTTGAAAGTGTACGACCTTAATCTCATTATCGTGCGCATCCGCTGGCTCCTCAGCCAAAGGTGCCTCACATCAAGAAGCAGCTCGGGGCTCTGGTATTCCGTTATCGGGAACTGCTCGCCGCTGTGCAGCACCTGTAGCTCCTTTACGTCCATCTCTATCCCATTCGGTGCCCTTGCATCTTTCCTTAGTGTGCCCCTTACTATTATGCTTGATTCAAGGTAGGCCTTTTCTATTCCCTGCCCATTCCGGTTCCCTGATCGCGCTCCTGTCTATAACGCACTGCAGGATACCTGTATGGTCGTGTATGACAGCGAATATCTTTCCTCCGCTGCTCCTCTTCCTGTATATCCATCCCTTTATTACAACACTCTCCTTCTTGCTGTCCCTTGCCTGACTTATCGTCGTTGCCTTTTGGTGTATCTTGAGCATGATAACACTTTCGAATGATGGAATTTAATATCTATTGTATAATACGCGTTATATTATCAGTATTAGCCACGCCGCGGCTATGAATCCTATCACCACTATTATTGGAACAAGTATGCGCGTGATCCCATACACGGATTTTGCCACTGTTATTATGTTCTCCATTGCATCTGCCCCCCATATCTTGAACCTTTTCATGAAGTTCCTGTTGTGGCTCACGCTCACATACTCCATGTTCGAGAGCGCCGTGTCCATGGCTTGGTCTATGATTGGTATCAGCTTTGTGTACTTTGTGTGCCTTCCCAGCACGTTGTCTGCGCTGAATTCGAGCGAATTGACAGCATGCGTATCGGTCGTGTATAGTTCGGCATCCACCCTGTATCTCTTTTTTATGTGGCTTACTATCGCGTTCCTGACAGCAGGAAGTGCGTTGTTGGAATTGAACTGTATGATTGCATACTTGAACCCGTTGAACTGGAAGACCGCAACATTCAGGTTCCCCCTTGCTATGTCTATCGGGTACCCGAGCCTCGAATATATTTCCTTGCTGGCGACGCCGAGCCTCACCTTCTTTGCCCTGTACTGCGCCTTGCCCATGTCCTTTATTGCGGCTACGTAGTCCTTCGCCACATCAGAATTGAATTTTACCCCGTCGAGTTCCGCTTTCGGGGCCGCCTCGTACCTGGAGTTGTGCGCATCCAGCAGTATCGCCTTGCCGAACTTGCTTTCAAGAAGTTCGTTGAACAGTATCGCGCTTTCGAGGGCAACATCCTCAGTGACCCTCGGCGCCCTTGTAAGCGTGACAAGCGATACGTCATTGAAACCTAGCCTTATCACATTTGAACCACCGCTCGTGCTCCTGGTGTATGTGAATCCTGAATTCGCAACCGGCTTTGAGTTCCTCACACCGTTCTCAAATGCATCCCTTATCTGGTTGAACTGGCTGCTGGATATCGGGTTATGGTCCATGTCCACGGCCCCGTGCATAACAAAAGTCGGCACCTTGTATTTCATGTTGGAGTGTCTCTCCAGAAGATACGGGAAATCGCTTCCGGCAAGGGTTCCTGATGGGCCGTAATGGACATTTGGAGTGAAGAAAATTGATTTTATTGCGCCCTTCTGGTTCCTGAAGACAAGCGTGTCGGTACGCACATCTTCAGGCGTGCCGAATTTGACCCCGAATGGGGATGAGGTATTGACGTCGAAAAGCCAGTTCTGCATCATCTGCGAGACAGCATCAAAGCTGTGGAAGCCGAAGTTCTTGTTGTACGGCCTGTCCACTATGTAGATTATCGTGTAGCTCACTATGAGGAAGATGAAGATACCGGCGTAGAGCTTCAGGAGCAGTATGTTGAATGAGGTAGTGAATGTCAGTATGAACCTGCTCGATGGGATGTATAATAGGACGTTGAGGGTGGGCTGCACAAGCGCAAGTATCACCGCTTTTTTCTTCTGGCCCAGAACCACCTTGTCCGCGAAGAACCACCAGCCGAATATGCTGGCATCTCCGACAAGTATTATCGCGGTGGCGGGCGCGGATGCCTTTGTCAGTATGTAGACTATGCTGCCGAGCAGTATGAAAAGCGAATATGATATTGCGGCTATTATCGATATGAAGAATATGTACTTTGTGTCTATGTATCTCTTGATTGACTTTACGATGATTATCGTGAGCAGTGTGGGAAGCATTATCGCGAGTATTCCGGTTATCGAGCCGTTGACCGCGATGTAGGAGAAACTGCTGCCTATGGAATTGTAGTTTATCAGCGCCACAGATGCTATGCCTATTATGACGCTCATTATGAGAAGCAGGAGGAAAAGCACCGTGGTTTTTGGTATTCCGACTGAGAACGGGTTTAAATCCTTTAGGAATTTATCGGTGCTGCCCTTTTTCGCCATACAAACACTTGGAACTATCTCCCAAACCTTCTCTGCCTTTCAGAGAAGACCTTCAGGGCCTTTTCCAGGTCTTTCTTGTCGAAGTCTGGCCAGTATTTCTCGGTAAAGTAAAGCTCGGAGTAGTCAGACTGCCACGGAAGGAATCCGGAAAGTCTCATTTCGCCAGATGTCCTTATTATGAAGTCGACGTTTGGAAGGGACGATGTCCTCATGTTCTCGCTTATTATCTTGTCGGTTATCCTGTTTATCTTGCCGTTTATCGATTCGCTTGATATCTTCCTGATTGCATGGATCATGTCGTCCTTCCCGCCGTATCCTACAAGAATATTTATTGTGAAGTCCTTGTACATCTTCGTTTTGGTTTCCAGGTTATGCAGGGCATCTTTTACGCTCTTCGGCAATAGGTTCATGTTGCCTATGACCTTTACGGCTGCCTCGTTGGTTCTGAGCTTTTCCAATATTTGCGGGTCTAGTGCCCACGAGCGGAGCAGGCTGTAAAGAATCCTCAGCTCGGTCTTGCTCCTGTTCTTGACGTTCTCGGTTGAGAGCGCCCATACTGTAAGCGTTTTTACCCCGAATCCCTTGACCCATATGCTGAAATCTATGAATTTCCTGACTCCCTGCTGGTAGCCGCTGAATATCTTGAGCCTGTGGGTACTGGACCATCTCCTGTTACCATCAGGTATTAGGGCTAGGTGTTTCGGTACGTAAGCCAATCGCTTGCCTTCTCTGTTTGCCATTTTACATGCACTTTGGTTATTTAGGTCGTTTAAAGCAATAATATTAACCCTGAAAGGTTTAAATACTTATTATATTCCTTGACGTAATTCATATATAATATGAGTGGTATAATTATTGCGATAGTAAGCCGCGGGTTGATGTTTTGGGCATGCAGTATAACCTTTATGATGTTGAGTCGTTGGACCATGTGCTTGGTAACGAGCATGCTGTAAAAAGGATGAGGGATTTCTGCGGCGAGGTAAACCGCGGATCGGGCAGATCGCCCTTGCTGATTTTTGGGCCTCCGGGCACCGGAAAAACCGCAGCGGTGCACCTTCTCGCAAAAGAATTTGGCTGGAACATAATAGAGCTCAATGCAAGCGATTACAGGGACAGGGAGACGATAGAGAGCAGGCTTCTGTCGGCTGCCACATCGAGGTCCCTTTTCGGGGGCAAGAACCTGATACTCCTGGACGAGATAGATGAAATTGCTGCGGGTTTTGACAAGGGCGCCGGGGTTGCTATAGGCAACCTGATAGGCAAATCGAAAAACCCCATAATATTCATAGCAAACGACATGTGGGACCAGAGCATAACATTCCTGAGGGGAAAGGTGGAAGCGGTCGAATTCAGGCGCATCATGCCTGACACGATACAGCGCGTCCTCACAAACCTGTGCAGGCGTTTTTCACTTGCCGCAAACAAGACCGCAATAGAGATGATCGCCAACAGGGCGAATGGGGACGTGAGGGGCGCGATAAACGACATGTCAGTGATAATCGGGGCCGGAGATGATGACGAGGTGACTGAGGTGCTCGGGCTTCGGGACAGGAAGATAGATGTCTTCAACGTGCTTGACAAGATATTCATGAACAAGACGATATCCGCATCCTTGAGGGCGGTCACTAGCACGGACCTCACGAACGACATGCTGATCAAATGGATAGACGAGAATATACCTAAGAAATACAGGAGCAGCGGGGAGATGAACAGCGCTTTCGATGCGCTCGCCTATGCGACCGTATTCTCCACAAGGGCCATGAGGTCGCAGTACTACACTTACTGGAGGTACATGAATGTGCTCATGTCAAGCGGGGTCGCGCTCGCGAAGACAAGCTATCCGAATTCGGGTGTCGGATACTCGTTCCCAAAGGTCATAAAGGAGCTCAGCCTCTCAAAGGGGGCCAGGAACCAGAACAGGACCATAGCCGCCAAGCTCCAGCGCAATTTCCATTCAAGCGTAAGGAGCATAATGCGCAACGAGATGAGGATGCTCTCGCAGATGATGGCGAAGTCAATAAAGGAGAATGCAGATTCTGAAAGTGAGATAAGAGAATACTTGATGGCAACATATCTCCTTGATGAGAAGGAGATAGATTACATGCTTGCGGGAAACACATAGCAAGCGGCAAACGAAAAAGATCAGCGTAGGATAGATTTTTAATTGTTTAAAGCGGTGTATAATTGATGATGCAGCAGAAAGCACAGAGCGCAATGGAATACCTGATAACGTACAGCTGGGCAATTATAATCATAGCAGTAACTCTCGGCGCGCTCTATGCGCTGGGACTTTTCAATCCGAGCGCATTCGTATCCAACCAGTGCATATTTCCCGCAGACTTTGGATGCCTCAGCGGTTTCTTCTATGCGAACGGGATCCTGAGCATCAACCTTGAGCAGTCCACGCCATCAGCGATAAACGTGACAGGGGTAGGATGCAATGCTGCGGGGGCCGCTACAAACATAACCCCGTTCACTACGCCGAACACGCCCATATACCTCCCGATAGGCGGCAACACCAGCCTCTCCGTACCGTGCTATGCCAACGGTACTATATTCGTTTCGCTGCCAGGCTCGCTCTACAAGGGATATGTAATACTCAACTATACGAGCCTGCAGACCGGATTCCAGCATGTGCTTATAGGAAAGATAATAGAGAAATCCGGCTGATCATTCCTGGTCTATTCCGAGCTCCATCAATAGAAGTCTTGTTACCTCCTTTATGTGGTCCCTGTCAGTTCTCACGCTTGCGGCCTGCCTGTGCCCGCCCCCTGACACAGAGCCGTTTGTCGCTTTCTTGAGCCTCTCTATTATTGCAAGTATGTCAACCGAATCCCTTATGTCGGGGCTCGACCTCATTGAGATATAACTGCCGTAATGCACAAGCGTCAGGGTCTTCCCTCCGTTGCTGACCTCCATCCTGTCCTGGAGCTTTGAGCTGTACCTGCCAGGCAGTGGGTAGTCTCCCCTCAGTTTTGCTATGTGCCCGAAATCGAGCAGGCAGATGTTTACGCCCTGGGCATTCCTGTATTTCCGTATGTTCTTGATCCCAGTGCTCAGCGCCTCCTCAAGAAGCCCGTTCGCGTGCCTGAAAGTGCTGTCAGATTTTTCCCTGTCCCTGAGTATCATGTCCATGTGCTTCGGCTTTCCGTGCATCTCGTTAGGACTGGATGTGAGATAGTCGAGTATGATTGAGTTCTTGAGCGCCTCGGGGTCCTTGAAATCAGCATACGCGCTGTAGTCGCTGACAAGGGCCGCCGCCTTCAGGTCCTCGACCTCGACTCCGGATATCACCTCCGCGAAAATGCATGTGAGCAACCCTGCCGTGAAGCTGGAATCCCCGCCGAAATCGAATACGTTTATGTAATGCCTTATCATCTCCTTGGGGAATCCCTCATACGGCACGTGATGATCAAGCCATATCAGGTCGCAGACGCCCCGGGCCTCCCTTATAGCGTCTGCACTCTCAGGAGATGTACCGAAGTCTGTTATCACGACTATCGGCTTCTCTGCGCTCCTGTAGGAATCGAAAAGCATCTTGTCGGAATAAAACGATTCCATTGTGTAGGCGATGCCCCTGTTCATATTCCATGAGACGGCCCTCTCATTTATGAAGAACTTTTCCTGCAATGCCGAAAGCGCCCTGTATAATGCTATGCCTCCTGTCGAGCCGTCTCCATCGTTGTGGAATCGCACCACTATTGGCGCCCCGGATAGGAATCCCCTGACAAGCAGTTTGGCGGCTGACCTAAGTTCACCCATTAGTTTCTCTGCCGTCTTGGAATAATCCTTTCCATGAAGGTTTATCCGTTTGGAATTGCCGTTTATATCTGCAGACCCGAGAAGCGCGGAGATTGCGGGTTCGTACGCGGCCCTGTTTTGGACAGGTTCTTTCGATTCGTCTATCTGCCCCTCCTTTATTGCGACCTCATCGTAGAGATCGTACTTCATGTTACTCTTTGCCTGCAGCACCCTCTCCGATATTATATTGTACGTGTTCTCAAACGGATTGTGCGACAGCCTTATCGAAGCGACTATACCATTCTTTTCCCTGTCCATTTGAGCACTTTTTTAGCATTAGCATTCCTGAAATCTAGACTGCATCATGTCGCTGATTGGATACATGCCTGCTGGGCAGTATTATTGTTGTCTATGTAATTGCAGTATGAGCTGTCGTTGTACCTTGATGCAAGGTCCACTATGCAGCTGTTCTGGTAGTTCATGTCCGTTATCTCGAAACACGATGAGACGTTCTGATCGGCAAGGGCCTTCTCCGTGAATATCCCGTATGTGCAGAGCGCCTGCTCGTACGATGGTGCGGCTGCGCAAAGGGCTGTGGCTGATGTTATGTTTAGGCTTGCGGTCGAGTTTGCGGAAAACGAGCTATTGCATATCTGCGAGATCGTTCCGCTGGTGTAGCCGCACAGGGATTTGTCCTTCGTTGACTTGGCGACGTTGTAATAGCAGTATTCCTTGGGCGTTATGTTGAGCGCGGTGTAGGAGAAATAATTGAAGTCCGCTCCTGACTGGTTCGTGTTGCCCCTTGAGACTATAAGGGACAGAAGGGTCCCGTTCGTGACGTTCGGCAGGTAGCCGCAATTAGACGGTGTGTTTGTCGATGTTGCGACATTGTAGTAGAAGATGTATCCGCATGTTGCCCTCTGGCTCTCATTCCCTATGGCGTTGCAGTAGCTGAGGCTGCTGAACAGGTTCTGCCTTGCTATGGCGTAAGCGCAGGCCGATTCGTTCGCGCCCCTCAGGCCCAGGCACAGGCTCAAATCGTTTTTCTCGTAGCTCACGTTCTCCACGCAGCTGTCGTACATTGGGTCGCTCGAATTTATGCTGCTGCATATGCTGGCGTTCTGCCGCTTCTCCGCAACTGTCCTGATGCACTGGTAAGATGATGACTGTATTGGCAGGTAGGAGCACACCAGATAGTTTCCTGTTGTGTTGGCAAGGTTCCCGATGCAATTGTACCTTTGCTGGGCGAATATTATGCTCCTGCATGCCTGGATTCCTGACGATCCGATTGCAGTTCTGGTAAGAAGCGTAACTATTGCCACAACCAAAAGGAGGACCGTTACGCCGATCAGGATGATGCGCCTTTCCTCATGGCTCATCTGCGGCTTCTTCCCGTCCTTTGACTTATTATGGAAGGACAATGCCTGCCTTATCTCGTTAAAAACTGACATTTTATCATTCGTTTACTTGAACTTGATTCCGTCCGCGGTTATCTTGTAGCGTGAAAGTCCCTTTCTGTAGCTGTTGCCGCGCATCTTCACAACCTGCATGGCAGATTCCTCTTTGCTCTCCTCCCCTGTGTGTTCGTCACCCACATGGTAGAGCACCATCACCCCATCGAAAAGCAGGAGTTCCTGCCCAAACTTCATCCTTTCCCTGTTGTAATACGGGATCTCCAGGGTTATCAATCCAGTGACATCGAGCCTGCGGAGGTTCGATATGAGCGATGAGACCGACTTGTTGTACAGCAGCGTCTTTCCAAGCATCAATTTGAGGAAGGATATCGAGTCTATTACTGCGACCTCTGCCTCGACCGATTTTATTATCCCCTCTATCTCGGACATGAGGTTGCCCATGGAATAGCTGGTCTCCTCGCCCGTGTTTGTCGCGACCTTTGAGGCGGAATCCTCGCCGCTTATCGCAAGCAGCCTGCGCCTAATAAGTTCGTCGATGTCGGTCATCGAGGTGAAGGTGTTCTTTACGTTCTTCAGGATGTTGTCGGGCTTTTCATCAAGCGCGACGTATGCCGACGGTATGCCCTTCTTCGCAGAACGGTATGCCATCTCGAATGCCATCAGCGACTTGCCGGTTCCGGGGCCTCCAGCAACAAGCGTCTGGTTCTTTTCCGGGATGCCTCCGTCCAGCAGTTCGTCAAGGCCCTCTATGCCGGTTTCCATCTTCTTGATTTTGTGCTCCAACAAGACACCATGATAATTATGCAATTAGCTAGGATTATTTCATAGCTCAGGTATATAAAATATGGAGTAATAATCTCATTGGGGTTGGTCATGAGGATATCTGCAAATGGCTCCAGTGTGTATCTTGACACTATCAAACTTGAGGATGCTCCAATCCTAAAGGAAAACGCAAACGAAAAGGATATCCACATAGGCGTACCGATCATACCTTATCCTTACAAAATAGAGGATGCGATGGCATTCATAGAGCTTGCAACGCAGAAATACATTTCAAGGGAGGAATTCAGCCTTGGGGTCCATCTTCAAAGCAAGGAATTAATTGGCATGTGCTCATTGCACGACATAGACAGCATCAACAAGAGGGCAGAGATAGGATATTGGATAGGGAAAAAATATTGGGGAAAGGGCCACGCCAAAGATGCAATCAGATTGATTCTCGGGTTCGGATTCGGCAGCCTTGACTTGAATAAAGTATATGCCAAAGTGCTTAGCCATAATGAGCGCTCATCCAGATTGCTCAGCTCGTTAGGATTCACAAAGGAAGGTACAAGCAGGGAGGAATTTCTGGCAGATGGCGAGTATGAGGATGCGTTTCTGTTCGGTCTGCTAAAAAAAGAGTATGGGGACGAAATTAAGACTGACGTAATCGATTATCCTTAAATCCGTCTTTTGCCGAAGTTAGCTTTATAAACCTTTTAGGTGTATATTATATGATTTGATGAGGAAGAAAATAGTTTATATAGGCATAGGGCTTCTCATACTCTCGATAGTTCTGTTCATAGTTGCGGGATTCCTTCTCAGCAGCGGGCTGGGCAGCAGCATAATGGCAACGAACCTGACAGTGCAGGCGGGCGGTTTCTCCTCGGTTCCAATAACATACTATTCCAACACGTCGGCTCTCGCCGTATACGCGGTGATCAACAATCCGGCTAACCTTTATCTTATGAACCACAGCAGCTTCACCTCATGGAGCGGCTACATGGACAGCAGCAGGAATGCCAGCGGGATAAAATACGCGGAGCAGCTCGGGATCAACAGCACCCACATATTCCCGAACACAAGCTTCTCGGTGATTCCGATAAACCTTAAGGGATCGGCGACATCCAACCTTTCGGCAAACAGGATATATGTTGTAATAGACAACACGTTGGGTAGCAAATCATCGACAATGGCGCTCAACGCATCGGTCTCCTATCTGCCGCTCGAGTCATCAAGGCTGATAATCAGCGCGGTGCTCGGTTACGGAGTGATAATACTTGCAATAGCAGCGATAGTATTGATAATATGGGGGCTTGTGAAGAAGGATAAGCTTGCTTCGCCAATGGTTGATGGGAAGAATGTTCCAAAGGACCAGCAGGAAAAGGAGTACGTGGACCAGCTTTACAAGGGAGTGAAAGGCAAAAGGAAAAGGAGCGGAAACAGTTGATGGATGATAAATAATGGATGAACTTAGGGAGAAGATTGCGGGAGAGATAACCCTATCGGACAGTCCGGGAAGCGCGATGAAGAAGTGGCGCGAGTTCTTCGGGATTACGCAGGTGGAACTGGCAAAACAGATAAAGGTATCTACATCCACGATAAGCGATTACGAGAGCAACAGGAGGCTCAGCCCTGGAGTGGGGGTAATAAAAAGATTCGTAGACGCGCTTTTCACTATAGATGATGAGAAAGGAGGATCTGTGACGAACAGCCTTGCAAAATTCTCGGCAAACAAGAAGGATGACGAAGACAAGTTCTACAAGATACACGATTTCGGGTCTCCAATCAACGGAGCAGACTTCAACAGGATAATAGAGGGAAAGGTGGTTGCAAATCCTGGATACCTGGATTCGATAAACCTGTTCGGCTATACTAGGCTGGACAGTTTGAGGGTAATACTTGAGATGTCTCCGGCAGAATACCCGAAGCTTTTCGGATCTACAACGGAGAGGGTATTCGTGTTTGAGCATGTATCGACAGGAAGGTCGCCTTTGGTAGTAATAAGAGTTGCTCCGATAAAACCGAGAGTGGTTGTAATACATGGGGTCAGCACTATAGACAAGCTCGCTGTAAAGATAGCTCAGGTGGAGAAGATACCGCTGCTCATAACCAAGCTGGATGTTGACAAGCTCTATGAAAGGCTGGATAAGATATAATATTCTTCAACTTATGTATTTCAACAATTCACGCATATCATTTCCTTGAATTACAAATTTAGCATTCCTCTTTAATTCTTCAGAGTCTGATGCAAAAGCCACACCAGAACATTTTTTGAATATGTTTATGTCATTGTCTGCGTCTCCAACATGCAAAGCTTCCTTTAATGGCACTTTTGCATTTTTGCAGAAGGATTTTAGGATCTTGAATTTGCCATTAGCGTCATAGTCGTAGTTATTGTAACTACCATCTATAAGTTGGCCACTTTTATTAAAGTTAAGCTTCGTACTAAAACTAACAAAATCAAATTTAAGTTTAAATTTATTTGAAATTTGCTCGTACATATTATATATGCCTCCAGAAATTAAGCAGACTTTTACCCTATTTTGTCTTAGGTAATTTACGGTTTCTATTGCACCCTGGTGCAATTTTACATTCTTGTCGACTAATTCATTCAGTTTGTCCTTTGTTAAACCCAAAGATTTGTATTTTCCAACACATATCTTACACCAAGTTACAAAGTCTATTTTGCCAGAGCGATAATCGTAGGCAGATTTCTTTGCTTCATCTTTAAAATTTAGATACTCGTTTATGAGCGTCCATGAGTATTTTGTAGGCATTATCGTTAGTGTTCCGTCCCAATCGAAACTTACAAGTTTAACCCTCATAAGATCATTATTTATCCCCAAACGTCCGCCTTTACTCTTTCTGGAGGTACGCCAAGTGCAGTTAGGGCATCTTTTGCGGCCTTTACAAATTCCAGCGGACCGCATATGTAGTTTGTCCTTATGCCTAGGTCTGGGACATACTTGCTTATCATCTCGTTATTTATGTGGCCAGTTTGCCCCGTCCATCCATCACCAGGTTGTGGCCTTGTCACTGTAATTATTAGCTTAATTCCAAGATCAGTTGCATAGCCGTTCAATTCCTCTTTCCTTATTATCTCGGTTGGGTATTTCGTGCTGTAGAAAAGTATTACATTACTTTTTGAATCGGTAACCTTGATGTGTCTTAGCATTGAGATGAAAGGTGCAAGTCCAGTGCCCCCGGCAATGAATACGACGTTCTTATCAACGTTAGGGTCGAACCTGAATTGGCCGTTTGGCCCTTTGAGTATGAATGTATCACCTATATTTGCATCTACAAAGTGGGATCTTCCTATATGGTCGCCGTGCCTTGGCTCTTTTATGACCATAAATTCCATCTTTGCTGCCGAGGGGTCAGAGGCTATTGAAAACGCCCTTGCCGTATAATGCTTGCCATCAGCATCAATTCCTGTTATCATCATGAACATTCCAGGATCAAACGAAACCGGATTCCCGTCTTTTGGCTTGAATTTGATTATGAGAACCTCTGGCGTCTCGTCTATCTTCTCTGCAAGCAGGTATTCCCTTTCCGCTATTTGTATCTCGGCCATATTAGCGCCTAGCCCAGTATTCCACATTATATATACGAAAAGGGTTTTATTAATTGGTGTGAATAACAATTATGCGTGTTCACAACGCATACAAGATAAGTGACGGTGTTATAGAGATTAACGCAGAAGTAGAGCACAATGTGATAATAGACATAAGAATAACTGGAAATGTGAGGGCTGATCCTGGCGAACTGCTCTCTCTTCTTGAAAAGCATCTGAGGGGAGTTGAACTCAGAAGGGATTATGTATCAAATGCGATAAACGTCTTCTACCTTCTTGGTGTTAAAACAGAGAACGTAACAAAGGAGCAGCTCGTAGACGCGATAATGGAATTGAAGAAATAATTTTGGCCTCAAGCGCCCCTGATAAAGTTTATAATCAAATCGCTTACCTCTTTTGGATTGGTGAAGTGCGCATCGTGTGCTGCGCCGTCTACGATGCTTACCGAGCTTCCTTCTATCTTCTTTTGAAAGATTTGAGCTATGCTCTTGTCAAGGACTCTGTCATCGCTGCCCCATATTATCTTTGTCTTTGTTGTTATGTTTGAGAGCACTTGGTCGGTCAATTGGTCTTCGCCGAAGTCTGAATCAAGTATGCTCTTGAAGACATACTCCTTGTTGCTGTTCAATCCCAAAACGGATTTCAGCATCTTTTCTTTGTATTCTTTCTCCTTTCCGCTTTTTATTATTGAATCGAACGATTCTTTCAAACCGGCTGCATCCTCAAGTATTATTCCCTTCGATGTGCAGGGCTGGGATGCGTAATATGCCGCTATCCAGCCGCCATAGGAATGTCCAAATATGTAACTGTCACCGTTGTTTTGCATTGCGATGAATTCCCTTAGTGCCTGGAACTGCGCGCTTATTGAATATTCTATTTGCGGGGCGTCTGATTTTCCATGGCCCAAAAGATCGATCAGGAAAATGTCGAGTTCGTCGGGAAGGAACTGCATGAGCTTGCTCCATACCTTTGTGTTTGCCCCCAATCCATGAAGGAATATGATCTTCTCCTTTGTTCCAGGATGATGCATGTAATGCAGTGCTCCGAGCGAAGTGTACTCAAATCCGTCCTCAAAATCCTTGTCGTAATCCATCTAATCGTTACTTTTTCTTTCCGTAGAAGAAGTGTAGCGGCCTTCCCAGGGCCGCCTCTGCTGCCTCCTGCACGGCCTCGCTGTATGTGGGGTGCGGATGTATCGTGTCTGCTATATCCTCAAGGTTCGCGCCCATCTCTATTGCAAGCGCCGCCTCGGATATCATAGAGCTCGCCTCATCAGAAACTATCTCGATTCCCCTTACGGTGTTTTCCTCATCGTATGCGATCTTTACGAAACCATTAGTTGTATCGAGTGCTATGCTCCTCCCAAGAGCAGTAAGCGGAAACTTGGTAACTTTTATCTTGTCTGACTCCTGAACCGTGCCGGCAATGGCTATTTCCGGATCGGAGAATATTACCGCGGGTATGACCACATTATCAAACGATGAGTTTTCTCCTGCAGCCACTTCGGCGGCTATTACACCCTGCCGCATTGCTTTGTGTGCGAGCATAGGATCACCCACTACATCGCCTATAGCAAGTATGTTTGCGTCTGTAGTCCTGAGTGCGTCATCAATCTTTATGAAATTATTCTGATCAAGCTGAACTTTTGTGTTCTCAAGCCCCAGATCCTTCGTAAATGGCTCTAACCCTATTGCCACTACAATCACATCCGCCTGCAGCTTTGTGTTATCGCTCAATGTAACGCTCGTTTGGTCATGGGAAACTGGAGTTACACCAGTATATATTGTTGCCCCAAGCTCCTGCATTCTCTTCTTTACCAGGTTTACTGCATCCTTGTCGAATCTTGAGAGCACGTCGCTTCTTGCCACTATGCTAACCTTGCTACCAATTTTCGCATAGAGCGTCCCTATCTCTACCGCAACATATCCGGCTCCAAGTATTACCATTGATTTTGGTATGTAATCAAGCATAAGCACCTGTTTGTAGTCCATTATATTTCCGCCGAATTCAAAACCCTTCATCTGTGTCGGTTCGGACCCTGTTGCAATTATCGCCTTCTTGAATTCAAGGGAGACCCCATCCGTAAGTTGGAGAGTATTAGATGATATGAAAGTTGCGGTGCCCTTGAGCACGTCTATCTGGTTCGAGTTGCACAGGAATGCCACTCCATCCTCAAGCTTCTTTGAAACAGACATGCGCCATTCGAGCATCTTCTTTGCGTCTAGTGTGACGCTGCCATTAATTCCGAACTTCTGTGAATGCTGGGCCTCATAGAATATGTCTGATATTTTTATCAACGTCTTTGACGGTATGCAGGCATAATTCAGGCAGTGGCCGCCAAGCTTGTTCTTTTCGACCAAAGCAACACTTAGTCCGAGCTCGGATGCTCTTATCGCGGCTATGTAGCCACCCACGCCCCCGCCTATTATTGCAAGGTCTACCTGTTCAGGAAGGGATCCCATTACCATTTAATCATCATAACATTTCCAGAAGATCAGGATCCTCAAGATACTTTATCAGTGCGTTTCCGAACTTAACCGCTTCTGCGCCATCCACAACCCTGTGGTCGAATACCAGCGAGAACGGCATGACCTTTCCAACTTTTATCATCCCATCCTCAACTACTGGCCAGTCTCTTACTTTCGTTATTCCGAGAATTGCCACATTGGGGTAGTTTATCATCGGCACCGCAAGGAAACCACCACCCAGACTACCTATGTTTGTTATTGTGAATGTGCTGTCCTGCATCTCCTCTAGCGTTATTGTCTGGTTCTTGACCTTGTCTCCGAGTTCCTGCAATTCCTTTGCTATTTGTATTGTTGGTTTCCTGTCAGCGTTTCTTATAACTACGACTTTCAATCCGTCGGGTGCCTCGGCCGCAATTCCTATATTGAAATAATTCTTTCTTATTATCTCGAGCTTCTCATGATCGTAGCTTGAATTGAAGTTTGGATTTTCCTTTAGCGCTGCTATTGTGGCTTTTATTATGTACGGCAGGAACGTCAGATGGATATTCATCTCCTTTGCAAGTTTTGGCTTCTCTCTTGATACCATATTGAATAGGCTTGTAGCGTTTACTAGATCCATATGAGTTGCCCTTGGTATTGTCCATGAAGCTTCCATGTTTCTTGCTATCGCCTTCCTTGTCATTGACATGGGTATCCTTTCTATGTCATCCTTGTGCTGTTCCTCAAGAACCTCTGAAAACTTTGGTATCGGTTTTGCCGTTGGGGCCGCTACCTTTCCACCGGAGTTCCTAACATCGTTTTCTAGTATTCTTCCGTTTGGCCCGGTGCCCGTGACCTTCGATAAATCAACATTAAGATCGTGCGCAAGCTTGCGAACATACGGGGTTGTCATAATTTCCTTTGATTGCGCTGCTGGGGCAGATTGCGGTTGCCCCTGCTTTTGCTGTGTTTGTTGCTGGGCGGGTTGAGTCTGTCGCTGCACTGGTGCCTGTGTTTTTGCGCCTGCAAGCTCCTCTCTGGTTCCAACCTGTGCTATCAGGTCTCCAACCTTCACTATGGTGTCCTCCTTTGCGACTATCTTCACGAATCCGTCTATGGGCGATGGGACATTGACCACTGCCTTGTCAGTCTCAACTTGCAGTATTGGTTGGTCCTCGTTTACCTGATCGCCGTCATTTACCATCCATTTCTGTATATGGCCCTCTGTTATACCCTCTCCAACATCAACGAATCTTATCTCTTTCATCAAATCATGCCTGCAGAACTCTGTCTATCGCTTTCGATATCTTTATTGCATTGGGCAGGTAGTATTGTTCGTAACCCGGATATGGATACGGGAAGCTTGGAGATCCCACCCTGACTATCGGAGCTGCCAGCTCGAATATCGCCTTGTCGGCTATCCTTGCTGCAATCTCGGCACCGACCCCAAAGCTCAGCTCGGCCTCGTGGGCTATGACCACCCTTCCCGTCTTCTTCGCACTCTCAATTATTGTTTCCTCGTCAAGCGGGTTTATCGTCCTTAAATCAATTATCTCTGCTGAGACTCCCTTCTTTGCCACCACATCCTTGACTATCGGGACCATTGTGCCATATGTTATTATCGTAAGCTTGTCGCCTGCGCTGACTATGTTTGCCTTGCCTATCGGTATCTCGTACGGCTCGTCCGGTATGTCCTGCTTGAACAGCCTGTAGAGCTTTGTCGGTTCTAGGAATACCACCGGATCGTCAAGGTGCGCAGCCCTAATCAGAAGACCCTTGGCATCGTATGGGTTTGATGGTTCAACAACTATGAGTCCCCCCGGATGCGAGTAATATGTTTCGGGGCTGTCAGAATGGTGCTCAAGAGTCCTTACGCCTCCGCTTACTGGTGTCCTTACTATCATTGGTACTGTGAACCTGGATCTAGACCTGCTTCTGTAACGCGCGGCGTGGTTTATCATCTGGTCAAATCCCATGTACATGAATCCCGCGAACTGTATTTCTGGTATTGGCCTCAGGCCACCTATCGCCATTCCTATCGATGCTCCCAATATTACCGATTCTGCAAGGGGTGTATCTACTACTCTGTCTGCACCAAACTTGTCCATGAGGCCGTCCGTGACTCTGAATACTCCTCCGTCCTTTCCCACATCCTCTCCGAGCACTATGACCTTGTTGTTCTCCCGCATTATCTGCTCAAGCGCATTGTTCAGTGCTCCAACCATATTCACTAGCATTTGATCATCACTCTTTTGTATAGAACCCTGAACTCACGGCATCGTCGAGCTCCTCCTTCAGCGTGTCAGGCATGTAGCTGTAGACATGTTCAAAGATACTTTTCGGGTCTGGCTTGAATGCCTCGGCCTTTTCCACGGCATCATCTATCTTTTTCTTCTGCTCCTCCTGCATCTGCTTTTCCAAGCCATCGTTCCATAATCCCTTTTTATTAAGGTAAAGTTGCAACCTGATTATCGGATCCTTCATCTTCCATATTTTAACATCATCATCGCTCCTGTATTTGGTTGGGTCGTCTGCAGTGGTGTGCATGCTCATCCTATAAGTCACGCATTCGATTAGCGTCGGCCCATCCTTTGAAAGCTCTATCGCGTCCTTCACTGCCTTATATACCGCAATCACATCGTTGCCATCAACCTGTACTACATCAACCCCTGCGGCAAAACCTTTCTGGGCGAGCGTCTGCGCGGCGCTTTGCCTTGATCTTGGAACTGATATTGCCCACTGGTTGTTCTCTATTATAGTTACAAGAGGAGACTTCATTATTCCTGCAAAATTCAATGACTCGTAGAAATCCCCTTCAGAGGTGCCTCCGTCTCCCACATAGGCCAGCACCGCCGAATTTGTCTTGTTGAACCTCTGCGTGAATGCAAGGCCTGCGGCGTGAGGCAGTTGGGACGCTACCGGAACTATATACGGCAGAGCTCCGACCTCCTTCGGTATGATGTTTCCCTCCTCATAGCCCTTCCAGTAAAGGAAGAACAGGTCCAATGGAAGTCCCCTTACCAGAAAAACTCCGTGCTGCCTGAAATTTGGAACGAAATAATCTTGGGCTCGCATCGCCATCGCGCTGCCTATCTGGGTTGCCTCCTCGCCTAAGAGTGGCCCGTATGTTATCGCCCTTCCCTGCCTTTGCAGGCTGAGCGCCTTTGCGTCCAGAGCCCTTGCGAAGCACATGTACTTGTACATCTCAACGACCTGCGAATCCTTGAGGTCGGTGGGAAATAGCGTGGTGTCTATCTGGCCAAGCTCGTCCATTACCTGCAAATAGTTGACGCTTCCGTTGAACACTCGCTTTAGCAAACAAACACCTTAAAGAGGATATATCATAAGTAAATAATATATTGGTATCTTTAGCCCTGGTTGCGGTTTTATGAGCGATAGATATTAAAATCCTGATTGATTATGCTTATCTGGTAATTGAATGAAGACCAATATGAAATCATATCTGGCGATACTGATGGGGGTAATAATAGCCGTGGCCGACCTGATTTGGACATACCAGAGCTCTTTTGACACCGAATGGCTGGCTCTCGGAGTGATAATATTCATAGCGGCATTGATATGGATATACATAGATTATGACCTGATGAGGAAATAATTGCATTTTGCTTTCCTTTCTTTTCACCGTTTGGCCCGATTTGCATGAAAATCACAATAGTAAGCAAGAAAAGGTATCCTGAGTTGCTCAAGCTACGGAAAAGTTTCGATGTGGTGAGCAACGGGGACATATTCATTGCGATTGGAGGGGACGGCACGTTCATCAGAACAGCAGAGAAGACAGACAAGCCGGTGCTGCTCATAAGGGACGGGGACAATGGAAGCACTGGCTACCATTCGGATGTCACGCTCAAGGACATAAATCTGATCATAAAGCAGCTCAAGAGTTCGCAGTATCACGTTGAAAATGTAGCCAACAAGATAGAGTTGGTGTATAAGGATGTCCACCACTTCGCGATAAACGAGGTGAGGCTGAACAACATAAGGGAGGAGGTGAGCTTCAACATATACGAGATCGAGGGCAATGAGCGAATCAGGATATATCCATTCATAATGAGCGGAGACGGGCTTCTTGTGACGGGAAAGGTTGGATCCACCGCATACAATCTATCGGCAGGTGGACCGATAATACTAACGCCTGACGTCCTGTGCATGACATTCCTCAACGTTGACGGTCCGTACAGGAATCCTATAGTGATGGATGCTGAAAAGGAATTGGAGGTGGAGATAGTAAAATACACAGGGACATTAATATGCGATGAGAGGACCATAGGAACGCTTCAGCCTGGTGCGAGATTCAGGATAAGGCTTTCATCTAAAAAAATAAACATTGTAAGGTTCAGGGGCAGGAAGGTGCGCTTCTCTGAGAGGCTCGAGAGGAAGATAAGGAGCAGGCTTGTCAAGGATTACAAGAAACAATAATTTTAGTCGCCTATTAATAATTTGACAGGCAATAATGATTATGCATTCGGTCACGACCCTCCCATTGCATGGCGGAAAAGCACCTCGGTGGCTTTTCGGAAGAATGGTAAAACTATCAAAGGCCATCTCTTTTGTTATAATGGACGAGTTCGGGGCCGATGAACTTGTAAGAAGGATTGCGGATCCAAATTGGTTTCAGGCTCTGTCCTGCGCAGTGGGATATGACTGGCACAGCAGCGGCACAACAACAGTTACTATGGGAGCCCTGAAGGAGGCGCTCAATGATTCTGGTGAGGTTTACATCGCTGGCGGAAAAGGAAAGGCGGGGTTGAACACGCCATCTGATATTGTCAGGGGCGTCGATACGCTCTCAATTCCAGGCAGGGCGGATGAATTCAAAGAGACCAGCAGAATCTCTGCAAAAGTTGACTCTGCGATGGTTTACGATAATATAGGGATATACCATCATACTATGATGTTCTCGAAGAGCGGAAAATGGGCTGTTGTGCAACAGGGAATGCTGAATCAGAGCAACATGGCAATAAGATTCCAGTGGTTTTCAGACTTGGTAGACCAGAAGGACATAGTCAATGAACCGCACTCGTCCGTTCATTCAGAGCACCATGCAAAAAGTTTGGACCTGACCTCCAGCAAGAACACATGGTCGAGGAATGCAAGCGAAGAGGCGCTTGAGGAGTACAACAAAATCCTGGTCAACGGATATCCTGAACGGCACAGGATAAAGATGGAGATAGACATGAGCAAGAGGGCACGTGGCGTTATAGCAAAGGCAAATGATATCGACCCTAAAGATTACAAGGAACTGCTTCTGATCAAGGGTGTGGGAAGGGTTACGCTCAGGTCTCTTGCATTTGTATCGTCGCTTATATACGACAAGGAACTGGCTTATAGGGACCCGGTTATGTATGCCTACAACCTCGGAGGCAAGGACAAGATACCATTCGAGATAAACAGAAAAACCTACGACAACGTATGCAAGGGCATGGAACAGATAATAGAGAATGCAAGGATAGACAGCAATGAGAAATACAAGATACTGAAGAGGCTCAACAAACAGCTAAGCGGCTAATGCAATGGCTTTTGCTTTTTAAGATGGTGCAGCTTATCGCTAAATCTGAAATATTCGTTTATTCCTGCGCCTAACACGAAGATAAAGAAGAAAAGCAGGAGAAATGTGCCGAAATACTTAATTGTGGTAGATCCATTCTGTATGAAGTTGCTGTATTGCTGGGGCGAACTGAAGTTGGAAGACTGGTTCTTTGGGTAATAATTTAGTGATGTGTTGCCTGAAAAATGATAGCCTATGTAGTAGATGACGACGCCGAATATTAACAGCATCACAGCAAAAATTAGTAATAATTTGGTGAATACTAACATAATCAATACGCCTTTGTATTAATCAGTTGGCGAATATAAATATCTTATGGCTATCAAGCCCACGTATTCTTTTTCCCATCCAGACTTCTCCAAATGTACAGGGATGCAATTGTGCCATAAGGTTGCCAACTCTTTGATATCCTCATTATTTGTTCTCGCTCTGGAAGTTTCCTGAGGTTATACGCTTTCTGTATTCCCTTTCTTATGCCAAGGTCATCGGCAGGTATTATGTTGGTTCTTCCAAGGCTCGATATTAGGAACATCTCTGCAGTCCATCTGCCTATTCCCCGCACATCATCTAATTCATTTATTATCATTTCGTTTTCCATTTTCTCAAATTTTCGCAATTCCAGCCTGTCGCTCTCTATTCGTTCGCACAGGTCCTTAAGGTACGAGTATTTCTGGGGCGATATTCCTGCGCTCCTTACCTTCACTTCCGAAGTCGTAAGGAACTGCTTTGGAGTTGGCAGTTTCCCTTTGTACAGCGCCTTGAACTTGTTTATTATTGCCATTCCTGCCTTGCCAGATATTTGTTGGTATATTATAGATCTAACTATTGCTCCGTAGTAGTCGTCATTCAGCTTGCGCTCCTCTATTTTGATCTCTTTTATCATGGCGGCGAGTATCCTGTCGTTCTTCTTTAGGTGCTTTATGCCCTTGGCCCAGGTATGCCTGTCCGCTATGGATAATCTCCTGATTTCTGGTGCCATGTCTAACACTATCTTATTGTAGTATATGCAGCGAAATGCCTAAATGCTGGACTAAGTAAATAAAGAAATGGATTACCTAGACTGTAAGCAATTCACATAGCTGCCATTCCAGTCCCTAATTCTGTCAGTACGAATCCAACGATCGCTACCCAGAACCATGTTGAGGGTGCCGGAGGCACTGTAAGAGCTATTAGCGTGAATCCGGCTATGAAGTGAGCCTTCATCGCCCATTTGTTCATGTCCGCGTTAGACATCTTGAAGCCGACCAGCGTTACGACAAGCAGCGATATGGTGCTTGTGACAGCAAGCCCATACAGTATGGACTGCACTACGGATGGCCATGTCGGGACGGTTGCGCCTCCCGAGCCCTGCGATGCCACTTGAGCGCTGAGCCAGTGACCGAGACTTCCCCAAAGGCTGTATATCAAGAAAAGGAAAACCAGGGTGCCTATTAGGGTAAAGGCTAGCGCTTTACGATTAGTACTCATTTTTGCCATATAACCACTTTTCCAGTAAACCCTTCAAAGTTAAGCTTTTTAAGCCTTGCACCATGTTCGTCAAATGACAGGTTTAAGCTTGGTCGAGAATCTTGGAGGCTATCTGTTCGGTGCTCAGGGTCGCATTGATGAATTCGAAGCCGGACATCTTTGACACTCTTGCTGCAATAGGCACGAGCTTTACTGCTATCTTCTTTTGGAAGTCGGTTGTGCCGTACGGATTGTCCCTTGGGATGTTCAGCCTTGCGGTCAAAGTCTCTTTGTCGGCATCCAGGTAGTATATCTTATCGAAGACATCGAAGAACTTCCAGATATTCGGGACTATGCCGAATACGAAAAGGTCCTTGTTTTCATTCTTTTCCAGTAGGATTTTTAATTTATCTTCGTCCCATGCCGGCGGGTGCATTAGGATATATTTCAAACTGGATCCTATCGGCAGTTCTTTCCCACCCCAACTCAAAAGGACTTTATCGGCATCGACAGCTGTATAGCCCTCCTTCGTAAGAAACTCTGCGGTTGTTGTCTTTCCGCTTCCCGGAAGCCCGAGTACTAGGACCCTACGCGGTTTGCGGACCTCTTGAATTCTGCTGATTGGTGTTTCTTTGGCATTTAGTTTATCAAATTCTTCCATGCTTGACCTTGCTGCATCCCTAACATCGGAATCCTGGTCTTTCGCTAAGGTCTTCAGTATAATTCGATGTACGGCATTAAGTTCGGTTGGTGGTCTGTCTCCGATAAACCGGGCCACCTGGATTCTTTTTACAGGGTCCGGGTCTTTTGACAATTTTCTTAAGGCGTCTATATCCGTATCTTTGTCTATTGGCACTGTGCTTCTTGCCGTTTCTTTTTTGTTTGCCTGTTTATCAACCATATCGACACCGGCCTTACTGACAATCTTATTTTAATTAAGTGGACTCTGCGGGAATCGCACCCGCGACCTCGTCGTTGCGAACGACGCGCGATACTACTTCGCCAAGAGCCCCCATATAGTATAGGTTTAGAACATACTTTAAATAATTTGCATGTGATGTTGTATCTGCGTGAATTGATGGAAGAGAAGAAATACGGCTTGGCCGGCTCCTCGAGGGACAGATTCAACTCACTCCTAAAGGAGGTGCTGCTTGTCGTAAAGCCCTCAAAGAAGGAGCATGACGACGCAAAGCTTGCAATGAATGACATCATGGGCAGGCTGATGAAACAGACCCCAAAGGATGTTGAGATACTTCTTGCCGGGTCCTTTGCCAGAAATACCCAGATAAGAGGAAAATCGGACATTGACGTTTTCCTCTTATTCCCGAGAAGCACGAAGGAAAGTGCGGTAGAGAAGAAAGGGCTCGAGGTAGCCAAAAAGATAGTTAACAAAAAGAAGAACGAGTCCTACATTGTAAAATACGCCGAACATCCTTACACTAGACTCTTTCTCAATGACCTGAACATAAATGTGGACATAGTGCCTGCTTATAAGATAAAGGATGCAGGAGAGATGGGCACCGCCGTTGACAGAACCCAACTTCACAACAAGTTCATCGATGAAAAACTCAGCGAGAGGCAACGTGACGAAGTAAGGCTGCTGAAGGCATTCTTGAAGGAACATAAGGTATACGGGGCAGAGGCGAGAATCGAGGGTTTCTCTGGATATCTCTGTGAGTTGCTTATTTGCAATTACGGTTCGTTCCTCAACGTAGTAACTGCGATTGCTAACATCAAACTTCCTCTTATCATCAACATTATGAAATTGAAAGTGGATGAAAGAGACCCTAAAACCCTTCTGAAACTTTTTGACAAGAAATTCATAGTAATTGATCCTACAGACAGCAACAGGAATGTTGCTGCGAATGTCTCAGACGAGTCTCTTTTCAGATTCGTTTTGGCGGCAAGAAAGTTGCTGCAGTCTCCTAGTAAAGAATCGTTCTACGGCAAGGGGTTATCCGATATATACTCTGAAAAGAAGCTTCTAGGAGTAAAAAATGCCCTTGGAGCAAACCTTTACGTTCTTCATTTTGAGGTCCCTGAGATAGCTGATGATATCATATGGCAACAACTCAGAAGGACAAGACTCAGATTGAATGATGTTCTAAAAGCAAACGAGTTCACTCCGGAGATATCCTTGCAAAACCTCGAGAAAAAGGATGCGGTTATAGGGTTCTTCATCAAGGACTTCAGAGTCACAACAACAAGAATCACCGGTCCCAACCTTGAAATGGGAGAAGCTGTTGACAGATTCATGAAAGCACACAAGAATTCAATGTTCACCTTTATAGAAAATGACAGGATTTACTGCATTGAAAAAGCGAAACACACAAACCCCGAAGAACTGATACGTTCGTTCCTTACCAAAAATACCAACAATCTTCCTTCCAATTTCAGTGCAAAAAAGGCTACGCTGTTTGTAAACAAGGTACCTGAAAAGCATGCAAAGCTGATTTACGTAGCATATTCCAACAAATTCTCAATATGATTAGAGGCTGTACTTGTTTCCGTTGGCAACCAAATCTAGGATTTCATCAATCTTGTTTATTTCTTTCTTGTCCGGTTCTTTACTGGGCTTGCCAGAGGCCTTGCTTACTATATATTCGATGATTTCCGCCTTATCCGAATCGGTCTCTACTTCATAGGTTTCCTTGCAGGTATCTTTTGCCTTGGTTCCGCAGTAATCGACGGACTCCGAAACTATGTTCTCCTTTATCTTCTCCTTCTCGTATTTGCGGACCTCAAGCCTATTGATAAGTTCATTGAGGCCTATCCTAATCACTACGGTCATGTCCTGTTTTATCTTCAGTTCGCATACAAGATGTCCAACTATGATTAAGTGCGATGATTTAAGCTCATCCTTTATGAGCTGCTGCACTTTCTTTTCCAGTTCCTTCAATTTCACAACCTTTGAGCCCATTTTATCGATCCGGGAGAAAAGTTTGTACTGATCAACTACGTCGTTTACCTCTATGACCTTTGAATTTGGAAGCGCACGTTGCAGTTCCTTTGCGAAGCTTGTCTTGCCTGAACCTGGCGTACCGGTTACTGCTATCAGCAGATTACTCTTTGTTATTTGATTACCCTTGAAGAATAGACGAGTATAATTATTTATAGCAGGTATAAATAATATACGTGGTTCGATGAGCACTGATGCTTTGGACATTCAAAATAGGATAGAAAAGGACATCGCACTTTTCTATAAGAACGTGGACTCTGTCAAGTCGGACGACAAGTCAGTAGTCCGGGTTCTTGAATTATCGAAGATGTATGCCAAGGACTCAAAGAGTTTCCTTGACAAGGGGGATTTCTACACCTCTTTTGCCAGCATAAACTATGCCCATGGCCTTCTTGATGCATTAAGGGAGATTGTAAAGTGATAAGATGTACAAAGAGGGCAAAGCAGTTATAAAATACACAAAGGAGTCCTTTCTTAATTCAGAAGGAAGGCTATCAAGAGATATAAGTTCGGCGTATGTTGCAGCTTTCTCTAACAAAAGGAGCAGCATTCTCGATGCCACCGCAGCAACAGGGATAAGAGGAATCAGATACTATCTAGAGAGCAATTCAAGAGCCGTAACACTACTGGAAATGAACAGGAAGGCATTCCCTTCCATGAAAAAGAATGTGGTTTTCAACAAGGTAAAGGCAAATGCGCTTGGAAAAAACATACAAGAGTTCACCAATACTACCGACAAGAAATTCGACTTTATTGACCTAGACCCTTTTGGGGGAGTGACCCCTTACATTTACGACCTTATGAAAGTCGCAAAAGACGGAACAAGACTTATGGTTACCGCAACAGACATGGCCGTACTTTGCGGTGCAGATTACAAGGCTTGCCTTAGGCTCTACGATGCAAAACCCATGCACAATGAGCTTTGCCATGAGGTTGCCCTTAGGATACTGATCGGGTACATCGTAAGGATTGCCGCGCAGTTCAATTTTGGCGTGTCTGTTGAGCTCTCATTTGATTATTTGCATTATGTTCGTGTCTTCCTCCAACTGCGCCACGGCTCAAAAAATGCAATCGATTCGATAAAAAAGCTTGGCTATGTTTATTATTGCAACAAGTGCCTGAATAGGGGCATTGATAAGTCATCAGTCCCGACATTGAGCAAATGCAACCTTTGCGGCAACCCTCTTGACACTGCAGGAAAGGTTTGGCTCGGCAACCTTTACAACAAGGATGTGGTTGGAATTGTAACAGCGCTCACGGTTCAGGGAGAATCGGAGAAAATCTACGGCAAGGACAGCCTGATTTTCGTGGAAGGGCTTTCAAAAGAAGCTGATTTCCCTCTTTATTACTCAATACCCAGGTTCACCAGCAAGATGAAAATGGGCGCGGTGAGCCCAGATTATTTCATCGACAGGCTGGTAAAAAAGGGCTTCAAAGCGACAAAAACGCATATGGAAAGAAGTGCGATAAAGACAAATGCCACGATAACAGACATTAAGAAATGCGTGAAGATTTGATGGTTCTTTTCTACTGAAAATATATTAATTTATTGAGAAAATGCAAAGCGATAAAACGGCGGTGCGTATTTAATAATACTATCCCTTTACTTCCGCTTATGCCCTATTTTCTTCTGGATCCCTAAAAGAATAAATACTACCGATTACCCAATTATCATTTAAGCAGGCGTTTTGGGTGAGGTTTTTGAGAAGTGAGGTAAATTCATGGAAACTGAAAACGAACTTTGCGGCAGGTGCGGGACAGTAGTATATCCTTTCTCCAAGGATATTGCTGTGAGCGACAATTTGTCTTACTGCGTAAAGTGCGCGGAGGAACTGGACAGGAATTACCTTTCTAGGAATGTCTGCTCTGTTTGTACAAAGCTTATAGAAAAGGACGAAGTAAAATTTGTTATGCCCTCTAGGCTTTACAGCAACTATTTCTTTGACAAGTTGCCAATAGAGAACAGGCTTATGTGCGTCAATTGCTACAGAAGATTAGAAAGACTAAATGTGCTAAGATTCCCGCTCATAAAGATAGGGCAAATAAGACTAAGGTTGATGAGAAAAACATTGATAAGACGAAGTACCATCAATGTAAAATCAGCCAAAGTATTGGACTGAAAGCTAATTATTGCGTACTTGCTGATGAGTATGGCTAACATAAGAGAGGAATTTGAAGAGATCATAAGGAATGAGTTCAGGGAGATTGAGAATTTGTTAGACAAACAATATATTTATGTAAAAGGTAAGAGTGACAAATTTGAGGCGGAATCGATTGGGATTATAAGAGGGCGCCTAAAGATTGCAGAAAACAAGATACTAAATTTTTATAAAAAGCAAAAGATTTTATAATTTACCAGATAAAAGCACTTGGTGTTGATGTGATAAAAAAATCCAAAATCGTAGATCAGGGACCTAAGAACTTGCCGATTAAAGAGGTTGTGGCAATGTTAAAGGACAAATATCATGTGGCACAGACAGACATAGATTTTCTTGATACTGAATTCAAACGCAGGTTACTTAAAGATCTACAGGATATCCCAATGCTTAATGAAGAAAATTAGTTGCCGGTTTGGGTGATGGTATGGAAGAAAGTGCCAAGGTTGCTAAAGGGAAATATAAGAAATTGCCACTTAAAGAGGTCGTGGCTATACTGAAGGACAAGTATCACGTTCCACAACCAGACATAGATTACCTGGATGCGGAATTCAAACGCAGATTGCTTAAAGACCTGCAAAATAGCCCCATGCTGAATGATTAGGTGCTGATATGCGAAAGAAAGTTGTTGTGAAATCTAAGAAGATTAGGTCAAAAAAGATTTCACCAGAAGAGGTATGTAGAATATTACGTGACAAATACCATGTGAGACAGGCAGATATAGACTTTCTAGACGAAGAATACAGGTTGGAATTGCGCATCGACATGCAGAACACACCAATGCTTAACGATGATAATTAGTTGCTAATTCTTCCGTATAAGAATTACTTCTTAGAGCTTACGGTAATCATGTGGAACTCCTTCTCGAATCCGAGGGCGCTCTTGAACACCTGCGGCTCCATCGTTATCGTGCTGTCGGAATAAGGATCGTTTATGTAGAATGTGTCCTTGTCGTAGCCCTTTATTACCACCCAGTGCGGTGATGGCTCGAGGTAAGGATTCAGCACATTCGCGTTGACAAGAACGATAGGTATCTTGCCTCCGTTTATCTGCTTCTTGATTAGATTAATTGTAGTTGCGCCGAACTGCTCCTTTATCTTGAGCTTCTGGGACTTCTCCTTTATCTCATTGAATGATGCACTGAGCGTGTCCAGGTTGATTCCCTCATAGACGGCGAGCTTCTTCTCGTAGCCCTCGTCCTTGGCGTTGCTTATTATCTGGGTCCTTGCGCCCCTCTTAGCCAGGGCATAAGCCAGGCCGTACCTAGAGCCGTGCCAGACGCTTCCATTGACCGCCTCCTGCCATATCTGGAACTCCAGTTCTTTCTTCATCTTTAGGTTCTTGTTAAGGTACTTAAGCACCATCATAGCAGAGGCTGCCGAGCTTGTGAACTCCTCCGTTTGAGCGTAATTAGGAACTTCGAATATCTTTGACTCCCGAAGTTTGGGCCTCTTTGCTGCTTTGCTTTTTGCCATTGTTACACCATGATGTTATGCAGGGAGGGAGATTTGTTCGTTATCTTTGAACTCCCGTAGACCTAAGCCAACGGATCTTGAGTCCGCCGCGTTTGACCGAGCTCCGCCATCCCTGCACAGAGACTATTTTGATAGCACAAATTAAATACTATACATTAGCGTGTCGGTTGTAGGTGATATTATACCCCTGCCGAAATATATATACCTTTCCATGATGCAAAAAGGCTCATTTATAAAGCTTACGTCGACAGGAATTTTCCAAATATCTCAATTTAATGAATAATGTTGCGGGTTTTGCAAACTTATGCCTTCCCGACTTTCCTTGCAAGCCTGTCGAATTTCTTGAAGAACATATTCCATGAGTAGTATTTCTCCACTCTTTTCCGTCCCGCCCTACCCATATCCTCAGCTATTGAACTATTCTCAGCCAGAAGTTTCATTCTTTCGCCCATCTCCGAGGGATTGTCTACAAGGAAGCCCGTCTTACCATTCATTATTGTTTCTCTAGGACCCCCCTCGTCTGCTGCTATGACTGGCTTTTTGCTCGCCATGCCCTCTAGCGGCACTATGCCGAAGTCTTCGTTTATGGGAGTGAACAGAACTGCCGTGCACTTTGAGTAGAGGCTTTTCAGCTCCTTGTTTGAGGGATTCAGCTTGAACACCACATTCCTGGCTCTCATGGACTTGAGCTTCCTGAAATATTCATCAAAATCCTTGTATCTGGTCGAGAGTCCTCCTGCAAGCACTAGCTTGTAGTTCCCACCCCTATGCAGCCTTGAGAATCTCTGGAATGCCTCTATCGCATATTCCTGGCGTTTCTGCTCGGCAATCCTTGACGGGTAGAGAAAGAACCTTTCGTCGCCCTTACTGCTGAACTCCTTGCAGTCTACAGCCGGGTTTATTACGATTGCATCCCTACCGAGACTTCTTTTTATGCGATGGGCTGTATTCTCGCTGTTGGTGGCGACCTCCTCAATTTCCTTTACTATTTTCCTCTCCATTCGCGTATACACTCTTGAGAGGCTGCTGTAAAGAAGTTTTTCCTTGAGCGATCTTTTCCGCAGGTTTGCGACTGTTGGGTCGTATATTTCCCTTGGGGGAGTATGGCAGTACCAAAGCGCCCGCGGGTTGTTGTTCCTTACCCATTCACTGGGTGACATGTGAGGGTTTATGATGTCATAATCTTCCTTTATCTTTAAATTATAGAAATTATATCCATAATGGATGGCGTTTGCCACTCGCGCCGGAAACACGGTGCTGAGCTTGCCCCTGCTTTTGAAAACACGGACGTCTATGTCCTTGAATTCAGGAAATGTGCCGTCCTTCTTGTAACCCAAAGTGTAAATTGGTGCATCGTACTTCTGCGCTATTTTGAGTATTACTTTTTCTGCCCCCCCGCGTTCGTTCAGGTTGTGTTCGGCGATTATTAGTTTCATGTTCAGGCCTTTCCGAAGATTCTTTTCTGGTACTTATCAAACTTTGCAAGTTTCTTTTTGTCAAGTCCTTTTGCATTAGAGACGTTTGCAGGTATGCTGAACGTCTCGGCGATTACTTTCTTGGTTGAAAGCTTGGACATTGCATTTGAATCACCATTCACTGCGGAATTTATGAAGCTGCGTATATTATCAAGAGACTGGTGTTGGTCCTTTTTTATTTCCTTGCTGAAACTTTTTGGCATTATTACCATCAATGGCACTTTTATTACCTCGTCAAAGAGTACCGTACCGTGACCGACAAATCCGTGCTCGTTGAATGCCTGGCCGTGGTCTGATGTAAGTATGATTACTTGGTTGTCACCGAACCTTTTTAGGAGGTCTCTTATCAGGGCCGTGCCGTATTTGAGCGCGCGGGCGGATGCCTTTTCGTAGAGCCTTTTCCATTTCTCCACCAAATCCCTGTCCATATCACCGGCCAGGAATGGGGTTGCCCAGTTGAAATCCATGCCCTTCTTACCAACATAAGGGTCGTGGGCCTCCATAAAGTTTACAAATAGGAAGAATGGCTGCTTTATTTTCATTGTGCTTACTTTCTTTAAGATGCTCATGCCTCCCTTCTCTATGGGCCAGCCGTCTATCATCTTCGCCCTCATTTTCTTTATTGCAGCTCTTGGGCTCAGGGCGGTCGCGCTTACGGCAAGATCCAGGAATAGCTTCGGGTCGTCCTTCATTACCGCCTGCGACAATTTTAGGACATCGTTTCCGTAGAGGTCCCTATATTTCGATATTCGGGGCTTTAGCTCTCCTGATATCTCTATAATGCTGCCTGATATGTCGGTAAAATATGATTCCTCCATGTACTCATCAAATCCAACAAAGCCGTAGATTGGGTGTATGTAGGGGTTGGCCGATATGCCATAGGTGAAATACCCCAGTCTTTTCAGGTCCTGCAGTATCGTCTCCCTTTTCAGGCTTATCATCTCTATGTTGAGCGACTTTATCTCCTTTGTTTCGTGGCATCCGTGCTTTGATTGTGTAAGCCCAGTAAACAAAGATGCATGAGATGGCAAGGTCCAAGACCCTGATGATATGCAGCTCTCAAATCTGACTACATCGAGCTTATTAAGAAGGCTAGGGTTTTCTTTTAAGATTTTATTGAACGTATCAAGTTTCAGGGTGTCCAAAACAATTATTGATACGTTAATATTCTTTTTCAACAGAGCACCAAATTATGATACATCATGTCTGTTTGAACACTTCCAGAAGTTCTGCATTCTTACCGGTGAACTCGCTTCTTATCGGTTCGAGCATGGATATTATCGAAGTTGAGACGCCCCCTTTAAGGTCCATAGGATGTAACTTTCCGCTGACAAAGTCATTCTCGAGCTCTCTGTAAGTTGTGTACTCTATGTCTCCTCCGTATTCTTTTTTCCTTTCTATCTTTAGCTTTCCATCAAGCGGAAGTATCAGGTACTTGCATAATTCCAGAACCGGGTTCTGCTCCGCAATCTTTTCAGGGCACCATGCAGATTTCAGTGTTTTCCTTATCTCCTCATCAGTCGCCATTACGGATATCGAGGATCCTGGCTTGGATTTGCTCATCTTGGTTGCGATTACCTCTTCCTCCTTGGTTGCAGACTCTTGTAGTTTAGGTGGCTGTAGAAGCGACTGCAGCAAATGATGGTGGACTGGAGCTATCATCTTCAATTTCATGTCTTTGAAGAGTTCCTTCGCCAGAACGTGTATCTTTCTTTGATCTATACCCGCATGAGGTATGTCGACGTCGAGTGCTAGTATGTCATTGACCTGCATCATTGGGTATATGTATTGCGATACGTGCAGGGTGTCCTTCTGGCTTCTTCCCTGTATTACAAGGGTCCTGGTGGCCCTTGCCATGGTGGTGCGCCTCGCGAATTGGATAATGTTTTTCCAGTAGTCGTCGTTTCCCTTGTAGAGGTCAGACCCAAGTATGATCTTTGTGTTTGGGCAGACCTTTTGGAACGCCTTCCTGTAGAATTCTGACGCCTTTATTATTCGGTCCCAGTCTCCGCCGAACTTGTTGTTTGCCATAGTGTGCCAATCGGCAAGCAGAACCTGGGTCTTTATCCCCGCTTTGTCGAAGTCATTTATCTTCTTTCCATTTAGTATAAGGCTTCCAAGATGCATCATGCCGCTTATCTCAAGTCCTATGTAGTGTTTAGGATGGGCGTTTGTCTCAAGTATTGTCCTTAGGTCCTGGTCTGTGATTACTTCCTGCAGGGGCTCGCTCTTTATCAGTTCCATCTTGGTCTCAATGTCCATGATATCTCTCTTTATTCAAAGGATTTAAACCCTTACGGCTTGTCGTGCAGGTTCTTGCGCCTCTGGACGGCTACCATCAGCTCGGCCTTTATCTGGGTATAGCAGTTTGTACATAGATTGTATTCTGTTATGCTCTTCTTGTCGCTCTGCGGGCCTTGCTGCAGCCTGCCTGCGTATATGTAGTAGAAGTTGTCCATTGCCAGATCTTCTCCGCAAATATCGCATTTCTGCTCATCTATGCTCATTTGATCACATAAATTAACTCATTAAGTAGACTAGGCTTCCTTGCTTTACTGGTTGGTCAACTTTTATCCCTATCGAATCGCCGGCAGTGGCATCTCCGACCTCCTCTTTGTTTATCTGCATTCCCAATACTCTCATCTTCAATAATCCCTCGTCGCTCTTTATCTCTATCATGTCGCCCACCTTAAGGTCCCCAGTTAGTTTTATCGCAGCGACGTTCAATTTGCTGAAGAAGTGTTCGACCCTCCCGATAGGAACTTTTCCCGTGCCTGAATCGCTGTCTTCTTTTCCCCCGTTACTCTCTTCGGTATCAGGAGTCATGCTTTCGATAGGTTTATCAGCACTTGAATTACTTCGGTTTTCCCTATTTCGGTGCTCCTCATCATCCTTTATCATATCGTCTATGTCAAGGTCCAAATAATCACTTATGTTCTTTATGCAACAGACTCTAATTTAGAATAGAACTGCATATAAATATAAAACAAGCTTATTACAAAAGGAAAAAAGAGTAGGTGTCTGTCGAAGTCTTATCCCCAAAGACTTAAGCCCCGGGAGGGCTCGAGCAGCTGAAGTACCAGTCCTTCGATTTTTGGCCATGGTTACACCAAATTGGTTAGTCTAACAGCTTATATATGGGTTGCGATTGGAAGATCAGAACTAGGATGCACTGGTCATCCTTACTCTCTCACGCTGACGTTTTTCATGCTCTTTTCTAAGTAGAGAAGTAAAAAGTTGAACCCCGTTTATACCCTTTGTATCATATTCTGACCTTAGGTTGTGTACATAGGGTTCGTCCACTCCCAAATACTTGATAACTCCACCTGCTGACCTTATTTCTTTAGATATTGCTAATTGAGTTTGTCTTTCTTCAATTGGATGAGTAAAGAGTGAGTCTATCTCTTTCATAACATACACATAATTACTGGAAACAAAACCGATGTTTGGTAATTTACCTTTTTTAAGATTATGTGAAAGCTCTCCGCCAACGTACAACACAGACATCTGCAGAAATTTGTAGTCAAATTTGGTTAATTCCTCGTCTGATTTTACATCTCTAGCCTTATAATAAGCTTCTAGAAATGCACGTGCTAAAGGCCTGGTCTTTGTTATATCGAGCAAATCATCATAACTTTTCCTTGCTTCATATGCACAGATTACGAAGTATCCGTTATAACTTTTGGCTGGATTATCGTAGTATTCGAAATAATGATTCAGAAAGTTGTTTGGATCTAACTTTACCTCCTTTCCGTTTATTGTTGGATCTGAAAAGACATTTCCAGTATATGTTGCACTTTCTCTCTTATACAACCTGCGCTGATAGGAATCAAAGAATCTTTTACCGTCTTTACTTAATTCCCTTTTTCTAACCAAGAATGCATCATTGTCTACACTTTCTATAATTGACCTCATATTTCTTTTGAGGAACTCGTTTGGTCTCTCGTCAGTATCTATATAGAATACCCAATCGTGCTGACACTTGCCTAATCCATACATCTGGTAAGGTTCTGGATGCCCCAATGCCACTACAGGGTATACGGTTACTTTATCTAACTTTAGATCCTCTTTCTTCTGAAGGAGCAATTGCTTGTTGTCAGGAGTGCTCGAGTCAACGATTACAATTTCGTCAGATACTGGATAGACATCTTGGATTAGACCGACTAAGTTGTCAATCTTATCTTTGCAGAATATTAGAGTTGATACTCTGCTTTTACTCATTTTTATCACTTATACCTTGATGGGTCTGCAATTCCTTTTATCCCAACAATTACCTTACTTGTAGCACTCAAAAGATGTGTTTTGTAACCTAGTTTTATCGTCCTGTCAAATAGATAAAATGTGTAAGGATCAACGCTTAATTTGAAGTCAGTTGCTCGTATAAACGCGTTTAATACGTCTGATACTATCTTAAATTGTTTATCTGTACCTTCTAATTCCTTAGTTAGTTCGCTGGCTTTCAGTAGATGTTCCTTTACCTTTTTGTTTGCTTCCATATCTTCGTGGAGAACCTTTTCGTATACCTCTGGTACCTTGCTAATCCTGGTAAATGGTTTTATAAATTTAGAAAAGGCAATCGCTATGTCTGTAAGTTCATTTATGTAGTCAACTTCCTTAAGAGATTTGATTGTCTCTCTATCCATGCTTGAGCCACTCCTTGCAGAATCTAATTTTGCTGAAATAAATTTAGCAAGCAACTCTGTATCGTGTTTGCATCCTGGGCATGGATTAATCTTTGCTGCTTCATCTAACTCTAACTTTAACTCTGTTAGAATCTTCACATTTTTATTCGGTTCAGTATTGACTCCCATTCTCTCATTTGTCTTTGTTTTTCGTATATCAATGTCTGTAACTCTATCAGTCGACGATGATTTTTTCTCCCTTCTCTTATCCATCTCCTCATCTATGGCTTAGTTGCCAGATCAACTAATTTACCTGATAAGAAGTTAGCCTCCATCTCCTTCCAATTCTTGTACAGTTTAGAAAGCTCCTCAATTTCTTTATTGGACAATTTGTGTATTATGCCGGTGTCCTGAATGTACCAGATATCTATTGGTTCTCCAACGCCTACAGCAAGCGAATTTATAGTATCTCTTAACGTCCTGTAGATTATGAGTTTACCAGAGACTATGTTTGATGAAGACTGCATAAGACTTTTTAGTAAGGAGTATCCGAATGTTTCACCATTTCCACTGCAATAGCAGCCTACTACGTCTATGAATTCATCATGAGTATCTGCACCCATGTGCCACATTCTTAGTTCTCTATTCTTGTCTAATCCGCACAAGAGTATGTCAACTGTTGGTACCCCTTCTGTTTTATTGTTATATTGGATATAGGTATCCCTTGCACTTTTAACAATTGGAAATATACCTTTTTTTATGGCTTCTAATACTCCTGTATTAAGCCCGGAATCTAGTTCTTTGGAGTGATCTTTTACTATCTCCATGCTCTTCTGAATAAGGCCTATGGTTCCACTGGCTAGAAAAACAGCATTGTCCCCAATTTGATATATCTTCTGAATCTGGTGCCTTATGGCTCCCCCAGTTGTATTAACACTTGCCTGCCCGTCAGAGCCGACAACTATCCCATTATTACATTTTATTGCGCACACTATAGTCATTCAATCCACCCTCTAACATAAATAGCTCTACGCCTTTCTGTAGAGCAAAAAATACATTTATTCAAGTCTTTGAACTACTTCAGATTCTGAACAACCTGGATGGTCACAACCTTGATGGCCAGATTCCAATCTCTGTATTACATCGGATTCTGTGCATCCTGGATGTCCACATCCCGGATGGCTTGCTTCTAATCTCTTCTCTTCTACCATTCTATCCCCATTGTAATTTATGAATTTGGAGATATAAAAGCTTTTAGATAGGTTTTAATATGCTTTATAGAGCAAGTATGATTATAGGTCTTGTGTGGGCTATATGAAGGAAGAAATTTCATTATCGGCTAGATTCAATAAACAGTATAGCAGGCATAGCACAGAGATTGATAAGCGCTATAAGGCAAGACAGGTAGCCTTCATAAAATGGGCTGATAAAAGGTACCTTAAAGGGAATTCTAAGACCTTGTTAGATATTGGCTGCGGTAATGGTCTTCTGCTTAGCATGCTAAATCATAGCTATCAATCTAAGGGCCTTGATGTAAGTAAGGAAGACATAGCGCTCGCCAAGCAGAAAGTTAGAGGGGTAGGGTTTATTACAGCTAATATGCTTAATTTTGAGCTTAAGGAGAGATTTGACATTATAACCTGCTTTGACGCTATAGACCATGGTGATGACCTCAGAAAGGGGATAATAAGGACTCTAAGCAACCTCCATAGGCACCTAGAAGATGAGGGAATACTGATATTCAGCATGGCTCTGGCCAAGGACACCTGGTTTAATGAGCAAATGATTACTACTGTTCTTTCAGTAAAGAAAGAAAAATGGATATCTATGAGCCACAAGTGCATAAGAAACAAGGAACTAAACTTTGATAGGATTACTTTATTGCTGAAGAATGGTAAGACTTACCAAGAATTCAAGACTAGCGTCTTAAAATTTAAATACGATCTATTAGAAACTGAAAAAATCTGTGATATTACAAATAAATTGGGTTTCAAAACATTCATTTATGGAGATTGGTCTGGTAACGTTTGGAATAAAAACTCTAAAGAGCAGCCAATATTCGTTTGTGTAAAATGAGAATAGTACTAACTGTCTTAAGAACAACCTAAAACCTTCCTCAAAGCCTCTGTTGAATTTAGTTCTTTAAGTATTCAACGCCGGGAGGGCTCGAGCAGCTGAAGTACTGTTCCTCACATTGTTTTTCATATAGTTCACCAAATTGGTTAGTCTAACAGCTTATATATGGGTTGTGATGAGGATCGGATATTAGGCAAAAATGGCCCAATTGAACCTATAGTACCATCTAATTTTTATATAAATCCCATTTTTTCATTTTCTTAGAGAATCCTATTATCACTTCAATTTTGTTCGGGATATGCTTTAATGCTAGCATAAATGCAGTTAACCTTGCATGCCCTTCTAGTGCTACCATCTTGCCACCTTTATCTGTAGAAACTAGTATAAGCTCTGGAAAACCAATACCTTTTTCGACTGCCTTAGCCATATTCTTGAAATTCTGATTGCTATGCCCAAAGACAGTTTTGCCTGCTCTTATATTCTTAGCTGCATCTTTAGGGAGTCTCGAACCTCCAGATAACTCATTCCAATAGTCGTAATCAATATATTGGACTTCTTGGAGTTCTTTTTTACTAAGATATGCTCTTTTCCAACTTACATTTTTTGGAAAGTTGGTGAAGATTCGTCTATCAGGATATCCACGAGTCTTGCTCAAGAGCTGGCTTCTATATTTATTCTCCAACTTAGATTTAAGATTAGGATTGTTTATCATAGCAATATGCTTGCGACTTAGATTAGAGTATCGGTGTTTGAACCTTGGCGAGACTAATTCGGTCTTTAGGAAAGTGGCAACAACCTCTTCTTCTGATATATTTCTTATAATCTTCATAAATCAACCATTAATGATTATTTCAAATATTTCTTTTGGGGTTAAGGAAGCGTCAACTAATTCATAACCATCTTTAATAGCATCTTTATTTTCAGCTTCTAATTTGTGTATTATTTTTTCCCTTTGTGCTCTTGTTTCACCAAGTTTATGATAACTATTTTTGTCCTTTAACCTTAATTTTATGCGTATTAAGATTAATTCTTTATCTGCATTTAGCCAGAAAATCTTATCAAAGAAATGATTTAGATTCTTTGGAGTTGGACCTCCAAATAGATATAACTCCTTATTTTTGTTTGCCTTTAATAGTTTTTCAAATTTATCTTTGTCCAGAGTCCAAGTCAATTTATGTCGATTTGCCCACTTATTTATATTTTTTCCGATCTCTTTATATTGAACTTTCACCGTTTTTCCATTTTTGTCAATCCATTTACCTACGCACCGATCACCATCAAAAGCATTTTTTCCATGCTTTTTGAAGAACCTAGCCAATGTGGTTTTTCCAGTACCTGATCCGCCATCTATGAATACATGCAAAAGTTGTTTTCTTAAATATTTTTCAATCAATTGTAAATCCTTTTTATCCTTATCTCTACCTAACGCTTTTTTCCATTTGATTAAGTATTTCATATTTACAAATCTGTGTCCTTTAATCAGTACAGAATTTTTAAATAAAATCTTTGTGTCTTTAAACGTAGAGTAATCTTTTCCTAATTCAATTTTACCAATTTTTATTACTCTCTTTTCCGGTTCAAATTCCTTTATTTGTGGTTTATATTTTTCAATCAATTTATCCCACAAGTCAGGCGTAACTACAATATCTAAATCGTCAGATTCCCTTATTTTCTTTGCTGCGAGCAGTCCACTACCAAAAATTACGTATTTATCTTTCGGTAACTTTAAATCGTCTAGTTCATGTAGTAATTTTTCGAATTTTGTCATATTAACCCTTAGTTATTATATCGAATATTTGCCTTGGAGTTAGGGATGCGTCTATAAATTCAAAACCGGCCTTTTTTGATCTTTCTTCTACGGGTTTTATCCAGCTCAGGATTAATTTCTTTTGTTTTGCGGGTCTACCAAAATCATGTTCCCTGTTCTTATTTCTAATTCTTTTTAATATAAGCTCTTTATCAGCATGTAAGTAGTAAATCTTATCGAAAAGAGGGGCAAGCTCGTGAATATTGTTTGCCGATCCAAAAAGATAAGCTTCTTTATTTTGTTTCAAAATGCTCTTTAGCTTTCTGCTATCCCATTCCCACTCTATTCCGGAGAGTTGTTCCCATTCTCTTTTTGTAGGTTCCCTTGGTTTTCCAGTTTTTCTATCAACCCATCGCCCAATAACATCATCTGCATCGTAGGCATTCTTACCCGTTTTTTTAAAGAATTTTGCAAGATAAGATTTCCCAGTTGCAGGTAAACCCGTTACAAGAATGTGTTTTGTTTTCATTCAATATCACATTATTCTATTGCTTTGAGTAGCCATTTAGGCACTATTCCAAGTTTTATGTATCTCTCTTTTATTTTCGTAGGAAGATATCTGAACTCCCTTATTACATGTCTACAGGTCTTTTCTCCACAACTGCACTTCATTCTGCTTGGATCATTGTACATCGTTGTTGAATAATCAAAACATATCTCCTCGTCCTTCTTTATGTTTCTTATTGCGATAAGTGTCATACTTCCAATTATGCCCGAATTTGGATTGCATGAATGATTTACTGGTCTCCTTCTACTAGACATTTTTCCTTGATAAAGATTAACTCCTATTTGGAAGTAGTGGTCTATATGTTCGCGTGTTTGCGTCTGTTTATAAGAGGTAAGTAACGGTCCTTTGAAAACAGTTATTATCTCTCCTTTTGCTATGTTCCTTGCTGCAAACGTGCTTAAACCATGTTTAGAATTTGCTGTGTAAAACTTGGAATTTGACATAATAAGTTTGAGTTAAGAACAACTTAAAACCTTCTTCAAAGCCTCCGTTGGTTTTAGTTATGTGGAGTCTGCAACGCCGGGAGGGGTCTAGCAACTGGAGTACCACGCACTCGAATTTTGGCCATGGTTACACCAATTTGGTTGGATTGACAACTTATATATGGGTTGTTATGAGGATCAAGTATCGGATAAAAATGGTCAAATTTTGGCAGGCCGCTTAGTCTTACCTGTTAGCATGTCCTGTAGCATCTTTAGCCCCTTCTGGTTCGCCTTGGGCCCAGTCAGGGTGGTAACATAACCCTTGTACTTGTTGAAATAGACCTTATCTTTAGCCCAGACTTCGGCATATTTCTCTTTGAGTCCTATTGCGGGGTATAGCTTAGCGTGTAGGTGATTTATTCCAGTCCCTTCAAATACCACATGCACACGCTTTACACCTAATTTAGCCTCCAATAGCTTAGAAACACGCTTAACTGCTGTGATAAGCTCCATAAGGTCCTTATCGCTAAGGTCAAAGGCATAGCCGCTAAGGTGTCTTTTGGATATTACCAAGGTTTGCCCCTTTATGTTTGGGTATAAGTCCAATATAGCAATGAACTTCTTGTCTTCATAGATCTTAAATGAAGGAACTTTACCTTTTGCAATCATACAAAATATGTCTTCTTTCATATAATCTCCTTTAATAATTCTGGGAATTTCTCTGTTTTCATATCCCCGTATGTGAAATGCCCCTTCCCTTTTAACATAATTAATTTTCCACCGAGTCTTTGGTGTACCTGTTTTGCACTAGCAATAATATCCTCGTCATCGTTATCAGCATAAAAAATGACTAATTTATTAAAATATCTTTTAAGGCGTGAATCATATTTGAACTTTTTTAGATTGCTGAGATGTTCATATTTGCCGTATACAATAATGGAGGGTGCAACCAAGATAATTTTGTCCACTTTTTTCTTGTTTTCGCTTAACCATCTTAAAATGAATGCTGTTCCTGCACTATGACCAATTAAAATGGTGTTTTTGTTTATCTTGTTTCTCTCAAAGACCTTCTTCCATGTTTTATAATCTGGCAGCCAGTCTTTTGGATATAAGCTATTTGAAACTTCTATTCCTCTTTTTTCAAGGTTTTCTTTAATCCACGGTTTCCAATGCCTTAGGTTTTCTGGTTTTCCTTTTTTGGCTTCTTTTTCTGTACTATTCGAACCATGAACTATAATGCAATTTTTATCAGCTTGTTTAAGATAAATTTGTAGCATATCTATGAATCCTTGCCCTCCCTTTTTATTTCTTATAATTTGTTTTAATTCTGGAACAGTATAATATCTTATTTTGGAAACTTCTCCTTTATCAATACGCATATTACTAATTTTATAGTCTCCTTTTACTTCAAATAAATATACAAATCTATTATTTTTGGGACTTAATTCCTTTCCTACTAACTTCCGTTTTGCTATTTCAAAAAACCTATTTTTTGATATGTTTAAACCTAATTCTTCCTTTGTTTCCCTAACTGCAGCAGTCAAATAATCTTGATCATATGGAAAATGCCCCGAAGCAGAATAATCGAGAAAACCATTATCTTTACGTTTTTGTAAAAGAACTTGACTCTTAGAATTGACAATAAGTACTGATGCCTCTCTATGCAACAGTCCTTTTGAATGTATCTCCTTCCTTGTGGCTTTTCCAACTACTTTGTCATTATTATCTACTATTGCAATAAGTTCATTTGGATTATGTGGTATCCTCGCCATCATAAATACCCAATTCGTTTAAACAGTTTCCTAGATGGTGGCACCAGATCATAATTCTTTAACTTAGAGATCGGCACCCATTCTAATCTTTCTATGCCCTTTCCAGCAACAAGCTTGCCAGAGACATATTTGCACAGATAATAAACATAGATATAGTATGTTTTATTTCCCTGATGATCTGGCTTTGTTTCTGTATCCCAACCTAAGTGTTCAGTAGGTTTGATATTAATTCCAGTCTGCTTCTTTAGCACATCTTTAAGTGTCTTTTCTGGGTTTTGTGAGTTTCCATTAAGTTCACCCCCAAACAGATACCAAGTTTCTTTATATGGTGGGGAACCTTCTGGTTTCTTACGTAAAAGAACACTATTACCTTTCTTAATTATGCCAACTACCAAAACTATTGTTTTCATGTAATCATTAGTAATATCCACCATCAACAACGAGAGTACTTCCAGTTATAAAACTCGCCTCATCTGATGTTAAAAACAATACAGCACTTGCAATCTCTTCTGGTTTACCAAATCTTTTTAGAGATATTTTCTTTGTTTCTTCCTTGACATAATCTTTTGGTAGATTTTTGTTTATATCAGTATCAATCCAACCTGGCGCAACACAATTTACCGATATATTTGGAGCAAGCCCTACTGCAAGATTTTTTGTCATGCTTATTACAGCAGATTTAGTAGCATCATAATCCATAGAGTCTGGGCTAAGAGTATCTATTCCATTTGTTGAGGATATATTGACAATCTTGCCTGTTTTCTGTTTTTTCATTTGAATTGCAGCATATTTAGAACAGAAAAATACACCCATCAAATTAACATCTATTGTTCTTCTCCAATGCTCTGTAGTTTTATCAAAAAATGGTATATCGAATACTATTCCGGCATTATTTACCAATATGTCTAATCTTCCGAAAGTCTTGATTGTCAATTCAACCATTTTCTTTACTTGTTCTTCGTTTGAAACATCGCATTTTACTGCAATGGCTTTTGAACCAGATTTCTTTATCTGTTCAACAACTGAATCTGCTTCTTTAGCAGCTTTGACATAGTTAACTACAACACTAGCACCCTCTTTACCAAAAGCTAATGCTGTAGCTCTACCAATTCCTCTACTTCCACCAGTAACAATAACAACTTTGTCTTTAAATCGCATATCTAACCCCCTATATACTTAGGATTAAGAACAACTTAAAATCTACTTCTTTAAAGCCTCCGTTGGTTTTAGCTATATGGTGTCTGCAACGCCGGGAGGGGTCTAGCAACTGGAGTACCACGCACTCGATTTTTGGCCATGGTTACACCAAATTCGTTGGTCTGACAACTTATATATGCCTTGTCCCAGGCCCTGGATTGTAGGTTATCAGCCCTCGAAAAGGCCTAGTTGTCATTTATACCTGATTTACGCTAATGCATGTAATTTAACATGATTCGGCATAATGATAAATACCTCAAAAACCTAATAAAATAAAAACCTGATACTATGTTCATAATTGATGACATAATCAGCTGGATTGTAGGTCGTGTGCTAGATCGCCTATTCCCAAATAGGAACAGTAATGAGAAACTTATAGAAGAGCTGAACAAAAGAGTTACAAGCCTTCAAGATGACAAAGAAAAACTAACTAAGGATTCTCAAAAGGATAAAGAGACCCGGGAGACAGAAAAGCGAAAAATTCTGGACTCTTTAAAGCGTAGAGGACTATCTGTTGATAAACTGATTCAAAAGTATGATGAACCCCTTTTAGCCATCTTGATATCATATGCAAGTCAAAAAGAAAAGCAAAAGTCTGGCTACTACAAGGACTCGCACTTTTTAAGATCAGAACTGGAAAAATACAACTCTAAATATCTCGGAGGAACAGATGTACTTATACCACCGGTCAACGTTCCGCATTGGATAAAGAATAATGTAGATTTGAGAAAATGGTTTGAAAAAGAAATCCTCAAAGGAAGATTCTGTAAGATAAAATATCTTGCACTAATAGATCTGAAAAAAGATGCCTATTGGGAAACGTATCTACCATACGAACAAAAAAAGCCGATGCACTTTACAATAGGCGAAGTACTAGGTATAAAAGACGTCTTTAGTGAGGCAGAAATCAACAAAATTTCCTTAAGTCAGATCATCAGGGATGGTGATATCGGCTGGCTCGCCTCAACAACAATAACTGGGGATGAATTAGATCTGATACTTAAAAATCAGACTATGATTGAACATGAGTTGATGAACCCGTCTCTTAGAATACTTTCTGGTGATGACATGGTTCCAAAACTAAGCGCTGTTTTAAAGCCATTCATACAAAAGCCCGATAAGGTAGCAAAAGAGATAGTGCAAGAAGCAAAATTCTGGGAAGCTAAACTAAGATAAAAGATAGGATATGAGGAATAACTTGTCTTCTTTCTATGGTATATTGCAAACTACTTACCAATTTTATGACTTATTACTTTGATTCCACTATTCATTTTAGGGGAGGCAGATTTATTAGTGCTGCCTTAGAATTACAGCTTAGGCGATTTTATGGTAGAGACACCAACATTAGACAAATACATGAGAATAAAGGCTAAAGAGTCCAAAAAGGCCTTTAGAGAGCTATACCAGCAACATAAACTATGGCTCAAGGCTTACAAGCATGCAGATGTGGCTAATATAAGCAAATTGGCTCAGGAAAGGGATGCTAAGGCTAGAAAGGCTCTAAGGGCTTATAGGGAGGCTGATAGGTTCTTCAATGGCACTATGAGCTTGTGGAACTTTGATAAGTAATAGGGTGATCAGATGGACTATGAAAGGGTTGCAGCAAGAGGCTATAACCTGGACCGGTATTCAAGATTCAGCATAGGCATACAGAAAAGTGAGAGAAAGGCCCTTGAAATAGTCAATGACACTAAACTGGCGATGCTTCCGGATGATCACGGGAGACCGCTACTGTTCAAGGCGGTGTCAAACCACGAGCGGATAGCTGAGATGGTTCTGAACAATCCTAATCTGGCCAGAATAGAGCACAACGGGCTTACGGTTGCACATGTTGCAGTAGCACACCATAGGATTATGGCCCAGAAACTCTTAGACCAAAAAAACCCTCTCCTGAAGCTCAAGAGCAATAAAGGTCCGAGCGTGGAGATGTTTGCAAAGATAAGCCTTGGTATAAAGTAATACTCACATCTTACTCCATACTTGTTCTGACGCTGCACATGTACTTTTGATATCTTCCAACCGATGTGACTATCAATGTTATTTTCCTTATGCCGTGCTCTGCACTTTTCCTTATTTTCTATATTCCAATAATATTTGAGGTAGAAAAATGGTTAAAAAAAGGCAGTACCAGATATTATTATATCTTGTCAGAGAATTAATTAGCTGTGAGTTAAATGAAAGTATTAGACCTGTTCTGCGGTGCTGGAGGCTTATCTTATGGGTTTAATAAAGAAGGATTCAGGGTTACCGGTGCTGATGTATCTGAAAAGGCAGAAAATGCATATAAACTGAATAAAATTGGCAACTTTATAAATGCAGATTTATCAAATGAGATTATAACAGATGGCTTTGATGTGATAGTTGGAGGTCCTCCTTGCAAACCTTGGTCTTCTGTTAATTTAACTAGAAGAACAAAAACGCATAAAGATTATGGTTTAGTTGGGAGATTTTTTAAACATGTAGAAAGTAATATGCCTGGTATGTTCTTATTTGAAAATGTTCCAGCTGTAGCAAATGACAAGACTCTGAATTGGCATATAAAAAGACTATCAAATAAATTTAATTATTCTATTGCAAAAGATATTGTAGGGTATAAAGATTACGGTGCGCCAACAAAGAGGAAAAGGTTTATAGTGTTTGGAGTAAGGAAAGGAAATGCTCAAGATTTCTTCCAGGGATGTTTTAAATATAAGACTAAAAATTATTCAACAGTTAGAAAGGCAATAGGACATTTAGATAGTGTTGAATTTGGTAAAGAAACCGATCACGAATGGCCAAAACTTAATACCATACATAAGTATATGAAATATTACAAAACAGGAAAATATGGGTGGCATATTCTTAAATGGCAGGAGCAGGCACCATCTTTTGGAAATGTAATGAAAACCTACATACTTCATCCGGGCTCTTTTAATGGAGGTGATACCCGAACAATATCTGTAAGAGAAGCTATGTTATTAATGGGATTTCCTAAAACTTATCATTTTTCTGAGGATGCAGGATTGGGGGCTCGATATCAAATGATAGTGGACTCAGTAAGTCCTGTATTTTCTCGTGTTGTAGCTAAAAGTATGAAAAATATATTAGAATCTCAATAAAATTGCTGGTAGTGATGTCTAACATAGACCATGTAGTAACAGCCATTTACGGAGGAACAGTGTTAAAACCCGATATTTTACGTGAGATGGATTTTAGCTTGATAATTGAAAATCTTAGGAATATAGGAACTAAGAACACATATATTTTATTGCCATATAGATATGGAAATCTAGACTTATCTAATTCTACAAATACGGCAAACAAGGATGACAGTGTTCTGATATTTTTGATGGTTTTAGTAAAAAAACTTGTTGATAATAACTTAACAGCTTCTATCATTTTTGATTCAGCATTAGATATGCGACGCCTGCAAAGGATAGCACGAACTGCACAATTTAGTGAAACTAATGATTTCGGGTTTATGACAACTAGTCCTTTTGTAAATTTTAGATTTTCAAGACGTAATGAAACACCTTATGCTACTTACGAGTTAAGAGGAAAGATGGTGCATTACCCTACAACTATCAAAAATGTGGCTCTTTTATTACAAAATGATGATATTAATTCAGAAAAGTCTGATTTGATAATCTATGTAAAAAAGAAAGACCAGTTTTTTAGGTCTGGTTTTCCTAGATTCTCATCTCCCGAATATAAAATAAATGGCATTAAAAATCCTGTAACACCTATCCTAACAATTATAACAAATACTACTTCTTTAACAAGGTACTTATCAGAGACAGATTTTACATATCTGCACGCTAAAAGTTATAAACCCAAATCATTGAATTTTAGAGAAAAATTATGGGAGGGTTATTTTAATTTTAAGGAAACTGATAAGAAAATAATAGATATATTTAATGAGATAAATGATGTATTCGGCAAGCTCTATTTTTGTGCAGGGCTACTCTTCACTTTATATGGCAGCACAGAACTACAGAGAAATCAAATAAATGACTCTTTTATTATAAGAATGACTGAGAATTTAACACTTAGAGGACGCATTAAGGACGTTTTTGAAGAACTTTCTTCTTACGTTACAGAGCTTGGTAGTCTCACTCCAAAAATAACGTCTTGGTCTGATATATATGCGATGAGACAACAGATAGAATACGAGGCTCCAGAGCTTACTTATCCCAAACAACTTGAAGGCTCTTTAGAGTTGATAATAAAGTATCTGTTTTCTGATGTTCTCACCTATAATAAGTTATTCTTACTTTCTAAAAGTATAAGTGATGACAGAATTGATTTTAAAGAGATATCCGAAAAGACAAATGCTATAGTAAAGGAGCTGTCATTACCAAAAGAACCACTTGAAAAAGTTGAGAAGGATTTTGATCCTGAAGCTGCTTTAGGCTATTTAGGTTCTGAATATAACGTGCCTGGAGATAAAAAACTTGATAAAAAAGATTTATTAGAGGCATATTATTTTGTTTTAGAAGCATCAAATGAAAAATACATATTTTATTGTCAATTAGGTAAGAGTTCTACTGTTAGAGTTTCAGGTTCGAGTAAGAAAAAGAGTTTAGATGAACTAAGAGTAGGAGATATAATCGAAAAGAAGTACTGGAACTATCAATTATTGAAGTTAAAAATAATGGAATTAATCGACAATGGTAAAATTGAAGATACCAGCAGCCTTATCAAAAATATTGAAGAATCGGATTTATACAGACAATTCCTTGAAAAATATGCTTTTTCTATATCAAACTATGGATTAAGTGTAAAATACGAAATATTTACCCATTCTAATGTAAGAAATCTTCTACTAAGTTGGAGTTTGGATAGAATGTGCCCAAGAAAGAAAGCTATGTTCATTGCTGTTGCAGACCAGATAAACTACTGGTTCGATACTAAATTTGATGGAGCTATTATATTAGAAAAGTTTGGTAAAATAAAGAGTTACAAGAGAATGGCCGCTACTAAAGAGGATATTAACGCAACAATAGGTTATAAGATTGTTGAAGGACCAATAAAAGTAACTGTAGAGGTAGAAAAGCTTGGAAGAATTTATCGGTTGTCCTGAGTGGATTACTAATCCAAATGAGTTAGAAAGATGGCTGTCAGGCTATGAGATGGGTAATTTTGAACCTGATAGTGCAGCAATTAATAGGCTTGCACCTACAGAAAAAGAAGACGTTTTTTTAAGAAGTATAAATGAGTTATCTGCAATACTTAATCCAAAGGGGAAAGTAACTGCACACATAAGTTTTGAATATATTTCAAATGATATTTCAAATATCAGAGATTTTTATAAAGACCCGGAAAGAAGAAAAACAAGTTTTATTTTAAAGGTATTCAACAAAGAAGCTGATTTAGACGGTACCAATGAATATGAGCTTACTCCTGCTGATAGTAAAGTCAAATTAGTTATCAGGTTTAAATACGAAGATAATAAGTTAATTGTAGTAGTCAAAAATGCAAGAAACATTTCTGATTATAAGAAAAGTGAATATTTTGATATGCGTATATACGAATGGTTGAATACTGCCTTTAGCTTAAAAATTAACCTTAAATGTGAAGAGGGATTTTCTATCTTGTCATCAAAGATAACAGATATCTCATATCACGCCAAAGCGAATGTATATTGTAAGCCGTATAACACAGGTTATATTCTAAAATCAGCTAAGGAAATTGAGTTAAACTCTTTGCAAATATATAATGAATCAAGATATATTCCTTGGATGACTAGAGATAATCATCTAAATTTTACAAGTTTAGGAACATCCATTCCAGATAGTAGCGTAATAGACAGCATTACTACAATAATTAACGAAGTAAAAGAACACTTGTTGGTTGTCAAATCTAGTTATAAGGAGTTGGCTAAAAGAAATAACCAAGATGAATTTAAATCCGATATAAAACTTATTGATGATGAATTCAATTTAGCTATCTCTGGGCTTAATGTATTAAAAGAAAATCCTGAGGCATTATGGGCATTTAAATTTCTTAACGATGTGATGGCTGCAAAGCCAAAAGTTGAGAAATGGAGACCTTTCCAATTTATATTCATACTAATTATGATTTCCAAATATTTCAATAATCGTGATAAAAAATCAGTCATATTGCTTAATTTTCCGACAGGTATGGGTAAAACAGAGGCTTTTATGGGTTATGCATTATGGGTATCAGCATATTTACGTAAGACAACCAGCAATTATGGAAATGTTGCTATAATAAAATATCCCAGAGTTATGCTCTCTAAACAACAAGCAAGTCGTGCAATTGAACTCTTCTCTTATGCCAATAAATGTCTTCTAAAAACAGATTTGAAGAAATATCCATTTTCTATAGGTGCGTTATATTCGAAGGGAGATACACCAAATAGGATATTAGACGAAAATCATACTTTTTCAGCTGAGTTTCTAAAGTTAGAGGCTGCAGCTAAAGGTAGGGGCAAAGCAGGATTTAGTATAGATAAATGTCCGCTTTGCAGTAAGAAAATAAAAACAGTCGTATCGCGAGATAGAGGTAGAGTATTATATATCTGTAAGAACGAGAGCTGCGAAATGTCTTCTGCTCTTTGGTTATCTTCAGAATTTTATAGAGAAAATGGTGAGATGCCGCTTTATACAACTGATGATGAAGTTTTTAGGTACTTACCTACAGTAATACTGACTACAACATATAAATTTGCAGCTTTTTGTAATAGCGGCCGCTGGAAAACTTTACTTGGAGCAAATTCTGGGGTGCTAAAGTCTGATAACAAATTTGGTTATTATATCTATGATAAGGACGAAGACGACGTGAGGAATTTTAACAGGCTAAATAATTATACTTGGTTCTCTGGTAAAAGTATTAATCTTAAACTAGCTCCGCCTTCACTAATAGTAATTGATGAGACGCACCTTATAAGCGGTTCTCAAGCGAGCCTTTTAGGACCAATTGAAACCGCATTTTTAGATATTTTCAAAAATGGCGAATTGTATTCGCAAATAATCTCTTCTTCAGCTACAATAAATAAAACTTTAATTAATGATAACGAAAGAGCATTCCAACAACATATGGGACAGATATTTGGATGTAACCTAGATAATATTATTGTTTTCCCTTCAAGCTTGGAGGCATACGAAGATGTTATGAAAAGAAAACAGAGAACTATAGCTGCTTTTTATCCTTCAAAATATACTCAATTATTCTCTTTAGAAAAAGTTTCATCTTTTGTATTCTCTAAGATCTCACATGAGACTAATATTAACTATATGATACCTGTATTTTACTTTGGCTCAAAGGCGGAAATGTCACAGGCACAGAAAGCACTTGAGAGCAGAGTTTCTAGAACAGTAAGCTTATCATTTGGAGGAAGATTTTATACATTTAGCGGAGATATGGACCCGGGCTTGGTATATGCTCAACTTGATGAGATTTCAAATAAAAACACTTGGTCGGCAATAATGGCTACTAATACTATAGCAAACGGAATAGATTCTTATATGCTTAATATGATGGTATTCAACGGCTTACCAGGTAGCATATCTGAATATGTGCAAGCTAGAAGCAGGACAGGTAGAAGTACAGAAAATAATGCTTTAATAATACTGATACTTAACAGAACTAATCCACGAGAGAAAACATTTCATGAAAGCTTCTACGAATGGCATACAAATCAAGAATTTTTATTTGATGAAAGCCCTGTAAATAAATATTCTGATGGAATAATTAAAGACACTATACCTAGAGTTTTCCACCTATATGCATTTTGCTATGAAGATGGTAATAGCAAATCAGAGATGATATACAAAAAGGATGTTATGGAAAGGCTGATAGATGAAACGCTTTCTCTAGGGGGCGGAGAATTGGTAGAAAAAATTACTGAGTGGGTAGTTTCACCTTTGGATAGGGTAAGAATGAATACAGATGTAAGAATTAGAGTCTTAAATTACTTAAAATTGTATAAAGAGGTTCTAAACAATAGAAATGAACCTACAATATATGATTTCCCAGACAAGAAAACACCTTCCTATCCTAATATTTGCTTACCCAAAATTTCACTATTACAAGTTTCAGATTTAGTTGATGTTATTTTATCTAACCAGGCAATAAGTACTTTCCAGAGGGCTATGGCATAGAGGTGTTTAAATTACTGTTTTAAGAGACAAAGGTAAAAATCGGGAAGAACACAAGATTATGTACGAATTCTTACCCGGACAACTAAACAATCATATTCCAAATTGGTCCTCTGAGATGGTTCCCACTTTTACGCTTACAACAAGAGTTTCTAAGATAAAAAATATATCACAAATTGCAGATACTACAGCTATTTATAAGCTAATAAAAATCGAATCGGAAAAAGTATTGAAAGCCGTAATATCGGAAGCGGCAGATATCCCTTCAGGGTTTATAAATTTAGAGTATTACGATACAAATGTCAAAGACAGGCATGTAGTTATTGAACTTGATATTTTTCCTGATGTTTGGGAGTTAGATATGGGTGACCTCCACGGTAATTCATTTTTTAAGTCAAACGAAAAGGCTAATTATAGTAATACCTTAGAACCATCACAATCAAATATAGTTTTCTGTAATTCTAAATCTGATTGGCCACCTTATGTTGATGGTATTGCAATACCTAATGAAAGGTGTTGGATAACTAGAGTTAATGATCCTACTCTAAAGAGAGTAGTATATGAAGATAGTAGAGTAGAACAAATCCATGCAAAAGGTGCCCGCCCTGATGATTTTTCTGATTGGAGAAATAAACCACGCTTTTCAACTGAAAAAAGCAATTATGTCCCTCAATCATTATATGAGATATATTCTCCAGACATATCTTCATTTTCTGCAAATAAACTTATAGAATTTTGGAAAGAGACAGATCTAATTAATAAAAGTCAAATAGGAGATGAACCATTAAAGAAATTTGCTGGTTATATAACTAAAAATCATACTGAATATTTTGAGTATCAAAGTGTAATTCCTGAAAATGTCAAGAAATACTTTAATTCCGACGTAGATTTTAATCAATTTAAGGAAGGTACAGTAAAGTTTTTCAATATTTCAGCAGAACAAGATGAAAAACTGAAATTAGCTGTTATGAGAATAGAAGCAGATAGGACCAGTCAAAATAAATTATTTGATATATTCCATAGCGATAAATTTGAGATAGGTAATTTTGCTATAGGGTATCTTTCTGGTAGTTATAATAATCCTCAAGCACCTCCTGATGAGAGACCTGTATTAAGAAGATTCCCCGGGCATTTCGACAGTGCAAAAAACGAATTTTTATTCTTAGGTCAAGATACTGCATTAAGTAAAAATAGTGTGAACAATTGGCCTGTATTTTATCAAAGATATAGCACAGAAGGTTTAATTTTTGTAGTTAATGATGCAACTAAAGAAAAATTCGGTGGGGATAAATCTAAACAGTATAATACGCTACACACCATAGCACACACACTCATAAAGAATATTCCTAGATACTCAGGTATAGAAGAAGGTTTATTGAAGGAATATATATTCAAAGAACAACCAGCGTTTTTTATATATACAAGAGAACCAGGTATATTTAGAACTCGGGGATTAGATTTTATTTTAGAGAGGCATATGCCGGATATCTTCCAAGATGTAATAGAAACTCTCGATTGTCCTTTCCAAATACTAGATACCAGTGATATACACAAAGAAGGGTGTGGGCAGTGCACAATGTTACCAGTAAATTGTAGTAATTTTAATCTAAATCTTAATAGAATTGATGCGGTGAATCTACTTGCCAACTTATAATGTAACGCAGATATATGAGATATTAAAATTAAATGATTTTTTTATCCCACCTGAACTTATAATCTTTTTACTAGTTAAAAACAAAAAAGCTCAAGAAGTAAAAGGGGGCTTAAGTCCACTTTCAGAAAGACGTTATAAGATTAATGAAGAAGATATCCTTGATTGCAGTAAAGAACTATATCAAAAGGGATACAGTTTATGGGAATCAACTAGGTTAGTAGGTTCAATACCATTACCTAAAATTGAGGATATATTTGAAAGATTTATACAGATGTCTAACAAAGAAATTGTTCTTTTAACGCCTTTCTTATCAACAGAGTTTGTAATAGATTTGGGTAAAAAATTTGTAAGTAAGAGAAATATAACAAAATTAGTAACCAATAAACCAGAAAGTAGTGTTGCTCTTTCAAATCAAAAGAAAACTATTGATTCTGTTAAGAAACGAGGTATAAAAGTTCTTTTAAGTAAGATAGATATTCACGCCAAGGCATATGTTTTTGATGGTAAAGCAGCAATAATCGGTAGTTCTAATCTATCGCGTAATGGCTTCTTTTCTTTTTATGAATTAGGAGTTGTAATATTCGGGGAAGAGGCAATAACACTTAGAGATATTATAGATAAATTAGCTGATTAAAATATCAGTAATCTTTATTCCATTTTTTATTTGATGTTCCCATATATGCATAACAGCCCAGCCATTTTTTCTTAGTATTTGGTTATTCTTAAAATCTCTTATTCTGTTTTTGTTTATTTTATTAGACCAAAATTCTTTGTTAGTAGCTGGTTCTATAAAACATTTAGGGCATTTATGCCAAAAGCAACCATCTATGAATATTGCAGTTTTGCTTTTCAATAAAATGATATCAGGATTACCCTTTATCTTTGGATGCATTTTATGGGCTATTTTGTAACCTTTTAATTTATTATGAATTATTAACTCTGGCGTAGTCCATTTGCTCTTTATTTGTGACATATTGTAACTACGTTGCCTCTTAGTTAGAATATCAGTCATAGAATCATATAACTATTTATTCTTCATTTTTAGCCATATTACGGGATATGTGCTCCATTATTTTTATAGTTGCATCTCTATTTATTATAAGTCCTCCCTTAATCATTATTAAGAAACCTATTACAGAGATCCCTAATCCTCCAAACTCTTTTGTAAGTGCATTTGTTATGAAATTTGGATTAGAAGCATACTTGATTTGAAAACCACTATTTGATATCTGATATCCATAAAATAAAACAGCCATACCAATTATAGTTAATACAATTCCTGCTACTATTTTAATAGTAGGGCTTTTTACATTTTTCACTTGCCTTTTAGCAGTAGAAAATAACCAGATTATACTTATTACTATGAGCTCTGCAACTACTGCCACAAGTATAGCATTTTTATTTGCTAGAAACCAGTTTATAATTTGACTAAGAACCATACTTAACTCCTTGAGATATGCACATCCATGATTCAGGTGGTCTGGACATACCTGCAGATTCATTTACATTATCTGTTCCTGCAGCACATTTATAATAGCCACTAAAATTGCCTTTAAAGAATTGAGTAACGTTATTTCCAGCAGAGTATATTATACTGACATTATATACAGCCATATTAGGCAATATCAAATTGTAATTTCCGTAGAAATCTACTGTAGTCTGCCTTTTTGCAAATCCTGGTGCACTGTAGTTTATAATTTTTGCAGTTGCACCTAATCCTGATCCAAAGACACCAGTGCTTACCTTTCCATTTACTTTTATTTCAGAGTCGGGAGTTTCAAAAGTGTAGGTATTTGCAGGAATATTAATGCTCGAAGAATTGTTTCTTGTTATAACCAGCTTACTGTAATTATCTACAGTTCCGTGTTGCCAAGTATAATTCCCTTGCCATTTTGCACTAATAGTATAAGTAGCATTTTGATTAGGCAATAACAAATTTGCTAAGTAATTTCCTTTTGTTACGGATACTTCTGGATACGGAATGTCAGTATTTGATGTAAATATTATTTCTGTTACATTTGTTTCATTTCCTGTGCTACGCACCATACCATTTATCGAAACAAAAGTAGCTGGACCTGGAGTTGTAAATATAGGGCCTTTTATATAATTTTTTAATCCAAGCCCTATAATGACTAAAGCTACAACAATTATTGCTCCTGCAATCATAAGGTTTCTCTTCTTGTTCTTATCTATCTTCTTTTGATTTTGGTCGCCTTCATATGGCTCATTCACATTATCACCCTGAACAGATTAGCGAAAAACTGGCTGTAAATCGCTTAAGTTATATGGCTCTTATTCTTATTAAATCTTTCTATAAAAAAGAGGCAACCACATCTTTTAATATGTCTTTTTGTAAAGCCTTTGTAAGTTTTAATAGGACGTGCCACCCTTTCTAAATACAAGTTTTATCTTAACCGTTATCATGCAATTGCAAGATAACGGTGTTATCAATGATCAAATGCCCATACCCATACTGCCCTAGCATGCTTAGTACCAATGGCTCATATAGGGTGCATAAGCATCGTTATCACAAGCAATCAAATGTTATTTATAGCCATGCTCCAGCTAAGCTTGATAACGCATCCAAGCAGCATAGCATTATCCGTTATCCAGTTACGACTGCTAATAGGATAACGCACGCTTACCCGCAAGCCATACCTACCATGCAGCGTTATCAAGCACCAACAGATAACACGCAAGCTAGTAATACCACTATACAGTTGCATACGAACATGGATAACGCACCAAGTAATGCTTACATGGATAACGCTATACAAAACGATTACGAGCTAGTACCAATAAGAAGAGAACCAGAAGGTCCCGCTACTAAAATTGTTGCTATAGCTACGATTGCAATTGTAGGAATCCTATTCCTTAAAAAATTGGGGGAGAAGGAGCACTGATTATTTAATTGCTTTATTTTAGGCCAGCAATATGCTCGCCCTCTGCAAGCCGCTTTCGAAGTCCCGATTCACTAATGGGCATAATAACAAGAAGGCCTCGTTCTTCTTCCGTAATTATTTGAACCTTCGAAATCTTATTATCATGGAAAAATTTTGATGGAGCTTGCGCTATATAAATCTTAAATCCTTTTCCTTTCGGTTGAAGAGTTGTAATTGTTGTAATTATCCCACCTTCACCAGATAATACATAAGAATTAGATTTGCCTTTTTTCATAGCTTGTCACTTTCTGGGCCTTTTTAAAATTCTTCTCTTCTTTATTTTTCAAAATATGTTGTTGATAAATTTCCATGAAGATGTCAACCAACGATGTCGTTCTGTTATCAACAGCCACACACTCACTAATATCTTTATGTGAATAATGAATATAATGGGTTCAGTTAATAGCTATCAGGTCGTCGAAAAATAAAGAGGCTTAGTGTTTTTGACCGTATTTTAAATTGATCCGGTTAAAGTTCATTAGCTAATGATACGTCGAAAAATGAAAAAGAACATTTCTTTCATTCTTTTTCAATCACCTTACGTATGCTCTTTTCGTCTTTCAGGCCGAGTTTGTTTAGCAGGAACTCGAATCCCTCTTTCATCTCGGCAAGTTCCTTCTTCAAGTTATCCATCTCATTATTTCTGCTTATGGAGCTCTTGCGCACATCGTTCTGATCCAAATCCACGAAGCACCTTGCGCATGTGTTCATGTCTGGCTCGTTTCTAAAATGGCACCTCCAACACTCTTTAGGGATTAATGTTGGTTCTGGTATCTTGACCTCTCTATTACCTAAGGCACGTATTGCACTCTTAACTGTCTGATCATTCAGATGCACATATACATTTGCCATTTCGTTGCTTGACCATCCAAAGTATCTTCGCATTACTTCTGGATTGAAGTTTTGGCCAGCAAGAAATGAGGCAAAACTATGCCTAAACAGGTGCGGGTATATGCGCCTCCCCTTTAGTTCTGGAACTCTTGCTTTTAGATCGCTTAGCATCTTCTTTAGACTAGCATAGCTTAGCCACTCATCTGTTGGTACACCATTCTGGAGCCTAACAAACAGCGGTGTTGAGGGTTCTGCACCACTACGCATCTGTTGCATATAAGTGATGAGGTATGTAGGATTCATCAAAGATACGGTCCTTTGGCCTGTTTTCCCAGCTACAGTTACATCTACCTCTCCGCCTTCAATTCTCACATCCTGTATTTTGAGAGCAAGCAGCTCACCTACTCGCATACCGCTCCATAATAGGCTCAATATGGCCTTGTCTCTTGGGTTTCTGCATGACCTTATGAGTTTATCCACATCTGCCTCAGAAAGCATGTCAGTTGGCAATAATGCGTTCTTTGCCCTGTCTGGCCTGACATCCTCAACGATCTCTGGGTATATCTTGCTGTTCAGAAGGAATTTGTAGAATTTGCGCATAGTCATCTTTATTTTGCCCTTTGAAATTGTGGCAATTGCCTTGCCATCCTTGCGCTTTGCATTGTTTATGGCTATGACTATGTGGCCTATATCTGCCTTGTTTGCGCTCTTTGCGTCTTTTGTGCCTAATTCCTTAAGTACGAAAATAAGCTCGTCTAGGCGCTTTGCTATGGTACGTGTTGCCCTATTTTGCAGCTCCATCCAGTCCTTAAACTGAAGCGCATACGACCTGTTGGGCTCCTTTAGGGACTCTATTCGCCTCAACTCTGTCCTTAGGTTTATGTCGCCGTTATTGAGGTATGGATTCTCCATACTTCTCTTTTCAGATTTTTCTCCCTTATAAAGGGGGTGGAACCCCAGATAATCGAGCCCCGGGAGGGAATTGAACCCTCGGCCTCGTGCTTTATGGCTTTTGATAAAACTTTTACCAAAAGTTTTGTTACCATGCACGCGCTCTACCACTGAGCTACAGGGGCACGTGAATATATTTTGCGCTATAATTATAAACTACTTCTTTTCGGCAAGGAATTAGTTCGAACCTCCGCCGCTGTACAATCCGCCGCCCGATCCTGGCGAAACGCAATATGCGCTCTGCAGCGCTATCGGGAAGGTGCTGCCCGCCTTCCATGTGCCTATTCCCTGGCTTGATATCGGCGCATAGTAGACCTGAGTTGAGGGTGCAGTGCTGCTTCCCCCGCAATATATGTTGCCGTTGGATATCGTGCAGCCCGCATTGCTTAAATCTACAGGATACGATGTTGTACCTTTCCATACGCCTATTCCCTGGCTTGATATTGGGGCATAGTATGCCTGTGTTCCTGTCGTGTACTTGCTGCCAACGCAGTATATGTACCCGTTCAATGCGGAACATCCAGCGCCTCCAAACTGTATTGGATAGTTCGTTGTACTTATCCAGTTGCCTATCCCATTTCCGTTCAGTGGTGCATAATAGGCCTGGTTTTCCCCCCCGATTGCACTTCCCAAGCAATACATGAAGTTGTTATAAATCGAGCAGGCAACGCTGTTTGAGGCAAGAGGATAGCTGTTTGTTGATGTCCATACCCCTATTCCAAAGCTTGATATCGGCGCATAGTATACCTGGTTGTCATTCCCGGAGTTGCTCCCCACGCAATATATCTTTCCTTGATAGGAGGAGCATCCGGCACTGTTGAACTTGATCGGATAGCTGTTTGTTGCAATCCAGTTGCCTATTCCTGTGTAGGAGAGCGGCGCATAGTATGTCTGCGTCTGCGGGTTTGTGCTGGAGCCTACGCAATATATGTAGTTCCTGTATATCGAGCAGCCCGCATTGGTTAGTGATATCGGATAGTTGTTTCCCGAAATCCAGTTTGCTGTGTTGGATGAGGCAACTCCCCCCAAAGTTGAATAATAAGTATGAGTGGGACTAGCGGTGCTTCCAACGCAGAATATGTTTTGTATCGGAGGTAGATCCAACGGGGTATAAAAGGTTCCCTGTGTCTTTGCCTGCCCTGCGAATAGGAAGTTTGCCGGAATAGAGGATTTGCACGTGGCGTTGTCTATGGAACCCGTTCCGCTGCCGCAGTAGTTTGAGGTTATGTGGAATGATACGGTATAAAGATTGCCAAGGGTGATTGGAATGCTGAAGTTGGCAACGCAGTATACTGTTTGCCCTGCTGTTAAAACGCTTGGTGTACAGTATCCGTTGCTGCTTAGTGCGATGTTCGTGGATACGCTGAAATTGCTTATGTTAATAACTCCCGGTTCCATGCTGGTTGCAACTACTACAAACTGCGAACCGAATCCCAGGTTGAAAAACGAATTGTCAATGCAATTGAAGCCGCTATAGAATGTGCATGAGAGCGGCAGGGTGGCCCTTGGGAGCGATGAGAATAGCAGTAGAAGAAAGAGCATTAACGCTATGATCAAGAAAGTGAAGCTGTATGTCGTAAGGAACTCTATCGCACTCTGGCCTTTTGCCTGCATCATATTTTAATAAAGAGGATAGAATATATAAATAACCGCTTATTGCTGATTCAATGGAAGGCTCAGAATACCGCAGCATCGTGAAGGGGCTCGGCGCGCATAAATCGTTCGGGCAGAACTTTCTCGTAAACGCCAGCATAGCAGCTATGGAAGCCGAGTATGCAAGAGGCATGAATGTGATAGAGCTTGGGCCAGGACTGGGAATACTCACAGAGGAACTGTGCAGGACGGCGAAAAGGGTAACAGCTATCGAAAAAGACGATAGGCTTGCCGAGATTCTGAGGAACAGGGTTGAATCAAAGAGGCTTAAACTGATAAACGATGATTTTTTCTCGATCGATTACAAGAGCTTGGGAAAAATCGATATAATGGTATCGAACATACCGTACAACCTGTCAAGCAAGGTGATATACTGGCTTGGGAAGAGCGATATCCCTGCGCTCATATGCGTACAGAAGGAGTTTGCTGAGCACATGGTTGCAAAACCTGGAACAAGGGACTACTCAAAACTTAGCGTAGTGTCCACTTTAAGGTTCAGGGTTCACAAAGTCAAGGAGGTGGGCAGGGGGAACTTCTATCCGGTACCAAGAGTTGACTCCTGCATCATATATCTTGCACCAAAATCGGGGACCATAAGCGATTCCGTAATATCGACAATATCTCTGATAATGAACCACAAGAAAAAAAGGCTGAAGAACACGATAGTCGACTCTGCATCTGGTTTTAGTATAACAAAAGAGAGGGCACGTAGGCTTGCAGCAGAGATTAAAGAGGCAGATTCAAGACCATTCCAGCTGGAGGCTGAAAAAATGCTTGAAATCGCTCAAAGCATCAATGGCGCCCTTGCAGATTAAAAGGAATATATAGGATCCTGGACCTCCCTCATTATATGCGTGTTGCCAAGTTTGGACTTTATGCTCTTTTCGAGCTCATTTGATCCCGCCTGACCCAACAGCATTTTGTAGTGCATTGGTACTACTGTTTTTGGGTTTATTGCATTTGCTGCCTCAATTGCCTCTTCCATGCCCATTGTGTAGTGACCACCCATAGGCAGAAGAGCGATATCTATGTCCTTTAGCCTTTTCATCTCAGGTATCGAATCGGTATCTCCGGCGTGATATATCCTTGTCCCGTCTACGGTTATTATGTACCCGACCCAGTCCTCAGATTTCGGATGGAACTGCAGCCTCTCTGCCTTATGATTGTACGCAGGAACAGCCTCTATCTCAACTCCGTTGAGACTCGTCTTGAATCCGGGCTTCGATGTCGCAAGTTGGTTCTTTCCATCAGCTTTGAAACATTTCTGTGCGGTTATGAATTTTGTGTCTGCTTTTATTACCCTTTTTATATCCTGCTCGCTGTTGTGGTCGGGATGCGCGTGAGTTATTAGTATGAGGTCCGCCTTTTCTTTTACTTTATCGCTCACCCTAAATGGGTCTATGAATATTGTCGAACCGTTCGACTTTATGTAGAAACTTGCGTGGCCAATCCAGAATATGGTCTTGTCGATGTCCATGGTATCACATTATATAGGATATAAGACTTTAGAATTTAAATCCAGATGCCTTGCAATGCAACATGAGGGTCAACTGTAGTCGCAGCTCGAGATGCAGTAGAAGAAATTGCTCCAGAAGTCCGTATCGCATACATCGCAGCCTAAATCACCACCATTGCCTCCATTTCCACCTCCTAAACCGACTACACAGGTGCCAAAATCATCTAGCGAATAGCCAGCAGGGCAGGTTGTGCAGTCTGGTGGATCGGTTGCACCGTTGGAGCAGGTGCCGATTGTTGTGGTTGATTGAGAGCATTGGGTGAATTCGTCGGGAACCTCTGAGCCGTCGGGGCATGATGTGCAGTCCGGCGGGTTGGTGGCGCCGTTGGTGCAGGAGTTGATTGTTGTTGTACTAGTTGATACGCATGGAGTAGATGCATCCGGTACCTCGGTGCCGTCTGGACATACTGTGCAGTCTGGATAGGATGAATCCAACGCGCCGTTGGTGCAGGTGCCGATTGTTGTGGTAGTTGTGGATGTTGATGAACAGGTTTCACCAGGATTCAATAGCAAGGTGCCTGTTGGACACAGGGTGCATGGAGGATAACCGTCCGGGTTGACCGAACCGTCGACGCTTGGGTTGATAGCTCCATTGGAGCAGGCGGGCGCCGTGCATAATGTACTTGGATTGGTTAGATGACCGTCCGGGCATTGGGTGCACCCCGGGGCCGCAGCGCCGTTGGTGCATGTGGTTGAAACGCATGAGACACCGTACGTAGGGTTGGTGGCGCTATTATCTGGACATGTGTCGCAGGCTGTCGGATTGTCGGCACCGTTAATGCATTGACCTGTTGAGCAGGATACATAAGGCGATCCGTGCAGGCCGCCAGGGCATATACTGCATGCGGCATCTATTGCACCATTGAAACATGCAGGGTTTGGAGTGCAGAACTCCGTAGGACCAGAGACAATAGAACCGCTTGGACACATAGTGCAGAATGGACCCTGACCCCCACCAGTTAAGGGCATTGGGTTGGTGGCGCCGTTGGGACAACTGAATGCTGCGTTAACGTTGCTGCACGGTTGGTTTGGCACGGCTACGGTACCGTCAACTGTGCAGATGCATTGCCACATGCTGGAAACTTGATTGAATTGAGGAACACTTCCAGGGGAAGTAGAGCAGTCAGGTATTGTGACAGTAACATTGGTGCACGGTTGCCCTGGTATTGCAATGCTGTTGTCTGGACATATGCATTGATAAACCCCAGTGACTGGATTTTTCTGAAGGGTGCTTCCGGCGGAGCTGGAGCAGTCTGGTATCGAGTTGCTTGTTCCTGTGCCTAAGACCGTAAGCGTTTGACTATTAGTTGCTATATTGAGCGGACCTCCAGTAACACTAATGCCAGTCACACTGGATGCGGGATTGGATGAGGCCGCAGTAATTGTATAAGCTCCTGGTTGAGGACATAAGCCGGGATAAAGAGGCGTGCCCGTAGGGCCTCCCTCATATAACTGTGGGCAAATGTCATAAGTCAAAGGACCAGAACCGCCTTTGCCCGACAGGACGCCTGTGCCAGCTCCACCAGTGTCTAGGGTATAGGTATCCCAAGTCTGGTTTGGCAAGATTGATGAGTGTAATACATCAGACTCATTTGCGTAAACGGGATTGGAATCGATTTTAAGGTTCATGATTGGTTCGTAAAGACCCGTTTCAAGATCACCGTTAGGAAGTATTGCCTCCCCATATCCTGCTGCGCTAAGAATGGAGCTTGGACCTACAGGAGCAGGTGTTATATTATCCATGGTTTTAAGATTATCGGTGGGATTCGTACAGGATCCAACCCCATAGTTATAACCGCAATAGGAGGATATGCCTAAATAGAAGTCAGATGGATTGGAGGACAACTGGTTGTGGTAAGTTATAGCAACAGGCGGATCTGTATTATTATAGATTTCAGTCATGACTCCGGTAAATTCCCCACTGTTAACTCCGTCAAACGTAGTTGCGCCTAGTGCCTCATACTCCCGCTCAAAATATGCACCATCGGTAAGGTCCCTGACGCTCATGGTTACCACATCCTGCTGGCTGCCGGGTTGAGTGCCTGGTGGAGGCGTACTTATTTTTAGTTCTATTATATCGCCAGGATTTACCTGACCGCCAGGAAGTGGGTGACCGTTGGAAACCTGTCCGCTGAAAAGGCCCCAGTTCTCGTTTATCTGTTCCAGCTGGTTGTAAAACACATCGATTTGCACGCCGATTTCAGGGATAAATTTGGTAGTAGAACCTGGAGCAAAAGCCCAATTATATGTTAGGCCTACCTGATACCAACAGCCGTCATTCGTTAGGCCCTGGACAAGATAAGCTACGCTCGTATCTCCAGCAGGGCTTTGTGTCTGTGGCTCATATTGCATCGTATAATCTACCACACTCGTGGGATTGGGGTAGGCAAACCAGTAATGTTGATCAATGCGGCCTCCCGTGTCTGTGCTTATTCCTCCAGTTCCCGAACTTTCAGTAGGTACCAGCGTAGTACATTTGCTGGCTCCCGGGTTTGTAACCTGTATTTGTTGCGTTCTGCTGGCTGAATCGTAGTTTGAGTCTCCAGAGTAGGTTGCTGTTATTGTTGGCGATCCTGGTTGAGTATCTGTGTATTGAACATTACATGTATCAGCAGATAAAGTACATGGAGCTGCAGGAGAGAATGTCCCAGAGGCGTCAGATGTGGTAAATGTTACAGTGCCTGTTGGATTTTCATTTCCCGCAGTCCCCGGGGGAACTACTACAATTGCAATACAGTTAGCCGGCTGTCCAGGATTGACTTTAGCAAGACAGATAAGTTGCATTCCTGGTTGTCCTTTCCCTCCGAATATGCGGTGTATGACTGTGTTTAGGCTGCAGCTTATTGTATTCAAAATGTTGCTAGAACATGATGATGTAGAATTCGCGTATGTTGAGGCCAGTGCGGCTATCTGCGCGTTGGTGAGATTTGTGGCGTTTATAATATCTGTGCCTATTGTTGTTGTAGGCTGTGGGGCGGCATGCTCGCAGAGGTTATTTGGTGTTGTGGTGGCGCCGTTGGGACATAATGTGCATGCAGAGTTTATTGCTCCGTTGGTGCAGGTGCTGACTGGTACTGTTGATGTTGTTGATCTGAGGCAGGCTGGCTTTAGAGTGCCGTTAAGACAAAGGTTGTTGCAGTTTGGATAGTTGGTGGCGCCGTTCACGCACATTTGTGTGGTGCTGTTCAGCGTGCATACGGGCCAGTTCGTTGCGCTGTTGAAACAATCAGCGGCGAATCCTCCATTGCAGTTGGGATAGTTGGTGGCGCCGTTATAGCAGAGTTTGGTTGTACTATTAAGTGTGCAGTCTGGGAAGTTGGTGCCGCCGTTGGAGCATGTGGTTGAATTTATTGTGGTTGTTGGCGCTGCTTGCTCGCAGGGGTTATTTGGCGTTGTGGTTGCTCCGTTGGGACACAGCGTGCATGCGGAATTTATTGCGCCGTTGGGGCAGGTGCCGATTGTTGTTGTGGTCGGAGCCATAACTAGAAGGAATGCAGAATTGCAGACTTGGCTACCAGATGCAACATCCTGCGCGCAAACAGAGATTGTGTAGTTGCCGGCCCGAGATGCACTTAGAGTGCAATTGTCATTCGATGGTGAATAGCCTTGGAAGCAACCATTTGATGGCACATTCAATCCTGATTGGAAACTGCCCCAGCTATATAGATATGGATATTGATCTGGTGCAAGTGAACCGCCTCCGGATGCGGCCGCTATGAAGTTCACAGGTTGGTTGAGCCCGACTACGACTCCCGGATGTGGGAATATTGAGACTTGGAGCTGGCCGGGGTTTGATGATATCGTAGTAGTAACTGTTGTTTGTACGGTCGGTTTGGGCGCTGCCTGCTCGCATAAAGTATTAGGTGTTGTGGTGGCGCCGTTGGGACACAAAGTGCATGCGGAGTTTATTGCTCCGTTGGTGCAGGAGTTTATGCTGGTACTTTGGGTGTGTGTTAATCTTGTCATTGAAAAAAGAATAAGAAATAGAACTATCGCAAGAACCGAAGCCGATTTTGCGACTTTATATGACATGATAATATTTTATTGCTATGATTTAAATAGATATGTATAATCGTAAAACTCTTACGAAATCTCTTTTTTCAGGCGGTTTGTATACCGTTCTACTACCATGAGATGGGATCCAGAAGCTTTGATGATGCAAAAAATCTGGCGCACCAATATCTTCATATACAGAATTAATGGAATCTTTATTTTTATTATTAGATATCGATATTGTCAGTTTTCCGTTCTCAATATTTGCATTTACTGTTATCGCCTCCCCAGGCACTAGATTTGTTTTTATGGTTTTATCGCTAGTCTCCTCTTTAATAGGGGTATGATTTAATGGGATGCTGTAACCGCAATTATATAGTGAGGAGCTATCCTTAGGGGGGTCTTTAATTACACGTATAAAAATGTCTGCCTGATTTCCATTTAAGTTGATTATTGGCACATAACAGCGTTCGTTCATACCAGAATCTTTTACAGGTAGAGGCAAAACATAACTACCATTTGGCGTTGTGATAACATCCATCATAAAGCCATTTCCCTCGTTGCGCATTATAGTCGGCGCATAGGTCAATTGTTTGTCTGAAATTGACTGACCAAAAAGTGGACCCGTAACTGATAATCCGGCTACAAGCACCGCTGCCGCTATCTTGTTTGCCCCTCTCCTAATAAGACTTTTATTAGAATGGCTGATCTTTTTCTGCTCCATTTCTACAGTTGGCATTCTTACCTAATCTATTTATGGGTCTGATAATATATATAGTTATCTTGTCACGGGATACGCTCGCTTTTGTAACAATCTTTAGATACTGATTTTATCGAAGATGTGAATTGGTTTTTAAGAGATATATGGTACCGGATAGGTACTGATAATAGGGATTGCAACACGGCAATTCAGGAAAAATACAACAATTATTTAAGCTTGAAGTGTCTAAGTCCTACGCTTGTCGGTAGTATTTATGGAGCAGAATAAAAGCTTATTTCGTGGTTACAAAAAATACATTCTTATTGCAATTGCAGTAATTATAGTATTGGCAGTGGCGGGGTTCTTTTTTGCAGGGAAGGGGAAAAACATGGGAGGATCTGGGAGTAACAATAAAGGCACCCAGACATCAAAAGGAACAAACGGGATAAACTCATCAAAAGGTTCCAGCACGTCTATATCTCCGATTATCAATAATTCGGCTACATCCACTGTTGCTGGTGGCGGTCATTCTAGCTCGGGCATTACAAGCTCTACAACATCTTATACTACAACTAAAAGCGGTTCAACAAACTCTAGCGGAGGCAATCTTACAAATGAATCCTTGCAGAAATTTAATTACACTTACTGTGTTGGCAACGGAGGGTCAAGGCCGAACGCAACATACTATTCAACACTGTCCGCTGCTGGCATAGGAAGCTGGAATGCGACTACCGATTACCCGGTTCCTATTTTGGGCGCGGGTTGCTCCATAAGCGGCAACTACATTTATTGCGTAGGTTCTGCAGAGGTCTTGAATGGATCTGCAGGTCCAACTTACTATGCGCCGATATCAAATGAGGGAATAGGCTCATGGAGACCTACAACTAATTATCCAATTCCTTTCAGTTTTGGGGGCTGTTCGATATCAAACAATTATATTTATTGTGTTGGTGGGGGAAACTACAACAGCTCTTACGCAGCGTACTATGCACCCGTATCAAATTCAGGGATAGGAACCTGGAAATCCACAACGAGGTATCCCACCGGCCTCTATGATGCCGGCTGCACAATATCAAACAACTATATATATTGCGTCGGGAGTGGATATTTGGCGAACATCTCAAGTGCTAACATTACAAGTTTGCAGGATGTTTATTACGCGCCTGTTTCCAGTTCCGGGATAGGCAACTGGATTCCCGCAACAATGTATCCGGTGCCGTTCTATGGTGCAGGGTGTTCAATATACAAAAGCCGAATATACTGCGTTGGCAACGGCTATTCCTATCTCGGCTCATCAAGTTCGGCATATTATACTAATATAACCGGCTCTGGGGCTCTCGGCCAGTGGAAGCAGACAACCGGTTATCCAGTGCGGTTGTCGAATGCGGGATGCACCATGTACAACGGCTACATTTATTGTGTTGGCAGTTCAAGCGGCAACGACACAGAGCTTACTTACTATGCACCATTGGCACAAAACGGGGTGGGAACCTGGACAGGGACAACGAGCTATCCTGCACCAATCTTCTTTGCCTATTGTACAACTCCGGGAAGCAGCGGCGGCTTTTATTCTGGTTAGCTGTAAATTTATTTTACTTCAGACATCAAAATGGGATTGCAGATAAGTATTTATAGAATAGTTATCTATAATTCATAGATTCTGTTCTGGAATAATCGGTATCATCATGCATCTAAGAACCAATCACGTAAAGCAACTCCTTATGTTCTCTTTAATATTAACGCTCTTTGCCGTGGGCAATTCAGGAATCGCGCATGCAGACAACGTAAGCTATTCCTCCCTGGTCTCTGCCGTGAATGTTTCAATTACAAACCCTGTTGTCGCTTCGGATATCCTAAACAATCCGCTGGTTTCGAATTATATAACCAGCAATCCTGTTGTCTTCGATTATTTCCTTAACAACTCCGATGCGATAAACACCGTGCTCAGCGATCCGGCTGTCGTTCCGGTTGATGCGAATGGAGTTTCGCTTATTTACCTGCTCAACAATCCATCGATGGGACTCATACTTTCCAACCCCATGGCATTTACAAACTTCACCGGTACAGCCCCATTGAGTTTTATAACAAGCACTCCAGCACTTTTCGGGAGCCTGCTGGACAATCCCGCTCTTATAACAATGGTGAACAATCCCGCACAGCTCGGTGCCCTTGTATCAGACCCAAGCTTCACGCCAATAATATCTAATCAGGCCGCATACGCCAGCCTGCTTGGGAATCCCGCACTTGGCGGAATAATAGAGAATAGCACTCCGTTCACCGCCTTCCTTTCAGGCGCGTCCTCAACCACCCTGATAGATAATCCTGTTGCGTTCAGCAACCTGCTTGGTAATCCGACGCTCGCCGGAATCGTCGGTATGCCCGGCTTCCAGACATTCCTGAGCAGCCCATCGGTTGCCGCACTTCTTGGCTCCCAGGCATTCGTTACATTTATCGGAAATCCCTCGTTCAGCATTTTCCTGAACAATTCAAACCTTACCAGCATATTAGCCAATCCCGCACAGATCACAAGCGCGCTCAGTAACCCCTCGCTTGCCAGCATAAACAGCAACCCCGCATTGACGGCGAGCCTGCTCAGCAACCCCAACCTTGGCGGCATTCTCGGCAATCAGGCAGGGCTTTCCACGGTGATATCGAGCCCGAGCTTTGCCGTGGTGCTGAACAATCCAGCTGTGTTCAGCACGCTGCTAAGCAGCGGCTCGCTCTCAACAATAGTCGGGAACCCCGCCCAGCTTACAACATTCCTTACATACCCATCGTTGAACACCATGTTCACCAACCCGTCAATGCTGGCCATGCTTTTCAGCAATCCTAATTTCGGGATTATTGTGAACAACCCGGCAGGGCTTGCGGCGATCCTCACCAACGCGCAGCTCTCAGGACCGCTCAGCGACGTCAATGTGTTCACGGGCCTTCTCAACAATCCCTCGCTTGGAATAATAATGCTGAATCCCACTGGGTTCATTAACATACTGACCAACAGCCAGATGTCCTCGATAACTTCGAATCCGGCGCTTCTGCTGGGATTCATAAACAACCCCTCATTTGGAAGCATTGTGAGCAATCCTGTAGGATTCCTAAGTTTCATAGGCTCGAATTCATTGTCGGGCATAATCGGAAATCCCTCTGCGCTTGGCAGCCTGCTTGGAAATCCGTCCCTCGGCAGCATAATGGGCAATCCTGCCGGATTGGGATCACTGCTTGGCAATCCTAACATAGGACTGGGCAATCCCGGAACATTGGTAAGCCTTCTTGGGAATCCCTCTCTCGGGGTAGTGATTGGAAATCCAGCAGGGCTTTCCGCATTGCTGAATGACCCATCGATGGCTACGATATTAGGGAACCCGAACTTGCTGAACAGCCTTCTTGGGAATCCGTCTCTCGGGGGGATTATAGGCAACCCCGTACAACTCACAAGCCTTCTCGGGAATCCGGGGCTGACCAGCATCATTGGGAATCCGAATCTTCTCGGAAGCTTACTGGGAAATCCGAATCTGGGGATAATAGCGGGTAACCAGGGACAGCTTGTCAGCTTCCTAAATATACCCTCATTGGGCGGCATACTCGGCAATCCGAGCGTTTTCGGCAGCCTTCTTGGGAATCCATCTTTCAGCGGCATATTGGGAAACCCAACGGGGCTTTCTAGCCTGCTCGGCGGCCCGGCAGGATCAAACCTTCTCGGCAATCCGACCTCGCTCGCCAGCCTTTTGAGCAACCCGAGCCTTGGCAGCCTGCTCAGCAATCCCGCCGGACTCACATCGTTGCTCACCAATCCAGCAATGAGCAACCTGCTCGGCACTCAGGGATTGAACAGCATGCTCTCAAATCCCGCGCTGAAGAACTTTTTGAACAATCCATCCCTGAGCAGCATACTCAGCAACCCGGCAGCGCTTTCAAGCCTTATAGGAAACCCTGCATTGGCCAGCTTCCTCGGCAATCCGGCTATCGCCAGCCTGCTCGGGAATCCCGCATTGGGAAGCCTTTTGAATAATCCGGCGTTATCCAGTCTGATAGGATCACAGGCATTGGGAAGTTTCCTTTCCAACCCCGCACTCTCCGGTCTCCTTGGCAATACGCAATTGGGAAGCCTCTTCAGCTCAGGAATCGGCGGGCTTCCAGGATCTGGAGGCATTGGGGGATTGACAGGTGTTACAGGGCTTGGAGGAATAGGCGGCCTCACCGGATTTTTGCAATGCCCCTCCTCGAGCCCGTGGTTCGGCTTCTGCGAATTCGTAAGCACAACAATCGACCTGACGATGTATACCGGTTATGCCGGCAACGGCCAGATAAACCAGATTCCGTCGATAACAACGCAGAGCCCGACACCATTGATAGAGACGGTGCTCAATCAGAATTTGCAGAACGGTCAGTGGCTCATAACATGCCCTGTCAGCCCCAACCCGCAGAACAGCATGCTTTATTTCCAGTCTGACAAGAACAGTTACATAGCGGGAAACAGGTGCCTCGCCGACCTGACCCCATTGGAGACGCCTATCACATTGTTTACTACAGTAATATGGACGCCGGTTTCGCTCGCATTGGGGTACAACTACTACACCCTCTCGAACATAGCCTCTGGCTGGACAAAATCGGTTGCGTATTCGGGCCAGACACTAAACAATAAAACAGCTACGGGAATCGCGGGCACTACGACAACCATAGTCACGACAACCAGCACGGTCCTGCCTTCCGGGGTTTGCCCGAACCAGAATTTCAATGGACAGAGCACCACACTTACATTCAGCCAGGTTGTCGCATGCGCTCAGAATGCGGGATTCTCCGGTGACCAGCTTTCTGTTATGGTATCTATAGCTTATGCGGAAAGCTCATTCAACCCTGGAGCAACAGGAGCAGGCCTGGGAGGATGCAGCGGGCCTGGAGCCATGGGAATACTGCAGGAAGGGCAGTGCCACTCGGCAGGAGAGGCTTATCCGCTGAAAGGATATAGCCCGTCATCATGCAGCACATATGGTGGCAGCACAGACTGGAGCGGAGTTTATTACAATCCAACATGCGCGTTCCAGTGGGCTTACGCATTTGTGAACACCAACCCACCGATAACGCAGAGCGGATGCACACAGGCATCGCCTGTCGGCGGAGTGCCGTACTGCTTCTGGGGATCCTATTGGGTCAACGGCGCATACTGCAGATACGCGCCGAACACATATTCAGGATATGCATGCATCCAGGGACTGAACCAGGCATGCTTCCCATGGGGCAATCCATCAAATACCCCGTGTGTTCCGGCTAAGGGAGGCAGCGGAAGCGGAGGGTCCGGAGGAGGGGCAGCCGGAGGCTCTGGCAACTCGGGCTACAACATATCAAACGGGTATGACACACAATCATATATATTCGACCAGGTTCCGGCATCGACACAGCACGGATTATGGACATGGTCTGCGAAGTACGCGAACCTGCAGCAGACAAACCTGCAGAGCCTGAAATTACAGAAGTCTTTCACCGGACTGCAGTTCATGATTCCCGGTTTGTGCATATACACATATACTTACAGCATAACATCCGCGATTGCCAGAATAAACAACACGAACGTGAGCATACCCCAATTCAACAAGACTGCATTCAAAAACAACCAGTGGCTGAACGTTAGCGGCTATCTTTTCAGCCCGGTCAAAACGACAGGATCCTCATCCAGTTGCTACAGCCAATTGCTTTCCGGGTTCGCGTGCGGCGGATGGACAAAAGTAGAAACCAACGGCAGCCTTGACACTGGAGGAACAAAATACAGCGGCCTGAACATTTATTACGGAACAGGTTCGGCCAGCAATCCTTCGGCACCTTACCAACAGACGCTTATTGCACCATATTCTGGAGGGTTCGCGGTCGTGAACGCAGTTGCATTCAGCTATACCAACGTAACTGCGGTGCCCTACATGCTGTACAATGCCACGATGCCTTCGACATATACGCAGATAAGCGGCAGCCCGAGTTTCCTGCAGTCAAGCTTCGACACATACAGCACACACAACTATGTCAATCCTGGAAATTATCTTGATGAGTTCTCTTTATACTCCGGTTCCGCATTGCTCGGAAATTATAACGGATATCTTGTCGAGTTCCCTCTCAATGCCGTGGCATTCGACAATCCGAATGCGAACAGCCTTTCTAGCCCGCAGCAGAACTTTTCTACAACCCTGGATGTTGGAAACGCAAAGCAGATTAACCAACTGGATAATGTTTTCCCGAGCAACCCGACGACCCTTGGGAATACGATATATATGGGCGTAAGGAATCCCGCATTCATAGCCGCTTCCCCGAATGGCTACATCTATGTTATAAATTACAGCACAAGCTGCTGGTTCTGTTCAATAAGCACTACCACGATCTCTCTCCTCTTTACGTTCAGGCTAATACCACAAGGTTACTACAACCTGTCTGTCGGGCGAATAAGGCCGCTGCCGTATCTCCTGCCGAACCAGAATAGCAAGAATGCCTGGACAACTCAGTGGCAGAATTATTTCTCCAACATATTCTACCAGCAGAGCCATGACCTCTACATGCTGGGCGTTGACCTGTTGTCTTACACAAATGTCTTCCCGCTCGGGCTCACGCTTGACAAGGGAGGCCAGCTCTACAGGCTTGTGCCGCTTTCGGTGCAGCCTGACGACAATGGGGACCTCTTCTTTTTGGGGGCGCATTTGGGTGCAACCAGCCAGGGGTTCAGGCTTGCTGAATGCAATAACGGAAGCTGCACGAACCCGACCCTGGTTAACATGCCGGTAGGTTTTGTTCCGTCCGATGAATTCGCTGCCTCTCCTGGAGGCCAATTCGTTTATGTTGCAAATGTATCCCCATCGATCGGGTCCGCATCTTTTTTCAGCATCACTCCCACATTGGCATCATCTGGATTCGTTCGCATTTACAGCACGCCGCAGGGAGGAACCGGCGGCTCTAGCGATTTTGCATATACGAACAGCATACCGCTGTCTTATTCCAACTCGACTTATAACATGAACATAGCGGCATACCTTGCGGCTGGCGGCCCGTTCAACGACTCCCAGATTGCCGCAGCATACAAAGGCAACACCGCAAACTCATTCGACACTCCTTGGAACCATCATCCGATCTCGATAACAGATTCGAAGGGCATACTCTATGTTGTGGACAACTGGACATTCGCAGTGGGCAACCAGGCATCCTCCATACTCATGCTCAGGGCTTTCGCCGAGAACGGGAGCGAGATACCTTTGAACCCTACGCTCATAAACGACTTTGTGCTATCCCCGAATGCCGTCAGCACCACGGTACCAGGAACGGTTGGGGGGCTTCCTGCAGGGTCCGTGGTTCCCTCCTTCGGGTGGAAACCATACGGCTGGCCGCTTTCGGCAAACATAAGCCTGCCAAGCGGCGGAACTATATCGTACTGCGCCTTCGATTGCACCAAAGGGCCATACGATATCAATACGAGCTATCCGCCGATAGGTCCTAGAGTCGACCAGTTGGGAGGCCACGTAGGTGCCGGGACAAACAGCATTTCGATATCATCCGACTTCAACGGCACGCTTTATCTTATAGCCCACGCGTGGAGCTTCCAGGGCGGGAGCATCGGTGGGGCATCCTGCTCGAACAGCGCGATAGACCCGCCAGCATGCACGACATGCATAGACGGCCTGCCGGTAAGCTTGGAGCCGACCGGTAACGGCTGCATAGGCGGAAATACGAACCCAATTGTGCAACCGCAGAAAGGATTGTACACCGAACTTGTCGCCATGCACCCGGACATCCAGAACTACACGAAGATCTCCTATGCAGACAATTCATCATACATATGCTATCTTAACGTGACCCCATCAAAGGACTCGCCGTGCGCATACAGTCCGCAGGAGGCTGCAGTGCTGAGCAATCTGTATCCGCCGTTGGTTGGCGTGCCCAGCCAGTTCAGCTATGTACAGAGCTTGGGCGGGCCGGAGCAGTACCTCAACCTTCAAAATGCCGTCTCCTCGCTATTCCCTACGGGAATAAACAACAACAAATACCAGTCAACGGCATCATCGGAGTCGAGCGGAGGGCTCGGCAACAACAATTACAACTCGTTGTCCACGGCGGCGATACCCAATGGGAACATCAACTTCAATGCCATACCGAACAGTTACCTCAAGAGCGATGTGAACGGGATTGTCCTGACGCCCTACAACATAACCGTAGTCCTAAACCAGAGCTGGAAGACTACGGGGATAATACAATTGAATCCGCTAATACCGTGCCTGCCGATTATTTTCGCTGCTCCCAACGTGCAGACGACATACTCGTACCTGAAAACGCAGCTCGTTGACAAGGGGAAGATAAACACCACGATAGAGGGAGGCGATCCCTACCTGCAGTACATCCCGTACCAGACGAACTACATCCAGAACCTCTCAGATTCGGGACTCATAATATCTCCTTATATCGACTACCAGCTGTTTACGAGCAGGCTCTTGGGGGAGATCTACGTAAACCAGACGATAAGCCCGAAGACTGCGGGAGCCTCATCTGCAACCTCAAGGACAGGGCTGCCTGTCGTAATAAATGCGACAAGGAACCTCAGATACATCACAAACCAGTTCCAGCAGATATCCGCATTCGGGACCTCCCCGGCATACATTGCGCAGACATCGGTCCAGATAAACACAAACCCGAACAAGACAATAATCGGTGCCAACTGCGGAGGATCGTGCCCATCAAACTACTATTATCAGAACAAATATTTCACCGGAAAGAGCAACCTTACTTACAACATAACCTCTCAGGCGCAATTCTTTCAGCTGTTCGAGCTCTTCAAGAAGAGCAATTACCTGATCAACCTGGTGCTCAACCTCACAAGGGAGCCCTCTGTCATAGGATACAACAGGCTTGTCTACACTTATGTGGACAGGTTCAATAACACGATATACCAGCCGGTTGACGTCGATTTTGCGAACATAACGCAGATAGCGATGAACGGCACTACAGCTATAAACTCCTCCAACTCGAACGAGACCGCCATAAGAGTATACGGGAATGCGGCGTACACCACCTATAACGGGGTGCACGCCCTGCCAACAGGATCAAACATCTACCTTTACTGGAACATAAACATAAACTACTACAATACCACCTCGTCTGCAACTGGATCAAACCCGCTAAACTACTGGAAGAATGCGCTGACATGTGCGCTCGCGCCGAATGCAGTAGCATGCAAGATCGCGAACCCGCTGAGCACACAGACGCAGAAGCAGCCTGACGGCGCACAGGAGGCAAAACAGATATCTTACCATATCGATACCGCATCCGGCGGCGGATGCCCGCCTCAGCCAAAGAGCCTGCTGCAGCCGATAGTCTACAACTGCAACCTTTACGGCAGCAACGGATTGACATCGGTGCGCAGCAACCCGAACAATCCGAGCGCATATCAGTACTGCATACCGAGCTTCCCGAACGGGACTGGCCTGTTCACATCACAGCTCGGGCTCATGAAGATCGTGCAGACAGACGCGAACGGAAGCTTCAACTACACATTCAACGCATGCGGAGTGGGGCAGAACAGGGTCATCGCATATTACTGGGGAACGGCTGCACCCGAGCCGCTTGACGTGACACAGACCTGGCTCGGGGCGTCTGGAGGGGACAGCGAGTTCACCAGCATGATAGACAAGACAGACATACTGAACAACACGCAGGAATTCAACTACAGCGATGCGCCGGCGCTCCAGACAGAACAGTTCGGAATCGGGACCTATACATTGAGCTTCGGGGCTATCAGCATCTTCGGGCTGCTGGCGACAATATCTATCGTCGTAGTGATAATGCTGAAGGGCATTGGGATAAAGAGAGGCAGGGCCGGATGATATGATGTTGCTCGCGATAATACTCAGCATAGGGGCCGTTTACGCATTCATACCGATAGTGATCATAATAATACTCATACTTGCCGCAAGGGGAGCAGGCGGCAAGGACTTCTTCGAGCTTTTCGGGGTGGGCACCCTGCTGGGACTGGGCGGCCGAGGGGCAGGAGGCATAAAGTCAGGAGGCAGGGGAATAACAGGAAGGGTCAAATACAATCCGACCAAGCTAAAGGCCGGCCCTAAGGAAATAGCAAAATTTGCCGCTACGCCTGTGACTTTGCCAGTGAAACTTTACAAAAAGGCGGTAGCGAACGAGAAGAAACTGCTTGCGGTTATGGATGAATCGCAGATACGCAGCATGCTGATGAACTATGGAATTCCTGCAGCGGCCTTTGCTGCGATGAACAAGGAGCAGTTGGTGGACTTCGCGGTCCAAAAGCTCCATCTCTCGCAGGTGAGAAGCTATTCTGCGAGGTTCGTGAGCCCGAAAGGTGATATGAACCCGTTGAGTGCACCAAAGAAATCCGCACCGACCTTCCTTGGGGTGCGAATGTCTGTTGGTGACTACAAGACATTTTACAAGGATTATTACAAAGCGAGGAAGGCTCGCGCAGTAAACACATTCAATGCTGGCAAGCAGGGAGTGCAGAGTTCTGGACCGAATGCAGCTGGAGGCAATGCTCCAGGAACCGCAACGAATGCTGTAAGCAATGAGCAGGGCCTGGCGCAAAGAAAGGAGGGGCAGGCATCCGGGAGCCCGCAGCAGGGTCCGACCAACATAAATGACATCAACGAGGGTAATTTCTTCAGGATACTCGGCCTCACCGCCAAGCCCGACGACCTTGAATCGGCACGAAAGGCCTATCTGGCGCAGATAAAGAAGGCGCATCCAGACCTGAGCCCTGGCGCATCAAGCGAGGAAGCCGTTAGATTGAATGCCGCATATAATTACGCAAAGACCCATGCAAAGGACATATGGGGGAAGAAGGAATAGGATCAGGCTCTCACGGACTCGATTATCCTGCGCTCATTTTCCGTTAGAACAAGTTCCTTCTCCATCTTTTTGTTTTTCAGGACATAATTAAGAACCTCGATTCTTGATTCGTCCCCTTTTATCGTTTTCTTTATGACTTCAGATGGCTCCTTTGTTGCTATTTCCATTGCGACATCGTGCATCCACGATTCTACGATTTCACTGTAGTGCATCAGCGCAGATATCTGGTCTACAGCAAGAAGGAATTTCTCGAGTCTTTCCTTCTGGGCTATTTTCTTAGGATCATTTCCAAGATCCTCAGACATGAAGCCCTTGTAGCGTTCGATTATTTTTTCCCTTTGCTCAATCAACCTGTTTATTATGAACATGCTCATCTCGGTGTCGCTAGGCTTATCCGGAAGGTTCACAAGAGAACCACTCACCTCTATGGCCTTAGAGTCTATAGCTTCCTGAAGAGTATCCATCGCCTGGGTTATCAATTCCGTCTTTATCTTGTTGAATATGTCCTCGCATATCAACCAGGCAGCTATGCCGGGTTCGGATTCTTGCATAAAATCAGGTAGCTTTTATTTTCGACATAAGCAGAAATGCCAAACAGCAATATGCTTTCCCGCCCGAAGGCAGTACACACATATCGTGAGCAGGCTTAGCTTCCGAGTTCGGAATGGGATCGGGCGTTTCCCTTCTCCTATTACCGTTTGACGGTATTATTATAGTAGCAATACATATAAAAATTTGAGCCCTGCGAATGATTATTAGCAAAGTATAAATAATATTGGAACATCACTAATTACAATGGCGACTTTAGACAGGGACAGACAACACCCAAAAGACGATTCAGGAAAGTTAGGCAGGTATCTGAGAATTGCTGCACTGTCGACAGTGTGCGCTGTTGCAGGATTGAACGCGCCATCAACTACAAGCCAGGACTGCTATACAAAATCCGCAATAGCACCTCCTGCCATCGTGACACATCCATCACTGTTCAAAACTGTTGATATTTATGAGAGGGACGCTAAAGAGATTATAAAAAAATCTTACGCCGAAACCGGCAAATATGATACAAAAGCATTGTTGGAATTGCAGGCCGGGTATTTCGAATACCTAATACACTCGCAAACTTCATCGGAGGAGATAGTTGCGCGCTGGAAACCGCTGATAATGAAAGTTGCAAGTTCGGAAGGGGTTGATCCTTCAGCAATATCTGTTTTAGTGAGCAGTGAGTCGGCAGGTTATATAGGCACTGTCGGCAAGAAAGGCGAATTGGGCCTTATGCAGATAGAGCAGGAGGAATTTACCAAGGAGCAGTATAAGAAAGCATTCGACCCTGAAGAGAACATGAGGATTGGGGCGAGGCTGTATAAAAGATATCTTTTAGAGTTTCATGGCAATTTTAAGAAGGCGTTTGAGGCATATAATTGCGGACCAGAAAGGGTTTTAGATGGGGACGTGCCTGAGGCGGGCATGGAGTACTCTGACTGGGCAATGAGGCACATGGAACTATTTGAAGAGGAATACAATCATTAGGTCAGCTTTTGATTCTTCTGCCAGACTTGCAGGCCTCACATATTCCAAGTTTTGGGTCATAGTGCCTGTCGCACACATTCTTTCCGCACAGGCTACAGGTGTTCCTTGCGATCTTGCCGCATATGCTGCAGAGTGCAGTTATATCTGACATAATATCAAACCTTGTTCGCTGTTGGGCTTTGTTCCAGATTGACCTGGTCCCCAAGCAGTTCCTTCGCCCTTTCGAATGAGAGCGGCTTCAGGCCGCGCTTCTTCGCGTATGTGCATTGATATCTTATATAACTCTCATTTATCTTAGTGCTTGGGTCTATCTGCCTGCATCGCTCTATGTAGTCGCTTATTATCCTGCTGGCTTCCTCGACCTCCAATCCTTTTGTGTTGACAAGGTAGGGGGCGAGTATCAGGTTGACAGTCCTGTGCCTCACATCGGCGATGGGCGTTTGCAGCAGTATTTCAATCCAGTCCTCGATTTTCTTTCCGAGCTTTGGGGCGGTTGGGGTCATAGTCCTGAATTTAAGCCCTTTTGAGTATTCCGTTACCTGCTTTGGAAGTTCCGTGCTTTTTATCGGGAGGCCCCTCACTATCTCTTTTATTATTGCCTGCTCGACCAGCCTTACTGCGGTGTTCCTGCCTAGCAAAACAATCCCGCCGCTAAGCCTCTGGTTCACCAATTCGAAACTCGGCAATCGCGGCGCATATTTCACGTAATCTATGAAGCTCATTGAGAGCTCCTCAATTCCTTCTTTGTCTTTCTTCCTGTCAAAAGTGCCGGTCAATGCGATTCCAAGCTGCGATGCTATGGTAATAAGGTCCTTATTATCTGAAACAAGCAGCGCGCCATATGACCTTTTTGCCTCTGCAATCGCATAGAGCTTTATCAGGTCCGGGCGCTTTATCGCGCTTAGCAGCATCCTTGAATATAGGTATGTCATTATGTAGTCGAGCTTTACAGACCCTATGTTTATATCTGTATAATCAATTCCTTTGGTGGTTGCGTTGTCTATGTTCTTGCCAGCCATCTCTATGTATTTCGGGCTTATGCTGCTCGCCTGATTGCTGACTATCTGCTTTGCCTCCTTTGAGAACGGGTACTTGTAAGCGAAGTCCAGTTCCTCTTTGCCGGGTTGCATATAGCTATATTGCCATTGCATTATATAAAAGTATCAAAGCTGACGTGAAATCTGCGTTTCTACAAGTAAGCAAAACACCTGCGTAAGGTTTAAATACTCTCGTCCATCAATGTATTAACGTTTGTTTTTTCTGTTATTGTTCTACTTGTTAGTTTTAGAACGCTTAGTGTGAAAATTCCTATTTGGAATTGGATGTAGTCTTGAGGAGTGTAAAGAGAAAATCGCAACGCAATTGCAATATTAACATGCAAAGTACAGACAAATGCGAATATCGACTCCAGTCGATGCTGCTGGAGGACACTGCTATCAGATTTCGACAGCCATGCAAGTTAGCTCAACGACTTCGTTGGGCGGCGTACGGCTCAGTAACGCGTGGTCAATCTACCGTAAAGAGGGGGATAACCTTGGGAAACTGAGGCTAATACGCCATAGGCTAGGACATCTGGAAGGAGTTCTAGCTCAAAGGGTTGTGAATTGGAGCATTACCGCTTTACGATGAGACTGCGGCGGATCAGGCAGTTGGCGGGGTAACGGCCCACCATACCTATAACCCGTAGGGGATATGAGAGTAAGAGCCCCGAGAAGGGCACTGAGACAAGGGCCCTAGCGCTACGGCGTGCAGCAGGCGCGCAAACTCCACAATGCGCGTAAGCGTGATGGGGGGAATCTGAGTGGTTCACTTCGGTGAACCTTTTGCCAAGTTTAGTCAGCTTGGCGAATAAGTGCTGGGTAAGACCGGTGGCAGCCGCCACGGTAATACCGGCAGCACAAGTGGTGTCCACGATTATTGGGCTTAAAGCGCTCGTAGCTGGCCGATACCGTCTCGTGTGAAATATTGGTGCTCAACATCAATGCGTGCATGAGATACCTATTGGCTAGGGAGCGGGTGAGGTTAGGGAGTACTTATGGGGAAGGGGTAAAATCCTATAATCCTATAAGGACTAACGGTGGCGAAGGCGCCTGACCAGAACGCATCCGACAGTGAGTGAGCGAAGGCTAGGAGAACGAATCGGATTAGATACCCGAGTAGCCCTAGCAGTAAATTATGCAGACTCTGGTGTTGCACATATCTTGAATATGTGCAGTACCGTAGCGACAAGTGTTAAGTCTGCCGCCTGGGGAGTACGGCCGCAAGGTTGAAACTTAAAGCAATTGGCGGGGGAGCACCACAAGGGGTGGATGCTGCGGTTTAATTGAATACAACGTCGGAAATATTACCTGGAGCGACGGCAGGATGAAGGTCAGACTAAAGATCTTACCTGACGAGCCGAGAGGTAGTGCATGGCGATCGTCAGCTCGTGGTGTGAACTGTCCGGTTAAGTCCGGTAACGAACGAGACCCTCGTTAACAGTTGCCACTGGTTCAGAGATAAGTCAAGCACTCTGTTCGAGACCGCCTCTGTTTAAAGAGGAGGAAGGAGAGGGCGACGGTACGTCAGTATGCTCTGAATCTCCTGGGCTACACGCGGCATACAAAGGTTGGCACAATGGGATGCAACACAGAAAGGTGAAGCTAATCCCCTAAAACCAACCTAAGTTCGGATTGAGGGCTGAAACTCACCCTCATGAAGCTGGAATCCCTAGTAATCGCTTGTCACTATCGAGCGGTGAATATGTCCCCGCTCCTTGCACACACCGCCTGCCAAGTCACCCAAGTGGGGTCTTAGTGAGGCAGTGTCTTCGGGCGCTTTCGAATTAAGGTTCTGTGAGGAGGGCTAAGGCATAACAAGGTATCCGTAGGGGAACCTGCGGATAGATCACCTCGAATATATTAGTGTGCACAGGTTGCGCTTTTCCTCGCATTAAACCTCAAGACTACAATTGTTTGAAGCTCAGCGTGAGCCGTAGGCGTTTTGTAAAAATAATCCCTTTAAAAGCTTATCCGTATGGTCTTATATATTTGGAAGAATAGATAAAATTTGTGATAATATGCCGACTGGAAAATATAAACACACAACACCGCCATGGAATAAAGGTGATAGAACTATTAGGAAAATAAAAGGTTCCGCTAACCTAACACTTATCTTAAGACAAGAAATTGAGCGCCATAGACCAATTGTTACATTACGAGTACATGAAAATGGTAGATCTACTACTAGAATAGAATTGGGTAAGACGAAAGTAGTGAAACTTAGAGATGAACTCTCCAAATGGCTTAGAAGAGAAGGCAATTCTAAAAAATGAATATTTAGTAAAATAGATCTTTTCTTATTGCATAATCTACTATAGAATCAAAATCTATTTTGAAACCTCTCTTTTTCCAGAATTTCTGGGCTTTTTTATTATTTACCCTGACTGCGCTTCTTATAAATTTGCATTTCTGTTTCTTCAATTTATTTACTACATAATCAGCTAACTTACTTCCTATGCCCTTCCCTCTATACTCCTTCAAAACGAATGCATTACCCAGAGAGCCAATTTTTAGTTTACCTTTTTTATAAGATATATAATCAATGATTCCAACGGCTTTAGAATCGTATTCTGCAATAACAATAATATTAGATTTATTTTTAAAAATCTCCTCAAATTGTTTTATGTATGATTTTTCAAAATCAACTTTTATCCGTTTGTCTAAACTATGCTCATATAGTTCGTATTGGTGCCAAAGTTTAGCAACTATTATTTTATCTTCTAATTTTGCGTTTCTTATTTTAAGCATAATGTAGATGCTCTAAGAATAACTTAAAAGCTTCTTTAAAATCTTATTCTTTAGTTGTGCATGACCATAGTCATTGATAAATATCTTAAACAGTTAATATTTGTAAACTAAATAGTGGCCAAATGACAAAGAAATTGCCTTTAAGTCCAGATGTAAGCTACATGCTTGGGATATACCGCCGCAACAGCAACTATGATAACATATGCTTGCAGACGGAAGCGAGAGCTTGCCGCGCGATTTTCTCGCATTAAACCTCAAGACTACGGTTTTGTGTTATCTAGTGCAGGCAAAGACTTTTATACCTATTTATATATAATATATACCGTATATATTTAGGTGATAAAATGAAGAATCATTCATCTGTGTTGATAAAGATAGATAGCAAAACAAAAGATGAAATGTCAAGATTGGAAATAAATTGGTCCGAAGCTATAAGGCAGTTCATAAAGGAGAGGCTTAGCAAGGGCAAAAATAATATGGCAATAGCTGTGGCATTAAGCGATAAGATTTTATATAGCCAAAAAAAGCATAAGGGAGATAGTACTGCAATAATAAGAAAATTCAGAGATGCAAGATATGGAGAGAATAGTAGCTGATGCAAGTGTACTTGTGAAGATCTTCTTAAATGAAGAATACAGCGACAAGGCTGTAGCGCTTAGAGATGCTTATGTGTCTGGGCATATTACTATTTCAGAACCATCTCTGGTAATCTATGAAATTTTGAATGTTATACGGTATACTAAGGCTCTACAGATAACTTTAGAACAATTCAAAATGGTAATACAATCATTACACCAGTATCGGATTGGCATTACTGAAATAAATGATGATCTTGCTATTAAGATTGTGGAGGCATCTTTAAAACATAAAATTAGCATTTATGATGCCACATATATAGCATTGGCCGAAATGACAAAATCCACGCTGTATACTGCAGATACCAAGCTGATAAAAGCAGTTGGTTTGCAATTCGTGAAACACATAAAAGACTTTAGAGTGGATTGAGCTTTTTCCAATAAAAATAAGTTTGGTTGTATGACAAAAAAATTACCATTGAGCCCTGATGTAAGCTACATGCTTGGGATATATCGATGCAACAACAGCTATGCCAATGTATCTTTACAAACGGCAAACAAAGAATTAATCGAGCGATTTGTGAAAATTGCAGTCATGGAACTTGAGACCAGAACTGATGCTATAACAATATCAGAGGAAGGCGATGTGACAATAGCTGAGATCAAAAATTCCAAGCTAAAGAAGCTGCTTGATAAGGCACTAGATGGGCGCGATAGGATATTCAAATACAAGAATGAGTATTCAGGAAGCTACTTTGCAGGAATGTTTGACTGCAACGGTTCAGAGGACAGACGTGGAATGTTCATCAGGGGCATGAGCGCTTATGACAAAATTCTTCTTGAGAGGATCGGTTTCCATACCGCAACAAATGCAGGAAGATGTTACATAAGAAAAAGCATGGACTTCATGATGTTCATCGCGCCTTTTAGCATAAAGGCAAAGACCATGCACCGGCCAGATAAAAGATAGGCATTCGCTAATCAGGTTTATAGTTCTTTAATTTAGATAAAATATTGGGGGATTATATGGCAACGAAAATGGTTAGTCCAGTGACTGGAATACCCGTTAGCGCTGCAAAACCCTATTTTTCAGAGCAAGAACTCAGGGCTGCTGAGATGATCAGGGGAAGAGAGGTTGTAAGACATATAACCCCTAACTCCATGTTTGCCGCGGGCTTGTACTGCATACTTGCAATATCAGACAGGTGGCAGAATACAACCAGGGTTTGCACCGATCTTTTAAATAGGGGCTTTACCGAACCCGCCTATGTAGAAAGCCACCTGAAGGCATTGAAGGAAAATATTGCAAGCGTGCGTTGGCCGAACAAGAAGTTTTATTACATCAAGGAATTTACATTATGGTGGAAGAGTTCGTTGCTGCCCTTGGAGATAAGGAACGACATATCCATGGGCAGGGGCAAGGAATTTGAATTAAGGGGCAGGCTAGCCCAAGATGCTCCAGGACTGGCTTACAAAAGCGCATCGCTGTTCATGCTCAAGCTCGGGTACCAGAATATCGTCCCTATTGACGTGTGGGAATGCAGGTTCCTAAAGAAAATAGGATATGATGTAAGGATAGGCGATTACAAGACAACAAGCGGCCCGAAGGACAGGGAATATCTTGAACATGAATTAAATGTCATAAGATTTGCACAGGAGCTGGGAATGACTCCGGTGACTTTCCACTTGGCGTTGTGGGGAAGGTCATCTGGGCAAAATAAGGAGGCGGTAACAGGCATTTTACGTACCGGTGCAACTTAAGCTAGATATTAACTACTTACCAATTTAAAAAGAAGCTCGCTGTTGTCACCTTTAGCCGCCTGGACTTTTTTCCTGTACTTGCATTTTTTGCATTCGTATTCTATTATGAACGAATTTCTGTTGTGTGTCGCCCTTACGGGTCTCATGAGACCACCGCATTCTGACACCCTGTCTCCTGGATTTACATCAACGTGTTTGCTCCAAAGGCATGTAGGACAGTGATCAGTAAACCCGGTTCCTTTTACTTTCGTTCCGCATGCCTCGCAAGTAAAATTCTCGGTTCGTTTGAAGAAACGCTTTGATTCGTGATACTCCATCTTTTATCACTATAGAGAGGTATCAGAAGGTATAAAATATATAATTGATACTATTATGCAGGTATTGAGATGAGAATTGAAAGGGATTCTTTTGGCAAGGTAAAAGTGCCTTCTGATGTTTATTACGGGGCTTTCACGCAAAGATCTATCGAGAACTTTGCAGTTTCTGGAGTAAGCTTCCAAAAGGACTTCATAAAGGCCTATGCGATCCTGAAGCGATCCGCAGCAGCTACAAATACCAAGCTCGGAAGCCTGGACCAGAAAATATCAAGAGCGATAATAAAGGCCTGCGATGAGGTAATAAAAGGAAAATACTACGACCAGTTCCCTATTGATGTATTTCAGGCAGGTACGGGCACCTCAACAAACATGAATCTTAATGAGGTCATAGCGAACAGGGCTCTTGAGATTTTGGGCCATAAAAAAGGGAATTACAAGCTGATAAACCCAAACGACCATGTAAATATGTCACAGTCTACCAATGACACATTCCAATCTGCAGTACATATAGCTGCATATACCATGATTGAGGATAGGCTGCTTCCGGTGCTGAATAGGTACCAGAGTGCAATAGAAAAAAAATCGAAGGAATTCTCAAAAATAATCAAGTCTGGAAGGACGCATCTGATGGATGCAGTTCCGATCACGCTGGGACAGGAATTCGGCGGCTACTCGATAGAGCAGGAAATACGGATGATAAAGAACGTGTCGCACAATCTCCTTTCCCTCAATGTCGGTGGAACGGCTGTAGGGACAGGACTGAACACTTACCCAAAATACAGGGCTATTTTCCTCAAGGAGCTAAATATTAACATAGGTTACTACTTTACTGCCACAAAGAACGCGTTTGCTATGACCCAGAACCTCACCACTATAGCTGAGGTAAGCTCATCGCTCAAGGAGCTCGGGCTCAAGCTCATCAAGATGGCCAACGACATACGGCTGATGTCCTCAGGACCATACACAGGCTTGGGGGAGATAACCATACCAGAGGTGCAGCCGGGCTCCTCCATAATGCCAGGCAAGGTGAACCCATCAATGGCGGAGATGCTCACGATGATATGCTTCAGGGTTGTAGGTAACGATGCCTCGATTGACATGGCGGCGCAGGCTGGGCAGTTTGAATTGAATGTATTTGGTCCGCTCGCGGCTTACAATCTGTTGGAATCGATAGAGATACTGACCAACGGCATAGACATATTCACGAAAAGGTGCGTTGTTGGGATAAAGCCAAATAGAACAACGCTCAACTACTACTTTGAGCACAGCGCGGCAGTTGCGACTGTCCTATCGCCGATACTTGGCTATGCAAAGGTCGCCCAATTGGTAAAAGAGGCCGAGAAAAAGAACATTAGCGTAAGGAATTTAGTGCTGGAGAGGAAATTGCTAAGCAAGAAAGAGCTTGACGATGCGTTCAACCCGTCGAAGTTAACAAAACCCAATCTTCCGTTGAAGAAAATGAGTAAGAGATAATACCTCTTACTTTGTGGCGAGCTTCTCCAGTCTGTTGTACCTCTTCAGCGATTCCTTGACGTTATTTCTTAGTTCGTCTGGATTTATGTTTATCCTTGCAAGGCCTTGCTTCATTGCGGCCTCCGCTACCTCAACCGCCACATTAGAAGCAAGCTTTATCACCATGCTTTTGTCGGTGAGATCGGGCATTATGAAATCTGTAGAGAGTCTCTTGCTTACTGTTTTTGCCACGGCCTTTGCGGCCTTGAGAAGCATATACTCATCAACTGCCTTTGCCCTTACCTCAAGGATTCCACGGAGCACCCCTGGAAAAGCTGACAGGTTATTTACCTGGTTTGGCGTGTCGCTTCTTCCTGTCGCAACTATGAATGCACCTGCGTCTAAAGCCTCTTTGTATCCAATTTCAGGATTAGGATTTGCAAGGGCGAATACTATCGGCTTTTCTGCCATGCTCATTATCATTTCTTTGTCGAAAGCTCCCGGGTTTGAGACACCAATTAGGACATCCGCCCCTTTGGCCGCATCTCTAAGGCTTCCCTTCATCATTTCCTTGTTGGTTATCTCTACAATCATGTCCTTTACATAGTTCATGTTTTCTGTCCTTCCTTTATACAAAATTCCCGTAGTGTCAGCAACATAGATTTTTTTTACTCCGGCGTATACCAACATTTCTGCTATGCCGGTGCCTGCGGCTCCCGCTCCGTTTATTACTATTTTGACATCATGCAGTTTTTTACCCGCTAATTTCAAGGCGTTATAAAGTGCGGCAATGGCCACAACCCCCACTCCATTCCTGTCATCGTGGAAAATGGGTATCTCCAGCTCCTTTTTGAGCCTGTCCACAATTCTGAAGCATTTCGGCGCCTCTATGTCCTCTATGTTTATCGCACCGAAAGTTGACTGTATGTTTTTTATGGTTTCAATTATTTTTTCCTCATCGGTTGTGCCCAATCCTATCGGGAATGCATCAACGCCTCCGAACTTTTTCAGGAGGATCGCTTTTCCCTCCATTACAGGCAATCCAGCTTCGGGCCCTATCTTGCCAAGGCCTAGCACCCTTGTGCCGTCGGTTATTATCGCTACGGTTCTGCCTTTCAGAGTATAATCATAAACAGTATCCTTGTTCGCTTTTATTGCAAGGCATACATCCGCGACTCCAGGAGTGTAATAAGTTGAAAGCTGCGCTGTTGTTTCTAGTGGCACTCTCCCGATTATCTCGATCTTGCCTCTGTGTTTTTTGTGTTGCTCTAGAACTTCGTCTTTATTCACCATTAAACCACTAATAAATAGAACATAGAATATAAATAATAGTGACGGTACAGCCTACTTGGGATAGATTCTGGCAGCATTCTCAAGTATCATCTTTCTTATTTTCTCTAATCCTTTCGCTGTCCCAAGTTTTACATTTTTAGGTGAGGCACCAGCTGCTTGCGGATGGCCTCCGCCGCCTAAGCTTCTTACAAGAAGCGAGCAGTCTATTCCTTCCTTGCTCCTAATTTTCAGCTTACCTTGAGCGGTGTTAATGAATACTGCGATATCGGAACCGAATTCGTCCATTATTATTCCTCTGCACGCACTGTTGTCATCTATATGAAGTCCGCTCCCGATCCCTAGTGTCAGGTTGCCTATTCGGTGCGTCGTAACCGTTTTTCTGGTCTTGATTTTGTTGACTTCGGCCTCTTTTATGTACTTTTTCTCCAGTCCGACCAAGAACTTATCATTGTAATTTGCATCAGAAAGAATCTTCACTAATTTTCTTAGATCCCGCTCTGCCGTTTTTGGGGTGTAATTTACGTATGTTATGGCAGACCCAAATCTTAGGATGATGTCAAGATATTTACTGTCAGTTACATAGAAATCTGAATCGTGTGCTATCTTTGCTAATTTATTTCCGTATCGTTCTTTTTCCTTTACTAAGTTCTTGTATATAAGCTCGGCACCGCAGAATCTCTTGTTCTCTCCAGCCTCGTACATATCAGTTTTTGCAATTGTTGCTTCGGCATTTAGAGTAAGCATGTGGTGATCCATCCAAATAACTTTGTTATTCCTTTTCTGGAGGGTTTTTATTATTTTGTCTACCACGCTAGTAAAGCTGTCGTTTAAAGGCAGATCCGAAAAAACTATTATACCATCATGAATGGATGAATGCTTAACCATATTGAGCGTAGAGCGCATCGCCTCGATCGCGTGGTCACTAAACGATACATTTCCCAAAGGAATTTTGAGGTAGTGGACAACCATTGCGGCGCTTGCTATCCCGTCTAAATCCTGGCTGTGAGATACACATAGGATCTTATTTGGTGGGTATGGGAGATTATGAATTGGGATATTTTTTGAGACCATAATATCAATTAATATTTCTCACGAATCACTTATAAATTGATTCTGCTACGCACTTCAAAAGAAAGTTATAACTAGGATATCGGATTATACTCTCCTTCCCCTTCTTCCGCCAGGCCTCCTTGTGGTGTCTGTTGGTATTGGAGTAACGTCACCGATCCTGTTGACCCTGAGTCCGCTTCTTGCAAGGACTCTGACTACCGCTTGTGCTCCGGATCCTGGAGTCTTGGCCCCGTGTCCGCCTGGTGCCCTTATCTCTATGTTTACGTTTGTTATCCCCTTTTCCTTCGCCTCTGCAGCGACCTTGTATGCCGCCTGCATAGCCGCGTACGGAGATCCTTCCTGAGAATCAGCATTGACCATCATGCCGCCGCTTCCGACCGCTATGGTCTCCGCGCCGCTGAGGTCCGTAAGCGTTATTATCGTGTCATTTTTCGATGAGTATACGTGTGCAACAGCCCATCTCTCTGCCCTCGGCTTTACTATCTGCTGCTCCATAGCCTTTGATTCGTATGAAATCTTCTCCTTGTCCTTCGCTGCGGCTGTCTGCGTCTCCTTCTCCGTCTTCTGCTTCTTTTCTGGGGCTTTCTTTGGCATTATTACACCTGTTCTGCTGGCGCCTCTGGGGCGCTAGCGCTTTCTGCTGGTTCTGGAGCAGCTGAAGGCAAATCCTGCGCTATTCCCTTGCGGTCCTTTGGAGGAGCCACATCTATCGGCTTGTAGTATGTTATCCTCTTTTCTATTTCTGCATCGACGAGATATCCCGGCCTGTTTACCTTCCTGCCGTCTATTGCGATGAATCCGTGCACCGTTATCTGCCTTGCCTGTTTTATTGTCCTTGCTAGGCCCTTCCTGAATACGACTGTCTGAAGCCTCCTGTTTAGAAGGTCGTTCTCTTTTAAATCGAGAAGATTGTCAAGCGTTGTGGTTGATGTTGCGACTCCGAGCCTTGTCAATCGGGATATTATCCTTTCCTTTACATCGTCGGAACTTGATCCCACTGAAAGCAGTTCTCTCACGTTTCTTCTTATCCTGCTCACCTCTGTCTGTACTTTCCAGAGCTCCTTGTGGTTCTTGAGCCCGAACTCGTTTATGAGGGCCCTATCAGACTTTATCCTCTCAAGGTTCCATCGCTCCTTTGGCTTTTCGAACTTTGATCGGTTTCTTTTCGGTGCTCCCAATTAATCACTATTTTGCAACTGCTGATTTTTGGGGGGCTCCCGGCTTTGCGGCTGGTGCCTTTGCCTCCTTTTCCGCTGCCTGTATTGACTTCTTCGTTACCCCTACAGTTGCGCCGGTTCTTCCTGTTGAGCGCGTTGATTGGCCGCGTACTTTCTGGCCGTACTGGTGCCTGTGTCCGCGCCATGTCTTGTTCGATACGTCCCTTCCTATGTCCTGCCTTGTGCTGAATGTGAGGTCATTGCTGACGCTGTGTATGTTTTTCCCAGACTCTGCGTCCTTGTTCCTGTTTATCAGGTACCATGGCACACCATGTGATATGGGATCCTTTATTAATTTCTCTACATCTGCAACCTGCGCCTCGCTCAATGATCCCACGTTTGTTGATCTTGTTATGCCAAGATCCTTCTCAATTGTGAGCGACAAAGAATGTGCCATGTTCATGCCTATGCCCTTTACTTTTGATAATGCACGCTCTATGTTGAGTGAACCGTCTACGTCCCTTCCTGCGACTCTGACTATTGAAATGGCTCCGCTGGCTTGAGCCTTCCCTCTATGTTCTTGTTTTGGAGCTTCTGCCATTTGGGCACCGTAGAACTCTGAGAATTTAGATGAATTCCTTCAGAGATAGATAACTAAATGTATCTACTATTATTTATGTTAGATACGTATTTAAACCTATTAGAGGGCATATTAGTAGGGGTTAATAGGTGCACATTTTATGGTAGCTGGGAAAATAAGCCTTGACAATGCCAAAAAGGACAAGCTTTTCTACTTCGTGGCAAACGTTGTAGTCTATAGGGAAAGCGACGGAAAATGCCTCATACTGAAGCGGGACAAAAGGGAGAAGGTGCATCCGGAAAGGTATGCGGTACCTGGAGGCAAACTTGAATGGATTAACCTGGATATAAGCAATCCTACCAGGTTAAATGGGGATGTACTTGATTATGAGAACGCTATCGAGGAGCTGCTGAAGAGGGAAGTGAGGGAGGAGGCAGGTATAGAAATAAGGTCGGAGCTTTTCTACATCAACAGCGTTGCATTCATCAGGCCTGATGAGATTCCCGTCGTGCTTGTCAAGTTCGCGGCCAAGTACAAATCCGGGAATGTGGTCCTTGAAAAGGGCTCTTTTACGGATTATGCGTGGGTTGACGGAACCGAGGTCAAGAATTACGAATGCATAGACGGAATAAAAGAGGAGGTCTCCTGGGCGATCAAAATTTTCTCTAAAAAGCAGTAATGATTATTATGAAAAAACGCGCTTATTCACTGGCTAGCTCAAAAGACCTTCGCTTAGCCTCCCGTAAAAGGGATTTATACTCATCAAAAAGGGACAACGGTAAGGTAATGATTGTTGGAGGCAGCGAGGATTATCATGGCGCGCCTGCGCTTGCCTTAACTGCTGCTTATTCCTTGCTTGGGGCGCTCAGGATAGGGATAGGATATGCTGTTGCATACGTTCCAAGGAGCGTGCTCACGGCCAACAGGAGCGTATCGGCAGATATCATAGTAAAACCGACAAGCGGCAACAACCTTAATCTCAATGACATCCCGATGCTCAAGAAAGGAATCGACAGTTCTGACTGCCTGGTAATCGGTATGGGCATTGGAAGAAGCGCTAAGACGCTGCTCGCCGCATCGAAACTGGTATCATGCGCATGCACCAAAAGAAAGAGGATTGTCATAGATGCGGATGCCATACGCGCAATCAAAAGGCACAAAGTAAAATTGAACAAGGATGTGGTGATAACCCCGAATGATAGCGAGTTCAGGTTGTTTTATGGCAAGGTGCTTGGAAAAATGGACCTGAATTCTAGAATTGCTGCATCAATTACGGTATCAAAATCGCTCAATTGCAATGTACTATTGAAAGGACACAAGACAATTGTAACAGATGGCAAAAGGACTAAGGTTATAAGCTCAAGGTCTACGGCGCTTGCGGTAATGGGCACTGGTGATGTGCTGGCTGGGATTATCGGAGGATTTGCATCAAAGAATGATGATATGTTTATTGCTGCGGTTGCAGGTGCATATCTCCATAGGACAATAGGCGATGCGCTCTACAAGAACAGGGGAACACACATACTCGCAAGCGATGTTGTAGATTATATACCAAAAGTATTGAAGAGATTTGATAAAAAGGTTTGACGGATTACCGCAACCTTAACCCTTTTTCACAACAGAGCGCCAATGCTCAATCGTTTTCTTCAGGCCATCCTCTAATGTGTATTGAGGGGACCAGTCGAGCAGTTGCTTGGCCTTTGAATTATCTCCTATTAGGACCTGGGCGTCAAGCGGGCGCTTCTGTGTCTGGTTCCAGAGTATATCGCCCTTGAAGCCGGTCAATTTGGCTATTATCTCAGCTGTTTCCTTCGTTGTGTAGCCTTTCCCGGTGCAGAAATTGATTGTCTGCTTGAAGGCTTTTTGATTTCCAAGAGCCTTGAGGTAAGCGTTTACGTGATCCTCCACGTAAAGCCAGTCTCTTATTGCGGTTGGGTCTCCCAAACGGACCTTGTCACCGGAAAGCATCTGTGTTATCGTTCGCTCTATGAAGAAGTGGTTGTTGTCCTTTCTCCCATAGGTATTGAAAGGCCTCATCATGGTGTACGGGAAATCGTATGCCATTCCCATGTAACTAAGGTAGTTGTCTGTTGCCACCTTTGATACGGCATATGGGCTGTTTGGATTCAGTTGATGGCTCTCGACTAATACTTCGTTAGGGGTTTTTATTGTCACTCCGTATTCTTCTGAAGTTCCTGCCATGAGGAAGTGGCTGAAGTTGTTTGCCTCCCTCTGGCATGCCTCCGCCAGGTTTATTGAACCAAGGTAGTTTGCCTCGTTTACCTCTATATAATTGTCATAGCTGAAGCTTACGGCCGAGATCGCAGCTAAATGGATTACCGCGTTCGGCTGGATCTCCTTTATCATTGCCCTCATCCTGTTGTAGTCGGTCAAATTCGCATGGTGCTTTATTGTTTCATTCCCCCGGTCTAGGCTATACCTGCCAGTAACGTACCTTTCAAGAACATGGACCTCCAGCTCATTCTGCAGTAGCTTTTTTACAAGCTCCTTTCCTATAAAACCGCCTGCGCCGGTTACCAAGACCCTTTTGATGTCCTTATTTTTCATACTAAACACTTACAACTTCAAGAATATGAATCATATACAATTAGACAGTGCAAAGAATATAAATGTAGCTGATTGAACAATATAATAGTGATAAGTGGGCGCATGGTAACATTAGAGGAATATGAAAGTTCCATAGACAAGCGGCTTAGGCAGGTGACTCTCTGCCTTTTGGTGAGGAATGATGAGGCGTTGCTCGCCATGAAGAAAAGGGGTTTTGGAGAGGGCAAGTATAATGGGGTAGGAGGCAAGCGCAATGATAGCGAGAGCATTGTCGAAGCCGCAATAAGAGAAACAAAAGAGGAGATAGGAGTTGTTTTAGAGGCTCCAAAGAACGTTGGGTCGATTAATTTTTACTTCCTTGATGTTGGGAAGGAGAAGGATTGGAACCAGAACGTCATTGTATTCCTTGCTGATAAGTGGATAGGTATGCCAAAGGAAAGCGAGGAGATGAAACCAGAGTGGTTTAAGATCAATAAGTTACCTTACGACCGCATGTGGCCTGCAGATAGGCATTGGATGCCCAGCGTATTTGAGGGAAAATATGTTACTGGAAGTATTTTATTTGACAGGAGAGGCATTCTTAGGGATTTCAGGATAAAGGCGGTTAGCCGCGAACGTAGCTTTTGATTTTAATACGCCAGGGTAGGGATTTTCCTAAGCTTTTGATTAAACTTTTTCCAAAAGTTTATTTTGAACCCTAAAGGCCTTGCGGCCACGCGCTTGCGGGATGAATTTCCAGGCGCGCGCGTTACCGGATTCCGCCACCCTGGCATGAATAGAGATATGACGGCACGATATTTAGATTTAAGCTTTTGTCCGTTATGTTCGCTTGCGTCTTCTTCCGAGTTTTACTAATCTCCATCTCAGAACCGTAATAACGAAAAGTGTGTTTGTAAACACTACTGATGCAGGATATAAAGCCGTGGTTATGTTTATAGTTTGTAAAGCGAAAATAGACATTCCAAAGGATATAGCACCAAATGCGTAGAGGCTTGCGGCCTCTTCTTGCGGTTTTTTATAAGATTTTCTAAATGTTGGTATAAATCCTACTACATCTACCCCTGTTAAAATTATAACGCTATATACGGGGTTGGTTGTTATTATCCATAGAGCTATACCGAATATGGCAACAATAAGACTCGTTTTGTCCAGGTTGGTTATTTCTTTTTCCCCTTCAAACAAGGCAAAGGCGAATACTGTGAAGCAGAAAATAGCCCCCACGCCAACGGTCCATGCGCCGGCTCCACCGTTATTTGAGGTTTGCGCAAAGAATATGACAGCTTGTATTGTTCCCCAAATTAACCATGAAAATGCATGGGGTTTTGTCTCTTTTTTTAGCATGGATCTAAAATATGGAACAGAGCCTATCAGTCCAATTATTGGCGCTATTATGCCCAGTATAATTTGGTATTCTAATAATTGCATAAGCCATATTGTGAGCCAAGTTTTATTAAGATAATTACAGCATGAACGGGCCCGGGGGGAATTTCCTAAGCTTTTTGATTGAACTTTTTTTTCAAAAAGTTTATTTTGAACCCCCGACTTAAAGGTTAAAAGCCTTCCACTCTGGCCAGGCTGAGTTACGGGCCCATCGAGTATAGAGATGAATGTTCAGCTATAAAAATATACGCTCTTTCCTGTTCTTTTACCAATGTGGGCAATTTATTTAAATCTTGGCAGTGATAGAATTCGGGTTGGAATGGCAAAAGCAGCATCACTTACCAGCAGGCTCACGGCAGAGCTAATAGGGACTCTTTTCTTTGTATTTCTTGCTGCCGGATCGATAGTATCCGCAGCTTATCTGCACCTTCCTAATTATCTAGTAATCCCATTTGTAGCCGCAACTATAGGACTCTCTCTTGCACTTGCGGTGTCTGCAACAATGGGTGTATCGGGAGGACACCTGAACCCCGCAGTCACGATAGGATTATTTGTAGCAAGGAAGATCAAGGGCAAAGAGGCGATTCTTTACATAATAGCGCAGGTAATCGGAGCGACAATCGGTGCAGCGTTGCTTTTTGTCTTGTTTCCTACAAGCGTGGGCAACGCGGCGTATTGGGGAACGACAACATTGGGGAGCGGCGTGACAATAATGCAGGGAATAGCTGTTGAAATAATACTCACGTTCCTTCTGCTGCTTGCCGTATTCGGCACAGCTGTTGATGAAAGAGCGCCAAAAATAGGCGGATTCGGGATAGGACTAACCGTCGCATTGGATATAATGGTGGGCGGTGCAATATCGGGCGGTTCGATGAATCCTGCAAGGTCTCTTGGGCCTGCAATAGTATCAATGCACTTCGCTGCGTGGTACGTTTATTGGATAGGTCCGATAATTGGAGCGGTACTTGCCGCCCTGATATACAAGGAGCTTATTCTTAGGAAATAGTTTTACAGTTTAAGCATACTCACTTGCCCTGTATCCTCCTGAATGTTATATCTGCGATGACAAGTAGCCCGATTGCTATCCCTGCGACTATGATGAAGTCCAGATACATCGGCAACGCATTTGCGCCTACAAGCGCTCCCCTCATTCCGTCCACGCCGTAGCGCAGCGGGTCTATTGCTGCCAGTCCCTTCATCCATGTCGGTGCGCTTGATAACGGGAAGAGCGCGCCGGAAAGGAAGAACATCGGCAATACAAGGAAGTTTATGAGCACCTGGAATCCCTCGATGCTGTTTACATATGATGCTATTATCAGGCCTATAGAAACGAAAATCGATGCTATCAACACCATGAATACTACCGATTCGAGTACGCCAGCCACGCTGAGGATGCTAAGCGGTATTATCCCAACAGCAACCACCACAATGAATATTATGAGCGCGGTGAGCAGCGACACGGTTGCGCTTCCCGCGACTTTCCCGAGCACTATCCCGGACCTTGGCACAGGTGCGACAAGTATCTCCTTCAGGAACCCGAACTGCTTGTCCCATATGACGTTTATCCCGGCGAATATCGAGGTGAAAAGTATTGTCATCCCTATTATTCCTGGGGCGATGAACGTGATGTATGATATTTTTCCGAGTGAGCCAGTTACCCCACCTGCCGCAAAGGCCGCGCCAAATCCTACGCCTATAATCGCAAGCCATATCAGCGGCTGGCCTCCAGTGCCTATGAGCCTTGATTTCGACTTGCCGAACCTTATCAGCTCCCTGAGCCATAATGCGTATATAGTGTCAAGTATGTTTGCCATGATTATCTCCTTCCCCTCATTGCATTCTTGAACTGCGTGCCGGCATCCGCGCTCTCAGCCCTTATCTCCTTGCCGGTCAGGCTTATGAATACGTCCTCTAACGTCGGGCGCTTCAGGGTCGTGGAATCCACGCTTATCTTTGCTTTTTGGGCGATCTCTATTATCTTGGGTATCGCCTGCGCCCCGTTCTTTGTTGTTATCTCGACGCCCATCGCGGATTCCTTTATGGAGGTGAACATCCTGTTTTTCTTCAGTAGCGCCATGAGCTTTTTCGGGTTGTCGGAGCCGACCCTTATTACGTCTCCGCCCAGCGAGTCCTTCAGCATGTCCGGAGTGCCCATCTTGATGATCTTGCCGTGGTCTATTATCGCAAGCCTGTCGCAGAGCTCGTCGGCCTCTTCCATGTAGTGCGTTGTAAGTATTATCGTTATCTTCTCTGCCTCGTTGAGGTGCAGTATGTAGTTCCATATCTTTCTTCTTGTCTGGGGGTCGAGCCCTATGGTGGGCTCGTCAAGGAAGAGGACTTTCGGGTTGTGGATGAATCCTCTTGCTATCTCCAGCCTGCGTTTCATGCCTCCGGAATAGTTTTTTACCTGTATCTTGGCCTTGTCCTCAAGCTCCACCAGTTTGAGCACTCTTGTTATTGTATCTTTCTTCTTCTGTCCGGTTACGCCGTACAGCCTCGCGTGCAGGTCGAGGTTCTCCCATCCGCTAAGCTCGTCATCGAGGCTTGGGTCCTGAAATACGATCCCTATCTGCTTCCTTACCTCATCTTTCTGGGTCGCAACATTGCTGCTGTTCACAGTGGCTGAGCCTGAGCTCAGGCTGATTATTGTTGATAGTATTGAGATTGTGGTTGTCTTGCCCGCGCCGTTTGGTCCCAGCAGCCCGAATATCTCGCCCTCCCTGACATTGAATGATACCCTGTCAACAGCCGTGAAGTTTCCGAATCTCTTTACAAGATTCTCCACGTCTATAGCATATACTCCCTTTGGATTATCCATGTTAATCATTCCCTGTTCGGGTATTTAATTATTTTGGCATAGGACATGCTATATTAGACATAAAGTGCTGTACACCGACCAAAAGCTAGCGTATTATCTGCCCGGAAGGCGATATCAGGTAGAAGTTGTTGCTTCTCTCGCCATTTGTCTGGCCCGGCTTGCTGTCGCCGAAATAGTAATACAGGGGATAGCCGTTGAATGTCAATTGGCTCGCTCCGCCAGTTCTTGTTATGAACTTGAATTGGGAGGAGTTGAGGCCAGTCGGCACAGTAAGGTTTGATGGTGTAAATGGTGGCCATGCGGTAGCGCACCCGCCATTGCAGCTGCTGGAGCCCCCGTTTTGGGTGTCCTGCGTATATATGTAGAGCGATTCTCCAGTCCCGTTTGCAATGTAACTACCAAGGGATTGGCTCTGCTCGATGCTTACTGTAAACTGCTTCGTTGTGTTTGCCACAATGGTGGTGGTGCTCTGCTGGACCGTAGTAGTTGGATTAGAGGTGGTTGGGGCCGAGGATTGCTGTACCGTTGTGCTATATTGGCTGGTTGAATATTGCTGTGTCGTATATGGCTGAGTCGTATATGCGCTATGTTGCGAACTGCTCGATAGGTAGTAGACGCCACCTATCACTATTATTACTACAATCAGTACCCCCACTATTGCTATTGGTTTCATATAATCACTTAAATAATAACATGTATTTTCAGGATTTGCGTGTTGTGCTTTTGGATTTCGGATGTCTTATGCGTTCCTCCAGTAAGAAAAGTATCAGTACAATTACAAACCAGAAGCCTATGTCAAATATAATCCCATAAACGCCAACCCTCCAGGGGTTGTACTGAGGTGCAAGAACAAGTTTTCGAAGCCAGGTAATCGGATAACCATACCCTGTGGCCCCAATAAGTCCGGTTGGCGGGCCGTTGATCAATCCAGTTATTAGTGTTATCACAATTCCCATTATGATGGCCGCAAATATGAGCCTGCTCTTTTGCATATCAGTAGTTTGGAAATAACAATTAAAAAGGCTTCGTTTCAGTTACTGCAATACCGAACAAAACACCTCCTTTTAATTTTTTATATCCATATATCCATACAGTGATTAGATGCCATTCGGGATTGGTGATAAGCATGAGGATGTGCGTACGAGCGAGCTTGGTGCGATTCTTAATTCCCTTTTTGACAAAAAGCTTGGCAGGCTCGAGGCAAGGGCATCCGGAATAGTCAAAGAGCTGCAGAGATCAAAGGCGCAATTCAGCGAATCATGCAGGAATTTCGAGGAGCTGAAGGTCGAGCCGGAAAAGTGGAACATCTACATCGATAACGTAAGTTTCATAAAGAGCCAGAAGGGGTTCTATTCCAATGCATTGAGGCATGTAATCGAGGCATGGAATATAGGGGTAGGTGATGCCCCTAACATCCACAATAAATACGCCCTTGCGCTGGCAAATACCGAGGAGTTCATAAACGGAATATTGAAGACGAACGAGGGATATAAGAAATTTTTGTACTCCTATTCCAGCCATTTGGATCCGTTCAGGAAATTCTTTTTGGCAATTGAGAGGCAGAGGGATTCCTTGAGGAATGAACTGGACAAGACAGGACAGGAACTCGCGGAGTACAACCAGCTGAGCGAGTTGATATCCAAGCTGTCTATTCTGAACGAGCAATATGATGAGACAAACAGCAGCATAAGCGCAGTGAACGAGAACATGATTTCAGGAAACAGCAACGTCATAGGGGAGGAGGAGACAAAGATTTCCGCGGATATATCAAAAAAGAAAGAGGAACTGGATGCGCTGAATAAGGAGAGGTCGGCATTGACCAATAAAATAAGGCTGGTGACAATGCCATTGGAGAGGCCCGCAAGGAAGTTCGACCACGCCTCACAGAAGAAAAGGCCACTGCACGCCTTCATAATGGATCCGATTGGAGGCATAGGCAACGAGTCAGACTATAATGAGTTTGTGGGATTATTGGAGGAATTGAGGAGATCCCTTGGTTCAGGTACCGTAGACATGAAAAGCAACGCTAAGATTGAGGAAGAGATAGCGGAGTTGATCCGCACAAATATTTATGAGATTTCGGTACGCCTGAAAATGCTGTCCAACAAGAAATCCGAATTGGAAGGAGAGATAAGATCCCTGGATATCATTATAAACAGGCTCAGGGAAAACGAGAGCAGCTCCGCAAGGGCGATGAGAGACATCGAATCCATGAAAAGGGAGTTAATGGATATCGGTGCGAACCGCGCAGTTGTGAAAGGCAGGATAGAGAGCCTATTTTTGGGCTATTACAACAGAAGGCTATCAGTAGTCATATGATAATGACTAGCTAAGGAGAAAAAAATAGGGAGCACACTGCGCCTCCCTTTGTAGTCGGTTTTCCCCGATTATGATTAAAGGGCTACTTTTTCTTCCTGGACATTAACCATATTGCCAACACCACTATTATGATGACAACTATTATTCCAAGGTAGAGCGCTGTATTGGATCCACTGCCGGTGCTGCCGTACTGACCCGATACTGTAGTTGGTACAGTGCTTGCTACTGTGGTTGCTGCTGTCGTTGCTGTGGTTGGTGCTATTGTTGTGGTGGATGTGGTCTTAGGATATGATGGCGTGGTATTTGCATAGGAATAAGAGACCAGGTTTGTGTTTGAGTCGTTTAATCTGACTCCTGGAGATACATTCAACGAGCTAAGCAGGGAAACCTGTGTCATTGGCTTGCCGCCGTTCTGCCATAATATGTTGTTGGCGTTTACTACAGCTATACCGCTATCCGTTGTTAAAATCGCTGCCCTCAATGCTGCGAGGGATGTCAGGCAGTTGCCCGTAGGATTGCTTAGGTTTGACGGAGCTACCTGTTTGCATTTGCCCGTAGTTGCATTTGGAAATATGTTGGGATCGTATACTGACACTCTAACTAGGTAGGAGAGTGATGCTTTGCTTGTCTTGTTTAATGGCAATACCTTATCGCTGGCCGGGTTTGGCAATACGCCTTCCGGTAATCCGTTTATTCCGTTATATATGCCTAGGCTCCTCTCATTTGAACCTTGCTTTGACGAATAAAAGTATGCTGTTTTGCTGGAACACGCTGCGAGTGTGCCTGATGCTCCACATTGAGTTATTACGGAAGTTCCGTTATAAACCGGATATCCTTGCGGCGTTGCTCCCCAAGATTGAATTCCATATATAGACAATCCTGCGAAGGCTGGTATTAAATTCCATCTTGGTATTGCAGGTGTTTGGTTTGTTACAGTACCAACCTCGCAATTGGTGACTTTTGAGGCATTCACAGCTTCCAAGCTGTTGGGATAAATAGTCGCTAATGACGGTAAACATGTGCTATTTGAATAAGTAATTATTGTTACTATGCTGCCGTTCTGGAATGCAGGTGAATACGACTTGTTTATTATTGGTGCGATAGTTGTCGTCGCTGTTGTGTTTTCAACGTGTGCTGTTCTTGCACTTGCATTCGGAAGGAATAGCGCCAATGAAAATATCAATGTGGCTATTATCGCGCTTACAATTATCATGCTGGAATATCTATTACTCATGTAGTTCACCTAATAGTTCACAAATCTAATGGAAAGATGCCTATTTAAACTTTTTCCTTTCCGTGTATTTTGGCTTTCATAGAGTAAATGGGCATTTGATAGAGGGTTTTACGGCAAAGAGAATGTATAAGGCTGCGGTTTTGCACTTATGTTTTGTAACTGTATAATTTTATGGAAGGAATTTCTCCCTCCTTATGAGTTTTTCAGACGATCTGAGGAAGGCAAACACGACAAGAGCTATTATAGCTGCGATTGCGAGGTCTGCGTATATCCCTACGTTGAACGCGAATACGAGAGCTACCACATAACCCGGAGCCGTGACCAGCCATCCGATTACCAAGCCCAGGGGCTGGTTGCTTCCGGCCCTGGTCTTTTGCAACGAGCTGAACGCCATCATGGCAATAACCATGAATGAGACCACCACCAGTGAGAAAGGGACTGCAAGCAGCGGGATCGGGAGGATCGTTGCAACCGCGCTTGCACCGTACACCACATAGCCATATGTCAGAGTCACGGGAACGAATATTACCAAGAATATCAGTATGAGAATGAGCGCTGCCTTGAGGTAGCGCATGTATATGTCGCGCTGCGTCATGCCCAGAGAGAGCAAGTACTCCAATACGCCATTATTCTTGTCGTAAACAAAGAGCAACACCACCGGAGTGACAATCATCAGCACCGGAACCATATCAAGTGGCACGGCCAGCAAAGGCAATCCCGGACTTGCTTTTAAACTCTTGCCAGAAAGTATGGCATTTTGGGTTATGGTGTTGCTAATCAATGCGTTTGACGCCGTGCTGTTAGATGTGGAATTCGTACCGATATTTACATACATGACATTGCCCCATATCGCAATCGCAAGCACGGACATGAGAACCGCTATGGCGATGTAGGTCTTTGAGATGCCAAACGCCCTCCTAGCCGTGACAAAAGTTGGTTTATCCATGATTCCTGCTTTTTGTTTTCCTTTTGTCGGCATGCTAGTTCACTTCTCTTCCTTTCCGAACAATTCCTGCAGCGGATTGTCCAATTCTTTCATCTCCGTTACCAGTATCCCACTCTTGACTATCTTCTGGAGGGACAATCCCGCTTCCTTTGGGTTTGATACTGTAAGTACATAGTACCCTCCCTCCCCTTTCTTCGCATTTACAATTTTAGAGATATCTCTCGATGCTTTTATGCCGACCCTGTAGTCTTTTGATCTTACATTCGTGATCTTGTCGAACATAGCAAGTTTGCCGTCCTTAATTAGTATGAGATTTGTACCTATGTCGCTTGCCTCGTAGAGATTGTGCGATGAATAAAGTACAAGCTTATTCTTGCTCAGCCTCAGTATGATGTCCCTTATTTCCTTCGAAAGCCCCGGATCGAGGTTTGCAGTAGGTTCATCCAATAGGTATAGGTCTCTCTCTACAAGGAATACCTTTGCGATTGAGACTCGTTTCTTCTGTCCCTGGGAAAGGTCCGATACCCTTCTGTCCCTGAGCTCCGTGAGATCCAGAAGCTCTATCGCCTTTTCCGGATCCCCTCCCTCCATGTCCGAATAGAACTTGAGCGCATTGTATACGGTCATTTCCTCAGGCAGGGCATTGTAATGCGACAGGTAGTTTATGTTGCTTCTGAGTTCCTTAGAGGAGCTTATTTCCTTGCCATCCAATAGAATCTGTCCTGATAGGGGTTCCAATATTCCGGCAATTGTTCTGAATAAGGTTGTCTTGCCCGCCCCGTTTGGACCCAAAACAACATATACCGAGGATTCTTTTGCCGTAAAGCTGATTCTATTGAGTACTGCTTTTCCATTATAGCCCGAATCAACTCCTTTTAATTCTAGAGTATGCATGCTTTACCACATTCTAATATTATCTTATCATTTCAGGCAATGCCTATGTCTTGGGTTACACCAAATTTGATTAATAATTATTCAACAAAGAACAACTTAAAGGCTTCTTTAAACGTTTAGGGCATCGAACTTGTCATGTGTATGCCCCTACAAGGCATACAAATTAAGCATTCACTTTCAAAGTCAAATTAAGCAAAATAAGCCTTAAGCGCCCGAAGCAGGCCGCAGGATGAGAAGTCAAACGCCCTTCTTCTGTTTCAGGCATAGAATTCACCTATTTTATTATTTTTCTGAATAATTTTCTTAGTTTATCATAACTTATCTCATTTCTTGCACATTTATAAGCAAGCTTTTCAAGCTCAAGTTTTGATGCTGTGAAACTTAGTTTATTTAATGCCAAATATGTAACCGTAGTTGCAAAGGCTGTTCTTTTATTTCCGGCCAAAAAGGGATGAACAGTGATAATATCGTGGAAATAGGTAGCTGCATTATCTATATAGTTTGGGTTATTGAATATCTTTTCAACAATGTATTCAAGGTTTCCACGAGATAGCACAACATGTTCTTCTTTTGTTACCTTAACCACTTCCTTATTGATCTCTAGAATATCCTCAATAGTCAGAAAAAGTGGCATCTTTTCTCCTCATTCGTTCAGTCCCAAGATTAACCAGAAGGTCATAGTACTTCTTGAATTGTTTCTTGAATGTTTTTCTAAATAATTTTTTAGATACATAGGGCATATTATCAATAGTAATAGGTGATATAAACCTATAAATCTTCTCTATAGCCTTTAGGGCATCGTACCTGTCATACTAACGCCATATCAAGGAGTCGGAAATCAAAAAGCAGTTTCGACGACAAAACAGGCATTTAAGCCAAGCATCGCCCGAAGCAGGAATCGGACCTGCAGCCTAGTGGTTAACAGCCACTCGCTCTACCATTGAGCTATTCGGGCATGTATCAGAAGAATGGGAATGGTTTTTTGAGATTTATAACTCTTATGTATACTGTTGACTTTTCCACGAACGAATTCACTGGCTCTATCAGATCCGTGATGTAACTGTAGCTCAAGGCACTGAACGTTTCCTTGATATTCGTCTTTGCAAATGTGAATATCTTCGCGCCGCCTTCATGAAAGAAGTCGAAAGTGCCTATTATGTGATCCTTGCCGCTAAAGAACGAATACAGCTTTGGTGGGGGCTCGTCGTCCTGCGCGTAGTTTGCCAATGACTTGACGAAAGCGTTGAAATCCTTCACCTCTATCTTCATAACCTTGCCTCCCTTCTTAAGATCCTTCGACTCTGTGTATGGATTTGAGAGCAGCTCCACTATTGGGGCCTTGTATGACTTGAAGTCTGACTGTTCCTGCGGCACTTTCTCCCTTATTTCGAATCTTTCCTTCGAGTCTGATGATCCTGGATTATAAACGAAGAAGCTACTGATCCTGTCAACTGTAGTGTAATATATCAATCGTACGTCCACGAACTTTTCTCCCATGGAGATCAACTTGAACTTTCCACCCTCCTTTATCGCCTTTACATGCCCTGGTGTGTAACCGAACGAATGCCTTGCCAGATCCAGCGGCGACTCAAGCTCTACATAATACGCGAAAATGCCCTTTTCCTTTTTCTTCTTTGGCTCTTTCTTCATGATTTATCACTATGCTGATCCGCACTTTATAGGTATCTTGCCAGTTCGCTGATAAGATACATCACCGCATATACCGGTGCATATATAGTAGGAAAAGTCAATGCTCCCTGACCCAGTGCGGCATAATCATTAGGTATGCTCGCCTTTGTCGTGAGCGTGATGTTGCTCTGCTTGTATATCAAGGAGCTAGCTATGGAGCTCACGTATATCTGCACGTTGTACTGTCCCGGCTCATTCTCGTATACCGGATAGGTGAAGCGGGCGGATGTGTGGTGTATCGCTATCACCGTGCTCGCTTGAATTCCATGCAGGAAGTCCGTGCGCAGTTATGTTGAAGGGGCTGTCAGATACCCCCGTGTTGTTTATCGTTACATATATGTCTGCCGGAACTCCGGGGCCCGCGCTTATCGCGCTTGGCGTTACATTAAGCTTGAATACGTCTGGAGTAACATTGACGTACGCAGTGAAAGTGAGGCTGCCGACCTTTGAGTAGTTGCCGACGTTTATTGCGCTGACATTGAAACTATAAGTCCCATTGGGTGCTTGCGGTGATACTGCTATCTTTACGGATGGCGCGGACGTGTAAAGCGCGGAATTCTGGGTTATCCATCCTGCCGGGAGCGATGATGCGATGAGCTCATCCCACCCTATGCTCAATACCGAGCCGGTCCTGTTCGTTGTGGTTGCTGATACGGTTATGTAGAATGTCTGTCCCGGCCCCACCTTGCCAAGGTATATGTTGCCGTTTGGCTGCAGTGTGGCGTTGTACGGCTCCAGTATGTTCACGTATGATGCATGCGACACAGCAACTATTGAGAGCGCAAGCAAAATAGATATTAAAATGAAACTGGGTCGCAAAATTTCCACCTATATGACATTTCTGGTTATATTAATATAATCCTTTTGTTTTCAGGTGTAGTGCGTTGATACCGATATTACCTGCTGTATATTGTTGTAAGTGCTGGGCAAAGAATTGATTGTATACTTTATCCAGATGAATCCGGTGAAGCTGTTTCCAAGCGCTCCCCTTGCGAGGCTGCCTCCATTGTAGCAGTTTACTGACAGCCTTGTCTGGTTGCTGGAGTATACGATAAGCCCGTTCTGCAATTGGTTTGTCGGGTAGAACGCGGGGTTCTGGTTGTATGTAAGCATATTGAAGTTTCCGTATTTCGGGCCGTTTTGCGTGGTGTTTACCTGCGTTGAACACGCGGCCCGGTTATGTTGAGAGTCCCTCCTGTTGCCTGTGAGAATATCACGGTGATGTTGCCGTTTGTTGCAAGGCCGACCCCGGCGCATATGAATGATGGTGCGGCGTTGCAGTATGTCGGTGCAAGCCTTGAATTGAATATGCCTAGCTGGAGCACCACATAGAGCGCTATCGATATTACCAGTATAGCAACTCCGTATGATATGAGCATGTCAAGGGCTGCCTGTGCCCTTTTTGCCTTTCAAGTTGAGATGCATCTTGCATTACCTATTCTTTCGCGTCCTCGTCATCCTTTTCCTTGCTTACCTGAAGCTTGACTCCCTGCGTGTTCCTTGTTATCCTTATGTCAAGGTCCTCGTTTCCGAACATCTGCCTTATCTCGTCATATGTGTATGACCCTATGTCGTTCTTCGATGCCGCCCCCTTGCTCTTCAGTATCTCGTTCCTCCTCTCCTTTATCGTGTTCTTTCTCTGATTGCCCGTAGATCAGCGACAGTCTTGGCACCTCCTTTGAATCGAAGAGGTCGTCTATGTCCTTGTGTATGGGCTTGTAGCCCTCGTCCTGCAGTATGAATGGCAGCACCGCGTTGAATTCCTCTTTCAATTTCTCGACCCCTGCGTCAACGTTATCCCTCTGGCCCGCTATCACGAATACCTCGCTGTCAAGGAACCCCACGAATATCTTGTCTGGTTGCCTTCGACATGTCCTGCAGCAGCTGCGATATGAGACGCAGTATCACCATCGCAGAATCCGCGCCGAACCTTTTTGCGTAGTCCCCGAGGCTTCCAACTTTTATGGTGCCTATCGGAGTATTGCTCGCCCTCCTTTATCGAGTGCTCTATCTCGTTTGATATCCCTTCCTGATCCGGCAGGTCTATGAGCGGATCGAACCTCTTTCCCTTCTTCTTCAGGAATATCGTGACAAGGCTTCTCAGCTCTGTCGGGTCGAACGGCTTCTTGATGTAGTAGTCTGCGCCGTATTTTATGCCCTTGAACCTGTTTGATGTCGGGTCCATTGCGCTTACAAGTATAACTACCGTGCCGCTTACGTTTGGATCGCTCTTTATCGTCTGGCATATGTCGAGGCCGTCCTTGTGGGGCAGCATCAGGTCCAGTATCACCAGGTCCGGCTTGTTCTTCCTTACGAATGATATTGCCTCCCCGCCGTCGTATATCTGGTTTACCTCGAATCCCCTCCCTATCGAGATCGCCATCAGCTTGTTTATGTTCTTGTCGTCCTCTACTATCAGCACCTTCCTCAGCGTCGCCTGCTCCTGCAGAGGATAGTATGTGAGCACCCCGCCCCTGGCTCCTCGATGCTATCACTTTCATCTTTTCCAGGTCGGCAAGCGATTTCTTGAGCTTCTCCTTGTCTATTCCCCTGCTGAAGGACATGTCGCTCAGCTCGTTGAATGATATCTGCTGCCTCTCGTTTATTATGTCAAATATATCGCTTATACTGCCAACGGTCGTGTTCTCCGGCATCTGGTCACCTAATAGCATAACAACAACAAGGAATATTAGACTTATTGATATTTGCATGGTTGTTGAAGTGCAGCATCTATGCCGTTCCGATATATATTAAAAAGCTTTATGTGTAATAACTACCGATCAGATGGCATTGTTTAACAAGCAGAAGCCGTTGTTTGGCAAGCAGAAGGCTAAGCCGATGAAGGAGCCGGAGTACAAGCAGGCGCAGAAGAGACCAAACAGCAAGAACCTAATCGGGGCCGCAATTATCATAGTGGTGGTAGTAGTGGCCGCATATTACCTGGTATTCCTTAACGTCAACCAGCAAGTTGTTGCGACACCGGCTGTTGTGAATGTCACCCAGGCTGGCACCATATTCAGCATAAACGGCCAGCAATACCTGATATCTTTATCCAGCATTTCGATAGGCAACGGCCGTGCGTACATACACATAAGCAAGCTGCCTATCTTCGTGAATCCGCTTCTTAACGTGACGCTGACCCTTGGCAACATAACAAAGGTGAATGCTGGGACAAGCTTCGCCAACGTCGGCATACAATTGCAATCGATAAGCGCGAACGACATAACCATAAAGGTCTCGCCGCTCTTCACAAGCCTTCAGATACCTCCAGATTCCCAATACATCAGAGTGGTACAGAGCACTCTGTACAATGCGGGACAGACTCCTGGCGGCAGCGGATCCTCAGGCAGCACTATAACAACAACAGCAGGAACTACAACCACAGTATTGGGAGCATCTACAACAAGCGCAAGCACAACGGTGCAGCCGACAAACAAGACTCCGGGAGAGATAAGCACCGCATTGAAGCAGAACCCGCTCTACGGCCTCATGCTGAACTTCAGTGTACTTTACGCAAACACGAGCTCGTGCACCGCGGCGCTCTACAACTCCGCATACATATACGCGAACGGGCACGCGCCATCAGCTCCGAACTCGTACTACAACGTTACGCCATTCGTTCCTTACAATATGTCCAGCATAACGACAAACATAGGAGGGGGCAATTTCAAGGTCGTATTCACTACAAAGACCATAGACCCGAACTTCAACAACGCAATTGCTGCAACAATAACCGTGAATGCGTCCGCAAAGATAACATTGAACCAGAGCTTCGGGAGCACCGGAATATTCAGCGACCTTAGCCTCACCCAGGTCAGGGCGAACTATGTCCGCGCGATCGCAACTGGAGGGCCTTGCGGAGTAGAGGTCTAGTTCTCTTTCTTAGCACGCGGCTTTATTTTAAGTGTGAATGAGAATTTGCTCCCCTTTCCGGGTTCGGACTCGCATGTTATCTTTCCGCCATGCAGCTCGACTATCTCCTTTGTTATCGAAAGCCCAAGGCCGGTTCCGGAGCCCGCCTGCTTGACCAATCCCTTCTTGGGCGCCTCGTAGAACTTCTTGAAGAGCTTGTGCCTGTCCTCCTCGTTTATGCCGATACCGGTGTCGACTATATCACACTGTATCTTGCTTTTCCCCTGCCTGCTTACCCTCACCTTGATCGAGCCCCTGTCCGTGAACTTGATCGCGTTGCCTATCAGGTTCACGAATACCTGTATCAATCTGTTGGGATCTGCGGTTATGGTCGGAACGTCGAAATCCACCATCCATGCGAATTCCAGTTTTTTGTTAGTAGCCGATTCCTCCATCGACCGCATTGTTGGGTTGTTGTAAAGTTCCTTCATGTCCACTTCCCTCAGATCGAGCTTCATCTTGTCCGATTCCAGCTTCGCGGCATCTAGAACCTGCTGGATTATGAGCATGAACCTGTTGGCCTCCTCTATTATCGTGCTTAGGTAGTTGAGCTGGTCCTTGTTGAGCTCGCCGAACTCGCCGGTGTAGAGCAGCTTTGAGAACCCGATTATGTTTGTGAGCGGCGTCTTGAGCTCGTGCGATATGTTGTATATGAACTGGGATTTCAGCTCGCCTGTCGACTTGAGCCTCTGTATCCTGTTCTTCTCCCTTACGAGCAGGTCCTCGAGATCTGCGAGCTTTCTCTTTGTCTCAAGCTCCTTCATTACTATTATGTAGTCTGTCGTGTCCGTTCCCCTGAAGAACCTTATCGAATGGGTCGCATCTATCGTTGTGCCGTCCCTCTTGTTCAGTACCACGTATGAATTGTCGACCTTTCCGCCGTTCCTGACATACGCTATGTCGCGCTCGAATATCGAGATCGACTGGTCCGAATACAGCGTCTTCATATCCTTTCCGAGCATCTCGTTCTTTGAGTACCCCAGCACCTTCTCGGCCGGCATGTTGCACGCCTTTATGTAGCCGACCGCATCCATCGTCATGACAACATCGGAGGTGCCGTTTATGAAATCGGTGAATGCATTCTTTATGCTCTCTGAATATCCCTCGGATGTCGCATCGGAGAAGAGCATCAGGTAGCCGTTGGTCCATTTTGACAGCACAAACCTCAGGTGTGCGGGTATTCCGGTCGCGCTTGCAAGGTCTATTGAGCCGTGTATCCTGTCCTGCCCCGCCTGCCTCTTCAGGAGCTCCTCTATCTCTCCACGATTGCGTTGCACTGTTAAAGCCAGGAGGTTCTTTCCGACAAGAAGATTCCGGTCGTAGCCTATCGCCCTCTTTATGCTCTCGCTTGCCGATTTTACCGACATGCTCTTGTCAAGATACAGTGCGCCCACATATGATTCTGCATCCATGGAATCTAGGACGAGGCTGAGCTTCTTCAGCTCTGTCACGTCCTGCAGCGAAAGGTGCAGCAGCCGATCATTCACCTGGCTCACCGTCAATCTGTAAAGTTTTGTGGCGCCGTCAATGAAGAGGGGCATTGTTGTCGGAACCTTTCTTGATAGGCCGACAAGCTGCTGGAAGCCAATTCCTATCAATTCCTCTATCTTTTCGCTTGAGTTCTTTACGGTCTGTATCTCTTTCTTTGCCTTCTCGTTCGCCTTCGCTATCTTGCCGTCCTGCGATACAAGGAACTGCGAGTCGCTGCTGTTGAATGCGCTGTTGAAGTAGCTCGCGAGCTTCAGGCTCCTGTCGCTCTCGCTCTTGTAGAGCAGCGTCAGTCCCGTTAGGTAGGCGCCGAGCGAGGCGCTGCCTATTAGGTCGTTGTTGAACTTGTTCTCCGAGCTTGATAGCATTTCGATTATCGATACGACCTTCCCGCTGACGACTATCGGCACTAGCGCGCAGCTCCTGAATCCGCGGTTCTTGTAGTTTATCAGTTCGGGAAAAGAGGAGTATTCGCTGAGCTGGTTGTCCACGTAGGTCTTCTTCGTGTTGGACACATAGCCGTAAAGCTCGTTCTGCTGCGGGTTAGAGCTTATGCCCGTGCTTATGATTACTTTCTCGATTCCGAAGAGCTCGCTTATCATCCTCGAGAACTGCTTTTCCACTTCCTCCTCTGCAAGTGTGTTGTTGGTGGCATTGATTATGTCCTGAAGCATCTTGCTTATGAGGAGGTTTTCCGGCATGGTCATCACGTTCCGACTGAAGATTTTTCTTGAAATATATGAACGTTGATTTGATTATACCTAAATAACAACAAAAATATATAAAGGAGTATTGAGACCTCATAGTGGGTTGGGTGTATGTATGGGAAAAATAAGAATAAGGGAGTTGATAGCTAAAGCCTCGAAGGACTTCGAGCTGGCAAAACGGCACAGGAGTATCAGAGAGTACGTAACCGCGACTTTATTGTACAACAGCGCAGTTGAAAAGGTCCTGAAGGCGCTGTACATAAGCAAATCAAGGAGGGAGCCGCCGGCAAACGCATCCATAGGATATCTTGCACGGCAGACAGGAGTTCCTGATGAGATATCCGTCTACATAAAATCAGTGCAGGAAACAGCAGAGATGAATGACCCTGTGGATTTCGTAGACCTAGAACAATCAGAACCTAAAACAAGCGGCGGAGCTGAAAGGCAGGCGTTTTACATGGATGGCCTCGCGAAAAGGCTCTTGGATTACGTCTCGGCATACGCAAAGAACTGATACCAAAGCAAAAAAGCTTGCAGGAGTAGGATTTGTAATCTTTTTTGATAGGTTATATAAAGTTGTAAGGGCTTATAGATTCTGATTTTAATGAAAAGGCAGCTATTCGAGGGAATATACTCGGTAGACAAAAAGATTGCAACAGTAAACCTGGTGAAAGGCAGAAAGGTTTACAACGAGGATCTCATTACAGAGGATGGTATTGAGTACAGGCAGTGGAATCCCTACAGGAGCAAGCTCTCAGCCGCAATACTCAACGGGCTAAAGAACGTTGAGATAAAAAAGGGCAACAGCGTGCTTTATCTCGGCGCCGCAACAGGAACCACTGTAAGCCACATTAGCGACATAGTGGGCAATGATGGAAGGGTATACGCATTGGAGCTCTCGGAAAGGAATGTGAGAAACCTCATAACTCTATGCGAGGCCCGCAAGAATATAATCCCGTTGCTTGCGGATGCAAGATATGTTGAGAAATATCGCGATTCATTGGAGGAGTGCGACATAATGTACCAGGACATATCCGCAAGGGACCAGGCGGAGATACTTCTACTGAACAGCGAATTCCTGAAAAAGGGAGGATACGCTTATTTTGTGATAAAATCGCAGAGCGTTGACATATCGAAGAGCCCGAAGGACGTCTACAAGGCCGAGCTGGACCAGCTCAAGGGCAAGTTTGAGCTCATTGAGAGCATAAGCCTGGAGCCCTACGACAGCCTGCATTTGTTTGCTGTGCTTAAAAAGATTTAGTTTTATAATTTAGTAGGGTTTCACATGGATGCAAAAGTTTATGTCTCGGCGCTTCAGGACATTCAGAAGTCGGCTACGCTGCTTATGTGCGAGTATTGCGGGATTGAGACGTCCTCATTGGGCGACACGTGCATATGCTCAAACTGCGAGAGCATGGTTGTCACGAACAGGGCCATACTTGAAAAGAAGGACCATGTGCTGCTTGATGCGCTTGACAACATCAACAGGAGTATGAGTGACTCGAATTACGACCAGGCAATCCAGTTGTATGACAAGCTGATACTGGAAAGAAAGGAGCCATCGCTCATGTATGCCGAGGCCATCGCATACCTGAAGTATTCAAATCACGAGATAACAAATATAGGCTACATGCGGGCTGGTTTCATGGAGGAGAACACGCTGCACAGGGACAAGGCGGCGAAGCTGGTCTCGCTCTCAAAGAGGCTGCTTACCAAGTCTGTCAGCCTGGCAAATGCGGAAATAGCAAAAGGCAACAAACCTCTGAACCTGATATACAACAAGTTCCTTGCGCAGATAAAGATGGGAAGCGTAAAGGGCTCAAAGGAGAGCGTTGAGATGCTGAAAGGGATGGGAAACGAGTACATCTACAACTACGCGCAGCTGGTATTCGCTGCACGCATGGAAAAGTATGACAACACTCTTAGGGCTGCAGAGAAGCTCACGAAGAAGGACAGTTTCTCGATAAATGCCTTTTACTACATAGGCCTTGCACTGTTCAAGAAAGGCAAATTTAAGGATGCGAAGTCTGTCCTTGAATCGGTTAATGGAATAATAAAGAGTGCGAATCTTGATACACTCATTTTTGAGGTAGACGCACAGCTTCGTTAGTCTTACTTCGATATGAATATGAACTGCATGTTCTTTTTGTCATCGAGTATGCAGAATCCGAACCTTTCAAGCTGTACTATCTCGCCTTTTTTGAGTGTGGTTGCGTGGTTTTCTATGTAACCTTCGTTTACCTGCAGGCTGTCTTTCCTGAAGTTTCCTTTTTCGTCTATTACCTCGCCGGGTACAAGTATGCTGCATTTTGTGTAATTTCCTTCCGATACCCATTGGAACCTCTTGTCGCTCTTTGTCTTAACGACTTTGCCTATCAATGAATCCTTTCCTTTCTTCACTTGAAGATTAACCAGTTCCTTCAAGTTTATGATCTCGTTGTCTTTCAGCCCGGAAGCGTCATCTCCGCTTATGTAAATCCTTTTTGTGACACTGTATTCTCTTGAACCCATATTCTCGGATGGATGCAGCCTTATCGACGCATTAAGTGTTTCATTTGGTATCTCGATGTCAACAGGTCCGGGCACGTAATAAAGGCGCTTTGCGCTCTTGTCTATTATTTTCTTGTTGTAGGCAAGCAATGGTTGCATGCTGACCACGCTTTCTACTTTGCTCATGCCGAAACTTAGGACAAATTCCCTTATAGCCCCAGGTTGGATTCCCCTTCTCCTAAGCGCTGATATGGTTACGAGCCTTGGGTCGTCGTATCCCTTGATGAGCCCCTCTTTTATCAGTTTATTCAGCTCTCTCTTTTGGGTAATGTTCCCCTTTATTGAAAGCCTGGCCTCCAGATGCACCCTTGGTTTCCTCATTCCAAGATAATCCAGGACCATGTCATACAATGCTCCCCTCAATTCGTATTCCTTGCTCCTTATCGCGTCCGTGATCCCATTGATTGAATCATTTATCGGAGTGTTGAAGTCGTATGTCGGCCATACAACATACTTCGTTCCCTGCCTATAATGTGCATCCTTTTTTACTCTTAATATTGTAGGGTCGCGAAGAGCCGTGTTCTGCGATTTCATGTCCCCTTTTATTCTGATCGATATTTTTTCTTCGGGGTATTTCTTCGCAAGCATCATCTCGAACTTTTCTAGGTTCTCTTCATTCTTTGAGTTCCTATGTTTGCACTCCTTCCCGTCAAACCTGTACCTCTTTGTTTCCTCATTTGTGCATTCGCATGCGTAGGCCTTACCAGATTTGATTAGTTTTCTTGCGCAGTCGTATATTACGTTGAGATTGTCGCTTGCATAGTATTCCTTTTCTGGTTTCAATCCAAGCCATGCCACATCTTTTTTTATCGCATCTACAAACTCCTGCCTCTCCTTTTCGGGGTTTGTATCATCAAAATATAGGAATAGCTTGCCTTGGTATATGTTTGAGAATTCCTGCGCAAGAAAAGCGGCCTTCGCGTGGCCTATGTGCATGTATCCGCTGGGTTCTGGGGCGAACCTTGTTGCGAAATTGCCTTTTGTTGCGCCATCAAGCTCCATTTTCGGCTTTGATGTCTCTTCAGCTTTCCTCTCATATTGTGCGTCAAATTCCTTCTCGTATTTCTTGTATTCTTTTGCAAGCTGGTCCTTTGTTAGCGCGTTCACTTCCTTTACAATTTTTTGGATCGTGGATGTCAGTTCGGCAACGTCTTCTTTCTGGACCGACCTTATGACCTTCCCAATTACGTTGTCAGCCTTGGCCTTGCCATAATCCATTGCGTTCTTTATGGCGTACTTCCTTATTTCCTCGATTTTCTCTTTTGAGATTGGCAATGGATCAACTCAGTTCGAATAGCTCACTCTAAGGCTGCCATATATGCTGCCGTTCCTGGCAAGCAGGGCGGAAGTTCCTAAATTGATTACGGTCCCTACGCTCTTCACGTTTTTCATGCGTATCGTGTAATTCCTAATCGGCAGGTATACGGTTATGGGCTGTACGTTGTTGTAGTACAGGGTGATGTTGTTCGGCATTCGTATGTCGGTCGTTGCGCCCACCTCTATGGAGTTGGCCGAGCCGTTGACGAGCTTGTATAGCTGCTGCTGAAGCTGGTATGCTGACATTCCTGACAGGACTATCTGTGCATAGCTGCCGTTCTGGTATACGTAGCTTTGCACTGTTCCGTTTGCCTGCAATGCTGATAGGAAATTGGTCACATTCGTTCTTGTCGCATTAGAATTCCTGAGCAAAGTAATGTTGATACCTATATCGCTGTAGTTTGTTATTACCGCATTGGAACTCCCAAACGAGGGGAAGGTGAGGACGTTCTTGATTGTGCTGGTTGAGGTGCTGGACCCTCCGTTGTTGCTGAATGCCGCATACGAGGAGAGGAATATTAAGGCTACGAAGATTGACCCTACCAGGAATATTATCTGCTTTGTTCTTTGTTTCATTGAATGCACTTAATGGTGGCAATTAAGCCGATTAGTATGATTATCTTATTCAAGAAGTATTTTATTCTTATATTATAAAGTTATTTTGCTTATTTAGGGTAATAGTATGGCATTCAAAGATGGAGACTTCCTAGAAGTGGAGTACAACGCATGGACAACGTCAAACAACGGATTGATATCCACCACAGACGAAAAGAAGGCAAAGGATGGCAATATATACGACAAGAACCTGCGTTATGGTCCTGTCCTTATTGTGCTCGGCTCAAATGGCATAATAAAGGGGCTGGACGCTGGGCTCCATTCCATGAGTATAAACGAGACAAAAAAGATGACGTTCAAGCCGGAAGAGGCATTTGGCGAAAGGGTGCCCGATCTGGTGCGGGTAATGCCGATAGCTGAATTCAGGAAGAGAGATATCGACCCGTACCCTGGACTTCAGGTCAATCTGGACAACACTACTGCAATAGTGAAAAGTGTGAACTCCGGGAGAGTAACAATAGACATGAATCACCCCTACGCAGGCCAGGAGATAACCTATGAGATAAAAGTGGTAAAGCAGCTGACTGCGGGAGATGAAAAGATAAAGGCATTGGGCAGGACCTACAACGTAGACCCTACAGAGGTTAATGTTAAGGAAAAGGTTGTAAATGTAAAATTCGACGCGAATGTAAAGAAGAATGCAGATTATTTCGTTGGGAAAGCGAACATGATAGCATCTGCATTTACCTACTTCAAGGAGATAGAGAAAGTAGAAATAAACGAGGAATACACAAGACCGAAAGAATCGGAAAAAGTAGAGGAATCGGAAGAAGAATAAATTAATTCGGAGTTCCACTTTAAAAGGAACAAATAATAATATTCTTTTTAAACTTATTAAAGTGATAAAATGGGTGAGGAAGAAAGAGGAAGACTTACAGTTATAACTGGGCCGATGTTTGCTGGAAAAAGCGAGGAGCTTAGAAGGCTAATTAACAGGCACACATATGCGAAAGAGGATATTGTAGTCTTTAAATCCATAATAGACATTAGATATTCTGAAAGTGAAGTTGTAACACATGATGGTAGCAAACTGCCTGCAATTAACGTCCCGATGGATGAAAGTTGCCAGGATATTATCTTAAATAACTCACGAAATGTACGAGTTGTTGGTTATGATGAGGCACAATTCGGTATGGCTGGTGTTTTGCCGGAGTTGTTGAGAGACCTTGCGGAAAAAGAAAAAAAGATTGTTTATGCCACTTTACTTAATATGGATTTTCTCGGGCGTTCTTTCAAAAGCGCAGAAAATCTACTTGGTTATGCAAACGAAATAAAGTTACTTACGGCAGTATGCGAGAAATGTGGTAAAGATGCCATATATACGCAAAGAATTGATGCGGAAGGTAAGGCCGTATTTCATGGAGATACGATAAAAGTTGGCGCGAAGAAAGAATATAGTGCGAGATGTAGTAATTGCTTTGAACGCCTAAACGATTTAAGTACATCATTATTAAGAGGAAAAGAGGTTGTTGGAGCATTGGAGACGTCCAACTTAGCTCAGAGGGCTAAAACAAAATGCTGATTAATAAATTAGCTCTTTATGTTTATCGCGTAGGTGCTGTTGAGCTTAACTCCAAGCAGCTTCGCTATGGACGATTTTTCCGCGTTTACGATTATCGCATATCCGCTCCACTTGTTTGTGAGGTCCTTCGACCCGCAGCTCGGGCATGTGTCTCCGTGGCTTATTATCAGTCTGCACTCCCTGCACGCTTTCTCGTCCATAATATCATCTTTTTATTTCCTGCCTCTTCTCTGTCCGCCCGGTCCTCCCTTTGAGGTTCTTGCCTTGTATCTTTCTCCCTCGTTTATCCATTCCTGCTTTCCAAGACCTTCTGGCTTCATTGTAAGCGCTATCTTTGAGTCCTTTACGGAATTCTTCATGCTGACCGTTGATATCTTCGCAAATACTGCGTCTCCCTTCTTCAGTGTCCTTCCGCTCTTCTTTGATACGAATGCAGGCAGCTTCCTGTCAAATGACAGGAAGTCGTTTGTTATCTGCGATACGTGTACCAGCCCGTCTATCGGGCCTATCCTTATGAATGCCCCGAATTCTGCGAGTTCCGTTACCTCGCCTGCAACTACCTCCTCAACATAAGGCATGTATGTAAGCATATCGAACTCTACATCGTGATGGGTTGATGGGTCTCCAGCATATATCATCCCGTCGCTCACGTTCCTGACCTTGAAGATGGCGACTATTACACCAAGTGTCTTGTCTATGGTGCCCTCGTACTTCTTCTTTAGTATCTCTGTCGCTATCTTCTCTATGTCCTTGTCGAAGAATTCTGGAGGCATCTTGAACGTGTCTTTTACAGAATGTACGTAGTACATTAGGACTCACTCATTAAATATTCTTTCAAAATCCCGCTCTTTGATATCTTGTATACCCTTATCTTTGAAAGGGCAAGCTTTCTTGCAAGAGCAGTGTCATTCGTTACTACCATGCAGTCCCTGTTTTTCATGGCCGTATCTAGTATCCACTTGTCCGCATGTATTGATATATTATCAACATTAATCTTTTTAGCCTTTATCTCAAGCAGCGCAACCCTGGCTCTAAGCCCCTTTGAGCCCTTGTTCGATGATAATCTGGTTAATTCCTTTATTATACCTTTCGAGACCAGCGGCCTGTAGTCCGGGAAACTGGGCTTTTGCGGTCTCGAATACGTTCCTGTTGTAGGAGAATCCGAAGAGCATCGAGCTCGTGTCTATTATTATCGATCGCAATCAAGCACCCCCAAGAGCCCTACAGCCCCTGCGGGCTGATCCTGTGCCTTAGGTTATAGACCTTTGCCTGGGCCTTGAAGGCCTGAATACGCATCCTTCCCTCCTTTTTGAGCCTTTTCTGGAGGTATTGCTGGAGCACTATCGCGCTGTTGCGCTTCCCGTCCTTTGTGGCATAGACCAGTGTCACAGGGTCTGTAGACTCTATTATCGCGAGAAGGTGTTCAACAGCCCTGTTGTCCTGAAGCTCCTTCAGGTAGCGCTTTTTGAAGGATACCCATTTTTTGGGGTCGTGATTGAACCATTTCCTGAGTTCGGTGGATGGTGCCACGTTCTTGAGCCATATGTCAACGTTCGGGGCGTTCCTCCTTATCCCCCTTGGCCATAGCCTGTCCACGAGTACCCTTCTGCCGTCGGTGATTAGGAATTTAACGTAAACACGCTTTACCATTATCATGGAATCATACCATTTACTATAAACTGTAATATTATTTAAATACTCCACCATGGACCGCAAAATTATACGTCGGCTTTGGGGCAAAGGTTTGCGATATATGGGCTTTTTTATATTCTCTTCCGTTAATATACGTATTTCAGATTTATAGAAAGTATTTAAAAACTAATAGTCATATATTAGTAGGCGACATAAAAGAATGGTGGAAACATGAGTATCTTTGAAAAGCTTGGAAAGTCATTAGGAGTTTCATCGAAAGGAATCGATGTTGAGGAATATATGAATGCTGCTGAGATGGATGACGTTGATGTCATGCACGAACCTGCAGATCACTACATAAAGCCTGTTGCATTGCAGCAGCAGACCGATGTTGAGTTGATAAAGAAAGAGCTCAGCTCCAACAATATAATACTGATGAACATATCTGAGATGGCAAAGAGGCCGAACACCCTCAAGGCGGTCATAGACGATCTCAAGATATACGTTGACAAGATGAATGGCGACATCGCAAGGATAGACCAGGACAAGATCCTGCTCACTCCTGTCAAGATAAAGATAATAAAGACGAAGAAGCCAATGGGCCGCGACAAGTAATCTCGGCCTTACCATTCTTTTTTTCTATTCCTTACTGTTTTATCTTGGCTTCGCCAGCGCTATGGAAAGCGCGTTTATCTCCTTCCTTGTTGGTATCGACCTCCTTACAACATGCCTGAATGCCATCTTGACAGACCTCTTGTCCCTTATGTGCCTGTTTGAATCGACAAGCCTGTCAAAAAGCTCGAATATCCTTTTCTGGTAGGCCGAATCCGCATAAATCCTCTGGCGCTTCGCTGTTTCTGGTTCTGATCCTAATCCATGGAGTATTATCGCAAGCGCATGTGATATGTTCAGTATCGGATACTTTTCGTTCGTGTCAAGCGATATTGTCGCATCGCAGTGCCTCAGCTCATCCTTTGACAGACCGGTGTCGTCCCTTCCAAGAAGTACGGTTATCCTCTTTCCTGAATGCCTTGCCCGGTTGGACATTTTGCTTATTCCGGCCATGTTGTAAATGTTGTAGAACGACTCACCGGTCTTGTGCCATATGCCAGTGGTTCCTATTAGGAAGTCGCCCTTGAGCTGATTGATGTTCTTGCATATAGTCGCGCTCCTGAGAAGATCGCTGGCGTGCTTGGAGTATTTGATGGCCTCCTTGCCCTTGTAGCTGCATCTCGGGTTTATCAGAATCAGTTTCTCCACTCCGAAGTTCTTTGATACTCTTGCAATGTAGCCGAGGTTCTGCTGGTACTTTGGCTCCATCACTGCGACCTCAATTTTTGGCATTCAATCGATCCCTAGGGATTATGGATGTATCAGCATCCCAAGATATATCAGTGATGTTACTGTTATGAGATTGACTATCATGTGCGCAAGTATGCTCGGGTAAAGGGATTTGGTCTTCGTGAATACGTATCCGGCCATGATTCCAAAGAAGAATGCGGCTGCGAACTCCGATGCCGACCAGTAGCTTAAGTGCAGAATTGCGAATATTGCCGCGCTGATTATTATTCCGGACCATGGAATCATCGGATCCCTGATCTTTATGCCAACTGTTGCGGTTATGCCCCTGAAAATCGCCCCACACCTTGGCACAAGGAACCCCCTGAAAAGTATCTCCTCGTCTATCGGCGCTATGAGGAAGGTGAATACCAGGAAGTATATCGGTGTCCCTGCAAGCAGGTTCTGAACATTCGTTGGCAGCTGTATGTTGGTTGCAAGCGAGAACAGCGAGATCGCCACCTCGAATATCAGCACAGAAAGGAATAGCAGGATCCCTATCCCTATGACTTTAAGGGTGAACCTGTCCTTTGACAACCCAAGATCATTGACTATCCATTTGAGGCTGTTTCCCCTGAGAAGAAGGTATGAGAACACCATGAAAGGGAAGAACAATGAAAGTGCTATGGAGGAGTACGCCTCAAGTGTGGAAAAATTTATGGATGAGTTGTTGTACAGGAATCCGGAATATACGATGAATGATAGGAGCACAAACGTTATGAAATAGAACGTAAGCCTTATGCCCTGCCTTTCCTTATGGTTCTTGATAGAGCGCATTTTTCTTGATCTGGTTCTCGCTCTGGTTCCCGGTATGGTTACACCTGTCATTTCTTCTGCTTGAACTCAGTGTATCCGCACTTTCCGCAGCTTGACCTGTCGGAATGGTCGGCCATCCTTGACTGGCATTTCGGGCACTGCCTTCCTGGCTTGTAGGCCACTATGTTTTTCTTCTTCTCTTTCTTTGGTGCATCTGCCATTTAATCACTTAGTTATTCCGCTGGCTTTTCCTCTGCCGCGGCCTTCTTTCCAGCCTTCTTGCTTATCCTCTCAAGGATGTGCTTGGGCTCGTATCGCTCAAGAGCCTCCTTTGTCTGGTATGAATGCGCCATTCCCCTGCTCTCCTTCTTGCCAAATCCCTGGTCTATCCTTACAATAAGCGTAGATTCCGGGCTAAGGTTAAGCTTCTTGCAGAGCTCCTTTGTAAGATCTGTCCTGTTTGCCGTGCTGCTCTCCTGATCTACAGAGAATTCAATCTCCTTCCTGTTTAGCAGCCTGTTTTCGTTGTTTGATAATATTTTCAGTTCCATTTAAACGCCTCCTGTGCCCGATAGCACTCTTGATAATGCTCGCCTTCCCATCGCGGTCATTACCTCCACCTCTCCGCCGGCCTTCAGTTTGCCCTTGAACTCATCTGTCATTGCTATATCGTAAACCTCGTATGTCTCCATGTCCATCAATTGGGCGCTGTTCTCCCCGACCGATACGACCTGGGCCTTGACCTTCTTTATGACAGGCACTTCCACGTCCGAATGGGCCGGCGCGAGGAGCGTCTTCTTCTGTCCATCGAATATTCCTATTGCTGTGACGCGCATCTTTGCGGATCCGTGCTTCCCTGGTGAGCTGATCTCAACGTCCACTACCTTGCAGGGAATCCCCTCTATGAGTATGAACCTTCCGACCTTTATGTCCTTCATTGAGTTGAATTGTATGTCTTCGCTCTCCATTGAACACAACCGCAGCTAGATAGAATAGATTAATTCATGCGAAAAACTATATAAAGGTATGGAAGGTAACCCCTGCAGGAAAACCTCATTCAGGTGCATCGAATCAGGGCTCATCGCTAAATTTAGTTTCCCTTATCAGCTTTTTCCAGGCTGAGGTATCCAGAGATGGAGCGGCCTGGTCCAATGCAAAAAGAACGGAGTTCATGTCGCTCATTGCAAGTCTTTCCGACTCTCTTTTAGACTCGTGCGCCCTGGGATCGAATTGCCTTAGAAATTGGGGATATTCTTCCCTTAGGAATACCCGTATCGTTTCCGGTGCCTCTAATCTCCTTGCAGCCGCATTAGGCAAACCCACACGCGCCTCCTGTCTTACTAAGAGTCCCATGATGATTGGGAAATTGTGGGGATTTTGCACTTTAACTTCTATCATGATATGAACACCTTATGACAGACACACTTTATCGGTTTTATCGCAAAGTCGTTGAGCTCAGAGGGTCTCGAGTCCGGCTATGTATGCGGTGTCATGCGTTGTTTGCTTGCCCAACAATGATGATGCCGTGCCGAACTTCGGCTTTACTCCTGTGACTATTGACATTACCCTTATCTGGTCCTTGAACTCAGGTTCCAACCTTGATCCGAATATTACATTCGCATCATCAGCAAGCCCCTGCGTTACGCCTTCGCCTACCTGGGTCGCCTCCTGTATTGTGAGTGCTGTTCCTCCGGTCACGTGGACCAGTGCGCTTCTTGCCCCGGCCAGGTCAACATCGAGCAATGGGTGCGATACCGTTGACTTGACTGCCTTGTCAACCTTGTCTGTACCATATCCGTGTCCAACGTTTATCATTGCCGTTCCTGCATTGCCCATGACCGCCCTTACGTCTGCAAAGTCAAGATTTATCAGGCTCGGAATCGTTATCGTGTCTGCTATTCCCCTTACTGCGTTGGATGCTATGCTGTCTATGAGGTCGAATGCCTTCTCCATCGGAAGGTTTGGCGCATAACTTAGCAGCCTGTCGTTCTCTATTATTACTGTTGTGTCGGCCTGCTTGCTGAGCTGCTCTATGCTCCAGTCTGCCTTCTTGCGTCTGCTTCTCTCAAGCGCGAATGGATATGTTACGAAAGCAACAACAAGTGCGCCCTCGTCCCTTGCGATCTCAGCGATGATAGGTGCTGATCCGCCTCCGGTTCCTCCTCCCATTCCTGCAGCTATGAATACAAGATTGTAACCCGTTACCGCTTTCCTTATCTCCTCCCTGCTCGCGTCGGCGGCCTTTGCCCCAACTTCCGGGAAGCCTCCGGCTCCTAGCCCTCTTGTCAATGCGCCCCCAATGAGCAACTTCTTGTGCGCGTGCACTATGTTCAAATGGTTTGCGTCAGTGTTCAGTGCAATGGTCGTCGCACTCTTTATGCCTGTAGTATATAGCCTGTTTACAAGGTTGCATCCCTGCCCCCCTGCGCCAACAACTGCTAGCTTCGCTACAAAGTCCCCGTCTGCTCCCTGGTCGTACATTAGGTTCACCTTAAACGTGATTTATTAAAAATATAAAATAATAAAAAAGAAAAAATGAAAGAAAATAAAAGGGTAGGGATTAGCCTACCATTTCAAGGTCGCCATATGCTGGTGCCTTCTTCTCCTCCATCTTTCCAACGATGCTTGAGCCCTTGACTCCTGTTACTATCGCCACTATCTCGATCTGGTCGTCATAGCCTGGCATGAGTCTTGCGCCCCATTTTATGTTGGCTGTCTGGCTCATCTGGTCGGTTATTATCTCTCCAGCCCTTATTGCGTCGCCGATTGTCATTGAAGCTCCGCCGGAGATGTGTATAAGCGCGCCATCCGCTCCTTCCATGTCAACATCGAGCAATCTGTTCTTCAGAACACCTTCTGCCGCAGCATCTACCTTGTTCGTTCCCCTTCCGGAACCAACAGCGATGAAGCCCACTCCACCGTTGCCCATGATTGATCTAACGTCAGCGAAGTCTATGTTTATCAGGCTTGGCTGTGTTATTGTCCATACAAGTCCTCCTATTGCCTTTGCAAGAACCTCGTCCGCAAGTGCGAACGCATCATTCATTGGCAGGTTCGGTACTAGCTTTACCAATCTGTTGTTGTCTAGTATGATTACGCTGTCGCAATACTTCCTCAGTCTCTGGATTCCCTCCTCTGCCTTGACCTTTCTTACTCTCTCAAGGTCGAATGGATATGTTACCATCGCTACTACTATTGCGCCCTGCTCCTTTGCTATCTGTGCAGCAACCGAAATCGCGCCCGTTCCTGTTCCTCCTCCCATACCGCAGCATAGGAATACCAGCTGTGTGTCGTTGAACACCGCCTCTAGCAAATTCCTGTCGACTTCGGCAGCCTTTGCGCCCATTATCGGGTCTCCTCCTGCGCCCAAACCTTTTGTCAGGGTCCTTCCTATCAGAACTTTCTTTATTCGGTCGTCAATTATCTTGAAGTGTTGAGCGTCAGTGTTTACTGCTACAAAGTCAGTTCCTTTCACTCCCACTTTAAGAAGTCTATTTACAATGTTGCATCCTGCACCACCGAATCCTGCCGTTACAATCTTTATCTGTGTTGAGCTGAATTCATCAGCTGCTGGGGTTCCGTTCTGTGATCCATTGCTGGATCCTACTCCGAATACGTCGTGTACCATATCGGTCATCGTGATCGCCTTAATTTTATGTTATTCTGATAAGCTTTAAAAGCCTTTTGTTTTTTTTGAGATTAGAAGTAGTCCGTAATTTTGCAAAAATCTGCCGACACAAAATATATACTTCAGTTTATATTAGATATTTCTATTTACTTTAGTAAAAGATATAGTAGTAAGATAAACATTAAATGGGCCAGTTTTTCGACTGCATTTTAAAATCGTGAGATTTCACGCAATAATTCTTAGAAGAGCACTTTCTAAATCCCATTTTATGGGCTGCTGGTGTAGTTCCCTGCGATTGCACCAGAGGAATCCAAAACTGCATAAACCGAATAGTTGGCGCTTGGAGCTTTGTACCTAACAAGCCACACATTGTAGAAGCTTTGGCCCAAATGGGTCTGGTTCTCATTCAGAGTTGGATAGAACATCGCAGTTACAAAGGTATTGTTGTAGCCAAAAGTGCTTACGTATCCGGTTATCTGCTTTATTCCCTGGTTGTACGACCTTGCTATTGCTATTTCCGGAGAGCTTATCACGAAAGAGGGCGCGCTTGATAGTCCGTATATTATGCAGTTCTTTGTGTAGAGGTTGTCAAGGCTCGGGACAAGTCCGGTTGCAGGATAATCGAATTCCTCTATGAGGAGAGTCGGGCAGGCTCTCGTGACATTGTAAACAATGCTCAGGACTATGTTGTAGCTTCCCTTCTCCAGAGTAGAGTTGGATACGTTTATTACCGTGATGTTGGCGTTCGTGTTGGTTGCCTTAAGGTCGTTCAATACGAACTGCACAGCCTGTGCAGAAGTGAATTGCGATTGGGTGCTGTGCCTGAATAGTATGAAACCGGCACTGAATATCACTATGAGCAGCACAACTATGATCGCTACCCTTCCTATCAAATCCATAATGTATCTTGTCCCTGAAAAGAATATATAGGTATCACTCGTCCCATTAATGGCTCGCTTCCTCTGAGAGATAAAGAAGGAGCGCCTTCTCCAGCAGCAGCTTGTTCTTGGCCTGCTCCCATACTATGCTCTTGGGGCCGTCTATCACGTCCGCTGATATCTCCTCGCCGCGATGGGCTGGAAGGGGGTGCATGACGAGCGCGTCGTTCTTCGCATACGAGAGCGCCTTGGCGTTCAATTGGTATGGAGCGAAGGTCTCCTTTCTTTTAGAGGCCTCAGCCTCATCGCCCATGCTCACGAAAGTATCTGTGTATACTATGTCAGCGCCTTCGAGGCCTTCTTCTATGGAATCATAAGCGTCAACCTCTCCGTACTGCCTTGACTTGTTAAAGCATTCGGAATTTGGGTTTATTCCTTTCGGCCCTACAAGGGATATCGATGCGCCAAGCTGCACGGCGGTAAGCATGAGCGAATTCGCGGTGTTCTGCGCTATGTCACCTATGAATGCTATCTTGAGCTTGTTCAGGCTGCCTTTGTTTTTTTGTATTGTATAACAATCGGCAAGAGCCTGGGTTGGATGCTCAAAGGAGGTAAGCGCGTTTATCACGGGCACCGATGAATTCTCCGCTATGATGGTGAGGCTGTGGTGGTCGTTCATTCGCACCGCTATGAAATCGCAATATGAACTTAACACTTTTGTAGTATCGGCAAGCGCCTCACCCCTCACCATCTGCGAGGTGTGCGCATCAATGTATATTGGAGTGCCTCCAAGCTGTGCAACAGCAACCTCAAATGATACTCTCGTTCTGGTCGACGGTTCTTCAAAAAATAGCGCCATTGTTGCATGCTCTTTTAGTGAGAGCTCTTCCTTCCCAGCCGCAAGATTGTCTGCTATCCTGAATATTTTATTTATGCTTTCCTTGGAAAGATCAGCTGAGCTTAGTAGATTCATTCAACTACCAAATATCGATCCCAGTCCGGAGTTGGCGCGCTCCTGCTCCTCGTTTATTGCGGCTATTACCCTGTCCTCTACCTCTTTTGGCGCACGCTTTACTGTCTTGAATTCAGTTTTGAAGCGTTCTTCGGCACCTTTGAGGAATTCGTCAGATGCACTCAAGTATAATAGGTTTACATCGCCGCTGGATCCGAATGTGGCGCCCTCCCTTATGCTGTATTCCTGTCTGGCGAATATTATTTTTGCCTTAAGACCCAGTTTTTCCAGAGCCGCGTTTACCATTTTTGCCCTGTCCGCCATTTCTTTCTGCTCCTCGGGGCTCATTTTGTCCATCGGCTTTCCGCTGCTCTTCTCGCTGGGAGGTATTAGATTAGGATCAAGGTATGGGTCATAGGTAAGGACCTTTTTCAATTCCTCTACCTCTGTTTTGCTGCATTCGTACACTCTGGCAGGCAAAGTTACACCTAATTAGCGATCAGCTTGGCGTTTATGCTGCCTTCTCTTCCTGGTCTGTTAACTACGACAGCATTTCCCAATTCAGTTATTATGACACAGCCCTTTGTTATTATGTTCTGCCTTGCGAAGTTCCTGTTGTCCTTTGATTCAAGAACGCCGGTTATCTTGGCTTTCTTGTAGCCGCTTTTTGTGAGTATGTTTGCGACAGCAGCCTTTTTCAGCCTAACACCGCCATTGCCTCCGCGTCTCCTTACGCTCAGATTAACGTTAGAGTCCGCAAGCTTTGTCGCAGAGAAGTAGTTTCCGACCTCGCTCCTTCTTTTGTCCCTGAACTTTATGTTCTTCCTGCCGTTGCCTGACATCTTCGTGTTTGACCTTTTGTGTATTTGTATGCCCATTTGGCTCATTTAATCACTTTAGGATAATCTCTTCTTAGAGTATAAAATGCCTAAGAAATCATATATTACTTTATAGTATAGATTATTAATCTTTGTCCTGTGATTTATACAAAAGGGTTGGAAGTGGTTATTTGTCTCTAGCTACGGAATTCAAGGACTTTGTAATGAAGGGCAATGTAATCGACCTTGCAGTCGCAGTAGTAATCGGTGTGGCCTTCAACGCAGTCATTACCGCATTTGTATCTGATATCATAACACCACTTATTGGGATTCCAGGTCATGTAAACTTCTCCGCTTTTACTTATACCATTAACGGCAGCGTATTCATGATCGGCTCGTTCGTAAATGCAATTATAAGCTTCATAACTATAGCCCTAGTTGTGTTCTTCTTTTTGGTAAAGCCGGTAAGCAAAATGAAAGAAAGGGCAGAGAAGAAAAATACAGTAACGCCCACAACAAAAACATGCCCACAATGTTTGTCTTTGGTTCCAATAGCCGCAAAGCGGTGTGCTTTCTGCACTTCAAAATTAAAGTGAGAAAGAGCAAACAAAAAAGAAAAAGTTTGTTTGTCGTCTTAATTTGGGAAATTCCGCTAATTGCTCGAATGGATAAGATATAAATACCAACCTAGTGTAGAATAAAATTGTAGAAAACTGCTGACCACAGATTTTCTGAACAGTGAATTATGTTTTTCACAAGTGATTTCATGGAAACTAGAACAAGGATGCCGGAACCTAATAAAACGTTTGAGCGACTAACCAAGAGAATAGAGGGTTATGGAGATGTTCAGAAGCGAGCGATACGCGCAAAGATAACAACCGCAAGCGGCGAGCTCGCGCTGCTTGCTTTGGCTGATGAGTCGAAAAGGGTTTTGGAAGAAGTTTCCAAGAACGTCCATACAAAAGCAGGCGCGCTCGATATCCTTGCACATAGATTGATGGAAAGCAAAAACCGGGATAATCATTCGAACATAATTATGAATATAATTAACAATCCAAATGTGCAGTCGAGTACTTTAGTCCTGCTGTCAAGTTACGAAGATGATAAAGTCAAAACTGCTATAATGAATTCCGAAAGGACACCGCACCACACAAAAAGAAAGCTTGCAGAAATGCTCCGTGAAGAGGAGAACCCGGGATTCTTTATGGGCTTATTGAGGCGCGGGATGGGATTTGCTGCAGGGGACTAATTAAGCTTTTAGGGGCAGCTTTAATTTCTTTCAGTCTCGCTAGAATTTCATTTTTCTACTTTACTTTTGTTTAGATATAATAATGGAATATAACCCCATTTAATATGTGTCCAACACCTTTCCACTCCATATTGTAGGAATGGTTTCCCAAAGAAATCTATCGCACCCCATGAGATAGCATAAGACCATTTTCCTGTCATTAGCTTGGCTGCTGTTACATTAGCTGCCGTAGCTACTAATCTATACGATAGGACCTTGGTTAAACTCCTTGTTATGGTTTCTTCTGGCTGCTCAAACTTTCTGATAAAGTCCTTAAATCTGGTAAATGATGTTTGCTTGTTTGCTAGACTCGTTTCCATAAAAATCCTCCTGCTATAAATTGGTATGTATTATAATTAATAATTATATATAATTATAATATATATACCTTCCTGCTGCGGCCTTAATGGTCATTATGTGGTAATTGATAGATACTGATTAATTTGTCTGTTTTCAATATAATTACTGATGAGGTGCTTTCATGGTAACTGTAAACGAGTTTGGCGCTTTGGGATTAAAAGTGGGAAAAATCATAGAAGTTGTAGACCACGATGCGGCAAGGAAACCGATGTACAAACTAAAAGTAGATCTTGGTGAAATAGGCATAAGGGACATAGTTGCAGGGCTGAAAAGCCATTACACAAAAGACGAATTACTTGATACGTCAGTTATAGTTGTCACAAACCTTGAACCCAAAAGCATAGCGGGAGCGATTTCACAGGGAATGATACTTGCTGCAGATGATGGAACAAATATATCGATCCTAAGGCCAGACAAAGAACTGCCGCCAGGGAGCATCGTGAGATGATCAGACCTTCTTGAAAAGCAGGTCCCCTTTTGTTAGGATGTCGGTGAACTCTTTTCTGAACTTGCAATCTATCAAAAATGGTTTTTCTGTTCCCAGTTTCTGCGCTATTCTTTCTGACGTTCCTGGTATGAACGGATAAAGCAGTATCGAACTTATCCTTATGGCCTCAAGCAAATTGTAAAGCACCCCTTCGAGTTCTTTTCCTTGCAGAGTCCATGGCTTCTTGTCATTGATGTACTTGTTGCAGTATCTTACGAAGTCCATTATCTCCTCCAGCGCGTTGTGGAGTTCCAGTTTTTCCATCTTGCTTTCTATGCTTTGGAGATTGATCTTTGTTTCAAGCTCATTGTTTCCGGTAAACTTTGTCATTTTCGAGTTCTCCGTAAGAGTAAGCACCCTATTCACAAGGTTGCCCAGGTCGCCGAGCAGTTCCTTGTTTATCCTGTCCTTGAATGCTTTCTCGGAGAAGTCGCCATCCCCGAAAGTTGGAATCTCTTTCATCAGGTAGTATCTCAACTCATCGGCCTGATATGTTTTCAGTATGTCCAACGGGTTTATCACGTTGCCGAGCGACTTGCTGATCTTTTCCCCTTCTATAGTAATGTAACCATGCACGAATAGTTTTTTTGGCAATTCCAGCCCGGCGGAAAGCAGGAAAGCCGGCCAATAAAGTGCGTGGAATTTGATTATGCCTTTTCCTATGACGTGCACGTCCGCTGGCCACCACTCGTTGAATTGAGTTTCGTCCCTTCCATAACCGATTCCGGTTATGTAAATGGAAAGCGCGTCCATCCAGACATATATTATTTGTGTGCTGTCGTTAGGAACTGGAATTCCCCATCCTTTTGCCCTTTTTGCAGATCTTGATATGCTGAAGTCCTCAAGACCCTCGTTGATGAACCCCATGACCTCATTTTTCCTGTTTGATGGCAGTATTTCAAGCTTTCCTGTTGTTATAAGCTCTTTTATTTTCTCTTGGTACTTTGACAAACGGAAGAAATAATTTTCCTCTTTTACCAATTCGGGCTTTGTGTGGTGCTCTGGGCATAGTCCGTTCACCAGTTCGCTCTCTTTGTAGAACTGTTCGCAATCCACGCAGTATAATCCCTCATATTCCTTTTTGTAGATGTCACCATTCTTGTTGGCAAGATTCCATAATTTGAGCACTCCTGGCCAGTGCGTTTCTTTTGCTTTTATGGACGACTTAATGAACCTGTCAAAGGATATGTTGAGCTTGTTCTCTAGGTCTTCAAACTCTGCTGCGTTCCTGTCTACAAGCTCCTGCGTAGTAATCTTTAGCTTTTCTGCGGCCTTCACATTTTTGAGACTGTTCTCATCCGCGCCGGTAAGCAACAGAACCTTCTCGCCCGTTATCCTGTGAAACCTTGCAATCACATCCGTCTGAACAAATTCAAGGGCGTGGCCTATGTGTGGGGGCCCGTTCACGTACGGTATTGCTGCCGTTATGTAGAATCCTTTGGTCTTGTTATCTATTTTGGTCACCAAGATGCAATTTTACTTTCTTGCTTTGAATTTATAAAAAGGCTTAAGTAGATAGTTCCACTAATAGTATTTACCGAGCCACCTTTATATTAGTTTTCAGTGCATCATTTCATTCTTAGGGGTTGTGTTCAGGGTGATATATTGGCAGACGCTATGCTAGATGCCATAAAGAACAAGTTCGATGATTTCTTCGACGCTTACTATAAGGAAGGCATAGCCGATATTATAACCTCTTTTCCTGACAAGAGAAGCCTGAACATAGACGTGAAGGTTCTCAGCAGGTTCGACCCCGAACTGGCGAGCGAGCTCGTGGAGAATCCAGACACGATACTCGAGGCGGCTGTCGAATCGCTGAAGGAGAAACTGAAGGACGTGGAACTGAAGGAAAGGGAGCTGCATGCGAGATTCTATGGGCAGACATTCAATGCGCCGCTTGTCCAGGACGTCGGTTCCTCGTTCATAGGCAAAATGATAGTGCTGGACGGCCTTGTCGTGAAAAGATCTGAGATAAACCCGAAGGTTAAGATAGGCACATACAAGTGCACATACTGCGGTTACGTTCAAAAGTTCAGAATTGATAGGGACGAGATCCCCGAACTATGCCCCCAATGCAAAAGAAGGTCTTTGAAAGCAGACGTGAAGGATTCGCAATTCATAAACATGCAGAAGATCGCAGTTCAGGATCCTCTTGAAAGGCTTCGCGGAAATACGCCAACATGGCAATTGGAGGTATGGATAGAGGATGACCTTGTCAACACCGTGGTTCCCGGCGACAGGATAGAACTCACCGGAATACTTAGGATAAGACCTCGAAGAAACCAGAAGGGCAAGGCGGAGAGAAACCTCTTCACCATGTTCCTTGATACTGTTGGGATAAGTCCCAAGCAAAAGGAATTCACCGATATAGCAATAAGCGAGGAGCAGGAGCGCGAGATACTCGAGCTCTCCAGGAGTCCCGACATATTCGACAAGATAGCAAAATCCATAGTCCCATCAATATATGGTTATGACGAGATAAAACAGGCGGTCGCATTGCAGCTGTTCGGAGGAACTCCGGGAAAGCTTCTGGTTGACGGAGGAGCCATAAGAGCGGACATGCACATATTGCTCATAGGAGATCCTGGAAGCGCTAAGACAAGAATTCTTCAGGCGGTTTCAAGGCTCGTGCCGAAGGGAATATACGTAAGCGGAAAGTCAGTAACAGGAGGAGGAATGACAGCAGTAGCGGAACGTGATGAATTCTCTGAAGGAGGATGGACGCTCAAGGCTGGTGCTCTCGTTCTTGGAAGCGGAGGGGTTGTATCTATCGACGAATTCGACAAGATAAGCGACGATGACAGAGCATCGCTCCATGAGGCGCTTGAATCCCAGACGATCAGCGTAGCAAAGGCGGGAATAGTCGCAACTTTCAGTGCAAAGGCGGCAGTGCTCGCCGCCGCAAACCCTAGATACGGAAGATTCGATCCTAATATTTATCCTGCTGAACAATTCGACATACCGACAACACTTCTTTCCAGGTTCGACCTTATATTCCCGATAAAAGACACTATGGATGTAGAACAGGACAAAAACATCGCCAGGCACATACTCATGCAGCACCAGGCTGCCGGTGCACAAATAGCAGAGGTTCAGGGGGTGCAGCAGGTTCAATTGCCCCCAATAAATGGCGAACTCTTAAGAAGGTACATAGCCTATGCAAGAAAGGACATAACGCCAAGGCTGACAGAGGAGGCGGCGAACAAGATACAGGAATATTATATAGAATTGAGACAGCTCGGGCAGAAGAGCGGCGCAACAGCCATAACACCGAGGCAGATAGAGGGACTGGTGAGGATGGCGGAGGCAAGCGCGAAGGCAAGGCTCTCAAAGATCGTAGAGGTCTCCGATGCCGAGAAAGCGATCGCGTTGAGCGAGCACATGCTCAAGACGTTGGCTGTAGATCGCGGAGGGAGGAGGGACATTGACACGATACTCACAGGAATGCCGAGAGAGAAAGTTGACAAGATTAACATTATAACAGGGATAATAAGACGCCTTGAGGAAACGGAGAGCGTTGCAAAGATGCAGCGGCTTGTCGAGGAGGCCTCAAAAGAGGGAATCGATGAGAATACCGTGAACAAGTATGTAACCGAGCTTGAGAGGACCGGGGACGTGTACAGGCCGAGGATGGGAGTGATAAAGCTCCAGAAAAACAATGATGAGTAATCATGGAGCAGCAGGTCATACTCGTAGACGAAAACGACAATGATATCGGACTTGAGGGCAAGATAAGCGCCCACAGGAAGGGACACCTGCACAGGGCGATATCGGTTTATATATTCAACTCAAAGGGGCAGCTGATGATCCAGCAGCGAGCGAAGGATGTCTACCATTCCGGATTGCTCTGGTCAAACACATGCTGCTCGAACTGCTACGAAGGCGAGACAGCGGCAGTGTCCGCTCACAGAAGCCTGAAGGGCGAGATGGGTTTCGATTGCGAACTGAAAAAGGCGTTCAGCATTATATACAAGACCTCGGTCAGCGACGGATTGATTGAACATGAGTTCCTTCATGTATTCTTTGGTATGCATGATGGAGATCCGGCAACAAACAAAAAGGAGGTAATGGATTGGAAATGGATGGATTTCGGGCAGCTTGATGATGATATTAAGAGGAATGGGGACTTATACACGCCTTGGCTGAAGATACTCATGGAAGAGGGCACGCTTAAAAAGGAAGTGGATAAATTCCTTGACCATAAAAGGTTGTAAGATGAAAAAGGGAAAATTCTTTGTCTTTGAGGGAATAGACGGATCGGGGAAAACATTCCAGGTCAACGAGTTCGCAAAGAGGCTAAAGAGGACTGGAGTCGATGTTGTCGCCACAAAGGAACCCTGGTATGAGGATAGCATAGGCACGCTGATTAAAAAAGCGCTGTATGACAAGAAAGAATCTATGGATGTGAGGACGATGCAGCTGCTTTATGTGGCGAACAGGTCCAATCACGTTACGAAGGTTGTATCACCGGCCATTGCGGCAGGCAAAACGGTGGTGTGCAGCAGGTATTGGATGACAACTGCGGTATACGGCAACGCGTTCTTCAAGGAATATAGCATCGACATGAAATACTTCATAAAGATAAACGAGATATTCCCGACACCAGATGCTGTTTTCTACATAGACGTGAATCCCAAGGAGGCGTACAGGAGGCTCTCATTGCAGAGGCAGCTGACAGACCGTTTTGAGAAGCTGAACGTGATAAAAACCCAATCAGAAAAATACAGGGAATTGGAAGCGATTTACAAGAAAAACAAGATAGGCGCATGGGCGAACATAAACGGCAACCAGGAAAAAGAAAAGGTCAGTGATGAGATAATGCGTTATTACGGTAGATTAAAGTGATGGTTTGATGGATAGAACTGCGACATTAAAAAGGGCTTCTTCATTGTCTGGGATAAGGGATGTACAAATAGGAAGCGGAGTGGCAGGCAACCCAAAAAAATTCATAATGGTAAAGGTAAGCGAGGGCGCCACAACCAAATTGATATTTAAGTCTGAACGTTTGGACCTGCACTCGGATATATATAATCAGATGCTGGGTGAAATAGACCAAACAAAATTGAAACTGAATGTAATGGGTGGTGGAAAAGTTTATTTGAACCTGGAGGAAAAGACGATATGGCTCTGGGGACTAAGCATGGATTTTGGCCCTCCGGAATATAAGGATGCCAAAGTATTATTGCAAAAGGGCTATCCTGATTTTAATATAACAATAATACCGGAATTAGAGAATGGCCATACGAAGGACGTAATTCTGGATTACATCTATCGTGGAGATACCTATGAGCTTATAACCCCGCTGGAAAGGCTGGGATTAAATACGCAGATAGTGGATGGGAAGACCGCATTGCAGATAGCTGTAGACTTCGGCCGTGCTGGTGAGGTTCAGGACCTTCTTGATTTAGGAGTCAATCCCGCAGTCAAAGATGATAATGGGCTGACTGCACTTGAGGCTGCCGAAACAAAAGCAAAAAAGGACGAAAGTACCTACAGCCCGATAGTGAAGATATTAAAGATGGGAAGGGCGACCAAAGTTGGTTAAGCGCTTCCAGCCAAATCCTAATACCAGCCCCTGTACTTCATCGCCTTCGCGATCCTGTCAACCGCTATTATGTATGCCGCAGACCTCGTGCTTATCTTCTGGCCACCCTTTGAATACTCCTCCTGCTTGGCAATAACGTCCTTGAAGGACTTCGTCATTATCGTGTCAAGCCTCTTGTAGACCTCCTCTAGCGTCCAGTAGTATCCACTCTGGTTCTGCAGCCATTCGAAGTACGAGCCTATCACCCCTCCAGAGTTAACAAGGAAGTCTGGCAGGTCGAATATCTTTCGCTCTCCTAATATCTTGTCCGCATCGGGGGTTACGGGTCCGTTCGCAAGCTCAAGCAGTATCTTTGATTTTATCTTGCCGGCGTTCTGACCAGTTATCTGGTTCTCTATTGCCGCAGGTATCAGCACATCGACACCAAGCTCGAGGAGCTGGCCGTTCGTTATTTTTTCCGCACCAGGGTATGACTGCACGGATCCACCCCTCTTCTTGATCGCCACTAATTTATCATAGTCAAGGCCAGCCTTGCTGTATATTCCGCCTTCCGAGTCGCTCACAGCAACTACCTTTGATCCGAACATCTTCCTTGATAAAGAGAATGCGAAATTTCCCGCATTTCCGAATCCCTGGACCGCAACTGTTGCCGTCTTGAGATTCATCTTCCTGTACTTTGCCGCCTCCCTAAGTACATACATCGCACCCATTGCCGTAGAGTCGTTCCTGCCCTGGGATCCCCAGACCTCGAGCGGCTTTCCGGTAACGGTACCGAATTCATTGTGTCCGGCCATCTTGCTGTACTCGTCAACTATCCATGCCATTATCTGCGGCGTGGTGTAGACGTCCGGCGCCGGTATGTCTATCTGCGGGCCGATGAACTTGTATATTGCGCGGACGTACGCTCTTGTGAGGTTTTCCAGTTCGTAGTCATTCATCTTCTTGGTATCGCATATTATCCCTCCCTTTGCGCCGCCGTAAGGGATATCCGCCAGCGAGCACTTCCAGGTCATCCATGCTGACAGCGCCTTGACGGTATCTATGTTCTCGAGCGGGTGGAACCTTATTCCCCCTTTTGTAGGACCCCTTGCATTGTTATAGTGGACCCTGAAACCCGTGAATGTCTTGGTGGTGCCGTCTCTCATCCTCACCGGCAGATTGACTGTCAGTATCTCCATGGGCTCCCTCAATATCGTATGGGCCTGCTTGTCGAGCTTCATTATCTTCGCAGCATCGTCGAGTTGCTGCTGTGCTATTTTGAATGGGTTTAGTTCCTCTGCCATTTATTCATCTCATTCTTTTGATAATTAGAACATCCATATATGGTAAGAAAGCTATAAATTCCATTACTTTTTGCATCGTTTTGGTGGGAATCCATAAATTCGGAAGGAGTTGACATCCAGAGCAAGCTTTTTAAATATATCTTATGTATTATATCTGAAAGGTGTAAGTATGTTAACGAGACCATCCAACAAGCACAAAGCCCAGAGTGCAATGGAGTACCTGATGACTTACGGTTGGGCGATACTGATAATAGCCGTAGTGCTCGGAGCACTATTCTCTCTTGGAGTGTTTAGCGGATCATCTTTGCTAGGCAATGCCTGCATTGCAAGTTCAGGATTCCTGTGCCAAAGCCCGGTATACAACCACGCAAACGATTTGATAACTGTACAGATAGGGCAGAATACTGGAACAAGCTGGACATCGGCCAACTTTGTGTTTATACCACAGGGTACACCAAGCGCTAGCGGAATACCAGCCCTTATCGGAACAACAAATACATTCGGAACGAACGCAGTAGCACCGGCAGCTCCGGCAAGCATTGTAGGCGCGATGATATCTGGACAGACACAATCCATAGGACTTCCAGTCAATGCTCTAGGAACAGGATGGGGAGGCACAACGAATCCGGCAAACACAATCACAGTAGGACAGGCGGCAACCGGAGCAATATGGGTGGCTTACCAGACATCTGCAACTGGACCATTGCAATATGCACAGGTCGCATCAATCAACATAAAGGCTTCATAATAGGGCCTTTATTTTTTCCTTTTTCTTATTTTTATTTTTGTGATTTATTAGCGTGAGCTAATTGCAACTCTTTTTATTTGTTTCTTTCTTTAATACTTATGACCAGGTAGATAGTTGATATTTGTGATACCGCTTATAATGACAGCCCCAAAAGCCCAGAGTGCAATGGAGTACCTGATGACTTACGGTTGGGCGATACTGATAATAGCCGTAGTGCTAGGGGCGCTATTCTCTCTTGGAGTGTTTAGCGGATCCTCATTGTTAGGCAATGCCTGCATAGCGGGCTCCGGATTCCTGTGCCAAAGCCCAGTATACAACCACGCAAACGATTTGATAACTGTACAGATAGGGCAGAATACGGGTACGACATGGGTAACAGCCAATTTTGTTTTCGCGCCCGAAGGCACGCCAACTGTCGGAGGGATTCCGAACCTGGTTGGGACTATAGGAACAAACACATTCACAAACAGCCTTATAGTAGCGACAGTGGGACAGGTGGTGCCTGGACAGACACAATACATAGCTCTCCCAGTCAATGCTTTGGGGACCGGTTGGGGAGGCACATCAACTCCTGCTAACACAGTCACTGTGGGAACGCCCGCAACAGGCACGATATGGGCTTACTATACAACAACCGGACTTGCTGGCGGGATCGCCCAATACGCAAAAGTTGCTACAATAAACATAAAAGCGACATGACCATACTACCATATTCTTTTTAATTGTTTCTTTCTTTATTATCTTGAGATGTTCAAAATGACGACCGAACCAAACAGTCACAAGGCACAGAGTGCAATGGAGTACCTGATGACTTACGGTTGGGCGATACTGATAATAGCCGTAGTTCTAGCTGCGCTGTTTGCTTTGGGGGTTTTCAATGGCAGCAATTTATCCGGGAACTCCTGCCAGGCAACTCCCGGGTTCCTTTGCTCTAACCCAACATACAGCCACACAAACGCAAACATATCTGTAACACTAGGCCAGGAAACCGGAATAAACTGGATCGGTGCAAACTTTGTCTTCGTTCCATCTGCAACACCATTCGTATCAGGCGTGCCCGCAATATCTTTCAATGCGCCAGGGCCTGCCAATGTTACGCTTTATAATACGGGACTTGTAAGCGGCGCTGAAGCAACATTGAACCTTTCTGTTAACAACACCTCATTCCCAGTAGCAGTAGGATCACCAATCGTTGGAACAATCTGGGCACAGTACACGTACGTGACAGGAGCGGCGGGAGCAGCTCGAACAGGCACATCATACGCCCAGATAGCGGCGCTTAACCTGAGGGCCTCATGATTTGGCTCTTATCTCTACGAGCTCGTCCTTCATCCTTAGGACTTCCATAAGCTCATTTGCGCTGAGGAGCGGCTTTGATATCCTGTCGGTGTCATCTATAGATATTCTAGGACAGGCGGTATTGACGAACGCATCGAACTCAAGCATGTTGCCGAGCGATTCGAAATCGAATGTGTTTGCGACAAGTATCTGCGCCTGAAGGCCCTTTGATTCAATCTTGCTTTTGAGTATCTTGCCAAGATTCATATTGTGCTGACCGTTCTTCGTGCTTACCATTATGCCGAACCTTTTTGCATCAAGCGAACCGAGCACCTTTCCCTTGCTTCTCCTGGTGTAAGTCTGCCTCATCTCATCTATGAAATTGATGCTGTTGTTAAACGGCTCAACAACAAGGAACGGCTTTGTTGTAGAGAGAAGCGCTCCCAAGGGGTGGAACATCCCGCCGCCGAAGTAGACAAACGCATCAACAATCCTGTCTATCGTTGCGGCGCTTCCGACATCGCAGCCGAGTATCTGACCCTGTTTCTTTGCAAATCCGTATGGTTTCCCTATGAAAACATTCTTTCCATTTCTCTCGTAGAAAGACTTGACCTCGTTTAATTGGTGGACATGCTGTATCGTTGTAACGATTCCTATGTTCTTGAAATCCTTCAGGTAGTCAAGTGAGTCCTTCAGAATAGCCATTGGCGCGTCCATCGGGTATTCGACATATTCCACATTGAAGTCAACGTGGTGAAACTCCCCGTGCCCGAAATGTACCAGCTTGTCCGCCTTTATGTTCTTTGCCTCGTCCAGGGCCAGGTCGCATGCCCCGTATGTCGGCGATGCCGATATGAATACCTCGTTTCCATCTTTCTCCAATCGCTCCGCGTGCTCTAATGCCTTCTGCTTTAGCCCTTCGGGAAACTGGAACAATATCCTCATATCATTACCTTGAATAAATAGAAACTGTAAGGTGATCAGACCATCCTTATCTTATAAGTGCCAGAGAGCTTTGATGCAGCCCTTCTGAATGCCTCCTTTGCTACATATCGGTGCTGCTTCATCGTCATTATCTTGAATACCGCCTGACCCTGCTTTATTCTTGCGGCGACGAAAGTAGGTCTTCCGAAGGCTTGGGACATCCCCCTTGATATTCGGTCTGCTCCTGCACCTGTTGCCATCTTGTGCTCCCTTATCACGTTGTGCGGGTACACAAGCACCTTGAACGAGAACTGCTGCGGTATTTCAAGTTCGAGATACTTGTTTGCCACCTGTCGTGCAGCTTCCAGTGCGTTTGACCTCAATTGTATTGGCGTCTCCGGCCTGAGTGTAGCTTCAAGGTCGTATGTGGTCTTATTTACGCCCATGTTGAATACCAGCAAAGCGGTGTGTGGCAGCGCTCGGACATAGTTTTTCCTCGGCTTCTTCAGCGAGTACCGTGCCCATGCCTGCGAATGCAGATGACTCATTGTCCTTGCGGGCCTTAGCCTTGCCATATCGTATCACTTAATTATTACCTTCTCAACCTCATCTGCATCAGTTCGCCGCTTACGTGTTCTGCATCGAGCCCTCTTTGAACTATTGGCGCTACAGTTCGTTGTGCCTGCGCAATAATTTCAAACGTCCTTTCCTCGCTTCTGCTCCTGGGTTGCACGCCTATCCATTCCCTTGCAGGTTTGTAAGATGCGTTTGCCTTCTCCACGTAATCACGTTGCTTTACCTTAGAATAAGGCAATATACTTTAGGGTCATAAGGTATAAATAAGTTGTTAGCCGCTTCTGAAGCTCAGCCTTCCTCGTATATTTCTGTTTCCGGCTCCGCGGGGCTCGGCCTTAGGAGACCCTCGTCCCTTGTAGACCGTAGTCTTTTGAGTATAAGCTTTGGCACCATCGGCCTGAGCATGCGCTCAAGTCGAATGCGTTTCTGGTCACAAATATTCTCATTTGGCCAGATAAGCTGCAGGTTCTCTACAGCGCTTTTGCTCTGCAATCTGCTCAATTCGATGAGCCCTATCGCCTCGTTTATCTTTGATGCAATAACATAATTTGTCGCGGCACGCATGTAAAGCTCCAGTCTTTGGGCAGGAGTCATTGGGGCCGTTTTGGGTTCCGCAGTTCCGTCTGCGTTTATTTCGCCGCTTGCCATCAGTAGTTTGGATTTAAGGTCTCTTCTTTCTTTGGTATCGTGTTGGGCAGAGGCCTTATCCGAGTAATGCTTGCCGATGCCCTCTACAAGGTTCAGCAGCCTTTGCTCGTTTGCATCCGATGGGCCGAATATTGACAACTCGGCGAGTTTTTTAATTAAGATGGACTCGGCCGTCGGCGGGGCCTGGCTTTGTACTGATTGTGCCTTCCTCACTTCATCACTTATTGCCTTTATTTTATTAAGATATATAATACTTGCTTAGTCCCGCAATAGGAATAGTATTTTATAGTTAATTTGTGTTATCTGATAAGTGGTTGCATGAGCATTCTCGACAGCGCACTAAGTCAGCAGGCACAGGGTGAGGAGACATTCAAGGCTAAGATAGCCGTTTGCGGAGTCGGAGGCGGCGGATCCAACACAGTGCAGAGAATGAGCAAGCTCGGGATAGTGGGAGCGGACCTGATTGCAGCTAACACGGATGGCAAGCACCTTAACACGCTGGATTCGACGATAAAAAGGATACTCATAGGGGGACCCCTTACGCGAGGGCTCGGGGCTGGAGGATTCCCGGAGATGGGAGCCAAGGCCGCTGAATACTCAAAGAGCGAAATAGCAAGGGCAGTGGAGGGCAGCAACATGCTTTTCGTGACTGCCGGAATGGGAGGAGGAACAGGCACTGGCGCTGCACCAGTTATAGCACAGGTCGCAAAGGAGGCTGGGGCATTGGTAGTTGGAATAGTGACTTATCCTTTCGCGCTTGAGCGTGTCAGGCTACAGGTCGCTAAGAAGGGAATAGAGGAGCTGAGAAAGAACTGCGATACTGTTATAGTTATAGATAACCAGAGGCTTGTTGAGGTCTACAAGAACCTTGCGATAGACCAGGCGTTCAAGGTGGCCGACGAGGTCGCATCGAGAGCGGTAAAGGGGATAACAGAAACGATAAACAGGCCGGGGCTCGTGAACGTAGACTTCGCGGACATAAGGACCGTGATGAGGAACGGCGGCATCGCCATGATAAGCGTTGGCGAGGGCAAGGGGAACAACAGGGTAGAAGAGGTGGTGAACAGCACCCTGAAGAACAAGCTGCTTGATGTTGATTATGAGGGAACAACTGGAATAATCGTATACATTGTTGGAGGAGAGGACCTCACCTTGGGCGAGGTAAACCAGATCGCTTCAAAGGTCTCTGAGAAGTCGGCTCCGAACGCGAACGTAATTTGGGGCGCGAGGATAGAGCCAGAATACAACGGAAGGATAGAGGTTATTGCGATATTCACAGGAGTGAAGAGCCCGCAGATTCTTGGCGGAGGAACTAATTCCAAGGAGAAAGGGGAAGACTTCGGCTTAGGCTGGGCCTGAACTAATTATAAAATAAGGGAATGGGCTACCTCATTCCGAAGTAGCTTTTTACTCGTGGCCTTGTCACGTAGTACAGGATTATTGCGCCTATTATGAATGGCAATATGGCGCTTATATTGGCCGATAAGAGACTCAATCCGTTTGCTATTACGCCCAAGGCAAGGAGTATTACTGAGAGCCACCATGCCCAGTTCATGCCCTTCCACAGGCCATAGCCGACTATCAGGAATATTATTCCAAGAACGGCAAGAAACAGGCCTATGATTCCCAGGATGGAAGAGGCGTGGCTTAGCATCGAGCTGGGCAGCGCAGCGCTTATGAATGGGCCGGCAAAGGCCGATCCAGCCGCAGCGAGAAGGAAGAGCAGCCCTCCGAGGATATTCAATATCGCAAGTATCGTTACTCCGGTAGGCCTGTTGCCTTTTTTTGCCATTTTCTTTGCCAAGTGTAACACCTAATTATATCAGATGAATGCTAAATGCTAAAAGCCTTATTACGACTCGACAACTGAGGTGTACTCGTTCCTGTCCTTGTTTCTTTCCAACTGATACACTCTTGCCGAGCTTATGTTCTTCAGCGCGCTGTCGTGCGTAATTATGAATATCTGCTCCACCACCTTCGGAAGCGAATTCCCAAGCACCTCTATGAACTTGCTTATCCCGTTCTCGTCTATGTTGTGGGTGGGCTCATCAAGTATGAGCCACCTGAGGTTCGGCACTATCACCATCGCAAGCGCTATCCTCATGGTGAGGCATGCCACGCTCCTCTCCCCGCCGCTTGCTATCCCGTCTATCTCCAGCCACTCCCTCCTGTCCTCAACTCCGGTCCCGACGCTCGCCTCGAGCGAATAATCGTCCTTCTTTGCGCTCAGCCTTATGCTCGAGTAGTCCGCGTACGGATAAAGTTCCGACCATATATTCTGCATGAGCGAGTTTATCGATGTCACCAAGCTGTTCCTGAGCTGGGCCTCGGTCTCTACCAGCGCGGTCTTGAACCTGTTCATGTTGTTTATCTGGCTCCTCCTGTTGTCTATGCGCTCCTGTATCATGTTTAGGGCTGCTATGCCTTTCGCCTTCTCCTCTATTTGCGTATCAAGGCTCTTCACGAAGCGTTCGTTGCTACTTATCTTCCCCTTTATGTCGCTTAGGAGAGAGGTTTCCTTGTTGATCATTTCCTGAAGCCTGTAGAGGTTTTTCTCATCGAAGCCCAGCCCCTTTATCTCCTCCTTCCTTTTGGAAAGCTTCCCTGATGATTCCTTTATTTCGGTGTCGTATTTTTCTTTCCTCTTCATAGAGTCGCGTTTTATGTTAATCTCGTTGAGCTCGGCGTTCAGTTTGTCTCTTTCTTTCGTGAGTTTCTCAATATCCTCATTTGATTTGGAATGCCTTTCTTTCTGTTCCCTTGCCTTTTCTGAATTGGTTTTTATCAGTTCGTCGACGTCCTTGTAGTCTTTGAGTTTTCCGGTGGCGAGGCTCACCCTCTCGAAATCTTTTTTGGAATCAGAGAGACCCTTCTCCATCTTGTTTATTGCCTCCTCCAGTTTTTTTGTTTGCAGGTCAAGTTCTTTCAGCGAGTCGGTCTTTTGCCCAAGCAGGAGCTTGCGCATTTCCTCATTGAGTTCCCTTTCGCAAACGGGGCACTTGCTGATGTGCTCCTCGAGTTCTTTGGCCCACTTTTTGACATCCTCCTTTCTCCCTTTTATCGAGGATAGTTCCTTTACCGAATTTTGCAGTTTGAGGTCGTCGTCCCTTATGCTTTTTTCAATTGATTCTAGCCCTTTTCCTTTTATTGATTCTAGTATGCTTTCCCTTTCTGCTGCTTTCTTCTGGTTCAGCTTCAGGGCTGCCTCTGCATCTGCAATAATCCTCAATATCTCCGATTCGCTCTTTCTGAGTTTTCTGATCTCTGAGTCGTGGTCCTCCAGTTTTTTGCTCTTTGCTGCAAATTCAGCTTCGATATCCCTCTTGTCTATTCCCAAGTCGGATATCTTTTTCAATTCATTGTTTAGGGTATCTATCCTGCTAGAAATTTCGGCTATCTCCCTCTCCAGCTTTTTGCTCGTCTCTGATTTTAACTTTATGTCTGCTAGCTCCATATCGCGCTTGCTCTTTTCTGATTCCTTTTCCTTTGCCCTCTGCGTGAGCTCCTGTTGTTCCTTGTCTATTGCCTGCCTCTCCTTTGTTAACTTTCCAAGCTGGACCTTCATTTCGCCGCTGTCGTTCTGCGAAAGTATCTGTTCCTCATCGGCTATCATGGACTTTATGCTGTTTATCAATGATGTCGAGTTCTCCTCCGCTTTTGCGAAACTGTCAAGCCCCAGCATCTGGTCTATCTGCTTCTTCCTCTCGCTCTTTGTCAACTCAAGGAAATAATCGACCCTGTTCTGCTCCGCGTATATCGCCCTTGAGAAGGTATCATAATCGAGCTTCAGCAGTCCCTCTATCTCCTCGTTTACTCTGACCGATTGCGTTTGCAGGTATTGGCCGTTCTTCTCGAGCTTCGCTGAGGCCGGCTCCCTCTTGCTTATCTTCCTTGTAATCGTGTATTCGTCCTCGTCAACTGTGAACTTCAACCTCACTTCGGCGCTTTGCTCCACGCTGGGCCTGTTTGATATTAGGTTCTCGGACGTGGTCCTTCTCTGGTTCAACGAGGGGAAGGTTCCGAAAAGCCCAAAGGATATCCCGTCGATAACGGAGCTCTTTCCTGCACCCATGACTCCGATAAGCACGTTTACCCCTTTCTGGAAGTTCATTACCGTGCGCTTGTGGGTCTTCCAGTTAATAAGCTCTATTGACTTTATCATCCGAACACTGCCCGAACGACTCCGGATCGGCATGAGCCAGTTTAGGTATTACAGCAAGCCCTCTTCCATTACTTCTATCTCTCCTACTCCGTCTACCTTCTTCAGCGCATCCTCAATCTTCGATGAGCTCGTCTCTGAATCCTCGAACTTGAACATCACCTTTATCACCTTTATGCCGAATGCCACGTCCTCGGTTTGCATTCCCGTCGGGTTCATGATCTGCTTTATGTTTGCCACTGCCTTGTCAAGCATGTTGTCTTTCGGATAGACCTTGAAGAGCACAGCTACCTTTGACATTATGGTCCCTCGAATCCGCAGACCTCGCACCTGTACGTGTTCGATATCTCCCTGCAGTGCTTGTCCCTTATTATTTGTCCCTTGCCGCAGCTAGGGCACTTGAATTCCGTGAACTCGTGTGTCAGGTGGCCGCACGAGCTGCATTTCTTTCCAGGTAGTATTCCTGCCATTGTATCACTTGTTTCTTCCCCTTGGCCTTTTCTGATTTGAGGGCCTGCTTACAGGATTTATCTTGTTTATTACTATTATTATAAGTATGACGTTTATTATCAGAAGCAGCACTACAAGGGCAAGAAGCACGAATATTAGCTCTTGGCTGTAAGTTATGTATTGCATGAGCCTCTGTATGTCGCTGTTTGATATTGCCGGGGCCTGTGCGGTCACAAGGTTCTGCCTTATGGTCATCGTGTCATTGCTTATCTGCTCTGCAAGCAGCGCAGCCGCGTATCCGGATTCCGCATAGGATTTTGAGAGCGTTGCGTTGTTCGCAAGGCCGGACTCTGCAACATAGAACTGGGCCTCCTTGGCGAACTCTGTCGCCCATACTCCATACGTCGAGTTGCTCGCTACCGCGATCGACAGGTTGTTCAGCTGTCCTATCGTGAGGGTGTACTGCGAGCTTGCATTTGCCAGCGCAAAGGCGTAGTCCGCGTCGAGTATGGCAAGCGGATAATTATTCTGGTTGTATGCCTTTTGGGCAGTAGCAAAATAGAAGGTGGTGCCATACGGCGCTGCCCTGTCTATCCTTTGCAGCGCGATGCCCCTAAGCACATCTGTCGGCGCAAGGTATGTTGAGTTCTGCTGGCTTCCCGCCTCGTTGTACACGAGATTTGCAGCAGTACACCATCCGTTCGCCTGGGCTCCCAGGTAAAGCTCATCTAGTATCTGGTCGGATTCTATCTGGCTCGTGTTGTAGGAGCTTATCACGCTGCTTATCGTGTAGTTGCCCCACGCCTGCCTCAATTCGGCGCTTATTACGTAGTCGTAGTTACTTGTCGTAAGCGGCGGAGGGGTAAGCGATGTGCAGAGGTTCTGTATTCCGCTGAGCTGGGTCAGGGCGCTTGCCCTGCTTGAGGGGTAGCCGTTGAAGTAGAATGTATTCACATAGTCAAGGAATGCGAAGTCCGCTCCGGTGTAAAGGTAACCGCGGTTTGCTATCCCTATGCTCTGGTTGAGGACCCTGCCCAATTGCGCACTGATGTTGCTGAATTTCTGGTTTGAGTTGAGCCTGTTTATGTCGCTCCTTGTAAGGTTGAATGTGGCATTTAGTATCAATTTGAAAATGCTGTCGTTGCATGATACGGTGCAGTTTATCGTGGCGTTTGGCAACTGGCCGACCTTGTAGTCATTGTAGAAGTTGTATGTTGTCTGGTTTGCGATGCCGTTTATCTGACCGTTGAATACAAAGTATGCCGCCTGGGAAATGTTTGCAACCTGGACCAGCGGGATCCCAAAGTTCGTCTGAACAAGCAGGTACAATTCATCTTCGGGATCTGTTGGCGATACCTTTGGGACGAGCACCAGCCTCATTCCAGCGTTCTTTGCTGCGCCTACCTTGTCATAGACACCGCCTATCTCGCCTATCGTGCCGTTGGGAGATATCGTGCCTGTCATTGTGAAGTTCGGCCTCAGTGGCCTGTTTTCGAATGCGGAAAGTGCTAGTATCGTCATTGCGGCCCCCGCACTCGGTCCGGAGACATTGTCCCCAGCATCCTGTATGTTGTAGACATAGTTGTAATTTGAGAATTTGTGGGATGTGTAGTTCGCAGCGTACATTGCTGCGGTGTAAGCTGAATCCGTAGTTGTCGATCCTACGCTTGACGGTCCTATCACCGTTACGTTGCCCGTGCCGGTGCTGATCGTAAGTGTTATGTTTGTCAGGCTGCCGGTATTGTTCTCCAATATTACTGCCGGGGCCCTTATTGATGCGGTGCCTACCGTAGCTGCGCCGGAGTATGCCGCGCCTATAAGGAAGCTTACAAGCACTAAGGTTAGTATATACTGTTTGAACATCGAATCAGCATTATAGATAGCAATTATAATTATAAAAACTTATTGCAAATGTTAGGTTTGGCTTTTAAGGTTCTCAAATTTCCTGGCCTCTGCCCAGAGCCCATCGAACCTCCTGCTCGCCTCGTCGTGGTTTATTCCCACTATGTGCTCACTTTTCCTGTTTATTATGTTGAGAGGAGGAATCTTGTATGCGGTGCGGTCATCCATCAATATTCTCTCGTGCTGTTTCGATGATTGGCTCTGATCAAGCACGCGCAACTCGAATTCTACCTTCCTGTTTGAGAGTTCGTTCCTGAAGTCGGTGAATGATTTCTCGAATTCGTCGCCGAGCCTGTCTGGCTTGGTGAGCACGCATATCTTGCTGTACTGGTCGGTATTCCTGTCGATGAGCATCATTAGGTTGTCAAGCGCGCCCACATCGAAGTGCATGTCCAGTATCTTTATCTCGCCGCTCAGTTTCCTCATCAGTCTGTTGGATAGTATTTTCATGTTGGAATACGGCGTGTCTGGGTTGATCGATATGTGCGCGACCGGCCTTTTTGATGTGTGCTGTTTGCTGTCCGCCTTCCATGTCGAGTACAGGCTTACGGCTATGGCAACGATCGCACCAAGGTATGCGAGCGGGAATGCGTATGGGGCGTTCTTAAAGCTGAAGTCGAATTGCAGTATGGCTGTAAGTATTATGTATATCATGGACGAGATCAAAAGCATGGACCCTGTGAATTTGGCAAAGGACCTGGAGAAAAGCCATATTATGCCAAGCGCGAATATCAGCAAGGCGAACGGTAGCAGCGCATAAGTAAGATGGAGCGCTAGGACAAGGGTTGTTGACTGGGAGAGCGTTGTCAGGAGCACCGAGCTGATTGTGCTGTTTGTTATGTTGTACGCCTTTATCGTGCTCGATATTCCAGAGTAGATGCCAATCGAATATGAGAGCTGCTGCATGAAATAGAAAGTGAAGAGGAGAGCGAGGGCGCCGCCTATAAGCACCGCGATGGCGCTAAAGTTTAGAGAGGTCTCCCTGCCCATTCAAACACCCAATTAAATATCGCTGTTCAGCTTTAAATAATTTGCATTTTCTGAGGTTTTATGGAACATTTAGATGTGCACAATGACAAAATAGGCCAGCAGCGCGACTGCTATCCCGAAAAGCAGTGGAGGTATCGCTGGCAGGGCTCTCTTGTACTTTCGCAATATCAGCATCGTGATTATAAGCCCAAATAGTGCGCCTATTATTATTACAAAACTCAGGACGAAGTTGAGGTGAACCTTGTATGCGGTTATTGCAAGCATCAGTGGCATGGCAAGATCTCCCGTACCCAATGCGGTCCTTGCTGAGAATGGCACCATATCGCTTTGTGCTATTTTCCCGGATATGCCACCGCTTTTTATTATATCGCGTTTTGACTTCTCATACTCCCTGCGCTGGCTCGGGCTTAGCGAGCGCAACGGAACAGCCTCGACCTCGTTCACCATTATGAGGAACGACATGTTCTTCTCTATCGCCATGTTGCCGAGCGCTATCATGTGCTTTGTTATGAAGACCGCTATGAAGTCGTATATTGCCAGTAGGATCATGAAGATGATTGCTGCAAGGAAGCTGAAGCTCACTCCGAGGACCAGGCCGACGCCTACGCTCGCTATCATCGCGGTGATGTTCCTGAGCCGGGGTATCTTGTATTTCGCTATCACTAGCCCGAATGCAAGTATTATTGCTGCGGCAAGGATTACTGTGCTGGTGTTGCCGTAAAGATTGGCGAATGCGGCTCCCTGCAATGCGGATAGGGCCACGATGAACACTATGAAGGATGCGACTATGACTACCGCTCCCTCAAGCAGTAGGAACAGCTTGTCGCCCTTGTAAACCTTGAATATTATTATTATGACGGCTGAGAAGACGATTATGTATGCGATGTAAAACAGTGCGTTGACCGATGAGGATATGGTCTGGGCGCCCTGCAACTGTGTGAACGTGATGCCAGTGAAAACCTGAGTGGCAAGGAGCAGGCCTGCGAACTGGACGATCAAAAACATGGTTAGTATCTGTATAAGCTGCCGATATTCTATGACGCGTAGAGCCAAATGGTCACCCTGCACTTAATCTAAAAGTGATATAGATACAAGCTTTACTTTATTAAGGATATAGTAGTAAAAAGAACGCAAATAATTAAAAGAAAAAGAGGGAGAATTACTTCTCCTTTTCGAGTTCCTTTATCCTTTCTGAAACTCCCTTTGCCTCGCTTTCGAGGGACTGCTTGTATTCCTTAAGTAATTCTATGCGTTCCTCTTTCGTGAGGAAATTTCTCATTCCATGTCCGTATTGGTATCCTTCACACATTTTATGCGCCTTATATATCGGATGTCCGATATATCATAGTATATAGGACGACAATAAGTATTTAAATATATATGACATCCTATATTTATCTAAGTCAAGTCTGTGCAAGTGAGTATATGAAAGGTCGGTATGCCTGCGACATGCGGGGTTTATTGTCATTCCAGATACTGTTTTTGCTATCGAAAAAACCCATGCATGGAGAGGAACTGGCGCAGGAGATCGAGAAAAGAAGAGGGGAGAAGCCGAAGGCGGGAACGATATATCCGGCATTGAAGGACCTGAACGAACGAGGATTGATAACCGGAAAGAAGACCGGAAAGATAATCGTCTATTCCTTAACGAAAGAGGGAAAGGAATCGTTCAAAAATGCCATGAGGTATTTCGTAAGGTGCTTCGGGGACATGGTTCCCTAGCCTTACACATTTGACGGAGTGTAAGCCTGACCGCTGGAATTTACAAATACAGTATATGTTGATCCAACAAAACTGCCGTTTGAGGCAGTGCCATTCAGCCATACCATGACTGTGTATTCGCCCTGGCCATACTGTTTGATCAGCTTGGTCATGTTGAATGATACAAGAAAATCGTTTCCTTTTGTGTAATAATTATCCGCGACTATGGTGGTAAGATCTGGATAGTAATCCAGAGCGCTGCTCACTATACCTGCAATAGATTGACCGTATCCGTATTCCGATGTTTGATTCAGCTGCTGTGGCGACATTATTTGGGTTTGTTGATCGTAGGTTACCTCGATTGAGGAGAGTTGATAACCAGGGGATGTTGCCCCCTTTAGAGATACCTCGCTGTTGTTGCTGGTGTTTGGCGTGTTGTTGAACCAGCTTATGTAGTTATTGACAAAATCCTCGACAAGGTATATTGTAGTGCTGTTATAGGAGATCCCTATCGATACCTGGTTATGGTTGGGATCGAGTATGTTGTCCCTGTGGCCGTTCTTGCAGCAGCCAGAGTCGTTGTAGACCATGTTGTATTCCATTTGCTGAAGTGATGATGTGATATTTATGTTTCCATAGCTGTTGCATATTGTCCCTATGCATGCTTTAACGCCTGATTTTGTGTATGCTATGTTTTCCTCTACCGAACCTGTTCCCCCAACAAGAGTATAGCGCATGTAGGGCTTCATTCCGTATATGTCCCAGTGGCTAAAGTAGTTGTATTGTAGCATGCTATCGCCATGCTGCTGAGCTGAAGTTGTTGGTGATACCGTGACATTGCTAAGTCCATAAGAAGCCCTGTCTTTGTTTATCAGAGAAAGCGTATAATTGACCAGCGGGCCATAGCTGGTTGTCTGGTTTGATTTTATTGAGGTGGAGTTTGGAAATATTATATTTCCTGATTTGTTGCTCAGCATCATGATGACAAATTGTACAAGCGATACTATCTTTGGGTAGAATACAACTACGACCGCTATGACCAGTATAAGCATCAATATGCTTGTGAGCGCGCCCATGTTACGGACCTGATGAGTACTATAGAACAAAAATAGTTATAAGCCTATTCTAAGGAATTTGGGATTCATAGAAAGACTTAGGGGAATCCTCTAGATATGATTTGGTGGCTCTTGCGTAATTAATGAGGTGCTCCTTGGTTTGTATTTCATATTGTATTGCATTTAGCGTTTTGTCCATCTTCTTTTGTTTGTGTATGTATAAAACTGCAAACAATACCGCACCGATATGTTTAGTGCTACTATAGGATATAGCTTCATTGATTGCAAGTCCTATGTATTCCCTTAACTTCTCGCTATTTCTATTATCGTATAAGTCTACCATATCATTAATATTTGGTACATCTTGTTTGGATTGGCACGGATTAGTTGCCCTTAAAACAATATTCTCAAAGAAAAGTGCCGCGCTTTCAGAAACAAAATCATCGAAGTTATAATACGGTCCCGTTTTTCTTTCATCCTGCCATGCATGGAATATTTCATGTGCCAAAACGCTAAAAAACAGCTTTTTGAAGTTCATTTTGGCATATGATAGAACTTGTTCGTCCGTTTTATTTGATTCGGAAAATGCATTCTGTCCATTTCTAAGTACTTCCTCAAGCAGATTGTCTTTAGCTAAAACGACAACACCATCAGAATTTTTGAATTCGGGGCTATTTAAGAATTCGCCACCTATTCTCCCATAAAAATGTTCAAACTCTCTTTGAGGGATGTATAATGCTGAGATAAATTTAGTAGTTAAGTATGGTCCCGGTAAGAAACCGACCATATCCCTAAAATAATTAAATTTGTATTTTCCTTTAAGTGGTTTATCTTTAAGCAAGTAGTTGCACGTTTCAAGTGAGAGATCAAAGAGTTCATTCATTGGCTTTATTATATCATCTCGCCACCCCATGTGTGGAAGATCGTCGCCTTCCCTAAGAAATTCCATTCTAGGAAATTTTATGGAGTCTAATCTATCCATAAAAGTTCTTATATTAGGCTCAGATCGCAGGAGTCCACTAGTTTCTTTTCCATTGTCCACAGTTTTATTGAAGGGCATTAACTGTAGGGTTTTTTCTGCCACTTTATCACTTTAATGTAATGGATCTTTTAATATAAAAATATACGCTAGGGCCAAATCTATCCTTAGTTTTAGAGTATAACTTTTGAGTTTATATACTGGTTCTCCTGGTCGTTGACTTCAAGTTTTCCGCTAGTTATCCTGCAGGAGTAAGTATTTCCATTCGGTATTATCACTTTTAGATTAAACTTGCATTAAATTCTTTAATATGCCTGACAAATTTCAAATTACTTATCTTTTTAATCAATTTTCCATCAGCAGTATACAATTTACATCCAAGGAGCGATGCTAGGGCCACATATGAGGCATCATAAGAGGTTATATTGTATCCCACAGCCAGATCAGAAGTCAAATCGGCAATTTGGGTCGAGAGCTTTTCTACTTGAAAACCATAGCCATCTATAGCCTTCAGCGCAAATTTTATTTCATCAGTAAAAAAACCTTTGTACTTAAGTACATTGATAAATTCGTATTTCATGAGTGAATTTACGGTGATATCTAAATTTCCTGCAAGATAGGAGTCTTTGAGTCTAAGAGCATTATCGGAATATTCTTCCTTGATAAAAAGCTTGATGACAACATTGGCATCAATTACTACCTGTTCCATGTCTAGATCCCCTCATCTTTCTAAGAACATCTACAGATTCTAAACCAGGGGCCTTTCTAAATAAAGATTGCCTTATTTTCTCCGCTTCGGCAAACCTTGCCTTCTTCATAAGCTCCCTTTTTATAAAATCTCTTATTTTGCCGGACCAATTTATATCGATATTATCCATGCGCTTTTTGGTCTTCTTATCCAACTTTATCAATATTGTAGTCTCATAGCCCATATAATCACGTATATATATTGTATATACAAATATAAAAACCTATCGTAGAATTATAAATAGAGTATCTGAATTTTTAAATATACGCCGAAGGGGGGATTTGAACCCCCAAGTCCTTGCGGACACGGATTAGCAATCCGGCGCCCTGCCGGGTTAGGCGACTTCGGCATCGATAGTATAATTCTTAGCTAAAGGCTTTTATCTTCTATTATTGAGCTTCTTGATCTGGTTTGGAAAATACTTATGTTATTAGGTTATAAATGACGGTTCTGGACTTCCAGTCTGTTTTCCTCTTAAGAAAACGAAAAGAATTCCCCTTGGGTTTATGCTTTTGTCTAAATCGGAGGGTGTAGTATTACCTGTCATAACAGATCTCCATGCATTATTCACTTCTCCCACTACCCCGTATTGATTGAGCGCATTGCGAATGTTTTCCTTTGCTAACTGTTCTGGGGGTCTCGAAGAGGATTCAGCTATTGTCTCCATCTCGCTAATGTATGCCTTATAGAAATTCCTAATGTCCCTTATAGTTGATAGATGTATAACTGCGGCTGCTGCAAGCGGATCCTTTATGAAGCTTTTTGCTTTTATCTGCTCGAACTCCGCTGTTTTTCTCATGATTTTGATTATCATCGCGCCTTCCGCCATCTCCTTTCTATCTATTGGAATCGCTTTATCTTTGGCAACATTTTCCATTTTTTCACCAGTATGGTTTAGGATTTTAGATATATAACACTTCAGCGGCAGAAGCTGGCTTTGCATTACCTGAACCATGCAAGTGGTCTGCATCTTAGCTCAATCCTGTATCTTAAGAGCATAGCCAAAATATGTTTAAGGTTGCTCCTTCCGGCCTGGCCTGGTTCGCATACCAGACTATCACCTAAGGCAAGATCTCAACGCCTAAATGCAGGCTTGCATAATCCCGATAACACTCGGCCAGCATTGGCCCGCCGAAAAGGGATTTGCGGATGGGAAACCCTTAGCTTCCCGCCTTACTGCCAATATTGATTCTCCTTAAAACAATTAAAACTCTATGCCTACAGATAGGCTTAAAAGCATTTATTACAGTAGTTATATCACTGGTAGGTTGTTAAAATGCCAAGAAAAAAGAACCTTCATGATTCGAAAAGCGCGGAGACGTGCCCGTGCGGCTGCTGCAAGTGGCACAGCTCAAGGACGGTCAGGGCGGTTTTAGCGATAATGTTCATACTCATAGTAGCGGCTTTTACCGCATCTCTCGTATTCACAGTAAGGGCAACATACTTCGGAAGCGTTATCCTCTCATTTATGGGGGTAATATTCCTGATAGTGTTCGTTGGCTGGATGTTCGGCTTCTTCTGCTCTTGCAGAGGGGTCCACTGGCACAGGCATGGCATTGAGGTGGTAGACCACGCAAGGCTGATTGCAAGGAAGAGATACGCCAGCGGCGAGATAAGCAAGAAGGAATACGACAAGCTTGTAAAGGATTTGGAATGATCCTTCCTCTTTTTATTTTTACTTTTTAGGCTTTTTTAACCTAGCTGTTTTGGCTTAATATAATCAGTAGACCATAATTGCAAGGTCGTCTGCGGTAATTATTTGAGCTCTCCTAGTTGCCTCTGTCACTGGTGCAGTAACTTTTTGCCATTTTCTAAGTGCATCTTCGAAGGCTTCTCCCTCAACTAGTTGGGTATCGTCTCTTCTTAGTAGCTGTTTTGGGCTCTTGCCCTTAGGAATTGTTTTGCCAGCCATGATATCAATAGTACATTACTTGTAACATTCTTAAAGATATTCTTAAAATAATTAGAGATTTTTCAATATGCCTCTGTCCCTTAATTTGTTTATGTCTAGTACGCTGTAACGCCAGACTATGTCGCCGCGTTCATCGCTCTGGACTACCCACGGTTTGACTATGACTACATCGTTCTCCTTTATCCAGAATGTCCTTCTCAGCCTTCCCGGTATGCTGCATAGTCTCTCCTTATCATCAATGCACTTTACAAAGAATTTTGTCGCTCCGGCAATCTTTACTACCTTGCCTATGACCTCTCCGGGGTTCGGCTGCTTCAACGCGCTCTCTACCATTGTGCCCCTTCTTTGGTCGAAATTGCGTCCGCGATTCCTTATCAAAACACCTAGTAGTTCTTTACCCAGTACCTTGCTCCGCAGGCCTCACATATGAGGTACATTCCCTTCTCCGCGTTCTCAAGGTGCGTATCGGGCTTCTTGCATTCCTTGCATATAACATAAAGCTCAAAGTATTTCTTTATTCGCCTGTTTATCTCATCAGAGGGGAACCTTCCGCTTATTATCAGTCTCTGCTCCTCTATGTTGACTGGAACCGAGAACTCCTTTCCAACATACCTCGCTATATCGGACGCGTTCCTTCTTGCTGTGTCTGCTATTGCTGTTATGTTCCTTATTATCGTCTTTGATCCCTCTGTCAGTACATCCGCAGCAGGTATCACAAAATCTGTCTTCTCAGCCGTCAGGCTAGGAAGCTTCGTGAATGCCCTGTCCAATAGTTTTTGGTATTCCTCCTCGCTCAATTTTACACCGTTTAGGTTAAAGTGCAGCTAAATCCGCAAATTAGGATTAGCTAATAGGATATGACAACATAAGAATAAAAAAGAGTCAGGTTAGCAGCATTACTTCTTTCTGAGCAACGCTCTTACTTCGGTCGCGGCCGCGTATGTGACTATTCCTGCAAGCGCCACGTCAACCAATATCGGCTCCGCTTTCCTAAGGAGTCCGAAGTGCGGTTTGAATAACATTAATGCAAAGACCACTAAATCACAATATAATATATGCCGTCCAGATATTTATAGCTTCGGTTGTTCTAAAAACCTAATTTTTCCTTGACAAGTATTATTTTCACCCTGCCAGGCCTTTCCCTCTCGTATATCAGGACCTTGTTTACCGAGCTATGCGACATCCCGTATTCCTTCTTTACCCTCTCACTTTCTAGCGGAAGGGCCTGCTCGTAAACTCTTTTTAGGGCCTCGTCAAGATTTTTAACGATTTTCTGTGTGCTTACAACCCATATCACGTGTGCGGCACCATAGATATATGCGGGAAGTTGGCTTCCGGTTGCCGAGGCCATTACAACCTGCCCATCTTCAGTTATTGCCTGAACGCTCCCTATCGCATATTCCGGAGATAGTACATTCTTTCTGAACGCGTTTCTTTCCTTTTCGTCGGTCATCGCCATTATCTTTTTCCTTACAGAATCGTATTCGCCGCCTTCCTGTATCTCTTTTGCGATGCCCGTCTCTCTGAGCGTAATTGAGGTCATGTCCATTACCTGGGCATTTTTAGGAACGAGCTCTAGTGCCTTTGCCTTTGCTTCTGCGCCATTATGCACCATGATTACTTCGAAGCCCCTCTCTTTTAGGGCATTCACGGTTTTTCCTATTGTAGCGTCATCAGCTAATTGTGTCCAGTCCATTTAATCACTTATAGATTATTGTATAATATACGGCTTCGGGTATTTAAATATATAGGGTGTCCTATATTTACTTTTGGCAAAAAAGTGAGAAGGAGTTCTATCAACATAAATGGCAAATGAAGAAAAGGCTTTAAACTAAAGCACGCAATATATATCGGATACGACGCCTGAGGGGGTTCAGTGCAATCTCTTAACGACATGCTTTCCGACTCAAAGATCTTTGCAAACAGAGAGGTACTATCGCCCCATTACATTCCAAAGAAGCTTATTTCTAGGGTAAAGGAGATAAACGCTATAGAAAGAGCGCTAGCCCCCTCGCTGAAAGGGGAGCGCGGGCGCAATCTTTTCATATACGGAAAGACAGGAACGGGCAAGACCTCGTGCACGAAGTTCGTCCTTGACGAGGTAAAGAACATACCCAATACTAAGGCGAAGATAAGCTATATCAACTGCAAGATATACAATTCTCGATACAGGGTGCTCAACAAGGTCGTGAGCGACCACCTTCCCACTTATGCAAAGAGGGGCTATGGAACGGTAGACCTTTACGAGAAGCTCACCAACTGGATAGAGGAGGACAACAAGATACTTGTTGCGATACTCGACGAGGTTGACGTGGTGAAGGACCTCGACGACCTGATATACACGCTTACAAGGATAAACAGCGACATAAAGGCAGGCGGAGTCACGATAATGGGGATATCAAACAGGGTATCTTTCAAGGAGTCGCTCGATCCGCGCAGCCTTTCAACCCTTTATGAGTCAGAGCTCGTATTCCCTCCCTATTATGCGACTGAACTCTATGAGATGCTGAAGGATAGGGCCTCAACAGGGTTCAAGAGCAACGCGATAAGCGAGGATGTCCTTCATTTCATAGCGGCTGCCTCTGCAAAGGAGGGCGGAGATGCAAGGCTCTGCCTTACGATACTGTCCAGGGCTGGCGAGATAGCCGAAGAGAAGGAACTGGAAAAGATAACAATGAAGGAGGCGGAAGAGGCAGCAAAGTTCGCAGAGAACGACATAGTATACGAGCTCATCGGCACCCTGCCGGAACACCATAAGCTAGTGCTTTATTCGATAGCGCTGCTCACGCAGAGCGGAGGCTCTTACAAGAAGCTTACGGACGGGGTCGACACCTATCTTTTCAGCGGCGAGGTCTACCATAGGTACAAGAGCATAACGGAGAGCATGCACAAGGAGGCGAAGAGCGAGCGCTGGTACAGGAAGTACCTCTCCGAACTTGAGATGCAGGGGCTCGTGGCGTCGTACGAGTCCGGGAAGGGCATAAGGGGCCACACAAAGCTGATCAAGCTCATGTACCCTCCGCAGAAGACCAAGGATGTACTTGAGAAGGAGCTTTTCGGCTACGAGGCGAAAGACCACAACGGCAAGTGAGGTGTTAATTCTGGATTATTACGATATCGCATATGAAACATGCGGTATAACCAAGGACTTGGAGGCCGATCTCGGCTACAAGAGGATATTCATTGCGGGAAAGGATGTAAGTGTCGTCGATGGCAACCACTACAAGAACAACGAGATAGAGGGCAGCATATTCATCAACACCGAAAAGTCGAATATTCTTGCGGTGCTCAACATGTCGCCATGCGCTGTTGTCCTCTCCGACTCAAGGATCGACAAGAAGGCAATGGAGCAGATGAAAGAGAAGCGAATAGCTCTGTGCATTCCGTTCAGTGCGATAATATCATCGTACGGGCTTCAGAGGTCAAGGGGCCTGTACATGACAAGCAAGCTGCTCGACCATGCTAAATCAATAAAGCTTGATGTTGCTTTTGTGACGCTTTCAAAGACCAAATCCAACCTTTGCTCGTACATGCAGCTTCTGGAGCTTGCAAAGCTCATCGGTGCGGACGAGGATCACGCGAGGCAGAGTCTTAGCACAACGAACAGGTCTCTGGTAATGAAATGATGAGGGAAAAGCGCAGGTACCTGCTGGTTGAATCAACACTCGAGGTCCCGGAAGCCGCAAGGCGGGAATTTGAGCTGGAGTTGTACAAGGAGCTTATGCACAACATCGGGGAGGTATCCTACTTCAAATCGAATCCCAAGATAGTCAAGTACATAAGCGGAAGCAGGTTCGTGCTTAAGTGCAGCCTTCTCAAATACAAGGAGACATTGATTGCACTCACTTTCATAAAGAGGATTGGCGGAAAGGAGGTTGGATTCTACACCATCAATGCTTCTGGAACCATAAAGGCGCTTCTAAAGTAATGAGGAGATGTATCAGCATTCACCGGCCCGTGTGCAGGTCTCGAGCAACGTTTTTAAATGGTTTGATCGTGCTTCCTCCCTTTTTAGTTTTGAGAGGTTATGATCATACGTTATCCGCTCTGCCCTCAAGTATAGATCCAATGCCCTTTGAGGATTTCCTATCTTTTTGTTGTAGTGACCTAGTTCAATGCACACCTCAAATGCAGGAGTTGCGGCATGTACTACTAGTTTCCTGCCCAGCTTTTCGGTCCTTGCGGTTGCGGCTGCGCAAAGGTAGTTTTTTATAGTATCCACCATGCTACGGTCTATGCGCTGGTCGTTTGAACAGGCTCTGTGGGATTCTGCTAAACTTATAAATTTCTGGTACTTAGCTAATGCCTTTTGCTTTTTTTCCACTCTATCACTATCTATTCTTTTACCGCCCCTACAGTTGGAGTTAGGAATGGGAAGAAGTGCTACAAAGTAGATTAAGGCTCTTTGCGCGTTCCTCTTTTTCTTTTCCTAGCTTGTAGTCCTCCGCTATTGCCTCTGCCCTGTCACAATTTGTAAGAGCGTCAAAGTTATTCCCCACGGCCATAAGGTATTCTGCTAGCTTGATATAGGACTCGAAAGCCTTGTCTGCGGCTTTAATCATTTTGTCCTCTTTTAAACCGCCGCGTTTTGCGACCAGTGCGGCGGTAGCTAAAAGAACCGAACGATAAAGCATATTGTTTGATGTGCTTCTCTTTCCTTTTGAAAGCGCCGGATCTCTGATCCGTTCCTCGGCCAAACGGGCAGATCTCATGAGGTGTAGGTATTTTCTTGCTGGCCCGAAATCCTTGTCAGCATGTTTTTGTTGTTCTGTCTTGTCCATTTACTATCACGTAGTTACGCCGCGTGGATTCAGACGCCGTGGTTCTTTATATCCAGTGCCCCATGTCAATAATTCAGCAAGCTCGTGAGGTACCATCGAATCTTCGTGACCAATACCTACCCTCAATAAGTTGATAAGACTGTAATTTGCTACATGCAAGTCCGTACCTATGAAGTGGTATGCGCCCTCTAATCTTTGGGCCCTCTTGTAGTTCTTTTCCGCATTGGAACGGTCTTGCCTCTTGAACCGATAATAATCTGAGACCCTAATATATGCTGAAAATGCTTGCCTTGCGGCAATCATCATTCTGTTTTCCCATGTCGCTGACACATCCCCGTTCTTTATCTCTTTGTTTCGCTTGGCCTTCCTTGCAGCTGTGGAATAGAGCCTTGCAAGTTCCAGCATTGTATACCTGTTGAATTGTTTGTTTAATTTATCTTCCAAAACAAATGTTCTGGCAATGAGAGCATAATATCGCTTTTCAGATTCTGTTAGTTTTAGGGCTTCGCGATTGGTATTTTGTGGCTTGTCGCTCGTGTGTGTTGCCATTTTATCACGTTGTTTATCTGTTCTTGGAGATATAAATTTGTTTGCATTCATATGTTCTTGTAAATGTAAAAGCCGCCATGAAACACATGCAAAAGGTTATAAATGTTATATCCTTAATATTATCTTACTAAATTGGGTTCTTTTTATAAGGAGATCCTAGCGCTTAAATGGTGAAATAATGTATCCAAACGTACAAGCTTATGATAGGGGCGTAATGTTCAGCCCTGACGGGAGGCTTTTCCAGGTAGAATACGCGAAGGAAGCTGTCAGGAGGGGGGCAACGTCCATAGGGATAATTGCGGATAACGGAGTGGTGCTGGTAGCGCACAAGAACATACTTGAGCCTCTGGCCGTTCCAAGCACAATACAGAAGATATTCAGAGTTGATTCTTACATAGGTGCAACCTACAGCGGACTGGTGTCTGACGGGCTGCACGTGATAAACGTGATGAGGAACAAGACCCAGACGCACAGGATGATTTACAACGAGACAGAATCGGTAGAGACCATAGCAAGGGAGATATCGGAAGAGATGCAGATGGCAACCCAATACGGAGGAATGAGGCCTTATGCGATATCGCTGCTCATAGGGGGCATAATCGACAAGGGACCAACCCTATTCGAGATAGAGCCAGGAGCCTCATATCTAGGCTACAAGGCAGACGCAATAGGAATCGGAAAGAAGGTTGCGGAGGACATGCTGGTAAAGGGCTGGAAGGAGGGCCTAAGCGTGGACGATGGCATAAACCTTGGAATAAGCATAATCAAAAAGATAAACGAGGGCAAGCTCTCGGAGAATAACGTTGATATTTCAACAATCAAGAAAGATGTGGGCTTTGAAAGTTTCCCAACCGACAAGGTAGCGAAGTACCTCTAGTCCTGTCTTTTCTTTTGCTTTGACTGTGGTAGCAATGTCTTCAAAGACGGTAATTGTAAAATTCCGCAAGGACGGAAACGAGTTCGAGATTTTCGTTAATTCGGATCTTGCGTACGAGTACATAACAGGCAAGAGGAGCGACCCGCTCACGGTACTTGAGGCGGAGGAGGTATTCAAGGATGCTAGAAAGGGAGAGCGCCAGACCGATGACAAGCTGAAAAAGACCTTCGGAACAACAGACATCACAAAGATAGCTGAAATAATGCTGAAGCAGGGGGAGGTTCCAATAACAACAGAGCAGAGGAACAAGCTGCTGGAGGAAAAGAGGAAGGCGATAGTTGAGATAATTGCAAAGAACTCGATTGACCCAAGAACAAATGCCCCGAACCCTCCGCTCAGAATTGAGAATGCGATGAGGGAGGCGAAGGCGTCCATTGACCCATTCAAGAGCGCGACTGAACAAATAGATGACATAGTGAAGAAGATAACGATTATAATGCCGATAAAGTTCGCAACGGCCAAAGTCGAGGTAACGATACCCCCTGAATATGCAAACAGGGCATTCGGTACGCTCAAGAAATACGGATTAAAGGGGGAGTCGTGGCTTTCGAATGGAAGCCTGCAGGCAACCCTCGAGTTCCCTGCAGGAATGCAGACAGAGTTCTTCGACAGGATAAACAGCGCAACGCAGGGCAAGGCGATAGTAAAAGTTTTGTGATTTGATGAGAGATATAATATCACCAGGGGATTTGGTATCGGAAAGCGCAATACGCGCGCATAACACTTACATATACAAGGGCAGGACCTACGCGTCCGTCTTGGGAATAAAGGATGAAAGGACCAGCGAGATAATACCGCTTGAGGGCGTCTGGAACCCAAGAATTGAGGATTCTGTGGTAGGAATAATTTCAGAGGTCAAGGCAAAGGTCTACATGATAGACCTCTCTTACTTCGGAAGGGCCCTTCTTATACCTGGCAAGTACGACAACTACGAATTCGTTGAGGGCGATGTAGTAAATGCGGTAATAAAGGACGTGGAGGGAAAGAGCACAATAATACTTAGCGACCCAAAGAAATTAGAGGGAGGAACAATACTCAGCATAAAGCCGAAGAAGATACCCCGGGTAATAGGCAAGAAGAGCACAATGATAAGGCAGATTGCTGATGCGACAGGCTCGCATATAATTGTGGGCATGAATGGACTTATATGGATCAACGGGGGAAACACTACGCTTGCAACTGAGGCGCTGCTAAAGGTCCAGAGAGAGGCCCACCTGACAGGACTTACCGATACGATTAAGAAATTTTTAGATGAGAGAAAGTGATACAATGGGATCATCAGCAAACAAACCAAAACTGGTAATAAATGGAAAAAGGACGGATGGAAGGGACTTTGACGAGATAAGGGACCTTAAGATCGTTGCATCTCCGCTCAAGAATGCGGACGGCTCCGCATACATAGAATGGGGCAACAACAAGATACTTGCCGCAGTGTACGGGCCTAGAGAGGCGACACCAAGGCACTTTGCGAACCCGTCAAGGGCGATAATAAAGTGCAGGTACCAGATGGCGCCGTTCTCAAGCCTTTCAGAACACGGAAGGACCGGACCTAACAGGAGGGCTACAGAGATATCGAAGGTCATAAGGGAGGTGTTCGAGAATGTTGTAATGCTCACCGACTTCCCTGGAAGCCAGATCGACATATTCATTGAGGTACTGCAGGGAGACGGAGGCACGAGGGCTGCGGGTCTTACTGCGGCATCGGTTGCGCTTGCAACCGCAGGCATACACATGAAGGACCTTGTATATGCGGTGTCTGTAGGGAGGATAGACGAGCACATAGCTCTTGACTTCAACATGATCGAGGACAATTACTCTGACAGCGACATGCCGATTGCCGTTGCGCCAAGGAACAACGAGATCCTGCTCTTGCAGATGGATGGAGGGATGACAAGAAAGCAGATGTCGGAAGGATTCAGGATGCTCCTGGCATCCGGTAAGAAGATAAGCGACATACAGAAGGCGGCGTTGAGGGACGCATACGCGGCAGAGGCAAAGAAATAAGGTGTTTATATGGACGCAATGGATATAGTAAAAACTGGTTATATAAGGGAATTATTGGCTAAGAACGAGCGCGAGGACCAAAGGTCCTCCACTCAGTTCAGACCCATAAAGATAGAGAGAGGGGTCATGGGGAATGCGGAAGGATCAGCGCAGGTGGATCTCGGTGCAACTAGGGTTCTTGCAGGAATCAAGCTGGCGCTTGGTGAACCAATGGAAGACACACCGAACCAGGGCAGCCTTACAGTCTCTGCAGAGTTGCTGCCTTTAGCATCAGAAACCTATGAGACAGGACCGCCAAGCGCAGATTCGATAGAGTTCGCAAGGGTGGTTGATAGAGGGATACGCGCAGGGAACTGTGTGAACCTCGAAAGCCTGTTCGTTGAGGAAGAGAAGGCATGGACTGTTTATGTTGACCTGTATGTCCTGAATTATGACGGAAACCTGTTTGATGCGGGAGGACTTGCAGCAATGAGTGCCTTGCTCAATACCACCGTCCCGAAATATGAGGACGAGAAGGTAATCAGAGAGGACAGGAAGACAATGCTCAAGATAGACAATATAGTCACGCCAACTACGTTCTCGAAGATAGCAAACAAGATAATACTCGACCCTACCGGGAACGAGATGATAGCGACAGATGGCAGGATGACCATAGCGGTTGACCAGGACAACGTGAGGGCCATGCAGAAGGGATTGAGCGGCGGGTTCTTCGTCAACGAGATAGAGGAAATGCTCGACATAGCATTTAATAAACATGAGGAACTAAAGAGTATAATCAAGGGGCAGAAGTGATAATATGGCGCAGGATAGCATCAGATATGGAGCAAGCATAAGGAAGCGCGCATCCAAGATAAAGCATGAGAAGATCGCGCGCTACAATTGCGAGATGTGCGGAAAGAAGGCAGTAAAAAGGATAGGAACCGGCATATGGAGATGCAAGCACTGCAAGGTAACATACGCTGGAGGCGCATACTCGATGACGACTCCTGCCGGGGTAAATGCAAGAAGAATGATAGAAAACTTGCAGGAAAAGTGAACTTATGGTAAAGATAACATTCGCACCTATAAAGGAATTAGTGATTCATGAGACCGTAAAGGTTGAACGCGATGACTTGCTTAGGGGAAGGATAACCCCCCAAGGAAACATGCCATTATATTGGTGTGACGGTATACTGTTCAGCTTCAATTCGATGCCTATGACAAGGGACCTTGTGAAGGAGTATCTTGATGGCGTGATACACTGGATGGAGATACATTACTGCGAGATGAAGAATTATCAGGAAATAATCGAGCTCAATGATGAGCAGTACAAGGCGATTATGAGGATTAGAGTGCTCGACACAAGCAAATCGGCACTGCATACGGACTTCGTGAAATGGCTGAAGAGCAGCAAGAGGTAATATTATGGCATATATCTGCGCAAAATGTGGAAAAAAGGCAAAGACCCTGGACAACAATGTTAGATGCAGCTACTGTGGCGGAAGGATCATGATAAAGAGCAGGCCGAACCTTTCAAGGGAAGTATCTACGGATTAAACATACGCCTGCATTTTTGTTATTTTAGAAGATAGATGAAAGTAACGACACCCGTCGTATCATACTAAAACTATATATATTTGAAAATTCATAATTACTTCGTGATAATATGGATGATAAGACAAAGAGTAGAACAAAGGCAGTAGGAGTAACCGCGGGAGTTGTTTTAGCATTATACGGGGTAGGACGCGGAATGGGTTCAATAGACGTAAGTCGACAGAAGTCATACCAAAATTCATTAGATACAAATTCAAGAGTCACTGAGCTTAAGAATGGCGGATATAAGTTGAGGACTGATAGCTTTGATTATCTGAATTACAAAGATAAAACCGAAACTTCAGTCATAGTAGGCGACAACAATCAGAATACTGCAATATTTAGGTGTGCTGAACTTGGCATGGCCGCAAAGGTAGAAAACATTCCACTAAAAGATAATGATATGATGAATTCCGTTGTGGCAGTAAAATGCGTGGCACCAGACGTTGTTAAAAAGTAGTTATCTATCATAAACGGCAGTTTGTAGAATAGGCTTATATACCAAATCATGCTCATTTTTATTAAGTGGTATTGTGGCATCCGCGCAGGGGATCACACACCGCATGGCCGACTCCAGGCCGGACGAGCGCATCAAGTACCTACTCAGGAGAAACATACTCGATTTTCTCAAAACAGATGGAATCCCAACAATAAATTCTGATTTTAGAAGACTTTGGTATGGGATATTCAATCCATCAACAGACATTAGTGATAGGATAACAAAGGCAGAAGGTGCAAGGCTCATTTTCGAGAGACTTAGTCAGATGAGCTTCATAGAATTGGAGAGAGTTTGCCTTAGCAACTACTGGAAGAATACAGATATGCCAAAAGAAAAGCACCTAAAGGTGGGAGGTGCTTTTGCATCAATTGCCTCTGGAAGATATTTTGTAGTACCTATAATGGTTAGTGGGATAATGCCAGGAGCATTTGTCAATTCTTATTTGTCGGAAAAAGGAAGGTCTGATGGTTTTGCATTGGTAGGGTATTCTACAGGCGCATACAAAGATTATTTCTTCAATGATGGAAGTAAAATTGCGGGCATGGTGAATATAAGCGAGTTTGACTTAGAGATCTTGCGTGGAAATAAGGATAAGAATGCACTTATGGTGGATGATACTCTCGTTACGGGCGGCACAGCAACTGCAGTTATCAACAAGTTAAAAGATATAGGATTTAGGAACATTAGCAAATTGATATGGACGCCCAGCACTCCTATTGTAGAAAAACAAGTGGCGTAATATTAGGCTTTTGCCGTGTCTCCAGTTACTATTATCATCTGGTCTACGTTCTTGACTCTCTCGTACCTTACGCTGTTCTTTGCGAACTCAAGCGATGTGTGCTCGCTTCTGGTCAGCTCTTCCGACTTGACAAGCAGCATGCTTGCAATAGAACCCTTTTCAAAGTCTATTATTAGGTCTTCTACAGCACCGATCCTTCTTCCGGTGTTGCTTATTATTTCCTTGCCATAAAGTTCTGACAATAACAGGTCGGCCATCGTGATCACTTCTCTACTCTATACTCATAATCTTTTTGGAAGCAAAGATTCTTATTATATAGCCCTTTAGTTCGTTAATGAATGCACTTTTGTTGCGTTCCATCTCCGAAAGCTCTGCCTCGCTGAAAAGCTCCTTTTTGGTATCGACCAGATAGCCTAGATAATGCTCTGTGAGGTAGTAGCTCTTGGTATTGCAGTTTAGGCAGTGGTACAACGGCATGACCGGTATCTCCCACTTGCTTGCATATGATTCCACGTACCTTGATAGCCTGTATTCACCGCATTTTGGGCAGGATTTGTTTAGTTTTACCTCTTCGAAGGGCTTTTCCTTTGTCTCTGAGGCGTTTGCCTCCTTGAGTGACTCGTGGAGCCTGCGTTTCATGACATCCTTTTCTGGCATAAGGAGCTTTTGGACAAGTATCGATCCGTTTGCATCGAACGTCGTCTCTAGTACGTTATCTTTATGGGCTTCCCACAGCCTTATTCTCTTTTCTCCTTGGCTTGAGAATTCAAGCCTCATTTTCCCTTTTGGATCTGTTGATACAAACGCAGTTTGCATCTCTATTCAATCACCAAACTTCAACCTGTAAGTATCGATATCCTCTTCCATAATGGTGTTTCTTTTCTTGCTCTTTGCCCTCTTGACTGCGTATTTTGCTATCGACTTTGCCCTCTTTTCCAAGAGCCTGGCAATAGCGGCAGCGGCCTTGTCGCTTATTATGAAGTTCGGGTTTGATCCTCCCTTCACCATCTTCTTTATCGAAGCCTTTGATATCTTGTTCATCTAAATCAATTCAGTACTCAAGATCGTCCTCATCGCAAAATTGCTCGGCACTATAAGATCATCACTGTTATCTATTGTAATTTGAGCAATAAATAGTTTGCTGTTGATTTATTGCGTTCTGAGGAGGTGCTGGGCAAAGCGTAATTCTACGGTTGAAGCAATTTCTAATATGTGTTTGCTGTTGGAATTGTTATTAGGCGCACCCATCATAAATTTTGGAATAGAAAGATTGGGGCAGGATTGAATTGAAAGATTACGGCCATTCCGTATCATCCACATCTCATTGGCAAGTTTAAAAATTTCATCAGTTTGGGCGGCCGAATCTCGTCTGACCAAAACTGTATAGCTCGTATAAGAACCATCATCCTCAAACTTACCTGAGCGAATCTGGGACATCTGCCTTCTTCTTTCATCTTGATGTGCCTTCCTGGAGGGCATTCCGACTTCCGCAACTCTTATTGTTGTTACACTTATCATAGTATCACTTATTTCTTTATGATCTTAAGATATATGAATATTTCTTTTTGCAGTATCTGGAATAAAATGGTGTATGTATCTACTTTAGGTTTTTAGACTTGGCCTTGCGCGGTTTTTTGTCTAAAACCTCCCTTCGAATTAAGATTATTGAGACGCACACCGTATTTGATATTGCCAATGAAAATGGATATAAGAAGGTCGTTACGTTTATCGCCTGCAAAGCAAAAAGAGATATACCGAAAGCTACGGCACTAAATGCGTACACGCTTATAGCCTCTTCGTGCGGTCTCTTGTATGCTTTTCTTATTGTGGGTATGTAACCGACCACATCTACACCAGAAAGAATTATAACGCCCCATACAGGGTTGGTTGTTATTACCCATAATGCTATGCCGAACAGCGCTACAACAAGGCTTGCTTTATCAATATTGGTTATTTCCTTCTCTCCCTTGAATAATGCTATTACAAATATTACCATATTTAGCAAGGCCGGCGCGCCTATGGCCCATGCACCTGCGCCACCGCCCCTAGAGGTTGATGCAAAGAAAACTGCGGACTGCAATATTCCCCAAATTAGCCAAGAAAAGGCGTGCGGCTTTATCTCCTTCTTAATTATGTCCTTGAAGTATGGAATGTAGCCGATTAATCCTATCGTCGTTGCGATAATACCGAGTATAATCTGGTATTCCAATAATTGCATAATCAAACTGCCTTGTTATTTATTATCACGGAGTCAGAGAAACCCCGACCTTTAGGTCGGAGAGTGAATGACTGGCTGCGTTTCGTTTCTTCCATATTAATCAATTCAATATTAGATTTTCTTCCTCAAACTTTTCGTATGAACCTTCCTCTTTGAAGTCTATGTTAAATTCCAAATTACCTGCCTTCTCAATTATGACAGAATCAATGCCTAATTCTTGCAGTCTTTTATAGGTTAGTAATTCGCCATTTTTAAGTTGAAGGACATCACGTAGAATCCATTTGCCTAATGCTTTGTTTGGGTCGCTCATTAATGCCTTGCTTTCATCTTGACATATCTTTGCAGATAACTTATCCCCATTTGGAAGATTCATTATAAACTTTGTATCTCTGCTTGGGAAGAACCCTGCAAATCTTTTATGTATCCATAATGGGACTTTTATATAAACTTCATCATAATCCCTTTTCCTTCCTTCTGCGTTCCATTGATTAAGACTGCTTCTTTCAGGAACTATCTTATCTCCACTTTTGACTGAATACAATGGTAGTATTACATAGGCATATTTTGTGCCTATTGTTTTCAGTAGGTCTTTTTTATGTTTGCCAAGTGCTTTGTCCAAAATGTTGAATGGGTCGCTTAAAATATCCACTCTTACTTCAACTAATATATTCTGCTTTGGAAAAGACTTCATCAGAACGCTTTTTGATATATTAAAGATGTAGTCGTTCTTTCCGTCTTTGAATCTAACCGTTTTATCGCTGTGTTTTAAAAGTGTCAAGTTATCAAGGTCAATCAATTCCATAGGGTATTCACAAATGACCATCTTTCCCTTTTCTCTTATGATGCAATGATATTTCACAAATTCAAGTCCATAAATCCTTTTTGTAACATTCACTCTTTCGTTCCTTAGTTCTGCTACTTTCTTTGCTTTATCTAATGCTCCAAGTGAAGAAAACTTTAATATGTCCTTATTGAATTCTGCTATCTTTTGACTGCTATTACCTCTGAATGTTTTTATCCCGAATCCTGTTGTTTTATATACCGCATCAACAGAAGAATCCTCTCTGCTCTTATTCTGTGCATCAAATGATTTACAATAGAGATTCTCTGCAACTCTTGAATCAAGGTATGGTATATCACTCTCGGAGAAAAGTCTGCTTAAAGAACCCACTATCTTCAACATAGATTCGTAGTATTCTCTCTTAGGTTTTGGGTAGTCTTTATAATCGTGCATTAGATACCATTATCTTTTGTTTATTCAGATTCTTGCCTTTCAATACTGCTTTTATGTTCTTTGCGATTCTTTGAACTACTGGGACAGTTACGCTATTACCTGCTTGATGATAAAGTTCGCTATCTGGAATTCCTTGTGGTAATTTGAAGTCTTCTGGGAATCCCTGCAATAAGAAACATTCTCTTGGTGTCAATTTCCTTATCCCTACTGTATTTTTAATTATTGGAACATTATGTCCGCCTGTTCCCATATTTGCCGTAAGTGTTGGGACAATTCCTTTCTTATTAACTCTGACATAATGCCTTCTCCATTGATATACCGTGTGTTCTGAATTTACTTCGTTCTTCATCTTTTCATATAAGGGTTTATCGTTATAGTAATATTTCTTATCTGCTTTCTCTGCAACGAATTCTCTAAAATTTCTTTCTAATGGAATCGGTTTAGGAAATTCAAAGGCATCTGATTCCTTTTTATCCAAAAATCCTACAATGAATATCCTCTCTCTGTTTTGTGGTATTCCTCCGTGTGTTGCAGAATTCAGAATTTCATATTTAACATTGTATCCCAAACCTTCCAAAGTTTTCATAATTATTTTAAATGTCCTTCCGTTATTATGCCCTTTCAGATTCTTTACATTTTCTAATAGAAATGCTCTTGGTCGTTTGGTTTCCAATATCTCTGCAACTCTGAAAAATAGATTACCCCTATCATCTTTGAATCCTTTTCTTTCTCCTGCTATGCTAAATGCTTGACAGGGAAACCCCCCAAGTAATATGTCAAAATCAGGTAGTGCTTCAATATCAACTTTCCATATATCTTCTGTGTCAAGTTTCGGATTCTCAAAGTTCAGGTCATAGGTTAATTTACATCTTTTATGAAAGTCATTCGCAAATAGGGTTTTGAATCCTTCTTTTTCAAATGCTAATCGGATTCCCCCTACACCTGCAAATAAATCAATGCTTGTAAATTTATTCATCTCATCACGTATTCTTATATTGCCATAATGTCCTTTGTGTATTGGTCTTTATCGCATCCTGTATCTCCTGCTTCCTTATCTGCTTTTGCTGTTCCTCTATGTATCTTTTTACCTTGTCTTCGCTGATATATCCTGCCGTTGAAACGTAATAACCATCTGCCCAAAGTGATGCACCTAACTGTCTTTTCAAATCAGGGAATACCCTCCTTAATGTTATTGATGTGTTTCCTTTTAACTGGTTTGCGACCTTTGAAACTGGACAACTCGGTGGAACACTCATAAAGCAATGTATATGGTCTGGTTGTATCTCAAATGCCAATACCTGCCAGTTGTATGTTTCTGCCTGTCCTCTCACTATGTCTTCCAATACCATCTTTAGTGTTCTTCCTGTCAATACTGCCCTTCTGTATTTTGGTATCCAAACAATGTGATAATTTACGTTATACTTTGTATGTGCTCCGCTTCTGATTGTTGATAGTCCCTGCATCAGTTGTTTCGGTGCTTCAAAATGCGGATATTTGTTGTGCATTATCTCACCTTTTCAACTGACACTCTTACCTTATCCCCTTTCTTCAATTTTAATATTTCTGCATTTGCCTGTGGGATTACTATGCGGTTTTGTCCCTGCACTTTTACTGTGAATGTTTCCATATAATTACCTAATATATTATGGCATTAAAGGTATTTAAATGTATGTGTTCCTCGTATTTACTGCTCTGCGTATCCTATGCTCTGCGTTGCTTAGATACCCCAGACTTCAGGCTGGGGTTCTTCATTTAAAGACTACTTTATTTACCTCTTCGACTTTCTTGGCTTTTTTTGACATTAATAACCTGAAAATATTGCAACCTATTTATAATTATTACGGGCTATATTACTATCAGGTGTATATATGAGCGTAACTGAGGTAACGGATTCGAACTTTGAGACAGAGGTCATGAATTCCAAGATTCCTGTTGTAATAGATATTTGGGCGCCATGGTGCGGACCTTGCAGAATGTACTCTCCGATAATAGACGAAGTCGCAAAAGAATACGAGGGCAAGATAAAATTCGTCAAGATAAACGCGGATGAGAACGAGAAAACAGTCATGAAATTCAACGTGAGCAGCATACCGACAACCCTTCTAATACAGAACGGCCAACTAAAGGCCATGAACGTCGGCGCTGTTCCGAAGGAGACCCTGAAGAAGTGGATCTCGAAAAGCATGTAAACACAAGTCTTTTTATTTGCCCCTTTAGATATTTATCAAACGTGAAGAAAATGCCCGATGTTCCTTTCCCTAGGGGAGTACGCGACCTGATGCCAAATGAGGCGCTTTTCAGGAACGAACTACTTAGGAAAGTCGGGAACCTTTTCCAGCTTTTTGGCTTCCTTGCAATCGATACTCCTTCTATAGAGTCACTAAAAGTGCTCAAGGCAAAGGACGCAATAGGTTCGGACACAAAGCTCATCTACGAGCTCAAGGAGGAGCAGCTCGGGCTCAGGTACGACCACACGGTCTCGCTAGCCAGGTACATGGCCATGCACCAAGAGCTGCCGATGCCGTTCAAGAGGTACTACATAGGCAAGGTCTGGCGTAGGGAGGAACCTCAAAAGCTCAGGTACCGTGAAGTTACACAGGCAGACGCCGACATAGTCGGAGGCAACAGGACAATGGCGGACTCCGAGGTCATCGCTGTAGGGGCTATGGCCCTGGAGAACATAGGCCTGGACTACATCGTATACATAAACGACCGCTCGCTCATAGACAGGGTCTTCCTAAAATTCGGGGTAACTCAGGCCCAGTTCGCTGACGTCTGGAGGGCAATCGACAAGATGGACAAGATAGGGGAGGCAGGCGTCGTGGAGCTGCTCAAGGGGCTTAAGCTCGGCGCGGCGGTCATGGACCAGGTGATGGCCTTCATAGTGCTCAGGGGCACGAACGAGGAGAAGCTCAACTACGTGGACAGCGTGCTCGGCGTATCAGACAGCACAAAGGACCTAAGAGGCACGCTCGATTTTCTGGGCAAGTACAACCTCAGGGGAGAGGCAAAGATCGAGTTCTGCGTCATGAGAGGTCTCGATTACTACACAGGAATAGTGTTCGAATACAAGAACAGCGACGACCAGAGCGTTTCCATAGGGGGAGGAGGGAGGTACGACAATCTCATAGGCCTCTTTGGGACGAAGTCCATGCCTGCGGTCGGGGTATCTCTCGGCATAGACAGAATACTCGAGATGCTTGATTATTCGTCCTCGATTGAGTACACCTATGCAAATGTCTTCGTTGCAAACGTGAATGAGGCCAATTACCCTTATGCCCTTAAGGTTGCAAACGCGCTTAGGGCACAGGGGATACCGACAGACATAAACAGCGCATTGAGAAACCTTTCCAACCAGTTCTCATATGCAAGCGCGATAAAGACAAAGTATGTCGTGATAGTTGGGGACGTGGAGGAGAAGGCCGGCAAGCTGAAGCTCAGGAACCTGATAAGCGGGAGCGAGACAATCGTATTTATTGATGAGGCCGTAAAGATAATAAAGGGAGAATAGATGGCAAAATCAGATGTTGACAGAGTAACTGAGGAGAAGATAGCAAAGGGCGGTGTCCTTGTCAAGCTTTACTTCGACATGCAGGACAAAGACAAGGATAAGCTGCAGCCGCTACTCATCGACCTGATAAACGAGAGGCTCATGAAAGAGAAGGGAGTCGTGTACTGCAGCGGCTCTGTTGAGGAACCGATAGAACAGGGAGGCATGTGGATAACCAGCGCGATGGTCACGATGCTGTTCGACAGCTTCATGCCACTCATAGGGATTGCATTCCATTATTCCCCGGCAGGGATAGAGATACTGAAACCGACAAACGATATGACATTCAAGACATTCCAGCTGCAATCTATGCTCATGGACATGTCGCAGATATCAATGGACTACTCGAAGTTCATACTGGAGAAGGTAATGAAGGACGAGGACAAGGAAGCGATAAGGAGACAGCTCGATAACAGGAGAGAGATTGGGAAGAAGCTGCTTGAGAAGAAGGACGAAGGGAAGTAGGGTTTACCTTACGGTCGTGTAGCAACGTGGTAAAATGACAACAACCGGAAGAAAATTTAGGAAATATTTGGTGGGACAGGTTGTCTCGAGCTATGATAAAGACCAGGGCAAGTACATAATTCTTTATATTGCTGAATTGCCCGAGGCTGAGCTAAATTGGAAAAATGTTGGATTCGTTGAGGGCCTCATGAAAAAAAGCGGCTTAAACAAATTCATTGATGCGCGACCCGGAGATAGTAAGGCGATGGCGGCTGTACCTGGTCCCAACAAGGATAAGGTTTACATTCATATTGAATTGAAACTGAAAGGAGAGACCCTGAACGACACAGACATGAATGAGGCAATAAAATGCATGTCGGAAATACGCGACGGTCTGAACGGGTCGGGTTTACTAAGGACCAATCTCTCAAATTACAGAGGATGAGGATCCTGTCATTTGTCCTCTATCTCTAAGCCGAATTCCTTCCTTAGCCTTTCTCTTATCTTGTCGGCTTCTGCAAATCGTTTTGTCTTTCTGAGCTTTTCGCGTTCTTCCATGAGCATCTTTGCCTCTCTCGATGCCTCCTTTTTCCTTGCGTGCTCCTCAAAGTCCAGCGCGAGCATGCTGTCGAATTCCAGGAAGGTCTCAATGATAAGATTCGCATCGTCCTTGCTCATCCTTTTCCCATAGAGCTTGTTGGCGTAGCTTATCAGCGCATGCATTTCTGATAGTGCAATCGGTGTATTGAGGTCCCTGTCTAGCGCCTTGAAGAAGTTTCCTTTTATTCTGTAGACTTTCTGGATCAGCGTCTTGCTTATCTTCGATGGTTTTTTCGGATAGGGAACCTCGGACAGTTTCTTTAGGAATGCATATATCCCATTTATTGTGTTTTGCGCATTGTCCAGCGCCTCGAAAGTGAAGTTGAGCTGGCTCCTGTAATATGCTGAGAGTATGAGATACTTGTAGGCCTTGATAGTATAGCCCTTGTCGACGATGTCCTGGAGCCTGTATATATTGCCGAGAGATTTTGACATCTTCTTCCCGTTGACCTGTAGGAACTCGGTATGCACCCATACGTTCACGAATTTCTTTCCGGTTGCCGCCTCGGACTGCGCTATCTCGTTCGTATGATGTATTGGCAGGTGGTCGACTCCGCCAGTGTGGATGTCGAAGTGCTCTCCGAGATACCTCATGCTCATTGCGCTGCATTCGATGTGCCAGCCCGGAAACCCTTTTCCGTATTGTGTCTCCCACACCATGTCTTTTTGTCCTGGACTTGATAGCCTCCAGACCGCAAAATCTGTGGTGTTCCTTATTCCCTCCGCCCTTTCGATCCTGGCACCTGTGATAAGATATTTGTTGAGTTGCTCAAAAGTAAGGTTCATCAGCTGGCCGTATCGCTTGAACTTTGAGGTGTCAAAATATATTCCGGTACTTGCTTTGTAAAGATATCCCTTTTTGTCCAGTCTCTCTATAAGCGCCAGCATCTCCTTTATGTGGTCCGTTGCCTTTGGCATTACTTCCGGCCTCATGAGGCTTAGCCTTTCCATGTCATTGAGGAAATCCTCTGTGTAAAATTTTGCTACCTCGGATATGCTCTTGTGCTCATGGCCCGCAGTGACCCGCATCTTGTCCTCACCGAGATTCGCATCGCTGACAAGATGCCCCACATCTGTTATGTTCATTACGTGCTTTACCTTGTAGCCCTCATGGATCAGCAGCCTTTTCAGCAGGTCTGCAGATATGTAAGCGCGCATGTTGCCTATATGGGCATAGTTGTACACCGTGGGCCCGCACGTGTAGATTTTAACCGATCCCTCCTCGATAGGCTTGAATGCGCGTATATTATGCGTTAGGGTGTTGTAGATTCGCAATTAACTACCTATGAATATTACAATCAGCTGCCGGTGTTGGTTATGTTGATGGCAACTCCAAGGTCCTGGTTCGGCCTGTTTGAAAGAGCAAAGTCCCCTACAGCTATGTAATTTTTGAATTTCTCAGTTATCGCGACCACCTTTATCTGCAGCTGCTGGTTTATGTATTGTGTAAGAGGTATGCTCACATTCGCGAACGTCGAGCTTGAATTTATCGACCTGGAAAGGTTGAATGTGTTGAAGTGCGCTATCACAACAGGCGTGCTGTTGGAATATACCTGCTGGCCGCCCTGCACCTTATAGTTGACGCGCAGAAGTTCGACGTACAGGTCGCTGTCCTCCGGACTTATTATCTTGAAGTTCAGGAAGGGCTTTGCCGGGTTTACAAGGAATGGGGATGATGTGATATTGCCAGGGGAGACGCTTGCCCCGCAGTGATAGGTAGTCGCAAAGTATGTTCCGTTGTAATTCGACCAGGGAGCACCCTGATAGCATATGCTGCTGTTTTTAGTCGATGCGGTTATGTTGAGAGGTAATGACCCGAATCCTGGATTTGTCAGGTTCCAGCCGGTGTATTGGCCGTTTCCAAAGTTTCCGTTGTATATGTATTTGTACACCACCTTTGGCGGTGGAGTCGTGGTTGTGTTTATTGTTATCTTGGAGTTCCCGCATGAGCCTCCCCCCAGACCTGTCGTAAACGTTATTAGATACAGTTGCGCCGGACCTGTGAAGTTCTGGAAGAAGGTCGTGCAGTTGTATGTGGAGCTCTGGTTGACATAAGTTCTTCCGTCAGCTCCGACAATCTTTACGTGCTCTTTGCCGCTATTTCCAGCTGCGACCCACAACCCCAGGGTTCCACCAGTAGAATTGCAGTTGGTCGTGTAGGTGTAGTTGTTCTGCTGGCCTATTATGTAGAAATTCGCACATGGAGAAACCGAATTGGAGTAGTTTATGGTTGATAATACTGTTACTGTTGTCGTTGTTTTTGATGTCGTTGTGCCAGAGGTGCTTGTTGTGTGGCTGCTTTTCAGGGGCGTCAAGAAGCTGTATCCGGTGTATATGATTGCGAGTATCAGTATTATGATAAATGCTATTATCCATGCCGCGTGGCCGTGATGGAAGTCCATTATAGTACCTGGTATCTAGTATCTATTTATTAATAGAGGTTAAATATTTATCTATTAGTAATCTAACAAGTCTAGAATCTGATATCTAAAAATGGTGCTCATTTGGGAAGTATACCAAGGAAGTGGAAGAAGAAGGGAAGGATGCGCTGGAAATGGCTAAAGAAGCGAAGGAAGCGACTGAAGCGGGCGCAGAAGCACAGAGTCGGAGAGCTGTAGCCGCAGTAACTATTTATCAGTTATGCGATTGATGCGCTCAGCTTATGCTCACTCTGAGCCTGCTTAGATCCTGAGCAGTTCTGATATGTGCTTGGCTCCACTAAACAATGGCCTAGTCCAGAAGAGGGCCATGCCGAATGCTGCGGCATCCACCGCTGTTTTGGGGTCAGTTGAGGATACGTGGTTTGCTATGGCTGAGGCGATTACGATTCCTGTACTAATGCTTACAGTAAGGGTGGCATAGCCAGCAGTCCTAAGGATTATCCTTAACCCCTCCCAGGTTCCCCTTGATAGGTTGAGTTCCGTCTTCGGATCCTTTACCTTCACAGGCAATTGCGCCACGGTCTTCGGCTCATGTGCCTTTAGCGTCCTGCTTATATTTAGGGATTTGCGCAGGGGTAAGCTGGTTGTTAATAGGTTTGCGGCCGTTACACCTGCAAATATTAAGGCTGCAAGTTTCCTGTTTGAAACTAGATGCTCGTGCTCTAAGTATACCCCAAAAGCGACCATCGACCCGGAGTATATGGACAGCACGCCGGTAAGACGCCCCAGGAACTTCCTTTCGGATATCAGTTCCAGGGCGTGGGGGTGAGTCGTTGCTACCTTCTTCTCCACCATCATATCACACTTTATTGATGTTGTTGCAGATATATAAATTCTAATGGTGGACTACACAAATTTCATTACGATGCAGTCCCCAAGCAATGGATAATGCTTCCTGCCGACAATCTCAGCATCAAGCCCCTTTACGTCCTGCTTGAAATTGTTCCAGTAGCTTTCAACCATAAGTATTACGTGTTTTTTCAATATGTATTTCCTGTAATTTTCCAGAAACACGTCAATGACTTCCCTGCCGTCCGTCCCTCCGTCAACCGAGTGGTTTGTCCCGGCGGTTTCAAGTGGCTTTGACGCGAGATATGGCGGGTCGAACGATATTGTGTTGAACTTCCCCCTTATATTTGAGAAAAGATCAGAGACAACAAAATTACCTTTGACCCTGTTCTGCTTTGCGTTTTCCTTTGCGCATTCAACGGCATCTGGATTTATATCAGCAAAGGTGACCCTGCACCCTTTCTTTGCGCCTATTATCCCCTGTATGCCGGTTCCCGTACCGAGATCAAGCATCCTGCCGAAAGCATATCTTTCTACCGCATGGCCCAGCATCCTTGAATCTTCCAGCGGTTTGTAAACCCTCTTTTGGATTTGCAATTTAGGCCTTATATCATCGTATAGCATGAAATCCTTTGGATAGATATCACTATAGAAATAAATATGCTAGAGCGAATTAAGAATCTTTTATTCCCTTAAGCTTATCCCTGCCACTTCGGGCTGCTCCTCAGAAATGCTTAAACCAGAGTCCTGGTTATTTGCATTTGTTATCGCAGTCTTCAGCCTATTTGTCAATGAAAGCCTGTATAACCCGATCCTCATAAGGTGCTCGCTCCTTCCGAGCTCTGGTAATCTCTCCAGAAGTTGCTGTGTATATAGGTCTATTGCCGGAATTAGGGATTTAATCAGGTCGCCATCCTCCCCCTTTATTATGTTCGCTGCCAGCTTGAGCAATAGTTTATTTTCTGATATCTCAAACTCTGAATAATATGTCCCAATACCTTGTTGTTTGAATTGTATTTCGCCCGTTGTCCCAAACAGCTTTACAGATATCCTGGCTACTGGTTTAAAGGCTGCATTGAAGTTATTATCGACGATATTATAATTCGATGATAACTCAATGATGAGTTGCTCCTTATTAAACCATTCTGGCACTATCGTGAATTTTATCCTGTCTGCTGCCTTTACGATTTTTATTTCGTATATCAAATCGCTGACAGACATTACCCTCTCCCCTTCTGGTACGCCGCTGTAACTTTTGGCTGACCATATCTTGAACCTTGCAGATTTCAGCCCTTCCGTCCTTTCTAGAACTTTTTCTACCATTTTATCAGAATACTATCAGTTTTTGATAATATATATAGTTAGCGATTCTCGGGCCATCAAAAAGAGGGAAAGATGCATTGGGTCCTGTCCTCAGGATTTCTTCGCTATCTTCTCCAGGAATGGGTATGTCTGGTAAAGCCCTTCCTGCTCAAGCTGCTGGTAAAGCATGTAGATTATTCCTACAGTAAGAAGTATTCCCATTCCAGTGCCTATCGCCCCTGTAAGTGTGGCAAGCGCTGCAAGCAGCCCTACGAATATGCTGCCGAGTGTGGTAAGCGTGGGAATGTACTTGTTGAGCACGTTCTCTACTATTCTTGGGTCTCTCCTGAATCCCGGTATCTGCCAGCCCTCGCTTCCTAACTGCTCCGCGAGCGCCTTTGGATTCTGGCCCGTCAGTTCAACCCAGAACTTTCCGAATATGACGCAGAGTATTATCAGCACAACCGTGTAGACAATCACGTGTATCCATTCCGGCACGGCCAATACACCGCCCCATGGAAGGAAGAGGGATGTCGTGTGGCTCACAAGGTATGTGAAGTATGTCCCGTATCCCCCTATTCCTCCGTAATTCGCGGAATATGGAAGGGGAAATGTGGGGGATATCAGATATGTCAGGCCTCCTGTAAGTTGCAGTGAGGTCGCGCCGCCTGTTGTGGCTACCGGCTGGTAATACGCTATGAACCTTGCAAGGTTCTGGAATTGGCCCTGCACTCCTGCAAGGAACCTGAACCATACCGTGAAGCTCAGCTCCAGGGATGATGCCAATATTACTGGCAGCACGCTCACGTAAAGGAACGGGATGGGCAGCCTACCGCCTACTCCCCTGAACTGCTCGAAGGTGAGCGGTAGCTCAACCTTCATCTCATAGGCGAATATGCTTGCGAGGAATACTATTATCGCGAAGAACAACGGGCCGAAGGCTATAAGCGCGTTCGATATCGCTGCTGCGCCGCCTGCCTGAAGCGCTGTAATCGCCTCCGGGAGAAGTATGCTGAGGGTACCGGCCACTATCGCGTATGATACCCCTGAGGCTATGAACATGTTTATTCCTGACGTTATGCCGTACTTGGTCATGGTCTCGTCAAGGAAGAGTATTATCATTGCGCCTACCGCAAGCTGGGCAATTACAAGCGGTATCAATGCCGGGCTTGATACGGGTACGTATCCAGTATACACGAATATGAATGATTCTACAATCGCGATGCCCATGGCAGCTATCTTCTGTATCGTTTGCAGGCGCCCCTTCTGGACAGGATCATTCTGGTCTATGTTCATCAGTCCGGATCCTGATATTAACTGGAGTATGATGCTGGAGAGCACTATCGGGCCTATTCCTACCGTGATAAGGCTTCCTATCTTCGCAGCGAATATTATGCTGATGAGCTGTAGGAAGGGCTGCTGCACAGATTGCTGGTTGACCCCTATCGCGTATATGTTGTAAAGCATGAAGTAGACGAGTATTATCGCGCCGGTCCAGTACATCTTTTCCTTCAAGGAGAGCGGCTTGGATGGCGGCTTGATGCTAGGTATGAACTTTTCCAGGCCGTCAACGAATTCCAAACCCAAGTCTAGCACCAATTATTTCTTTGATTCTGTAATACTGATTACATAAGAGCTGTTCCTTTTAGTTGCCTTTGTGTTTATTTTTGAGTCTTTCCTTATTGCGTCTTTCAGCAGGCCGTTAAGGAAGGCGATAGATATATCAACAAACTCCTTTTTAGCCTTTAGCATGGGGAACTGGATCTCTACGCCGAGCGGCCTGAGCGATTTGACTTTCAGCCGACCAAGGCCAAGCAACTCGTATAGCCTTTCAAGGTTGTTTGGAGTTGGCTTGAATGATTTTGAGGCAATCTCACCCCCCAGGTGGTTGAGTATCTTTGACATGTGCTCCGAGTATGCGCTTTCCATTATAACCGATGAGGAAAGCGCGGAGTATTCATCGGCAAAACCCTGCTTCGTGTAATTCCCGTTAAGGTGGAGCATTATCCCATTGATCAGTCTGTTCAATACGAACTTGCCGTCTGATTCCGGGTGTGGTATTGACTGGTAGGTGACGAAATGGCAGAAATCGGATCCGTTGTTGCTGCAGGATATCTCCTCGACCCTTACCTGCTGCTTCTTTCCAGCGGTTAGAAATCCGCAGATTATCCCGGACTCAAATACGTGCACGTTTGTACCAAGGAAGGTCCTGTCGCGGTTGTTGAACTTGAGATCTATCCTGTCGGGAAAAACGTTGTAGGTTATTCCGGAGAATCCGGCCCTCTCAAAGAAGGCTACGAGGTCTGCTACGCTCTCCTCATACCACACGTATCTTTTATCGCTGTGGTAGAGCTTGTAGAGCGCCCTGCCAACCGAAAAACCAGATTTGTAGTAAACATCTTTTATGCCAGGAGTAAGGCCGGACAAAGCGGAGTTGAATATGATTGAGTATTCGCTTGCGTTTCCCGCTTTCCTGCCGGATATTATTCGCTTTAGTAGAGTTTCCTCATAGCTTTGGGGTGCCTGCTGTGGATATCCCGGCATCCTATTGGCTTTTCTTGGAGCCTGACCATTAGCCCTGCCTTTGGACTTGGGCGCCTTTGGTTTTGCCGGTTTCTTTGAGGCCATGTGAACATCTATTTCCTGCCTTTGCCTATCTTGCACGAGGGCTTGGATAACTTATCAAGATAGTATCCTATGACAAAAAGGTTTATTATTATCATGGCTGCGAATATCCATGGGGCGTTCTCCGTTGCTATCGTGTTTATCAGAGTTGCCTCGCCGGTTCCTGCAGATATCGTAAGCACATTAAGAAGTATCGCGGCCTGGCAGCCACATCCAGATATGATCCCTCCGAACACCGTTGTTGCTGCGCTTACCGATGTTGCAGATATCTTTGCCTCGTTCCTTCTCGTGTTGCCTATTGAATATATTGCTATTGTTAGGGTGATGGAGGAGGTTGCTGCTAGAAGGTAAATCAGGTAGATCGGCACCGACGTGAAAGGTATGCCCTGCTGTTGGACTGATAGGATGTAACTGATCACAAAGTAGTATCCGACTGCTATCGCTGCATTGAGTAGGATGTATTTCGGTCCGTATATCTCTTTTAGGGATTTGCCGATATTCATGCCAAGCCCATTTTGCTTTCCATGACCCTTATTGCAGGCAGGGAACAGACGCTTGCTGCGTTGTTTATACTTGGACACACCTGGGCAACGTATACGTCTGCGGCTGCGTATTCCTCGTATGCGAATGTGCTGTTGAATTGTTGAAACTGATCGTATATCTGCTGGTGGGTCATGTAGGAAATCGGAAGTAGGTTTGTGGTGGTTGATGTCTGGGAGGTCGCGTTACCGAAAACTACTGCGTCTGCGCCCCTGTTCAATGATCTGCCCCAAAATGTGAATGGGGTTCCTGTGAACTGACGGGATCCGTTCATAAATTGCATCGCAGTGCTGTAGCTTGAGTTTGGTGCGCGTGCGACAAATAATGATATTGGGTTCTGGAGCTGCGGAAACTGGAAACCGGCGGTTATTGGGGAGTCGTATTCCGCGCTGAAGAAGTTTATGTAATTGCTCTGGTAGCCGTTTCCGTATGTTATGGTCCCGTTTGAGGTGTAATTGTCATACGACCAGTAGAGGGTTGGCAGGTCGCCGTCTCCAAGCGAGCTGTATCCAGTATATAGCTTGTTGAATGAGCCGAAGCGCGAGAGCGCCAGTGCCATGGCCCACCTGTTCTCTCCGCAGTATATGCACGATATTGCCCCTATGTATATTACGCTGGGCTTGCCGTTGATGACAAGTGGCGCGTTTGCCTGGAGCGCGCTTGCCAGGGAGGTTTCAAAAAGAGGGCCGCTGAAGCTGTTGTTTAGGCCCTGCTCGCCATTGATCGAAAGGTTCAGCAGCTTTTCACCGGCAATCTCGAAGTTGTTGTTTGATGCGTTGTTGATAACAGCGAGCTGCGGGGTGCTGAGGGGGGAATCTATTCCAGTAAGTCTTTGGCCTACTGGCACGGGTTTCAATGATGGGGCTACTGCAGTATATCCGATGTAAATTACCATTATGGCTATGATTATAACAAGTAGCGTAACTTCCATTTTAAGCCTTTTCACTACCTCTGCAAGTTTTTGTTTTGCCATTGCACCACAGCGTACTATGATATCGTGAATTCGTCTATTTAATATTTGCTGTCAAAACTAGTATAAGGTTCATATGAATACAAAACAGGTCCTCAAGGAGAAAACGGTGGACAGGCAGGTAACAGAGATGGCCGATGCCCATTGCCATTTGGATCTTATTCCTGACAGCAGCGAGATAAGTAAATCGATAGCCTATGGCGTAAGGACGATAGTTACGAACGGGGTCGACACAAAGTCGAACGTAAGGAGCCTGGAGCTCGCTGACAACAAGAACATCTTCGCACTCTTGGGAATAGATCCGGAGCATTCAAACGTGACAGAGGAGGAACTGGAATTCAACATAAAGATGATAAAGAACCATTCGCCGAAGGTGACAGGGATAGGAGAGATAGGGCTGGATTATGGTAGGGTCGGGGAATCCGTTCCTGTAGAACAGCAGAAGAAGGTATTTGAATGTTTCCTGGATCTGGCAAAGCATCTGAAGCTCCCGGTTAGCATACATTCAAGGGGGGCGCTCCCTGACATTCTGCAGATACTGAACGACAAAGGCATGGATATGGTGCACATACATTTCTTTGAGGGAAGCGTGCAGCAGGCAAAGGAGATAGAGAAAAAGGGTTACATGATATCGGTGCCGCCAATACAGTCGAACAAGCGAAGTAAGGTTATAAAGGAGGTTGCGATAGATAATATAATGGCGGAGACCGATGCCCCTGTTGTGGGATTGGCGCCAAGAGATGTGGAAAGGTCTATACAGATAGTTGCAGAGGCGAAAAGGATAGATTTCAAAAGAGCGGCGGAGCTATTGACTCTTAATACTAAGAAATTTTTCAGGATAAAATCGAATGTGCTTATGCGTTTTTAATGGGCCCGTAACTCAGCTTGGACAGAGTGACACCCTTCTAAGGTGAAAGTCGTGGGTTCAAATCCCACCGGGCCCGAACTTATCAGATCCGCTTTTCGTACTTATCAACTTTTTTAGTCAGTATCTTCTCCTCCTTTTTGACCTCTCTTTCGCCAAGCTTTGCTATTCGGCTTAGAACTGGTCCGAATATATATCCAAGGGCAAATATCACGGAGCCGATGGAAATAAACGCCATAATTGAGGCAAGCAGCTTCCCTGCAACTGTTTGTGGAATTATTGCTGGTCCTTCCGCAGTGGCGAGCATGCTCATGAAGTAGAATGCATCAACATAGGTGTATCCCTCTATGTAATGGAATGCAACAGTGCCTATAATCAAGACTGCGGCCACTAATATGATTGAGTACAACGCTCTCCTGAAAACCGAGCGGTGTGGATTATCCTTCCCGCTTTGTGAAAATGCAGAACTTTTTTCCGCCAAATTAATCATTTATACACTGGTTTTGACACAAATATAAAGCTAATGATAGAGGATATAAAACCTCTTTTTCATAATACTTAAGTGATCCTATGAATGAAGTTGTGCATTTTGAGATACCGGCAGATGACATGGGCAGGGCAAAGAAGTTCTATGCTTCCGTTTTCGGTTGGAAGCTGCAAGACGTGTCAGGAATGGATTATACAATGGCAGGCACCGTAGAGGTGGATGAGAAGACAAGAATGCCCAAGAGTCCTGGAGCTATAAATGGAGGGATGATGAAAAGAGGCGGGGCGGTAAAGGTTACAACCCTAACCATAGATGTGGGCAACGTCGACAAGGCGGTGCAGAAGATAGTAAAGGCAGGCGGCAAATTAGTTAAGGAAAAGCAGAAAGTAGTGGACATGGGCTGGATTGCTTATGCGGAAGACCCTGAAGGTAACGTTATAGGTTTGTGGGAAACCATAATGCCTGCTAGAAAATAACTGATTTTGGGCACCGGCCGATTGGTTCGGTGCTGTCCTGTTTTCTTTTTAATTCAGAAGCCCTAAAGGCTTATATATCCCTTAAAATATCATAATAATGTGATAAATTGGCTGTAACTACTGCAAAGGAAATAATGCAGACCCAGAAGCGAACTGTAAGCATAATACAAGGAGGCCTTTTAAGGAGAGAGCCAATCAGTAGTTTATCCATAGTCAGGGTTGGAGAGGATAGCTTATCTTTGCAGGGAACCTTTTACAACGGCTTCATTTTGGATAATTACGTTGGCCACGTCAAATTGTGGAGGTTTGAGCCTGAATCTGTCCCATTCCCTGAATTCATTTACGACGGGGCCAAAATTCCCGCAGTATACATAAGTCATCTCAATGTAAAAAGTGAGTTTACAGAGAGGGGAATAGGAACGCAGCTCCTCGCCTTCGGAGAGCAGCTAGCATTAAGGGAAGGAATGAGGTATGCTCTTTTACATTCAGACAATGATATTAATCCGGGCCTGACTGATTTCTATAGGAGAAGAGGATATGAGCTGGTGCGGTATGATATCTCTTCTTTGAATCGTGGCTGCTTCGAAAAAGATTTCTTCAGGAAAGAACTCTAAATTAATGTGATAAAATGAGGGAGTGCGTTATAACAGGGCTTGGACCGGTGACTCCAATAGGCATAGGAAAGGAAAAGTTCTGGGGCTCATTGCTCAGGGGTGAATCCAAATACTCAGAAATTAAGCGTTTTAAGCTCGAGGAGTATGATAAAACAAGGATAGCTGCGCAGATCGATGGTTTTGAGCCCTCAAAGTACGTTGACAGCAGGATATTGGAGAGTATTAAGAAGCTGAACGCTGAGAACGGAGGACTTAGCATATTTTATGCGGTGGCTGGCGCAAAACTGGCGGTTGAGGATGCAAAGCTGGATTTATCTGCCAATAGTAGAAAGATTGGCGTAGCAATAGGAACTAGTGCTGGGGATCCCGGACTATTGCAGAAAAGCGAAACCGACTTTGCTCATTCTGGTTACTCCCTTTCAAATGCCCACGCGGGAATCGTGGCAAGAACCCTAGGGATCAACGGTATAAATGTATCGGTTTCTGGCGCATGTGCAACAGGGAATCTTGCTTTAAGGTCAGGATGCTTGGAGATAATGTGCGGCAGATATGACGTAATGGTCGTCGGCAGCTCTGAGGCAGCGATAAATATATCGCATTATTTTGGGGACGAAACACATAGAAGGCGCGGGTTGCTGGGTATTTCAAAGAGAAACGATATAGAGAGGGGAATGTTGCCGTTTGATCAGGACAGAGACGGTCTTGTTCTGGCGGAGGGAGCGGGGATTTTGATTGTTGAGGAGATGAACCATGCGGTTAAAAGAGGCGCGCACATCTATGCAAAGGTTGCGGGCTTCGGTGAATTTACCGAGTTTACTGGAAATACGATACACGTTAGTGAAAATGGATACGTGGGCGCGATAGATTCTGCCTTGAAGGATGCTCAGGTTACAGAGAAAGATTTTAGAAATGCGTATGTTAATGCGCACGGCTCAGCAACTCCGCTCAACGACGGCGCAGAATCTGCGGCAATATACCGCCTGATGGGAACGGCGTCTCCGGTATCATCCTTCAAGGGCACTACGGGACATTCCTTTGCTGCAACTTCGAGCATAGAGCTTATAGGCTGTGCAATGGTGCTGGATACGGGACTAATCCCAAAATCGAATTTAAGGAAGGTCGCCCAAGATTGCGCAGCGCTGGATTACATAATGGAGGGGAGAGAGGAAAGGGTTGATGTTGTAATCAAAAATGCCGCTGGCTTCAATGGGATTTATTCAACTATAGTGCTAAGAAAAGTGTAGCAAAATCAGGATCCACTTAGACTAACTTTTCCTCATTGGATCGAATCGGGATTAGCCGATGCGGCTCCGCCCCTTTTTCCTTGCTTCTCGACTCTCGCATTTGCGAATTGGACATCTAGATCCTCTAACGCGTCGTTCTCCATCCATGCCTTTATGTATGTGGCCATGTTCTTGAACGGCTTGGAGAACCTGTCCGTCAGCATGTAAGCGTTGCTCTCGTGCTTGAGCATGCCTATCTCAACCCCAAAATCAAGATATCTCTTTGCTGTTGCTATGGGTATGTGTTTTGGTACGTTCTTGAGCCGAAGCTCCTTTGCCCTTTTGACCTCGTGTATCAGGGTAGCAAATCTGTATGCCTCTGTCTCGTTGTCGAAGAATATCTTTGCTACGTCCTTTACGTTTATGCTTTTGAGTTTTTCCTTTAATGGAGCGTCCTCAAACTCCCAATATTTTATGGCCATGGTCGTCACACCTGCCAGATTCCCTGTTACCCTATCTCAACGATGTTTAATAAATGTTACTGTATCCCCGCTTTTGAGCAAATGATCAATGCCCACTCTCTGGTGCGTGAACTTTGCGCTTGGTCCAGATATGTAAGCGCACTTCAGGTTGTCAAGTATCTCGGTATGCACCTTTGCGGCCGCATCTCCGACTGTTGATGGCGCCTTCATTATTAAGGGCTTTGCAATATTCTCTTCCTTTGGCTTGAGGTATATGGTAATGATATTTAGGTTTTGATATATTGCCTCCTTGAGCTCCTCTATGTTAGTTTTCTCGACCGCGCTTACGGGAACAACCTTTATGTTATATTTCTCTGATAGGCTTTTTGCAACTCTTGCGTAGTCCTTCACGTTGTCTATCTTGTTTAGCGCCACTATGGCTCGCATGTACTGGTACTTGCCCGATGTGAGCCCTATTAGGTCATCAACGCTTATGTCCTGGTCTATCTTTATCCTTGCATTGACTATGCCGAAGGCTGATACTATTGTCTTTATCTCGGCCTCATGCAGCTTCGACTTGTTTACTTCTAGAATGAGCCCTATGTTTGCTGTGGATTCCCTGATGTAGACCTTTGGTCTCGGTTTGTTTATTATCACGTTTAAAGCCTTAAGTTCCTCCGTAAGTATGTTTAGGTGTTCTGTCTTGTCTATGTCTATCACAAATATTATGAGGTCTGCCACCCTCATTGCTGCAACTACCGACCTGCCGCCACCTGCCCCAAGATGCGCATTCTCTATTATTCCGGGCATGTCAAATATCTGTATGTGCGCGTCGTTGTAGAACATCACTCCCGGAACTACCGTCGTAGTAGTGAATTCATATCTTGCAGTTTTGGAACGGGTATTTGTAAGGACATTTATCAGTGAGGACTTCCCGGTGCTTGGGAACCCCATAAGAGCGACTGTCGCATCGCCAGTCTTCTTTACGAAAAAGCCCTTGCCTTTCATTCCTTTTCCGGCTTCGACTATGTCTTTCTTTATCTGGGATATCTTTTTCCTTAGTATCCCAAGGTGCTTGTTGGTTGCTTTGTTGTGCTTTGTCTTTGAATATTCCTCGCTAAGCCTCTCAAGTTCGCTCTCTAGTACAATCTTATCTTCCATGCGTGTCTCGGCCTACATTCATTTGAAATTAGCGAACCTCTTCTTGAAGTTCCTGTCATTCTTCAGGTTGTCGAATACCTTCTTCATTTTGTTGAATTCTGATATGAGGCTGTGTATCTCCTTCTCTGAGGTTCCGCTGCCCTTCGCTATTCTTGCGATCCTGGTCGAGTCATGGAGCAGCCTTTCGTGCTGCCTTTCCTCTCTTGTCATAGAGCCGATTATTACCTTGTATTTCTTGAGCTTCTCCTCTCCCTGCTCTACCGCCTCTTTTGGGACATCGGGCGCACCCATCATTCCAAACAGGTTCTTTAACGGGCCCATCTTCCCCATTGCCTTTAATTGAGAATAGAACGTATCGAAGTTCAGCTCTTCGGCCTCTATTTCCTCGGGTTTGAGATCCGATTCTTTTATGGCGTTTTGTACATGTTCTACAAGAGATTTTATGTCGGGTATTCCCAACAGTCCGCCTATGAATTTGTTGGAATCGAACGCCTCGAGGTTGTGGAGTTTTTCTCCCACACCTATGAACATGACTTTTGCCTGTGCGGCGCTTGCTGCGCTCAGTGCGCCGCCGCCCCTGCCTGATCCGTCCATCTTCGTAAGTATTACTCCTGATATTTTTACTGTCTTGTCAAATTCTCTTGCCTGCTTCCCAGCCACTTGACCCACGTCTGCACTTACTACCAGAACTTTCTCATCAGGCTTGAATTCCTCTGCTACTTCCTTCAGCTCTTGGATCAATTGTGAGTCGAGCGCATTCCTTCCGCTGGTGTCGCAGATTATTACCTGCTTGTCCTTGAATTTCTCAGCCCCCAACTTTACTATCTTGGCTGCGCTCTTCTCATGCTCCATTCCAAAGAAAGCGACATTTGCCTGTTTTGCCAACGTCTCAAGTTGCGTATAAGCGGCTGGTCTTGTAACGTCGCAGCATATCAGCGCTGCGCTCAATCCCCTGTCTTGGTAGTATTTTGCGAGCTTTGCCGCGCTTGTGGTCTTTCCTGAGCCGTAGAGGCCCATCAGCAGTATTCTTTGCCTGCTTAGTTTTGGCACGTATGTAGGCCCGACCAGCTTTACCAATTCCTCATATACTATGTTTGTAATGTAGTCCTTTGGGCTCAGTCCCGCTGGCGGCTGGCTCTTCAGCGCCTTTTCCTCTATGTCCTTGGTGAACTGGAGGACCAGCTTTACCTCTACGTCTGCGCTGAGCAGCGTCTTCTGGAGCTCCTTGTTGAACTCCCTTATAGTATTGGCATCTATGATCGTGGCCCTGGTAAGCTTTGCTATTGCCTGCCTGAGTCCCTCTCCCAAATCCATGAATATCCGCAATTAGAATTATTTTTTAGACTATTTATACCTTATAGGCTAAAGGAGGGCCGGGCAACTTTAGCTGTGGGAGGGTAAGCTATAGATCCTTCCTTTGCCCGAGATTTGAACATCACCCTCAATTACCGGTTTCCAGGCTTTTTGATCAGTTGAGAATGCTGTCATGATTTTTCCATATCCCGATATTTTAGGTCTGCCCTCAATTTGCACATAATCTGTAACTATTACGCCCCTGCCGATTGAGGCATCCTTTGACACTTTTGCGGTCATCTCTACAAAACCCTGTTTCTCTGCGGAGCTGCTTACGTGCCTTACAAATGCCCGATTCTCGAGAGTAGCTAGTTTTATCTCCTCGTCCAAATGCCTAAGAGAGGATAGCCTTTTTATTATGGTGTGCTCAAAATCACGCACTCTCAGCATATTTTTTAGTTGGCGATTCCTACCTTTAGTGTTTGTCTTTCCTTGAAGCATATTATCACTATTGTATTGCTTTTTTATAATATAAAAGGCTGTCGGTTATTCTGAGAGGATAGCTAAGCACGCTTTGATTTATCCTTGAAGAGAACTAAGACTTTCTACTTATTCTTTTCAGCTCTTCTGGTACCGCTCCGTATATTGTCATCCCTTCTGGATCATTTTTACATTCTATTATTTTACCTGCTGGAACTATTACCTCTCCCGTTATCTCCACAGAGCCCACCACTACCGCTGTTGGATCCAATCTCACAAATCGACTTACTAATGCATTTGGGTAATCAACAAATCCGCCGTCCATACCATTATGATAAACATCGTTGTGTCTTAGGAATACCAGATCCCCCATAAATGCAAGCTTCGTCTGCAGGTCCTGTGTTTGCAATTCTTCGATTGTTTCTACTACGGCAAACTTCTGATCTTTGGTCAAGCGGTACGCAAAATCTTCTCTACGTCCTTTATTGGTGAAGAAACCCCTATATAATACGTGAGTAAAGACCGTGGATTCCCTAGTGGACAGGGCTTCTGGCAATTTATGTATTGTTTTTGTTGCGGTTGCTGCCATTTTATCAGGGTTTTATTCTCTTTGCTAAATATAAGAAGCTTACGCTGACAACTATATAGGAGAAGGTGCTCAATTGAAGCTCATAATGACCCAGGCCAACCTCACGCTCAAGGGAGGAGCGGAAAGGGTCGTCCTAAAGATAGCACAGCACTACAAAGCCAAGATATACACTGCAGAGTACGACCCGAAAAAGACATTTGAGGAATTCAAGGACCTTGATGTTGAGATTATAGGACGGCAGGGAATGCTCAGGGCTCTTCCATACGGTAGGGCATCACAAGGGCTCAGCTATGGACTCTCTTTTTATGGTTTGAGATTAAGAGAGGATTATGACGTGATAAATGCGCACATGGTGCCAGGCCACTGGATTAGAAAGAACAACCCGCGGGTGCTCTGGTATTGCCACACCCCATTCCGGGACGTCTACGACCTTTACCATTATAGGCTCTCGCTCAAGAAATGGCACCAAAAACCAGTTCATATAGTAGGGGCAAAGATGGTAAAGATGTTAGATCAAGGTGTTGTCAAGGACATTGAGAAAATAGTTGCAAACAGCTTCAATGTAAGATCAAGGATAATCAAGTATTATGGAAGGACCGATGCAACAGTGCTTGGAGGGGGGGTTGATTATGAGAGGTACAAGAGAGGGGAGGACGAAAAGTATTTCTTTTACCCATCAAGAATATCTCCAAATAAGAGGCAGGATTATGCAATAAGGGCCTTCAACCATTTCAAGAGGCATATTAAGGGATACAAACTGATATTGGCAGGACCCGTATCTGAAGATAAATTCTTCCAGAATTATTACAAGAAGGTCGTAGCTCTTGCAAAAGGGGTCGGAGACGTTGAGATACTGACAAAGGTGGATGAGAAGAAGCTTGTAAAACTTTATTCAAATTCCACCGCTGTGCTTTACACTCCGATGAACGAGGACTATGGTCTTGTCCCCCTCGAGGGCATGGCAAGCCACAAGCCAGTCATAGCGGTCAGGGAAGGCGGAGTAAAAGAGACCATCGAAGATAGAAAAACTGGTTTGCTTGTAGATTCAATCGAGGACATGGGAAATGCTATGAAGGAGGTTTCTGAGAACCCGTCCTTTGCGAAAGAACTAGGTAAAAATGGAAGGGAGCAGGTCATGAAGCATTATTCCTGGAAAAGATTCTTCAAGGAATTTGACAAAGCTCTTAAAGAAACAAAGAAAAAATAGTTTTTTATCTTCGCTTATTGGTTTCTGTATTGGCTCTTCGCTCTTTTTGCGGCTTCGTCTGCGGCTTTCTTTAGTTCTGCTGCCTTCCTGGTTGCGGCTGTTTCTGGAGGATTCACGGATATTACGTACTTGGAGATTACTTTTGATGCAAATTCAAGCACTCTCTTTATGTTTGCCTCTGTGCTCGTCCCGGTACATATCATCTTTCCGTTCTTGAACAGTATTATTACCGCCTTTGGCTCTGCTATCCTGAAGATTGCCCCAGGAAACTGCTCAGGCTCGTAATCAACCGCCTTTACTTCCTTTGAAAGAGCATAAAGGTCTATCACTGCGTGAAGGTCAGCACTGACTACTATGTTTTGTATTGCAATTTTTGGAGATTTTATAGGACCTGTTAGCTTCTTTGGTTCTGATTTTGCTGACGTAATATCACCGTTTAATATATAATATTTATATGGAAAGGTATATATACTAATCAATAGGAAAAGCAGTCGGTTCGTTGCTATGGACAAAAAAGTCATCGTTATTGGGGCCGGAGTTGTTGGACTTACCCTTGCAAAGGAGCTTGTGCTCCATGGGGTTGATGTTGATGTTTATGATGCAAAGAAATCCGTCGCTGACGGCGCAGCAAAGGCATCTGGCATATTTTCTGTTAATGGACTCAGCAGAATCGGCATTGATCCGAAGCACACTATAGTGAACACTCTTGACGGCGCTACTTTGCGTGCCGGAAATGAGAGGCTTCGCATAAAATCGAAGAGCACTATGGCATATGTAGTAGACAGGGGCATGCTGGCCGAGCTTTGCAAGAGCGCTGCAGAGAAGGCAGGTGCAAAAGTGATTCTAGGCAGGAAATTCGACAGGAAGGAGCTCCAGGAGCTTGCTTCTGATAAAAACAGGATAATAATTGGGGCGGACGGGGCTGTATCCACGGTCGCGGCGGCGTTCTCTTTTCCAAAGATCAAGGAATATGTTCTCACTTACAAGGCTGAATATGCCAGAGCAAAGCTCGACGACCCTGATATGGCAGGGCTCTTCTTCTCAAACCAGATAGCTTACCGCTTCTTCGGGTGGACCTGCCCCTACTCAAAGGATAAGGTGGAGGTGGGCATAGGGATAAGCGACCGCGCCAAGATCAGCAGCACAGCTGCCTTTTCCAAGTTCATAGGCAGCGGAATGCTTGACGGAATGCTCAACGGCTCAGAGCGGCTCAACGGCTACGCCAGCATAATACCGCTCACCAGCAGGCCGTCTACAGTCAAGGACAACGTGATGCTGGTCGGGGACGCTGCAGGGCAGGTAAAGGCTACAACAGGCGGAGGCATCATATTCGGATGCTCGTGCGCCAAGATACTGGCAGCTACGATAAAAAGCAACATCCACAAAGGCACTTCGCTAAATGTTTACGAAAGGGAATGGAGGAGAAAGTACAGCCTCGATCTGAAGCTGCACCATTTCCTGCATGATTACTACTCTAACCTCAGGGTGTCCAACTTCGAGGTGTTCCTGAAGCTCTGCAAGGTCCTTGGTGCAGAGAAATTCTTCAGCGAATACGGGGACATGGACAGGCCGAGCCTTATGCTGAAGAGGTTCTTCCTTAGGGAGCTTGCTAAGTAGATTACCCGCCTGCAAATATCGCATGGCTGGCATTTGATGCAAGTGTTATGATTGGCTGCGGGTATATACCGAATGCCACCACAACAATAATCGCGATTATCACAACCGCAACAACATAAAGATCCATCCTCAATTCTTTTTCTTTCTTCCTAGAGTACATCGAGTTTATGACCTTTGCATAGTAGTAGATCGATATGAAGCTGTTTATTATTCCCAAAACTGCAAGCAGGACAAGGTTCCCGCTTATTGCGCTTGAGAATACCAGGAACTTGCCCGCAAATCCTATCAATGGCGGTATTCCAGCCATCGATAGCATTAGTATCGCAAGCGATGCTGCAGCAAACCTGTTCCTTGAATTGAGCGCGTTGTATTCCTCTATCGTCTTTATGTTCTTTGATTCCAGCCATCCTACTATCGCGAATGCGCCTATTATCATGAAGGCGTGCGCTATGATGTAGAATATGCTCGCCTCAAGCCCGTACTGTGTGGCCGATGCAAGCCCTACAAGTATGTAACCCGCTTGTGATATCGATGAATAGGCGAGAAGCCTTTTGACATTCTTCTGCGCCAGCGCTATGAGATTCCCGAAGAACATGGTGAGGATCGCAAGGACAGTGAGTATCATCGAGAAGGTCGATCTGTATGCCAGAAACACAAAGAAGAGCACCTCTATTAGCGCCACAAATGCCACTTTCTTGTTTATTCCTGCAAGGAGCGATGTCACATACGATGGAGCGCCCTCGTATACGTCAGGCACCCAGAAATTGAACGGGAAAAGTGCTGTGTCGAATCCGAAAGCCGCAATAAAAAGCGCCAAAGAGAGGAGTATGAGATACGTTCCGGTTATGTTTGGATTGGTTGCTGCGGCTGTTAGTGTCAATTGCGCGTTATATGGCAGCAGCAGGGAAAGCGCAAATGCAAATATCGCAACCGATACAGAGCTTAGTATGAAGAACTTGACAGCGGCCTCTATCTTGTTTTTCCCCTCAAAGAGTATCATGAATGCCGTTGCTATCGCAAGGAGCTCGAGCCCAAGGAATATCGATAATATTGAGGTTGCTGTAGCAACAGCGAACATCCCTGCAAATGAGAAGCCGAGCAGGAGCGAGAGATCCGGGTAGTCCTTTGCGCGGGCATACGAGAGGATATTTACAAGTAGCATAGTTGTCGCAAACAGCATTAAAAAGAGCGATGAAAACGGATATATGTGTATGAGGTTGAGTATTGTTGTGTCGTAGTTAATCAGAAGCAGGTACACCGATGAGGCTACTATCACCGCAAGCAATGTGGTGCTTATGACCAGCTCTATCCTCTTGTTCTTGGAGAACAGCGCCCATATTCCGCTGGCTATGAATCCCGCAACGCAGAATAATATGAGGTAAATTACATAGCTCGCTATTTGTAACATTTTCCATCATCTACAATTTTATAAGATTCAGTATCGTGAATGGCAGTATGCCATAAAGGAATATGAAAAAGACCAGCAATGCATACCCGAGCTTCTGCTCTAACTTCACGAAATCAACAGTCTCGGAGTATTCGCTCGCTGAGAGCATGCATTTGTTTATTACATAATACAGGAAACCGCCCATAAATATAAGTGCGAGTATCGGCAGGATCCCGAAAATTCCGAATGCCTGGAGGGAGCCGATGAATAACAGTATGTCGGCTATGAATCCCGCGGTAAGCGGGAAGCCTATCATGGCTAGGGTTCCTATCAGGAATGTGTAAGTGGTGGATCTTGCATTTACCACCGTTCCCTTGAGTACATTTATGCTTCGCTCACCGAATATGTGCTTTATGACCCCGACAAGAAGGAACATCAGGGCTACGGCAAATCCATGTGACAGCATTGCATAGGTTGCGCCGTAAATCCCGAAGTTGTTTGATGCGCTTATTCCAAGCATTATTATTCCCATCTCGACTATTGTTGAGTATGCTATTATTTTCTTTAGATCCGTCTGCTTCATTAGAACAAAAACCGAATAGAAGATCGATACCCCTGCAAGCGCGGCAACATAGATTGAATATTTTGATGCGATTGGTAGCATTAGAAACAGCAATATCATTCCGTATCCCCCAAATTTTGTCAATATGCCGGAAAGCAGCATCGATCCCTGTGTAGAGGCCTCTGTATGCGCATCAGGAAGCCAGAAATGCATCGGAAATATTGGCATGTTTATCATGAACGCTACGAAAAGTACTGTGAAGATTATTGTTTGCATGTTTGTTGGGATGCTTGATGCGTTTGCGATTATGTATTGTATGTCAAACGAGTGCACGGGGGTGTAGAAGTATATCAGCATTATTCCTAGCAGCAGCAACGAGCTTGCAAATATTTCGTATATTAGGAAATTCATCGAGGCTGCCTTTCTGTTTGCCGAGCCGAGCGTATTTATCATGAAAAAGAGCGCTATGACCCCTATGTCCCAAAATATGAAGAATACGAATAGGTTGGCCGATGCAAACAAACCTACAGCAGCTATCTGAAACAGAGCTAAGAGGGCACTTGAGAGTCTCGGGCCCTGCTTCTCAGGGTTCCCTGACAATGCTGTAGCAAAAAGCACCACCGAAGACATTATCAGAAGTATTAGGGATATCACATTTACCTGGAATCCGAGTGTTATCCCCAACGAGCTTATGTACGGGTACTGTTCTGTTATGTTTATTGTTTTTGTCAGGATTGATGCGATGAATACTGATAGGGTTACCAGCATGTTTATGATTGTTGATCCGAGTATTATCGTCCGGCTGTACTTTCTATCAGCGAAGAATATCATAGCCAGTGCGGCTATCGGAACAATCAACATTAGTAGTATCAATGGGAACATGTTATATCACAAAATAAATATTATTACGATGATTATCAGGCCGATAACGAATGCTGCGATGTACGTGTTCATGTTTCCGGTTTCTGCCTTCTTGAGCACATTGGCGAATGCGTTTACTCCATGGGCTCCACCCTTTACGATTCCGTACAGCGAGTAGTCTATCGCCTCGACCGCCCACGATATGGCGGTTACAAGTTTTGTGACGTAAAGATACGCCTTGTTTGTTATTAGGTTATTGTAGAGCAGTTTGTATATCGGGCTCTCTTCCTCCATTGCAGAGTAATTCCTCCAGTAAAAGAGGGAGTAGGAGACGAACAATCCGCCTATGAATACCAGAGTGAGAACTATTATTTCAGATGTGTTTAGTACAAACGACTTTAGCGCATACTGCTGAAGATATGTTGGCAGGTAAACGAATATTATCGACCCAGCAACTATAAGGAAGGCCAAAATGTACATCGGTATCAGCATTGAATTTGGGAGGGTCTTGTAGTTTGCTCTTGCATCAGTCGTCTTTTTGTCATCTTTTTTGTGCAAAGGCACGAACAGCCATCTGAATATGTAGATGTTGCTCAGGAAACCGATGAATATCAGCAGAGAGTAGATCACCAGGTTGTTTGCCGATATGTCTACAGCTGCCTTACCGAAGAAGCCGCTGAGCGGGAATAATCCTGCAAGCGACGCAACCGCTATTATTGTCGGTATGAACAGCTGCAGGTATGCGGGTGAGTTGTAGATCTTTTCCATGTCCTCCTCCCCGTTGTTCGCCTTGATTATGGATCCCGCGCTCATGAAGAGGAGTGCCTTGTAGAACGTCTGTGCAACGAACAGAATCATCGCCGCCCTTAATGATCCAGAACCAAGAGCCACGAACATGAGCCCCAGGTCCTCTATCGTCGAATATGCAAGCACGCGCTTTATGTGCAGCTCTGTTATTGCATTTGTTATTCCGATTATGCATGTAATGATTCCAAATATGAGAAGCAGGTAGAGCAAATGGTAAGCAGCAAATAATGGAAGCAGCGCAGCAACAAGGAATACCCCTGCCTTTACCATTGTTGATGAATGGAGGAATGCTGACACCGGCGTGGGGCCCTTCATTGCATCCGGCAGCCATTCGTGGAACGGAAACTGGGCCGACTTCGTGAACGCGGCAATCATTATCAGTATCAACGCGACCGACATCGCATGGTTGTTGGTCGATGCCTGCTGCAACAGCAGCGCAAAACTGAATGTGTGGTATGAGTTCCAAATGAGCAGTATCGCTAAAAACATCAGAACGTCCCCGATCAGTATGGTTGTTATCGCCTTTCTTGCCGCCTCTGGCGTGCCGTCACGCTGGTACCAGAACCCTATCAAGAGATAGCTTGTCACACCGAGCAGCTCCCAGCCTATGAACATTGTTATGAAATCCGCTGACATAGCGAAAAGCATCATGGCTGCCGCGAATATGCAGAGCTCGAAATAGTACCTTGCCTGTTCGCTTGGCACACTCATGAATCCTATCGAATATATTATTATCAACGGGGTTATCACGCCGACTATTGCCAGGAGCAGCATGTTCAACGGCATTGTCGATGTCGATATCTGGAATAGGTATCCTGAGAAACCGAACCAGGTCGTGCTCTGCATCTGTCCGCTGGAATTTAGGTACAGCATCGCGATCATCAGGAGTGAGCCTACGCTTCCAGCAAGCGCCACGTATTTTATCAGCCTGGGCTTTTGCCTGCTTATCAGCAACGCTATGAATGCGGCTATTACAAGGGGCAGTATCACGAATATTGCCATCATTTGATCAGTTCTTTAACTTGGACAGCTTGCTGACATCGAGATTTATCTCCTGTTTCGTCATGTACCTATAGAACGCTACCAGTGCTATAACCTCTGCAGATGCGATGGACCATATGGTCAGCAGCAATAGTATTATGTCGCTGCTGTCAACGAAATAGAAGAATGAAAGAGCGAGCAGTGTGCTCGCAACGAGTGCGACCTCTATGGAAAGCATCATTATCAGGAAGTTCCTGCTTGCTACAACCCCTGCGAGCCCTACTGCGAAGAGCGCGACGCTCATTACCATGAAATAAAGGAATATCATTTCTTCTCACCGAGTTTTCTCATGAGCACGATGGAGCCCAGGCCGGTTCCGAACAGCATTGTTGCCATCAGGTAGAGCAGGCCTACATTCGGGCCGATTGATTGGGCTACAAGAGCGCCGGTAAGCGAGTTCTGTTGCGTTATTATCGGATTTACCTGCGTCATCTTGGCAGCGAAAAGTACGAATACGGCAAGGTATATCACAGCAAGCACCGCATAGTTCGTATTCTTGAATTTGGAGTAGCTCGCCGATCCCACCCCTACGAATATGTATGTTGAGACGCCGCCGACCATTATGAAAAGCTGCAGCAGCGCCAGCAGCGGCTGCCCGAGCATCAGGAACATCACAGAGTTCAGGACGAAAATGGAGGATAGCGCAAGCACCGTGTGCAGTATATTCTTGAAAAGGAACATCAGGGTTGCGGACATTGTCTCGAGTAGGGCAACTATCACGAAAAGCGCCACGTACGCCATAAGATCAACTATTCTAGCTCCTCGGGCCTCTTTATGAATTCCCTCCTGTCATACCTTTCGAAATCGTAATCCTTTCCAAGCGTGAGGCAGTCTGTCGGGCAGACCTCCTCGCACAGCGCGCAGAAGAGGCATCTTTCCAGATTTATCTCCGGCATCAGCTTGGTTCCCTTATCGGTCTCGGTATCGACCATTGCTATGGTCTGGTTCGGGCATATCCTCGCGCATGCTGAGCAGCTTATGCAGGTCTTCATGTCCAGCTTGTGTATTCCCCTGTAGTTGTCCGTCATGGTCTCCTTCTGCTCGGGGTATTCGAGCGTGGAGGGCTTTGTGAGCACCTGCTTTGCCACTTCTACTACTGGATTCGAGACCATTATACCATCAATTCTCTTTACCTGACAAATATTATAAATGTGATTAGGAGGTTGAGCATCGCCAGCGGGGTCAGATACTGCCATCCCAGCCTTAGTATGCGGTCGAGCCTCATCCTGACGCTCGTTGCCCGTATTAGCACTATGAAGACGGTGAGTATCACGACCTTTATCATGAGCCATGCGAATGCAGGAACTATTGAGGGACCAAGCCAGCCTCCGAAGAAGAGGAGCGTGATGAGCAGCGTCCCGACGAACATTCGTATGTAGTCAAGGAACAGGGCCAGCGCGTAGTATGGTGCACTGGCGTCTGTCAGCCAGCCGGCTATCAGCTCGCTGTCAGCCTCCCTTAAATCGAATGGGGGCCTCTCCAATTCGGCCATCAGCACTATGAAGAATACAACAAACCCTATGGGCATCAGCAACACGTACCAGAAGGGGCTCTGAGCTGCGACTATTGCCGTGAAGCTCAGGCTGTTTGAGAGCATAGCAGCGGCTATAACGACAAGGAACAACGGGATCTCGTAGCTTATCAGTATCACGACAGACCTCTGGGCGCTGATCGAACCGAACTTGTTCCCGCTGGTCCACCCTGCAAGGAAGAGCAGCAGAGGCGAGAATGAGAGCAGCACGAAAACTGCCAGGAGGCTTATTGTTGTGCCTATCCCGACAAACGCGTTTGTGAATGGTAGGAATGCGAGAATGAGCACGAAGAGCGCGACGACTGATGGCAATATCATCTGAAACAGCGGCTTGTCGGCTTTGTCAGGGAGTATGTTCTCCTTTGACATGAGTTTTACAAGGTCCGCCAGGTTCTGGAGGAATCCGAACGGCCCTACATATGTGGGTCCATGCCTGGAATGCGCCCTCCCTATTACCTTCCTTTCGACCCAGCCGAACACATAGGCGAACAGGCTGAACATTATCGATAGGATGATCAGGAATATTAAAAATGATATTATGAAAGCGAGCGGCCAGAGGACAGGGGGCGCAACGAACCCCGACAGCCAGTTGTATAAGAATGCGAAATATGATGCTATGGCCGGGGATGTTATCTGTATCATTGAATCTAATTATAAATACTCCCTGCTTTTATATTCCTATTGCTTGTAATTAGTATTGGTTCAATGGTAGACGAGAAAGCGGTGAGGATAATACGCGAAGGCGGAATACACGTGAGGGTGAGGCGCAGCGGAATGTACCAGGTCATGATGTTCAGGATAAAAAGGATCCAGATGGGAAAGGATTACTATGTCGAGCTGTTTCTCGGTAGAATATTAGACATGAGCGAGCTCCAGCGTGTCGCGAACGAGACCATGCTGCCGGTAGAGGCGGAGAACGGGCGCGCCTTCCCTGAGGGGAAGGGAGCAAAGGACTTCCTCAATATTTAACTTATGCCCTGATTGGTGACGTTGAAGCTCCCTGTCACTATCTTTGTGGAATTCCTGTAGGTGTAGTTCATTATCAGCAGATAGTTTGTAAGTGCTGATGCTGTTGGGATTGCCACATTATTGCACAACTGGGTAAACTCTGCCGATTTTCCTGCAGGTATTATGGTATTGACAGTGACGTTAGAGAATCCGGGCAGCAGCTCGCAGTTGAGCTGATTCACCCTAATGTTCGAGTTGAACATGTTTGTTATGTTGAACTGTGCCGTGCTGTTTGTGCGGAAGAAGTTCCTGAATGTGCAGCCTATGGAGGCATTTGCGAATACGCATGAGTTCATGAACTGGAGGCCCCATGGGATCGAGCTCTCGTTTACTCCCAGAGCATTGAGCAAGTTTGCCGCATTGTTGTGCGCTGCGACAAGCTGGGTGTTGTTCACAAGCGAGTATATGCCTATCGTGTAGTTCTGCGCCAGGTATGTTGAGTTCGTCAGCCCGAAGGGCAGGGAGTAGTTGCCCGTCCTTGTTGGTATCAGATATGTGCATACGTGCGTGTTGCCCCTGCTGTATATCAGCCCGTAGCACGTCGAGTTTGAGGCCAGCGAATTCGAGCTCCTTGGAGCTACCAGTTTTTGGACGCTGCCTATGAACAATCCGAAATCGTTGTTGAATACATTTATCGCGGTGAGGCTGTTGGCCGAGTAGTAGACAGATGAGCCAAGTATGGTGCTGTTCGTGTAGAACAATCCGGACTGGAAGTGGGTGATGGTTGCGTTGGTTTTTATTAGGTTTATTATCGTGTTGCTCTCCGTTGGGTTGTAGGTGTATGCCGCTATGCTTGCGCATGTGCCTGGCTTGCTGTTGTTGTAGTAGCTTATTATCTTGGTCCAGCCGCTGCTGTAGAACACGCACATGCTTGTTGTCTTGTTTATCTTCGTGACCTGGAACTGGCCTATGCTGGTGTGGTTGAGATTATCCTTGAAGCTTGAGAGTATGAACTCGACCACCTGCGGGTTTACTGTTCCCTGCAGCCATGCGGTGTAGGCTATCGTATTGTCGTTGTACTGCGCGTAAGCGCCGTAGACGTTGCCGGTGTATGGATAGACGTTCTCGAATATCTTCTCCGATAGGTTTTCCCCAGGTCCGAAGAACCTGTTGACCAGGCTTACGTTGTATCTCTGGGCGACAGCCGCCGTGCTTAATCCGCCGGTCCCTGACAGCGCAAAGCTCTGTATTCCGGATATGTTTGTATTGGGTATTGAGGTAAAGACGTTCGGTATCTCGGCGGGTGTTATGTTTGTTGTCAGCGTGCTCTGCGCGGCGGACCTGTTGAGTATATTCAGCAGATCGCTCGGGTCCGCAACCGCCTGGAAGCTGTATGTCCCTGCTGTCGGGTATGTGTAGTTCCTTTTGAGAATTATGCTCTGCCCTGCCGGGAGTGAAATGGTGTTCGTGCTCTGTGACGAGCCGTCAAGATAGAATCCTACGAGCATGTCCTTTATCGGACCGTGCCCTGTATTGGTTATGTTTATCTGGTATTGCGCGGTCTGGTAAGGGTATATTGTAGTATTCTGCGTCTGTTGCGAGAGGCGCACCTGTACGCTGTAGCTGCTCGGTTGCAGGAGGCTGCTTACTACAAATAATACAATCGCTATGATTACTACAGCCATTGCACCGTATAATGCTATTTCCTTGTAATTGGGCATCGTTATCTGCTCTTGAGCTCTTTTATTGCGATTTTGAGTTTGTCCTTTATCGGGTTGACCTGCGAATCAAGGTAGTTCACTATCCATAAGTCGGGGTCGTACCTATCACCCATGCTCGGGGCGACAAGGAAATACTTTCCCTTTGAGTTATTTAATATATTTGTTTTCTTCAATTGGAGAAGATGATACCTGAGCGTCTTCTCGTTTATCTCTCCTCCCCATGACCTGTTTATGTATTCGGTCATTTCCTCGACGCTTGGGTCTTTCTTCTCTGTGAATTGAAAATATAGCAATGAGTCAAGCACCGAGACGGCAGTAAGCCTGGACTCTCCCGGACTTATCACACCCAATGCAAGCGCGAGCCACCGGACTATCGAGCGTCTTGTTTCTGTGACCTCCTTTGTTATGCGGAGGTCGCGCAGCGTGAGTTCGTTCTCAATAAGGCTAGACTCGTTTATCTCCAGAAAAGCACCAGCAAGTAATAATTGATTCGATTAGATTATATATATCTTGTTATTTAATGTTTTAGTGTTTCTACGGTTTGGTGGCCATTATGTCGATTATAAAAGTTGAAGCCAAGTTTGAGCCCGCTGCGCTCAGGGCTAACAGAAGGAACGAGTCGGTTATGAATCTCTCCGTTAGCATAGAGGACAACCCAAAAGATTATTGGTGCCAGTGCGAGATCCTTTTGAATCCACCGCTTTCGCTGGCTCCCGACAAGGAGCTTAAGGCCGGAAGGATCATGATGGGCATACTGCGCCCTGGCAGGAAAATAGTTAAGCCCGTGAAGCTCTACACCAGGCCGAACAATTTTCCCGACTCATATCCGATAGGGATAACCGCTTACCTTTACGATGAGGACGGCGCAATAGCCGAGCGCGTGGAACTGAACGAGAGCATATTGTGTGATGTAGATGGCCAGGAGCTACAGAATAAGCAAGGGTAACGACTATATAATCGTCACCATAGACAAGGGAGGAGCTTATATAATAAAGGACAAAGCTGGAAGGAAGGTCTTTTTCTCAAAGAAGCAGGCAGAACTCATGAGATTTGGAATAGACAACATCATAGGTGCGGCGTTCAAGGATTCAGACGACAAGGACATAAAAGTGGAGGAAATTTCCAAGTGATTATTTACATGCGCAGCCATCTTGGTACGTTTCTTGGCGACTCGGTCTCGTCTATTACTACTGCCCCAAAAATCTCTTCTTCTGGGCCAATGTCTGCTTTGCCTTTTACCACTGCAAGCCTGCTTACGTAAGCATCGGGGTGAACTTTGACTTCGGGTTTAACTTCTATAAAACCGCCAATACCATCAGGGTTGTTGTGGTTGTTGTGGTGTCTTATGAACGTCCGTATATCACCCTTCAAATTGATTTCTACAGCTTTTACCTCTTTTGGAAGCTCGTGTTGCAGATAGCGCACCATGAAGAATTCGCTGGTTAGGGGAACGCGTATTCTATCTTTCGCTTCCTCTCGTAGCTCTATGTCATTAATTTTTGGGACTGAGGTTATGGAATTGGAAACAGTGGTCGTTGATTACACCTATCAAGAACTTCCTTTCATATATCACTTATACGATTGGATTTAAATTGGTTCCGCTGGGGTTCGTCATTAGCTCCTGATTTCCTTCTTGTTTATCTTCCTGTGCATCTTGATGCTGCTCTTGTAGCACCTGCTGGAACAGAAATAGTTTAGGGTTCCTGTCTTGAACACGTACATCATGCCCGTGCCCTTTGGGATCTCGCGCGTGCAGTATGTGCATTTCATCTTATCGCCCTTACTTTACCTTTATCTCCCTTGCTTCCCTGCTTGTGTCTGGAAGCCTTATTACGTCGCCGATCTTTATCGGGCCGAGAACGTTCCTTCTTATAATCCTTCCGCGGTCGTTGCCCTCAAGTATCTTGCATGAGACGGAATAGATTTCCCCGGAAATCCCGGTCTTTGCCTTTGTATTAAGGTCTACTATCTCTGCTAGAAAGCCCGCGAACTGCGGTTTTTGGGATTGCTGCGGCTGTGGTGTTAGCGGCTGTGGTTGCTGGGGCTGTTCTCCTGCCATTTAAATCAATATTATTGTGCTGGCGCTGCTACGGGCGCTTCAGGCTTTGGGTGCTCCTTCTTCGGGGCCTTTGGCTTTGCCTCCTTGTGCTCTGGTGCTGGAGCAGCTGCCGCCTTGGCCTGTGATTGGGAGGTGCCGGTTATCTTTCCCGTTATATCCTTTATCGCTCCTGCTGCGCTTCCTGCGTTCTCGACCGCTATTGCGGTGCATGGAACGTTTAGCCCGATTGCCTTGCCCAGGTCGATCTTGCTAGGAACATATGAATATGCTATCTTCTTCTGCTCGCAAAGGCCTGGTATGTGCACCACTACCTCTTCCGGCTCAACATCTCCTGCTATGACTACAAATGAGGCCAGCCCGCGCTCTACGCTCTTCGTTACTTCGTTGGCTCCCTTCCTTATAGTGCCCGATTGCTTTGCTAGCTGCAATGCTTCGTATGTCTTCGATACGACGTCGTTGGAAACCTCAAACTTCACATAGGACTTTGCCATAGATAACACCGTCAGTTTTACTTCATCCAGTATTACTTTCAGAAAAAAGAATACACAGAAAGTATTGAATATTACATTAATCTTTGGCTTATTTAAACCTTGCCATCATTCCATGAATTGCTCTGGTTTCGGTGGCTCTTCTGGAACTCCCTTTCTTTTTCTTATCTCTCTGACTATTTTGTTCTGGAGTTCCGTTGGCAGTCTTTCGTATCCCAAGAATTCGTAGTACCATATTGCCCTCCCTTGGGTCGAGCTTCTGAGGCTGTTTGAGAATCCCTTTATTACCTCAGAAACCGGCATCTTCGCGGTTATTGACATCTGTTCCCTGTCCTGAACTATGTTCTGCACCTGCCCCCTTCTGCTTTGCAATAGCGTTATGACGTCGGACATGTATTCCTGAGGTACATTGATTGTGAACATCTGCTTTGGCTCAACAAGAAGGACACCTGCAGTCAGCATTGCTGCGTACATTCCGCGCCTCATTGCTGGTATTATCTGTGCCGGTCCTCTGTGGACTGGGTCTTCGTGGATTGTCGCGTCCATGATCTTGACCATTATTCCTGAGCATTTCTCTCTTGCCAGTGGGCCGTCCTTGGTAGCCTCTTGGAATCCCTCTATGAGCAACTCCATTACCTCGTTGAGGTATTGCACCCCATGGCTCGCATCTACAAGTACGCAGTTGTTTGATACAAAAACTACGCCTTTTGCTGTAGGCCTGTCCAATCCAGCCTCTATCATTGCCTGTATCGCAAGTTGTCCTTTTGGCGCACCGTCCCTTATCTTGCCCTCATCCAAAGCCTTTAGCATTGATTCCGCTAATGGTTCTACCTCTATGTAGAATTTTGAGTGCTTGTTTGGCGTCTTTCCCTCAATCGGGCCTGCATGCTTGTCTATTGTCTCATGGTAGACAACTATCGGTTCGCTCGTAGTTATCTGAACCATGAAGTCGTCCCTCAGCTTCGTCTCTATTATCTCAAGATGAAGCTCACCCATTCCGCTTACTAGGTGTTCTCCCGTCTCTTGGTTTATTTCTACCTTGATTGTAGGGTCTTGCTTTGAGAGCACTCTCAATGCCTCAATGAGCTTTGTGGTGTCTCTTGAATCCTTTGCCTCTACCGCCTTTGTTACTACGGGCTTTGAGTAATGAGTTATCTGTTCGAATGGAACTATCTCTCCTTCGCTTAACGTATCGCCTACAGATATGTCCTTGAGTCCTATAAGCGCTGCGATGTTTCCTGCAGGCAGATGGTCGACTAATACCCTGTCCTGACCCATGTAGATCGCTACCTGCTGCACCTTCTGTGAGTTTGCCTTTCCAGATATGTTGAATTCTACTCCTTTCTTGACGTCACCGGAGAATATTCTGCCTACCGCCACTTCGCCGCTGTGCTGGTCGTACATTATGTGAAATACTACTATGTTCGTCTTTGCGGCTTTGTCTACAGTCATCATCGCCTTCCCATCAACGCTGTTTATGTCGCCGTGCCATATTTGAGGTATCCTGTAATGCTGTGCTACAATCGGTGTTGGCAGGTGGTCTATTATCATTGCAAGGACCGCATCGTCTATCGGAGCGATTTCCTGCAACTTCTTGATGCCTTCCTCTCCCTGCGCACTGAGTTCGAATACCTGCTTGAAGTTTATCTTGTATTTCTGCATGATGTATGCTGATACTGCCCATCTGTCGTATGCACTGCCGAAGCATATGCTCCCGTTTTCTACAGATACATTCCACTTGCCTATGAATTCCTCCGGGCAATATTGGTCGATCAGTTTGTTTATGTTGTTTATGAGCTCGAGCAATCTTTCCATTGTCTGCTCCTGTGTCAATCGCAATTCTGTGAGAAGTCGGTCTGTCTTGTTTACGAAAAGAACTGGTTTGCATTTTTCCTTTAGTGCCTGCCTGAGTACGGTCTCTGTCTGAGGCATGATTCCCTCTACAGGGTCAACTACCAACACTACCCCGTCAACGGCCCTCATTGATCTTGTTACGTGGCCCCCGAAGTCCACGTGGCCGGGAGTGTCGATGAGGTTTATGATGTAGTCTTTGCCTTTGTATTCAAAACCCAAGGATATGTTTGCGGACTTTATCGTCATCCTTCTGTCCTTTTCTATTGCCTCATAATTAGTGTAAAGAACATCTCCAGATACCGTCTTTGATATGAGTCCCGCCTTGACAAGCAGCGAGTCTGTGAGGGTTGTCTTTCCGTGGTGGACGTGGGCTATTATCGCGATGTTGCGGATCTGCTCAGTGTTCCCCATGAGCTTTGTGATTTCCTCTACTATGTACTCTTTTCTTACCATCAGGACCAGCTTACTTTGCGCTCCTTGCCATGCGCTCTATCTCGTTCTTGCGCTTCAATGCATAGCTGTTTACGTCGGCATTTGCCGCAAGTGTAAGCTCGTTTGCCAATGCTTCTGCGATGTTCCTCCTGTTTGCGAAAGCGCTTATGATCGTGGCCATCGCTATGTTCCTCAATGCTATGTCGAGCCTTCTGCTCGCGCTTATGTCAACGGCCACGTTTGATTTTATGCCTCCGTATACAACTCTTGTCGTGTCCTCTATCGGGGCGCTGTTCTCCAGCGCCTTCACTAAAACTTGCAACGGGTTCTTGTTCGTATTCCTGTTTATCATGTCGAATGCCTTCTCTATTATGCTGAGGGTCTTCAGCTTCTTTCCCTGAAGCCTGCCCTTTGTCCTTATGAGGTGTCCGCCCACCTTTCCCCCTGTTCCTCCCCTCATCAATGAGTTGCTCAATCGCTCGACTATGTTGAGATTCGCCTTTGAGAAGCTCTTCTGGCTCCCTCTCCTGTAAGTTGCCGGATATGAGAGCGGCTTGAGGTTTATGTAGTTCTTCAGGCTGAGGTCCTCGACAACAACATCGTAGTTATATTTGCCGAAAAGCAACGCAGGCCCGCTTGAGAATGACTGCATGATTGGTTCTGCCTTGGTGGCCGTTTTTGGCGCCCTAGCCCGCTTCGGCTTGGGTTGTTCCTGTGCTACGGCTGCCTTAGGTTGTTCCTTTGCAGCATCGTTAACATCAGTCATATGATCATCTCTTTGGTTTCTCCATCTTTCCTGCTCTTACGCGTTGAATGTTTGCACCGTTGACCTCGACTACCTTGTATTTCATTCCAGGTATGCATCCCATCTGTCCTCTCTGGGATCCGCCCAACCCCTCTATTGTGACCTCATCGTGTTCATCGATGAACCCTACAGATCCGTCTCCCGGGACAAATGCCCCTACCATCTTTCCGTTCTTTATTATCTGTACCTTAACGCATTTTATCTGCCCTGAGTGCGGTTGTTTCTGGCCTACTGCGAATTTCTGCAGGACGAGAGCCTTTGCCCTTGGAACTGTTCCCATCGCATCGTACTTCTCCTTCAGGTGCAGCATCTTCCTTTTCTGGGATTTCTTTAGCAGTCGCTGATGTTTTCTCTGTCTGAGAAGTTTCCTTGCTGCGAATTCACCGTTTGGCAATAAATCACTTGTTAATATGTCTCGTTAAGTATATTTGAGTTCCCTGCATCCAATATTGACAGCACAGACACAGAGAATGGCTTTCCACACACTACGCCGAGCGCCATCGGCGTTCCCTCGAATATCTGCACCTTTATGCTCGATATCTTTGCGATGTGCAGTATGTCATTGAGGCGATCGCCCTTGTTCTTGGACGCGACCACCACCATCTTGGCCTTGTTCGACAGAATCGCATCTGAGGCGCTGTTTATGCCGAAGGCTGCCTTGCCGCTGTCAACAGCTAGTCTTATATCGTTTGATAAATCTGCCATAAAGGACACTAATGCTTTTGGCCTGACTTAATAATAAAACAGACTAACTTATTATTATCAGAGAAAGATATATAATCATTTACTTTTATCTTAATACCAGACTGTTTATCTCGATTGATGCCCATGCCCAAATCCCAAGCAGCTATGGAGTACCTTACGGTCTACGGCTGGGCCATAATCGTAATAATCGTGGTGCTTGCCGTGCTATACAGTCTTGGATTGTTCAACAGCAACGCGTTCTCCGCTAAGGAGCAGCAGGGCGCATGCCAAGTCTACAGGCCCTACGGCCCGGGGACTGTACAGCTGATTAACCTGCAGGGGATATGCGACACGGGCCTGCCGAAGTACGTTGCCATTTTCAATGGACAGAGCAGTTATATTGTTGCAAACAACATTCTTGGTTCTCCGCCATCATTCACGATTTCGGTATGGGTAAGCGTAAACGAGGTCAGCACCCAGCAGATTTTTGTGGCGTTTCCAGGAGGAAGTCCGTATATTGGCCTTGGGATTGCCGGAGGAAACGCGTGCACCGACATCAACGGCGTGTGTTATAGCCAGGGCAAGGCATTTGCGACTAACGTTTGGTACAATTACATTGTGACTTACAGTTCAGGAAACACCATAACCTACATAAATGACGTGGCGCAGTCCAATTCGGTCAGCATCGGACCGCTGGGCAACACGATGTACATAGGGCAGTTCAATCCGGGTTCATTGTTTACGAGCGGGTTCTTGTCGAACATACAGGTTTACAACACCTCATTAAGCACAAACACGATAAGGCAACTCTATGTAAGTGGGGCGGGAGGACCCCCTACAAGGCTGCAGAACCTTGTCGGATGGTGGCCGCTTAACGGAGATACAAATGATTACAGCGGCAATGGTAACAATGGAGTAAGCAACAATATTGCATTCACTACCGCATGGACAAACGGCTATTCCACTCCCTAATTGTTTACTACAGTGGTATTGCATCCCGCCGGTTCGACAAAACTATTGCTCAGCGCAAGCTTCAGGTAACCAAGGTATGGGATTGCTGCAATCACCTTGCCCTGGACATAAGTAAGATTGACTGGGTAATTCCCGTACTGTATGTCAAGGCCTGGGTTGTTGTCCCCCTTTGTGAGCACTATATAGTTGCCGCTCACGTTTAGCGCCGCAAACGCCCTGTGGACTATGTAACTGTCGCCCAGTTTGTAGAAGTAGTCGTTCGGGATCGTTGCGTATACGACAACAGAGTTGTTGGTGTCGTTGTAGATTGTGGTGCCATTTATCGTGACGGCAGTCAGGTATGCCTCCTGTTCTGTTGAACCGTTAGCGAATTCTATCTCTTTCGGGCCGCATGTGTATTGGATGAGGTTTCCCTGCTGCAGGATATTCGGGACTATCTGGCCGCCATTGACTGTGCTTCTGTAAAGGCCTATGCTGTAGCCTGGTTTTATTGCCTGTGACACCGATATCGTATTGCTGTTTATCCTGTATGCTACGCAGGACATGAACTCGTCCGATATGGTGGTCTGGAATTTATTGTAATTCGCGCTGCTTACGCTGACTATCGGGACCTTTATCTGAGAAACCTGCTGCACCCCCTGCAGCAGAATTAGGTCGCCGCGCTTGAGCTGCGGCAGCATGCTGCAGCTAGGCACGACATCAAGGGGATAATTTGTATGCAGAAGCGCCTTTAGAGAAAACCAGAATACGACGACTATGAGGATTGCGGCCCCGATCTCTATAAGGTTCTTTGTTACGCCCTCCTCATTTACGCCGTTCATTACCTCCATCACGATTAGTATGACTATCATAAGGAACAGGGCGATTCCGAATATCGCGGATAGCCCGCTGTTCCCTTGGTAATATACGAAAAGTATGAAGAGCGCCACGAGCGCTATGTAAAATGGCAGTGTGTTTATGCCCTTGCCATTTTTCTTAGAGTTCTTTTTGGGCGCGGCCACTCAGACACCTACTTTACCTCAATGCTCTGCGTCGGTGTCAGCTCCAGCCCAACTACTCTAGATTCTCCGCTCCTGTGCACTACGCCTATCGCGGTGTCTGCAGCGGTAATTAGCGAATCGTTGTGGCTTATCACTATAAGCTGTGATTTCTTGCTCATCTCCTTCATGAGTTTGGACAGCTTCTTGGAGTTCTCCTTGTCAAGGGCCGCATCTATTTCGTCGAAGACATAGAGAGACATTGGATCGTGCGTTTGTATTGCAAATAGCAGCGCGATTATGACAAGGGACTTCTCCCCGCCGGAAAGGGATTCAACGGTGCTGTTCCTGTTCTTCGGGGAGTTTATCGCTATCGTGAGACCGGAATTGAACGGGTCCTTCTGGTTGTCGAGCTGCAGGTTGGCAGAACCCTCGAATATGTAGCTGTAGAGCTTCTTGAAGTTCTCGTTTACGTCGTTGAGCGTTTCTGTGAAGATGTTGAGCTTCTTTGATTCGATCTCGTTTATCATCGCTATTATGGAATCCTTCTCGCTGCCTAGTATCGTGACCTTCGAATGCGCCTCCTCCACATCTTTCTTCTTAATTTCATAGACCTCTGGCGCCTTCAGGTTGACCGCGCCTAGCTTTTGGACATCGTTCTTCGCTATTGCCCTCTTTGCCTCAAGCTCTTCCTGTGTTGCGTCCTTTATTATTTCGGTATTCTGGTAGGAAATCAGTTCTGCCTTTATGTCGTTTATCCTTGTCTGAAGCTGCACTTTCCTGTTTTCCTGTTCCATAAGGTCCCTGTTTGATCTCTCAAGGTCCATTTGGTTCCTTCCCTTGTCGTTCCCGAGTTTTGTCAGTTTAGATTCTAGTTCCTGCAATTTCTTGTAGAGTTCCTGTGAATGTGCGTCAGATTTGCCTATCTTGTCCCGCATTTCCTTTGTGTTCTTCTCTAGTTCAAGCAGCTCGTTGTCGAGTATAGCAAGCCTTTTCCTGGCATCCTTGCTCTCCTCGCCCTTTCCTTTTATCTGCGTTTCTACCTCTTGGAGCCTTGCGTTCTTCATCTCGAGCTCCTTTGTCAGAGTTGCTATCCTTATTTTGAAACCCTCCACTTCTGAACGCAATGTTTTGATTTTCTCTAAATCGGTTTTGTCGGCCTTTGATTTCTGTTTTCCTGATTGAGAGCCGCTTGATGCGTATATTTTCTCGTTCTCTTCCTTGAGTGTGTTTAGTTCTGCAAGAAGTGAATTGCGTTTTGATTCCGATTCCTCGTATGTCTTGTCGAGCGATATCCTATTTGATTTTAATTCTGCGGTCTTTTGGATGGATCCCCCTAATGAGGATTTAAGCGATTCCGTGCTTGACTCGAGATGCTTGAGTTCAATGCTGCAGTTCATAGCCTCGACTTGGTTTGCAGAATTGTCCCTTTTTTCCTTTTCTATGCTGGCGTTTATCCTGTCAAGCTCTTCCCTTGCTGAGGCTTTCTGGACCTCAAGCGCCCTCAACTTAGACTCAAGAAGAGCCGGGGACTGAAGATGCTTTGTAGAGCCCCCAGTTATTATCCCGGACTGTTCTATCAGTTCGCCATCAAGCGTTACAAATCTACCCTTTCCAAAGCCGATTGATTTTGCCGCATCTATACTTTCTACCACGTATGTATTGGCGAATATGTAGCTGAATGCCCTATCAAATCTCTTGTCGAATTTTACATGGTCGATCAGTCTGTCTAGTCCGGCATTGTCCTCTCTGTATTTTGTTGTAAGGTCCTTTATTGGTATGAATGATGCCCGTCCGAGCTGCTTGCCCTTCAATATTTTTATCGCCTTGTCGGCTATTTCTGCTGAGTCAACCACGAGATAGCTGAGCCTGCTCATCGCCGCAGCGTTTATCGCAAGACCATACTTATCATCATAAGTGCAAAGTTCGTAAGCCCTGCCGTAGAACCCTTTTTCTATATTTTTCTTTAGCAGTTCGTTGACTTTATCCGAGCTCCCGCCAAGAAGCGATATCTGTTCGCGAAGGTTTACGCTTTCGACATAGACATTGTCTATTGTTTTTTGGTGCTTTTGCGCTGCAACCGATTCTATTTCAATTTCCTTTACTGTATCGGCCGTCTTTCTCTCAGCTTGAGAGAGCCTTTCCTTAAGGTTCTTTATCACCTCCCGGGCGTTCTTGCATTCGACGTTCATGGAGCTGATCGCTTGCTCGTTTGCTTTTATTGATTTGTCGATTTCCTCGAGTTCGAATTTGTAATGCAGATACTGTTTTGCAAGGCTCTCTGATTGCGAGTATAATTCATCTATTCTTTTTTGGTTCTGGTTTATCTTGTTTATTTGCGATGCACCTGAACCTTCGGTCTCGAGCGCCTCCTTCGAGCTTAATTGCTTGGCTTTTTCATCGAGCTCCTTCCCTGCAGATTCTGACTGCTTTTGGCACTCGCTGCTTTCCTCCTGAAGCTTCTTCTGCTCTGCCTTCAATTGCTTTGCTTGCGAGTCCAACTCCTCAAGCTTTTCTTTGAGCGATTTGAGCTGTGTTTCCTTTACTGCGGTTTCCTTGCTGATGTTTTCAAGTACCTTGTTGGTGCTGCTCAGCTCTACAGAGCGTTCATTGAAGCTTTTTGACTGGACTTCCCTGTCTTTTGATAGCTTTTCAAGCATCAGGTCTATCTCAATAATCGCTGCGGCTACCGCTTTCTTCTTCTGTTCAACGCCCTTGACGGTCTCTGCTATTGTCGCAAAATCGGATTCGGCCTGCTTTTCACTGTTCTTCAGAAGAGTATAACTAGTTCTCTTAATTGTGTCCGTCAGTTGCAGGTATCTTTCTGCATCCTCCTTCTCTTTCTCGAGCTGGTCAAGGAATCCCTTCCTTTCGTTGAGCATTATTTGGGATTCATTCATCTTTTCCTGGACTTTCTGCAGTTCCCTCATCGACACCTCTTTCTTGTCGTTGAACTCCTTTATTCCTGCTGCGACATCGATGAGTTCCCTTCTTTCCTTTGAGTTGAGGTTTACCATGTATGATATTTCGCCTTGTGCTATGACGTTGGTTTCGTTTATCTCGCTTTTGTATCCGCGAAGTGCATCTATAACCTCCTGCCTTGTGGCGTGTTTCGTGTTCAGCCTGTAGCCAATCTTGTTGTTTGATTTTATGATTCGGGCTACCTCCAATGGGTCATTGCCAGCAAAATTAATCTTGACGTATGCCTTTTTTACGCCGTCTTCCTTTTTCGGCTTTGCAAAGCTGTTTATAAGAAGCGCGGTGTTCGTTACCCTCATTCGCCTCAATGAGCCCTCTCCAAGAGCAAAAAGGAGCGAATCGCATATATTGGACTTTCCTGAGCCGTTGGCTCCCACTATGCAGTTGAATCCCTTGCTGAATTTTATGTTTACGTGCTTGAATGACTTGAAGTTGTGGATTATTACACTATCTAGGTGTGGCATCTGTGCACCGGGTCGTCTATAAATTATTATAATAAGCCTATTTATTTGTTTGCCTAATAGAAAACTGCGGTTAAAAGAACAAATACTTAAATATATAGAAACTCTGTATTGTATAAGTGTGATGAAATGACAACAAAGCCAAGGGCACAAAATACTGCAGCCTTGAGAAGAAATTTGATAGATTTGGACCAAGTCGAAGCGGAATTCTGTAAAAGCCATGAGTATCTAAGATTCAAAAATGACTCTAACAAAATAACGATAGACCACAGTCGAGAGGCATTTTATGGTACCGGAGGGAATGGAGTACAAGGAAGATTTTACGACAGGAGGAAATCTATTATGGTAGATTATATCATACTTTCTAACGGTCCCGATGTACTGATATTTGAAAGGTGTTTCATCGATAATAAAAATTCTGGAGAGGGGCATTCCGAAAAAGATATTATAAGAAACGACGAAGAGCTCATAGCTGCCATACGCTACGTGGCTGAAAGGGATAAGCTCAAAATAAATGCCTCGATTAGTACGGAATGGTTTAAAGAAGAGATCGATCGAAGAGGATCTTAGAGTACTACAGTTTAGGTGCTTTATTTTGATTTCTTTTGTGATATGTGCAAAGCCACTATCGATTCTATGTGCTGCATAAGCAATATGCCCACTACTTTGTCTGCCATTATTACTGCGGCGATACCCGTGTCCTCTGTACGCATTTTGTCTATTGCGCTGTAAAGGCTGCTTGTGTATTGTATTGAGGGTATTGTGACTCCGAAGTTCCCTATCTCGACGCTGGACGGTGGATTTTTCATCAATTTATTTAGTAGAGAATTGGATAATATTTGGACTGCGTTGTCTTTCTTGAATAATACTATGTGCGTCTTCTTTTGCATGATGATTTTGTAAAGATCTTGTACATTTGTGGTACTATCTACAAGGATATAGTCTTTTGTTATCGCATCTTTCACCTTAAGCCCGGATATCCGCTCTTTTACTATTGCCGCATTCAATTCGGCCTGGGCGCCGCTGTATATGAAAAATGCTATTGCTACGTCCCAGAGGATTATGAATTCCCTATAAAGCGTTGAATAGCCGTGGGCAAATATGGCATATACTATAGTGCCGACTACGAATAGCACGGTCACGGCGTTGCTCGACTTAACTGCAAGCTTTGTCGCATCAAGAAAGGTTAGTGTCTTCTGCAAGTAGCTCCTGAGTGCCCTTCCCCCATCAAGAGGCAGCCATGGCAAAAGATTGAATACACCCAAGAATATGTTTAGTATGAATAGTATCTGAATCGTGCTGTTGACCATGCCTGCGGGTGTGAATATGTTTAGTACGCCAAAAACTGCGGCTAAAAGTAGGCTCGCTACCGGCCCGACTATCGATATCCTGAATTCCAGTTCGGGATTGACCTTATCGAAGTTGATTATCGACCCTCCACCCAGGGGATACAATACTATCTTGTTTACCTTTATCCCGTTTTTCTTGGACGTTATCGAATGCACAAGCTCGTGCACCAGTACGCAAACGAACAGCAAAACCCATAGTACAAATAGATAAAGGCTTAGGAAAAGTATGAAGATAAGCAGCAGGAGAAAGCTCCAGTGCAGCTGAATCGGTATGCCGTCTATGCGCCCTATTATTGGTGAAAAATCGGCCATCTTATATACCGTAAAAGATTATAATATCTTAATTCAATCTTTATTAATAGAATAGTGGTATTTTTGGTTTATAAGGATATAAAATTCGTTTACGATGAGCCCGCCCTGGTTGTAAATGCCGGCGGGGTTGAGCATCTTGTCATTGCCGACCTTCACATCGGGATGGAGCTGGAGCTTTCCAGGAAGGGAGTGCACCTGTTCAACGCAACAGATAGGATGGCTGACAGGGTCAAAAAGATAATGAAGGAATTTGGGTTGAGGAACATCATAATGCTTGGCGACATAAAACACAGCATACTCCATGCCGAGGGGTCGGAGATTAAACTGTTAAAGGATTTCTTCAGGCAGCTCGACGCGTTTCAGATCGATATAATTGCGGGAAACCATGATGCATTTCTTGGGGAAACAATAGGGCGAGAAGTAAACAGGGAGCTCATATTGGAAAATTTCGGATTCATTCATGGCAACAGGCAACCCGACCAGAAGATGATGTCTCTTGATTACATAATAAGCGGGCACGACCACATTGCAATAAGGATAACTGAAAAGAGTGGGGCCTTTTATGAGCAGAAGGCGTGGGCCCTTTACAAGCTGAACAAAAAGGCCGCAAAACTTGAATACGTAGAACCTAACAGCAAGATTAAACTTATATCCATGCCGGCGTTCAACGACCTGATAATGGGAACAACAGTAGAGAGAAGCGCTAAAAGCAGACTTAACCCTCTTCTGAGCAACAATATCTTCGACTACAAAACCGTTGATATATACAATCTTCTGGGGCAGAAAATAGATCTTAAATAACTATTCCGCTGTTTCCCTGAGTATTGTTATAGGTATTGCGCCCTTGTCAAATTCGAGCTCCGCAAGGTCTATTGGGTTCACTGTTCCTTCTGGCACCTTTATCAATGGCGGTGCGCCGAATGCAAGCTGCAACGCTCTTGCCCCTATGATCCTTGCCTTCTCAAATCTTGTGTAGTCTTCCATAAAATCAGCGTTAAATTGGATTTGGCTGGAACTTTGTCTTGGCTTCCTCCATGTGCTCGGCAACCGCCTTGCGCCATTTGTCGAAGCCCTCTGTTGACTTTGGATAGCTCATGTATAGTTCGTTCAGCACTTTCATCTTTTTTACTACATACAGTAAGTCTGTAAATGCATTAAGGTTCGATGCGCCTTTGAGTACCATCTTGAACTTGTTTGCGAGGCTGAGTTCTGGGATTCTTCCATAGCCAAGGTCATTCGCATCCTGCGCGCTTACGAACATCTTCATTCCGTAGTTCAGAAGGTCGTTGTTGAGTGATTGCAGGTAAACCCTGAATACCTCGAGCCCTGCAGTCTTGTATCCGTATTCCTTGTTGAATTCCAAATTGTAATTCCATAGACCTTTTACGCTCACATCGCCGTTCTGCACCGCTTTTGCGGCTTCCTGTCCGGAAAGTATGCCTGCTACTAGTGCTGGCCCTATTCCGCCTGCGCTGATTGGGTTCGGCATTGCCATGCTGTCCCCTGCACCCATGTAACCGTTGAATACGAGGCTGTCCATCTGCCTCCTTACTGCCACGGACCAGTAGCCCTTCCCGTTGTTGTCCGCATTGTAAATCCTGAGGTTCTTCAATACTGGGTTTGCCTTTACGTACGCATCGATAAGCGAATGCAGGTTGTCCTTCTTGTCCAGCTTTTGGTTCCTTAGCTCAAGGCTCCTCTTTTGGACGCCCAGACCTATGTTTATCTTGTTTCCGCTCTTTGGGAATACCCATCCATATCCTCCAGGGGCGTAATGCTGGTTGAGGTGTATTATCGCGTTCTTGGCGTCATACCAATCGAGATCCTCGTGGTCAAGGTCAAACTCGTATATGAATCGTCCTGTTGATTCTACATCGTTTATGTCTACTTCCTTATCAACATAGGGGTTTTCCGGCAGCTTCCTTCTAAGATTGGTTGCAATTCCAAGCGCATCGATTACTATCTTTGCTCTGATTTCCTTGTGCTCCTTGTTCTTGTCCTTTCCGAATATTCCCACCATGAAGTTGTTCTCCATTATCGGACCTTCCACCTCGAATTCTGGCATGTACTCCGCTCCTTCCTTCAGGGCGTGCTTGAGCAGCTTGCGCTCGAATGCGGGCCTGTCGAGAACGTACCCTTCCCCGTCAAATAGGTATCTGCTTTTGAAATCCGGTGATAATGCAACTACTCCGTCTACTTTGAGGTCCAGTTCTGGCTTTCCGAATCCCAGGTCGACCTTTGATTTTATGAACTTTAAATGTGAATCTGCTACAGCATCGCCGCAAGTCCATCCCCAGTTGGTCTTTTTGCCTACTACTTCCTCTTTGTTCCTGTCGAGAAGCAGCACCTTTGCGCCCCCTTTTGAAGCCATAGCTGCGGCGAGCGATCCAGAAAGTCCCGCGCCTGCAACGATAACATCATAATTTTCGGTCATAAAAACACTATTTGATAACTAGATCGTCTGCAGTATAACGATTACCTAGTTTTATTAAGATTCGGCCGGCATAAAGCCTAGACGGTCAAAATCTAGAATAGAGTAGTGTATTGAGAATTTAAATAACTTTCTTATTTGAGGAGCTTTTTACAGCTGCATGCCCTCAAACACGAGTATACTATTTACAACTTCCACGTGCGAATTACGGAGCATGCTTTGTAGCTCTTTAAGGTCTTTTGTGGCTTTGCCGTTGAATGTGGCGACACCCCCCGAAATTGAAAGAGTATGTTCAAATATGTCTACTTTTATGCTTGATGAAAGATTTGAAGCGCCGCTTTTTCTTAGTAAACTTTCGAACTGTTCAATTGATTTCGCCTCCTGTCCACTTACACTGGCCTTGTCTTTTGTTATGGTCACACCGAAAAGCATTGGTTTTCCTGTAACCTCTATTAGTTCAGGCGAATGAGAACCACTACCTTTAGGTTGTGGATGAAATTCGCTATCGATTTTAATTATGGATTAAAATAACCCGAATCCCCATTTCCAACAGGCACTTGTACTCCTGGAGTACCCCTTGATGTTCCATTAACTGCTACAGGAGAAGATTGGAATCGACCCTGCGGTGCTGTTCCAAATCCGCCACTGAATACGTAAGTAGTTAAGAGTATGTACGCAAGTGCTATTACTGCGATTGCTATAATGCCGATAAGTGCCATTTCTACTTTATCCATACTTTAGCCTCAATTATACCTGATTTAACGTTTTTATACGTTGCGTTAGTTTCCATAATCTTACGTTGTTGTAAAGCCCCTGACTTTAGTCGGGGGATACTTACTCTGCCATCTCCGTAGTCTATTATTCCCATATTATCACTGAGATAGAATAGTGTATCGAGAATTTAAAAAGCTTTCTTATTTGCGAGCTTTTGTGAGTGAATGGTCATCAAACGCGAGTTCTTTATCTAGAAGTGTCCTAATTTTATATCATAATCTCGTATTTGCCATCCTGTACGTTGTAAAACCCAACACCTAACATTTTGGGATTGCCTTCTATTGCCTTGATTATCTTGATGTCTCTTTCTGCCTTGCTCACATTTATCTTGCCGCGAACTAGGTCTTTCAGTATGCTTTTATATTTCATTGTGGCGAGTTCCTTTAGGATCACGACGTCAGATTTGGGGTCTGATGCGATCCTCAATTCCGCATCATAACCACTCGTCTTGTCAATCGCCTTTCTCAGAAGTTTAGATATGTTTTTTAGCCATCCGGCACTGTCTTTTTCAGGAGTCGTTTGCGCTTCCCGGCTTGGTTTTGCATCCTCTTGTGGTTCCTTGCTAGGTTTCCACATCGTTAGTTTGCATTCTATCAATTAGTTGTAGATTGGAGAGTATATATGCGTTTTGTATCAAAGAAAAAGCATAATGTCAGAGGGAGATTTGGGCTTAGGAAGGCGAATGTACGGATTCGCTCGGCTCTTTTGCAAGTAATTCCATTACCTTGTCTCTTATACCGTATGTTCGTGTTAGCGATCTGTCCATTCCAAGCGCTTTTATTATTCCCGGATCCATTGCATGACCGCCATATTGCTCAAAAAACTTGTTTATGCGCGACTCCATTTTTTTTGGAGTGTGGATTGTTCCTTCGCTTCCTTTTATGTCGCCTATTTTATATAGCGCTAAGATCAGCTCCTCCTTGTTTTTTGCCTTCTTTACCAGTTCTTTCTTACCGGTTTCGGTCAAAGTAAGCAATGGCTTTATGCCGCTTGGCGAGTCCTTATGGATAGATGCTTCCACCATTAAATCATAAATTATGTGGCTCGTTTAGCTATAAAAGCTTTTCTTAGGTTTTGCAGAGCTGCTTGCTTTGGCCTTTAGCTGTGCAGGGGGAGAGATTTGAACTCTCGAAGGTGCTAGACCACAGGATCTTAAGTCCTGCGCGATTTTCCGTGGCATAGCTTTCCTGCCAGACCAGACTCCGCAACCCCTGCATGAGCATTACGCATACATTGACGGACCTGTTTCCTCTGCCGTCTTCTTGAAGCTATCGTGGCTCTCCTTGTGCTTGGCCATCAGTTCCTTTATCTTCGCCTCTACGGCCTTTGCCTCCTTGTCTAGATCAGTCACGTCTATGTTCAGGTTCATCAGCTTGTTGAGGCCCTGTATGGCTATAACCGCATAAATCGGATCTATTATGTTCTGCTGCACGGGCACCATTATGCTCGTGTCCGGTAGCTTGTCCATGGTGGCCTTTATCAACAGCATTGCGCTCACCCCTGTTGCAACCCCCTCCTCTATCGGTTTTAGCCCCACGCTCTGAGCGTTCTTGTATGTAGTTGGCAATGAGCTGACAACAAACGGGGCCTTGTCGGCATCCCCTTGTGAGGGTATTCCCCCTATGGAGAATATGCCCACGATCTCGTTCTTTCGTATGAATTGGTATATCGCCTGGCTGAGTTCAGCCACAATGTCTATAGTAACTGCGAATTCTGCGAATATTGTGACAAGCTTCTCTTTTTCGGCACAGTATACCCTTATGGGCGGCATCGCCTCTGAGTGATGTATCGAGACGAGCGGTGGGAAGTTTGAGCTCTCCAGGTATCCGACGTACTTCATCTGCAGCTTGTCTATGATGTAGCTTATTGCCATGGGCCCGACAAGGCCGGCGCCTGGAAAGCCCTCCATGAAAGTGTAACCCTTGAAACTCATCTCCTTGAACAGTTTTATCTCGATCATTAACTCACGTAATACCATTTTGTTGGAAAGGTTTATAAGCATTAGAAAGCTTGTCGAGATTATTCTGGGCCGTTTTGCGGCTTTTTGGTTTATAATACTGACGATATATCGACGATAGTTATTTAAAGCTTTTCAGAGATATAACATCGGTGAAATCATGGCTGAAAGAATAGGCTCAGAAAGACTAGAAAGAGAAGATGGATACCTTTACTTCCTCGGTAAGGATGGTTTTGTATGGAAGACTCCAATGAAGACCAACACAAGAGGCCGCAAGGCGAAGGTCGGAAGCGAGAAGGTCCGAAGAGAAATGGGATACCTTTACTTCATCGACAAGAGCGGATATGTAGCAAGAGCTAAGATGAACAGAAGGGGAAGGAAGTAATTATTTTGTTTTTTCTTCCTTTTTTTTATTTTTAAATAATAAAGTGTTTTAATTGCCTAGGAGAAAGAGAAGCCGGTTTTCTGGAGGCAGGGAAAGGCCCCTAGGCATAACTATAATCTCGATACTGGAGATAATAGGCGCCATATATTTATTCTTGGCGGCCGCAGCGCTAAGCACTGTCAGCCTTTTCTCCCTTGGTTTCCTCTTGGGGGCTGTATCAGGTTTCGGCAGCTTGGTGCTGCTCATATTGGGAATCGTGCTGCTGCTCTCCGCTTACGGGCTATGGTATGGGAAGAGGTGGGCATGGTGGCTCGAACTGGCCGTATCAGGAATCATGATATTGAGCGTCGCTGTGCTTAACATAGTCGGGTTTGTAGTAGGACTGATGCTTGTTTATTACCTTACTAGGAATTACGTGAAAAAATGGTTCATGGTCTGATACCAAGCAGGACTTTTGAACCCTTCTTGATCCTGTTTCTCCTTATTGCGCCCTGATTGAATTCCAGTATGTACTTTGCTTTTGATCCTGGAAAATATGCTCTGCAGTTCATCATGGTGCTGCAGGGCGACAAGGCCTCCTTCGTGTCAACAACCATCAGGTTCCTGTCCAGCCATACGACATCTATAGAGAATTTCATGTTGTACATCCAGATGCTCGGATAGCCTTCGCTTGGAAATGTGAAGAGCATGCACTGGTTTTCTTTGATGCCGTTCCTGAACATAAGACCTATCATCCGTTTTATCATGCTGTCTGCAAGAAGGGCCCTGAATCTCTTTCCATTTATGAATATGGCTCTTGTCTTGTATTGCTGCATACTGTAGAGGAATTTCATTGCCAGAGAAGCACCATCATTTGCTTGTTATCGAAATACTTTGTTCCCTCATGAACTGCTGCAGATAGAATTTGCTTCCTGTCCCTTTTCCAGTGAGGCCGCTGCCCTTCCATCCCACAAAGGTATGGAGCCCGACCATCGCACCAGTAGTTGCGCTTATGCCCCTGTTCACATAAACAACACCGGCGAGTATGTTCTCCGTGAATTTCCTTATCTCCTTGCTGCTCTTGCTGTAGAATCCCGCGGTGAGGCCGAATTCCACGTCGTTTGCCATCCTTATTGCATCATCCATGTCTGTGAAGCTCTCTATTGTAAGTATGGGCAGAAACAATTCCTTTTGAACAAGATCGTTGTCGTGCTTCACCTCTATTATCGTTGGTTCCACGTAGAAGCTGTTTATGAAGCCGGTCTTTACTATGTTGCCGCCGTAGATTATCCTTCCTGATGTTCTGGCCTTTCCGACAACCTCGCCATAGCGCCTGAACGCGCTTTCGCTTATCAGTGGACCTATGTAATTCTCCTTGCTTAACGGATTTCCAATCTTTAGCTCACGGACTTTATTCACAAGCTTGCTTATGAACTTCTCTTTTATTGATTCGTGGATGTACACCCTTGATAGCGCGCTGCATTTTTGGCCTGCAAATCCGAATGCCGCACTTGCAACACCTGAAACAGCGGTTTCTATATCGGCATTCTTTGATACTATTGCCGGGTTCTTCCCGCCCATCTCAACAATGAATACTTTCTGCTTGCCGGAGCCAAAGCATCTTGATATCATCGACATCCCTGTTGTGCGTGACCCTGTGAATGCTATTCCAGATACGGCATCATTGATTGCAAGTTCATCCCCCACTACAGAACCGGGTCCGGTAATGTAATTGAAAACCCCGTTTGGTAGACCAACATCTCTGAACAGCTCGTATATCTTGAGACCGGTAAGCATCGTCATGTTGTCAGATGACGACGGTTTGAAAACTACTGTGTTACCGGTAATTAGTGCGCCTACGCTCATACCAATAGATATTGAGACAGGAAAATTGAATGGAGCTATAACTCCAAATACGCCATACGGCTTCATGGCTATGTTTATTTTCTCTGCGCCCGAAGGAGCACCCTGGAATCCGGAATCAACGCTTTTCGAGCTTGGTGCTATGTGTGTTTTTCTTAAATATCCTTTATTTGATTCAAGGTCATTGGCGTAATACCTCATGAAATCAATAGACTCATCGACCTCGCCTACTGATTCGTATCTTGATTTCCCGTTCTCATAGCTCAGTATAGCTGCGAAATTGAATTTTCTTTCCGATAGGAGATCTGCAGCTTTTCTGAATATCGCGGTGCGTTCCTTATAGCCAACCATTGACCATGACCTGAAGGCCTTTTGTGCTTCAGATATCGCCATTTGGGCGTGTTCCCTGCTGCCTTTCTGGAAGTTTCCAATAGTAAATGCGTCTATCGGTGATTTCTCTTCGATAAGATCCTTCGAATAGACCTCCTTGCCACCGATGTACATCGGATATTGGCCGCCGAAAGCTTTTTTTGCTGCCGCAACCGCACTATCGAACAACTGGTCGAATTCGGATTCTTTTCCGCTCTCAAGGTAATTTTTGTATGTTGATTCGTTCGTGAAGTTTGTTTTGGTCATTCTGATCACTTTAAAACAAGGACAGAATAGATTCCCTGTTAATCTATTTATCCTTATTGGAACACTATTTTGTGGTTTTATATTTGGGTTGTTGCAAGTTTTGTATCTTCCTTATCGGTTTGCAGCATAAGGCTTAAATATCTTGAAATGCGATTTATAACTCGGTTATAATAGGTGTATTTATGCCTGATTCTAATGGCAAAACGGAACAGATAGCAGTAGGAGACGAGGAGTATAGGAGGACCTACGGGTTTAACGATACCTTCGAATACAAATTCAGGACTAAGAAGGGCCTGTCAGAGGACATAGTAAGGGAGATATCTACCATGAAAGGCGAGCCCGAGTGGATGCTTGAAAAAAGGTTGGTAGGGTATAAGCAGTTCCTGAACAAGCCCACACCACAATGGGGCGGAAACCTGAACGACATAGATTACAATGACATTTATTATTATTTGAAGCCGACCGACAAGAAGGGTGGGGATAGCTGGGATTCCGTTCCTGATGAGATAAAGAAAACATTTGACAAACTGGGGATACCAGAAGCTGAAAGGAAATTCTTTGCAGGTGCCGAGGCACAGTACGATTCTGAGGTAGTTTATTCTCATATAAGAGAGGATCTTGCAAAGGAGGGTGTTGTTTTCTGCAGCACCGATGAAGCAGTAAAGAAATACCCAGGACTCATGAAGAAATATTTCGGCACTATAATACCGCCAAGCGATAACAAGTTTGCTGCGTTGAACACTGCAGTGTGGAGCGGAGGCTCATTCATCTATATACCGAAAGGTGTAAAATTAAAAATGCCGCTTCAAGCTTACTTCAGAATAAATTCAGAGAAGGCAGGACAGTTCGAAAGAACGCTAATCATAGCAGATGAAGGAGCGGATGTCACCTATATAGAGGGTTGTTTGCCTGCAGATGAGCTAGTAAGCAGAGGAGATACCTTTGATCAAATAGTCAACATAAATGCTAAAGATTCTGTTGTAACGCATACTGGTAATATTGAGAAAGTAAATAGGTTGTTCGTACACGAGCATGAAGGTATCATGTACAATATAATTCCGCAGTCTAGCTTCAATGGATTTAGATTAACGGGCGAACACCCTGTCCTATGCATTAAGAGGAACGATGTACTTGTAAAAAGGTCTAAAAGAGGTATAGGGCAGCCAGAAGTTTCTACAAATATGCTTTTAGATGCTCAACCAAAGTTTGTGAATGCGAGTCAATTGGAAGAAGGAGATTTTTTAGTCTACGTTGCGCCTACTTTAGTAGATGATGATGGTTCATTGGATGAAAACCATCTCAAAATTTTAGGTTTATACTTGGCGGAGGGCTCGATTTCTGAAAACAAAGCATTAGGAAACAAAAAATCGATAAGTTTTAGTTTTGGTAAGAGTAAAAAGGAGGAAAGATTAGCAAAAGACCTACATAAATTACTAAATAAAGTTGGCTATAGAAGTTCTATATTCAAAGGTGCAGGCAAATATTACACTGTAAACTCTTACTCAAATGATCTGATTAAGATTTGTGAAACACACTGCGGTAAAGGAGCAGGAGCTAAGAGATTATCTGCAACTATAATGAAACTTAAGCCCGAAAGACAAAAGCTACTCATAGATAATTATTGGAAAGGCGATGGAAGCACATACATGAGAAATGGAAAGAAGCTGATGAGAGCTGCAACAATAAGCAAAATGCTTTCCCTGCAGATACAAGAGATATTGGCAAGGAACAGCATATTTGCAAATCTTAGCTTAAGGAAGGGTTCGGAGGACGCCATTTTAGGTAGAAAGATCGTAAGAAAAGACCAAATAATAATACAATATACAGAGGGAAAAGCAATAGGTGCAGTGAGAAAGGCAGGAAATTCTTTCTTAGTTCCAATAAAGAAAATAAACAAAACGCCATTCAAAGGGCCTGTTTATAATTTCAGTGTAAGTAAAGATGAATCATATCTCGTTAGGGGATTTGCAGTACATAATTGCACTGCGCCAATTTACATGAGCTCATCGTTGCATTCTGCAGTAGTAGAACTTGTTGCACACAAAAATGCACATATAAGGTATGTTACAATACAGAACTGGTCAAAAAATGTTTACAATCTTGTTACGCAAAGGGCTTTCGCTTACGAGAACGCACACGTCGAGTGGATCGACGGAAATATCGGCAGTAAGCTGAATATGAAATATCCATCGGTGTTTCTCAAAGAAAGGGGAGCCAGAGGCGAGATAATGTCAATTGCGGTTGCGGGACCAAACCAGGTTCAGGACTCTGGAGGCAAGATATACCATCTCGCACCAGATACAACCTCACAAATAATATCCAAGAGCGTATCTTCAGGAAATGGAGTAACAACGTATCGTGGTTTGCTACATATAAGTAAGGACGCATCAAACGTAAAATCCACAGTAAGATGCGATGCTTTGCTGCTTGATGAGGAATCGAAGACAAACACCTATCCATACATGGAAGTAAATAGAGAAGACGCGACAATAACGCACGAGGCGAGCACCGGAAAAGTCGGTGAGGAACAATTATTCTACTTGATGTCTAGGGGTCTTACCGAAGAGGAAGCGCTTACAACAGTAGTGCTTGGATTTCTTGACCCGCTTGCAAGGGCTCTGCCTTTGGAGTACTCTTTGGAACTCAAAAGACTGATAAAGATAGATATGTCAAATTCTGTAGGCTAATCTGATTAGTGATAAATTGCAGACTTACACCGAATTCGTAAAAGATTCTATGGGGCGTTACGAGAAGCTACCGCAAGAGGGCAGCGAGCTCTACAAAAGGCACTTCATACACATACCATTTGACCTTAAGACTTTTGACTCAAACACAAAATTGCAGGATGGTGCGCTTCTGAAAAGCTCCATTGAGGAATGGTCCAGCAAATTAGGGATAAAGTTCAATGCTACAATCGGAAGTGACGAGCACGTAATGGGAGACGGGAATGAATTCATGAAAGCCGAAAGCAATGAAAAACTTGGAGCCACATACATGGAAGGCATGCACAACAGCGCAGAAGATAAGTATGTAGGTTACATAAACGCAAGCTCTGCAAATTCGGTGCTAATCAGGGTGCCTGATAGAAGATCCGCCAGTATAAACTTGCTTTTCCTGAATTCTGACCGGCCGCTTAACACAAAACTTTTGATAAGATTAGGAAACGGTTCTGATCTCAGCTTAATGGAGTATTACGGGTCTTTGGGCAAGGCAAATTCTTGCCTGGGGTCAATACACGAGATAGATATAGGGGACGATTCGAAACTTGAACTAAGTTCGCTCCACAATGAAAACTCCAACACCCTTAATCTTTCTTTCTGCAAGAACAGGATTGGAAACAATTCGCACCTAAAATTCAATTCTGTATACAATGGAGGGGCACATACCCGTGTTAGAAATACAATAGAGGCCGATGGTAAAGAGAGTTCGGTCGAAGTCAACGAGGTTGTTTTTGGTTGTGCTACGCAAAAATTTGACATAAACACAAACATCGTTAATATTGGAGCTCATACAAGCGCAAGTCTTGAAACAAAAGCTGCGTTGATGGATAATTCCTTCTGTATAATGAAGGGATTTGCAAAAATAAAGAAAGGCGCAGTAAAGGCACGATCCTATGTGCACGAAAGGGGCATACTGCTTGACAAAAGCGCAAAAGTTTACGGACTGCCCGACATGTCTGTAGATGAAAACGATGTAAAGGCGACCCATTCTTCGGCAACCTCGCCGGTTGATCCGGAATCAGTTTTTTACCTAATGTCGAAAGGGATAGACGAGATAGGAGTTAGGAAGCTTCTTGTTTCGGGTTTCTTTGCTGCAAGTCTTTCAAAGATGCAAAATGCGATGATAAGGGGACTTTCGATGTCTTTGATAAACAACAAGCTGGAAAATCGTACGTACGGGGCCATGCCAAAGATGGATACGCGCAATGTTTGGGTGGGCCCGTCTGACAGCCAGGATTCTGACATGTTCAAAGGCCATTACAAGTACAGGGGAGCGGAGTAGTGTTGATATGCTTACAAATTATGAAAGAGTGATGAAAAGATTCATACCTGCCTTCAGATTAAAGGCTGCACATATGATGATAAGGGAATATGGCATAAAACAGCAGCAAGCTGCGATGATTTTGGGAACAACGCAGGCTGCGATAAGCAAGTACCTCAAGGAAAGTTCCGAAAAATACAGCAATATCGATATAGATAATAAATCGTTGAGGGAATTCATAGAGAGGATGAAACTGGACGAAACGAAAAACGGCCAAAGGGTAATGTGTTCCATGTGCCAGAGCAACAAAAAATTCGATTGCGCTTTTATTGTTAAATGAGTGATTTTATGATACTGGAGATAAAAGATTTGTATGTTACAATCGAGGGCAAAGAGATACTGAAGGGACTGAATCTAAAGATGGCACAGGGTGAAACCCATGTTATAATGGGACCCAACGGTTCGGGAAAGAGCACGCTTGCAAGAACCATAATGGGGCATCCAAAATCGGTCGTGACAAAGGGAGACATATTGATCGATAACGAGAGCGTACTTGGCATGACAACAGATAAGCGCGCTAAGCTTGGACTGTTTCTACAATTCCAGAATCCGGTGGAGATAGAGGGAGTGGGTTTCATAAACTTCCTGCATCTTGCAAAGCAGTCCGGCGGGGATGCTGCTCTAAGCACAAAAGACTTCATGAAAGATGTGAAAGGCAATATAGCAGAACTTAAGATGGGTGAGGACTTTCTGGGAAGGTCGCTCAATCAGGGTTTCTCCGGAGGAGAAAAGAAGAAGGCAGAGATACTTCAGCTGTCTGTATTGAAGCCAAAGATAGCAATACTTGATGAGCCGGATTCGGGCCTTGACATAGATGCAATAAAGGTGGTGTCGAATGCCGTAAACAACCTTTCAACCAAGGAAAAGCTGGGGCTTTTAATAATAACACACTACAGCCGAATACTCTCTTTCATAAAGCCGCAGTTTGTACACGTTATGGTTGATGGGAAGATAGTCGCAGAGGGAGGGCACGAGCTGATAGAAAAGCTAGAAAAGGATGGCTACGATTCATATATCAAGTAAATGGTGTCCTGAATGCCTGAAAATAAAAAACCTATGGCCGGGCATGCTTTCAAAGTAGAGGATGTAAGATCGGACTTTCCGATATTAAAGGTTGAGATGAACGGGAAGAAGCTTGTTTATCTTGATAACGCGGCGACATCGCAAAAGCCCAGACAAGTATTAGAGGCCATGGACGACTACTACAGGACATACAACGCAAATGTACACCGTGGAATATACCGAATATCGGAAAAAGCGACAGAGGGATATGTCGGTTCAAAGGAAAAGGTTGCAAAGCTCATAAACGCGGGCTCTATGCAGGAGATAATATACGTAAGGAATACAACGGAGGCCATAAACCTTGTTGTTCTCTCTTGGGGAGAGGCAAACATAAAGAAAGGGGACCACATACTTCTATCAGAGATAGAACACCACAGCAATATGGTTCCGTGGATGATGCTCGCAAAAAGAAAGGGCGCAGTGATTGATTATATCGCTCTCGACAAGGAAAGCTACGGATTAGACATGAACAGCCTTAACAAGATGCTTGACAAAAAGCCGAAGATAGTTGCCGTGACCCAGGCCTCAAACGTCTTGGGAACGATAACGGATGCGAAGGAGATCACAAAAAGAGCGCATAAGAAGGGAGCTATGGTTCTGATTGATGGGGCGCAGTCGACTCCGCACATGAAAGTAGACGTCAAGGACATAGGCTCTGACTTCTTCGCCTTCTCAGCCCATAAGATGCTCGGGCCGACAGGAATCGGGGTTCTGCATGCAAGGAGCGAAATATTGAACGGGATGGAACCTCTGTTCGGTGGCGGGGACATGATAAAGACGGTGCAGTACGACTCTTACACATGGAATGATCTCCCGTGGAAATTCGAGGCAGGAACGCCAGACGTGGCAGGTGCGATAGGTTTCGGTGCAGCGGTAGATTATCTCCAATATTTAGGAATGGATAAAATAAGGGACCATGAAAAACAGATTACCGCTTACGCTTTAGAAAAGCTTGGCGCAGTGAAAGGAGTAACGATCTACGGTCCTAGTGCTAAGGACATAGAGGACAGGTCGGGGGTCATAACATTCAGCCTCGATAAGGTGCATCCGCACGATGTTGCACAGATATTTGATGGAGAAGGTATAGCAATCAGGGCAGGGCATCACTGCGCGATGCCGTTGGTCACCCAAAAACTTGGTCTGCCTGCGTTGTCAAGAATGAGTTTCTACATGTACAACAAAGAGTCCGAGGTGGATGCTGCGGTTGAGGCCATAGATAAGGTCAAAAAGATATTCAACGTCAGGTGATTTTGTTCCGATAGACATTTATGCTGAGGAGATAATCGCCCATTACGAGCATCCACACAACAAAGGGGAGATAAAGAGCCCGAGCATCAGCCTGCACGAGAACAATCCGTTGTGTGGGGACGACATGACTATTTACCTTAAGATAGAAAAGGACAAAGTGACCGATGTGAAGTTCAGCGGCGAAGGTTGCGCGATAAGCATGGCATCAGCAAGCATGCTGACTGATTTCATAAAGGGAAAACGCCTTAGTGAGATAGAGAAAATGGGGCTGTCCGAGATAATTGAATTGCTGGGGATAGATCCTGGACCCGCAAGGCTGAAATGCGCAACGCTTTCTTTAAAAACAGTAAAGGGCGCTGCATTTCTTTATCAGCATAAGGAAGTTGACAAAAGCACCAAGGAACTTTAGCCTTTTTGAACAAAGGAAAGCTTTTTATATCTAATTATGTATAATATTTTAAGTAATTATATATAATTAGTGCTGCTATGACGAAGAGAAGCGAGGCAGAGGATGCAGAAATAAGGAGGAAGCTTAGCGCGTTTGGTTATCTGACAGAGAAAGGAGAAACCGGAAAGAGGGGGCGCCTGAGGTTTTATCTGGGTATCATCATTTTCCTGGCGCTTCTTGCGGTTATGCTTTACCTGAGTTCATCGATATTTTCGATTACAGCGCAAAAGATTTACAATTCACAATCAACGATAATCAGTCTTGTCATACTAGGTCTTGTTGTAGGTATAATAGTGGGATTGACAAGCGTGGGGTCTGGAGCACTTATGACCCCAGTCCTGTATCTGGACTTCAGCAAGGTGCTGACACATGCCCAAGCGGTCGGAACCGCAACAGCACAGGGAACCGTAACAAAGTTTTCGGCAAGTGCGCGAAATTACCTTAAAAAATCTTTAAATACAGGCTATGCATTTACCATAGCCGTTACTGGCGTGCCGATGGCAGTGATAGGCGCATTCCTTACAAAGATAGCAACATCGTACACCCAGTTCCAAGCTGTCCTTGCAGTGGTTTTGATCATAGCAGCAGTATCGATAATATACCAGGTGAAGGTGAAGAAGCGTAATGTTTATGCTGACCCAAAGGTCGACACGGGTTTCAAGTGGAAGGGCTGGTTAATTGGGGCTTATGTCGGTTTGATAGCAGGAGTGACGGGCATCTCTACAGGTTCTCTTATGGTCGCCTCGCTCATTTTGATACTTAAATTCAAGCCGCATACTGCAGTGAACGTGGCCATATTTGAGGGAGGGATAATACTGCTTGCTGCAACTATAACGCAGATATACCTAGGAAATGTGGCGTTCCTCGCTACGGGGTTGCTGGTTTTAGGGGGAATACCCGGAATACTCATAGGAAACCATTACAAGGACAGCATAGGTGAGAGGATACTCGCATATGGAGTTGCTGGAGTTATAATATTTGAGTCGGCAAGGATCGTATCTAGCTATCTATTCGGCAAGACCTTCTTCGTTGTTTAGTGAAAGGTTAGGATTGCGCATTTAGTGCAATCTCGATTCTTTTCCTGTGGGCTCCCTTGTTTTCGAAATTGGTGAGCATTACCTTTCCTATCTCTCGTGTGTTCTTTACATGAGTGCCCCCGTCCATCTGCACGTCAAATCCTTCTATGTCAACAACCCTTATCTCCAGCAGGCTCTCGAGCAGTTTCTTTCCCGGCTCCGTCCTTGCTAGATTCGGCATCGCCAATGCCTCCTCCTTTGATATGACCTTTGCGACAACATTGAGGTTCTTGTCTATAACCTGCTGTGACTCCTTCACTATTGCCTCTGCCAGTTCTCTGTTCAACGATGGCATGTCGAAGTCAAACCTTGATTTTTCAAGGCCTATTTGGCCGCCAGTAAACATGGCGCCATGTTTACTTTCCATTATTCCGCCTATGACGTGTATCGCCGTGTGGTGTCTCATGTAAGTGTATCTCCTTTCCCAGTCTATCACGCATTTTACGGTATCACCCACCTTAAAGCTTGGCTCTGCTTCAAGAGTGTGTACGACCCTGTCGCCCTCTTTCTTTACATCAAGCACCTTGCTGGTTGTGCCATTTAATGATATTGTTCCTGTGTCGCACGGCTCGCCTCCGCCGGTGGGATAGAATATCGTGCTTTCCAGCTCAATTTCTCTGGCGTTCCTTGCCGTAACCTTTGATTCAAGTTCCTTCCTGTATGCATCAACAAGGTAAATCTTATCGACCATGGAATCTACAGAACCTTTTCTCATGATAGATTTTATTCTCTTTCTATAGATTAGGAATCGCTACCTGCATTCTTGCACCCATTGATCGCCTGGACATTCTAAGCTGCGATTATTTACTTAATGCTTTTGTACGGGCTTATGCTATGACCAGCAATGTGGCAAATATTACCATCACTATGCTCAACGCCAGCTTCTCTTTTAGGGAACCTTCCTGGAATATCATGCCGCCAATCAGGACGGCGACTATTACGTATAACGTATTGCTCAGCGGCTGCGCAAGGCTCACCGGAGTTTTTGCCAGTGCAATGTAGAAAGCTATCCTGGATATGGTAGTAAGTATGGCTATCGCAGTTATCGGGATTTTGTGATGCTTTGTTGTGGCTATCATCTCCTTTACGCCGTTGTACCGGAGCGTTATTATGACGATGAACTCTACCGCGACAAAGAACTGGGTGAGTATCAGGAAGGTATATGGATCAACAGTGTACAGTATGTATTTGCTGATTATCCAGCCTATTCCGAGAACCAGCGAGTTTGCTACGAGTATCAGGACGTACTTTTTCTTTTCCATGCCCTTTAGCGTTTGAGTAGATTTGGGCACCATGAACAGTAGCAGGTATGCGGCGGCAACTATTACGGCAACGCTTATGTACTGCAGTATTGTCAGGTGCTCTCCTAGGAAGAAAAATGCGAGGATGACTATGAATACGGTAGGCAGCACGCTGAGTATCGGAGACGAGGTGGAGATTGGGCTGTGCCTCAGAATCCTTGCCGTTATAAGATAGGTCAGTGTTGATATGAGACTGAAGACAAAAATCAGTATTAGAGAGGACAGATTCACGTTGAACTTTGCAAATGGTATGAAGACTACAGAGATTACTGCTATGAGGAACGCGAATGCGGTGCTGTATGCCGTTGCGAACTCCTTCTTCAGAGTATATTTTTCTATTATAGCCGCTATGCCAAAAAGCAGCGATGACACTAATACGAGATAGTACCACTCCAACATGATATTATCGTGCTGTTAAGGTATAAAAAGCGTATATTTGGGCCTGTGCTCAGTTAGTTGTAACAAATGTAGAAGAAGGATCTGATGCTTTTCGAATGAGTTTTCTTGCAGCATACAATTCACCCTCTGTTTCTTTTCTTTCCTTTATGGTGCGTCTTAGATATTTAATTTCCTTCCAAACAACAACCCCACACGCTGCAGCAAGTGCGGATAGGAAAATCTTATCATTTGTTTTATTTATAACGAAGGATTCGGCAGCTATAATACCACCAATTCCTGAACCAAGTGCAATACCAACATAACATGAATTAGCTTTGGAATTAATCTTCCTTAATTGGCGAATTAAATCAGCAATTGTTTTGGGCCTAGCTGCACTGATGGATCTAAGGCCGTCTACGCTGGGTGCTTGAGCCAATCTATCTATTGTCATTTTAACACACATTATTTTTCTTTTTCATAATATATATAGTTTTAACAGGATTCGACAATGAACGTAATAGCCCCGACCGGATTCGAACCGATGTAAACGGGTCCAAAGCCCGCTATCCTTGGCCACTAGATGACGGGGCTATTTTTATCTATCTGTCTTTCAAGATATATAAATCTAGATTATTCCCTATATGCTTTGGGTCTCAAATAGTGATCTCAGTATTAAAGTAATGTGCCTCTGCTCGACAAGTCTCCTGTATCCGAATGCTATCCAGTCCCTTCCGAACGGCACGTATACCGCGACCTTTTGACAGTGATGAGCAAGGTATTTGGCGTACTTGTTCCTTATCCCATTAAGCATCGCGAATTGCACTCTTTTTTTGTATTTTTTGTTTAGTCTTTCCGCCTCCTCTATGATTCTAGAATCGTGTGTTGCTATCATAAAGTCGTTTGATTTTTGGAAAAGCAGTTCCATTATCTGCATATAATTGTGGTTTATTGATCTTCTTGAACTGAAGGCCGTGTCATCCTTTATCTGATATGCCCCTTTTACAAGCCTTATTTTGGCTCTGTGTCTTATCAGGGTCTCGACATCAGACATGCTTCTCTTTAGGTCTGCCTGTATGCATATGCCGGTATTGCCGTGGTGCATGGTTCTTTTGTATGCCCTTATTGTATCGTCTACGTATTTTGGCTCCTCCATATCTAACCATACGAATACGTTGCTCTGCTTTGCGAATTTTGTTATCTTTATGTAATTTGAAAGCATGCGCTTGTAGCTGAGGTAAAGGCCTATCTGCGTCGGTTTCAGGGATATAGATGCATCAAGCCTCCTCTTTTTTATCTCCCCTATTATTTCCATGTATATTGAGACCGATTCGTTTATTTGGCTGCTTTTTGCGTTTTCCCCTAGAAAATTTATCAAAGTTGACATTCCCTTGGAATTGAATAACTTTGTTCTTTGCAGCGCATCCTCTGGATAATATCCAGCAACCCATCTCCCAGCGAATATTTTTTCAAGGGCTGCGCTTATGTTCATCAATTTACCTTTATTCCCATTGCTTTGAATCTTCTCCTAAGGTCAGCATAGCCTACGAATTGGATTGCCCTGATTCCTACGCCTCTTGCCCCCTCTACATTCCGCCACAGGTTGTCAACGAATATTGTCTCTTGTGGCTTTGTTGCCATCCTCTTTAGAACAAATCTGTATATTCTGTGCTCTGGTTTGTGCAGTCCGAGGTAGCATGAGGCAAACATACCATCATATTTGACACGTCGCATATAACGCATCTGCAACATATGCCGGCTCCTGCTCACGTTGGTAAGTATGGCTATTTTGTAATTCTTTGAGAGACGATTTATCAGCCTGACCATATCCTCGTTGACTGAATTCAGTTTTAAGAACGCCTGGTTCCACTCAAGGCGTATCTCCGTCGTCTTGAATGTTTTTGCAAGAATCTTCTCCATGGCGCTCACATTCATCTTGCCGACCTCCATCTTATCTAGCATCGGCAGGAGTGTGCCTCTGAATTTTTTTTGGTTCAGGCCAAGTTTCTTGGATATGTATGTAGTGTACAGCTTCTCATCAAAATTGTCGATTACCCCGCCAACATCGAAGATTATTAGTTTTGTCCTTTCCATGTTTCTTATAGCTGCTTGAAACTTTATAATAACTGCTGGTTGGATGAGATCGATTGTCGTTGCGCTTGGTGGGAATGCCTTGCTCGGACCTTCGGGCCGGCAGGACTTCTCCCTTGAGGGGAAAAACGTAAACAGGGTTTCGAAGAGCATTGCAGAGCTCTGCAGGAACAGAAGCCTGAGGCTGATAATAACACATGGAAATGGGTCGCAGGTAGGCGACGAGGTCATGAAGAACGAGCATTCAAGAAAGTTCGTTCCGGAGTTGCCGCTTTATGCCGTAAATGCTGAAACGCAGGCCTCGATAGGCACTGTGGTTGAGATATCGCTTAGGAATGCCCTGAACAGGCTGAAGATCAGGAGGGATGTATCAATAGTTCTAGCCCATGTGCTTGTTGATTCAAAGGATCCGGCCTTCAAAAAGCCATCAAAGCAGATAGGGCCTTTCTACAATAGGAAAGAGCTAGAGGAGGAGCTGAGACTGGATAGGTTCGACTACATAAAACTTGGGCTCAAATACAGGAGGGTGGTTGCATCCCCAAAACCAAAGGCAATACTGGAGCTCGATGCAATAAATTCTGGATCAGGAAACGGCATAACCATAACCTGCGGCGGCGGAGGGATACCTATGATAAAAAGAAAGGGGACTTTTGAACCAGTGGATGCGGTCATAGACAAGGACCTGACAACGCAACTGCTGGCGAGCGCAATAAGGGCAGATACAATGGTGATATTGACCAATGCAGACTGTTTATATGCCGATTATAATCACAAAAAAGGAGCAATGAGGGAGATTCCTGCAGGCGTACTAAAAAAGAACTTGAACAGGTTTGAGGAGGGAACCATAAGACCGAAGATCGAGGCCTGCATAAAGTTCATTGAGAGTGGAGGAAAGAATGCATACATAGGTAATGTCTTCAAATTGGAGCAGGTCCTAGAAGGTTCATCGGGCACTCGCGTCTTCTGATAAGCCCTTTCTGCCGTTTGAGCCCCTTAGGTGCTCGGATTTTAAAGCCCTTGCAAGGCCTGGCTGGAAATCCGATTCTACAGGCTCTGTGTGGCTATTCCTTGCGCCGGATATGCGGCCGCGGTTTACTCCCTGATGGTGCGCAGCGCGTAAAAGCCATGATAGTGTTGTGCTGAATTCTTTGCGGTCGTTTCGCTTTGCCAATTCAATCAGTTTTGATATGTCTGTTGGTTTTGCTAATTTTAAATTTTCTTCGCGTACGGCCCCATTGCCATTTTCGTTCCCATTTGATTTTGTAGTTGCTTTTGTCATGTTTTTCACTGTTTTTTAGTATCATTTGTGTTCTGGTCAATTTTTGTTGGGTTTTATTGCTTCCTTTATCCATGATTGGATTTGCTTTGCGCCGATGTCCTCCTTGTTCCATATCTTCTGGTGCCTTATCCCTTTTCCCATGCCCTCCAATAGATTTTTCGGATCTGAAAGCCTTGCACCCCTGAAGAAACCTAGGTTAATGTAATCGGTTGTGTTGTAGTTCAAGACCCATGCGATATTGCCTTTGGGCGTCATGAAAGTGGGGTTTCTCCACTTTATCCCCTCTTTTATATCAGAATCAGTAGCCAGAACTACGTCCCTTATTTTGTGCGCGAGTGCGCGTTTCCTTGGGCTAAGTTGGTCAAGCCAGCCCTTTATTTTCGTGTTCATCTCTGCTTCCTTCTGTTTTGCCTTAAATTAATTGATGAACTAACTAGATTAAAGTATAAAAGTTTTTGCTTTCAAATTGTGTCTTTTGTGTTTATCCAACAACAGGGCCTGGAAGAGACTCGATATATGATTGGTTGGATTGGTTGCTTATTGAGGTCTCGTTCATGTTGAACATGAGAGATAGGCTTTGGGTATTAAAGTACATTGACAGGCTCAGAGGGACGTAATACGTGTCAGACATGCACATGTCGAATTCGCCAGTTCCGGTGGTTGTGCCATTAGATGCCGTTTGGATCATGTTTCCGAACATGTAGGTGCACGACATTCCCATGTATGTGCTTTGGTATACCTTTTGGTAATTCAGCTGGGCACCGGCATGGCCCAGTTCTGATAGATCGAACCTTGTCAGGTTATCCACGTTTACGCCAGCAAGCGTTGTTGAATGCACACACGTGATATTGCGGTTCGCGGACAGAGATGATAATGAGAACCCGCTGGTCTTGGCACTAACATTTAGGTTTGTGCAACTGTATGTGCCGTTTGTCAGATTGAGATATATCAGTTTGCCGACCCCGACAATCGGAAGACTTGTGATGTTCATGTATAGTTTAGTGTCGCTGCCGTATTTTGACTCGCTGACGTAAAGAGGCGAGTTTATCTGTGCGATAGCGCCGACCAGGCCCGATGGGCGTACGTAAATTGAACCGTTGTATGACACGTTGAATTGCTGTGCCGCTGTAATGTGTGTCTGCGTCAATGCCGCTAAGTTGGCTGTTGTCTGCTGGCTTGGCAGCGTAAGTACCGTGGAGAAAGCGGAAGGGACAGGAGCGCTTGTGTTTTGGAACTGCGGCAACTGTGAATTTGCTGACGATTTGGACGGATTCAGGATAACGATTCCGACTATGAGCACGGCAAGTATTATGACCGCAAGTACAGCCAATGAGGCGAATATTGAGGCCTTGTAGGATTTACCTGCCATAAAAACCATTTTAATATGGGGGTATGTTCCTAAATACTTTGCGTTGGGTTTGGATGGGTTTTTCCCGTGCAGCATGAAACATGATACATATTAATTCTTTGTAATAAGATTATACTGGATGAACTTTATGGCCAAGAAGGCACTTTCGCTTATGTTTATATCCGTTGTTTTCCTTGTCGTGTTTTTGGCTAGTGCAAACGCAGTAACTGGAGTGCAAAATGTCACGCTGTCGAATTACTCGGGGAATGTGGTTCCTGGCGGAAACATTACTGTGAGATATGGGATAAAATCAGTCAGTGGGTACTACACGTTTGCCACTACATTGTACGTTGTAAACAACAAACAGCTTATTGCGCATAATATAAGTGTATTATTGACGGCCAGGGCAGGAAATCCACCGTTGAATGGCACGATGTACGTATTCGCCCTGCACACGACCCCTCTAGGAAATTACAACGTAACTCTTGGGGGAAACAGTTCAAACAGCACGGTCAATCCTGCAGTCCTAAGATTCAGTGTCTTGGGAAGCCTGCCAAGTTCTTCTACTTCCACAACATCGGTTACCCCAACAGCATCTACTGTTGCAACCACTGTCAGCACCGTGCTGCCTACTACCGTTTCTGTAGCCACCACAACAATACTCGCATCTCCTGTCTCTTCTGGGAGTACGACTTATGCTGTAGTGATTCTCGTAATAATAGTAATTGTAGCATTAATCTTTTGGAAAAGCAGAGGCAATAGTGGTAAAAAACCCGCACCCCCACAACAAGGGGCCCAGAAACCTGCACCGAAACCACCAGAGAAGGACGTAAAGCCCGACCTGAAGATATTCCAGAACTCTAATCCAAAGACTTAGCCTGCAACTCCGGTAATTATTCCTATAAGTCCTGCAAGTATCGCAATTGCGCCCAGTATGAAAACGATATTCGTAATCTTGCCCTCCCTTACGGATTTTATCAGCCGGTCAATGAACACCAGGCTTATTGCTATAGATACAACTGCCGCTATTGCTATGTCGATTATTGGAAATACCAAAAATACGGATTTCAAGGCAGGTTTGGAGAATATCAGGGTTACTGCTGATGCGCCTATTGATGATAGGATAAGCGCGAAGAATGAGAGCCTGAATGCCTCCTCTGGTTTTACGTTTAGGAATAGCATCGCAGACACAGTAGTCCCTGACCTACTTACACCAGGGAGCGCGGATATTCCCTGCGAAACGCCAATAAGTACTAGATCGATCTTCGTTAGGTTCGTAACAGTCTTGTTTGCAGAATATCTGCTTTTTGAAAACTTTATTATTAGTCCATCGAGGATTAGAAGTAAACCCAATACTATCATTGGCACACCGACAACAGGACCATTTATTGATGATATAAACTTGTAGATTGGTATTGCAACTATTGCTGTAACTACCGTAACCACAAAAAGATAGATCAGGAGCGATTTTCCCTCACTTCCGCCTTTTCCCACCAAGGCCAAAATGGTTTTGTATAGCTCCTTCCTGAAGTATATAACTGCTGCAAGAAATGTGCCGCCTTCCATGAAGAGACCTAACGCGTATGCTTGGGAAAAGCTTAGATTGAGCAGCGCTGTTGACACAAGCAGTATCTGGGTCTTGCTGCTTATGGGTAGCCATTCGCTTATGCCCTGCACTACGCCAAGGATGACTCCGATTATTGCCTTGTTTACCATTATGGAGAATATCGCTAATTTTGTAAAGAACATCTAATCCCTGATCTACTTTGTGGAATATTATAGAACAATTAGCTATGGATACTTAAATAGTTTGGGTTTGGTGCGATTAAAAATGTAAGATCAGTATTAAAGAGGCAACAACCATCATCAAACTACCCACCAGAATCAAAATCAGCCATTCTGGCAGCTTCTCGATAAACGGCCTGAGCACCTTTATTGCTGCAAGCGGCACGGATATCCCTATCAGCATCCCTAATATTGCGCTACCATAAGCACCTCCAGCCGCAACGGCTATGGACATGACGATGGTACCGGCCTCTATTTCCTCCAATATTATAGCGCTATAAACCCCTAGAAGCCCAGCGCCGATCTTTTCCTCCTCTCCCTTGAATGTCTCTTTCTTGGTCCTTGCTGTAAAGCCCTCATAGAAGAAGTGAGCCCCGAGAGCGAATATGATTATGCCAGCCAGAAGAGTTGCAATATGGGCAGGTATGATTGTGAAGAAAAGGTACAAGAGAGCAAGAAGGGGTACAAGAGTAAGAAGCCCGGCAAGCAGCACCAGCCATGCCATTCGCCATTTGTATCTGGCCGCAGCAGCCAAAGTAAACATTGAGATCTCGCTTCCTTCAAGCAGTCCGATCCCAATTCCTGCAGCAATTACCTGATAAAGTATCATTTAAATCCCAAAAGCAATTTATGAATCAGTTTGCATGCTGAATTTTAATAGTTTGATGTCAGCTTAAATTATTAGTCAGGACATCTTGAGCTTCTTTTTAGTCATTCTCATGAATTCTTCGTATACCTTCTGATTGTATAAGCCGTCTATCTCAAATGTTTGGGAAATAATAGTATGAAATCCGTTCTTATAGTCTTTGTGGAAGTTGTCTACAATTATTCTTACATTCTTATATTTTAAGAACTTCTTTAAGTTGTTTAGTTTCATTGTTGTTTCTTTCTGATTTGGATTCCCATAGACCTGCAGGAACATCTTCTGCCAGTATTCAGTTATTTGTTCTCTGTTTAGACCAAACCACTTGTCTAATAAAATCCAGGTAACCTTAAAGAATCTTACACCTTCGGTTATTACAAATATCTCATTTTCTGGGTCTAAGTTTATAAAATCCTTTGCAAATTTCAGGTTTTGTTCGGTTGTTATTGATTTGTCTTCTAGATGTATTTTGACACTACGGGGTATTTGTGGTCTTATATAATCTGCTATAGTACCTGCTTCTGATTTATTAGGCTCTGCAACATTTGTGTGGCCGCCGCACAATATTATTTCGTCTATCTTTTTTCTTTTTACAAATAGTACAAACCTATCTAAATAACCTTTGTATTTCTTATTTGTAGGGTCAAAAAGTCCAAAGCCGAACAAAGTTGCATATCTTGTCATGTTAATCACAATATTTGGGGTTGCAGGGATTTGAACCCTGATTTGCAGGTTACTTCATATTCTATTTCTTAATTCCAGATCATCATCATCGCATTTCTGCTCAACAAAATATAAACATCTGGAGCCTGCCGCGCTGCCAAGTTACGCTACAACCCCTTGGACATATCGGTATATCTTGATGAAAGCATAAATATATTGTTATCTAATATATGTTGGATTAAATTTGAGGCCATTTCATGAAAAAAGAGTATATTATCTACATCGCGGTCGCAGTCGTTGTTGTGATTGGAGTAGCGGCATACATACTTCTTACATCTTCGGGATGTTCTGCCTGCGGGAAACAGGTTGGCAGCAGTTACATAAACAGGTTCCAGCAAATAGCAAACAACAACATCCTTGCAAACAATGTGGGTTCTGGGATAACCATATCCGGTCCTGGTTCTAATCCGCCAAAGGTAGTAAATGCATCTTTGCTTACGTTTAATGGAAAACCAGAGATACTGTATGTCGGCGGCGAATTCTGCCCGTACTGTGCAATCACAAGGTGGGGATTGATAGTTGCCCTCATGAGGTTCGGCAACTTTACGAACCTTACTTATATGGAGTCAGACCCGACAGACGTATACCCAAACACGCCCACCTTCTCGTTTGTAAATTCAAGTTATCGCAGCAACCTGGTCCATTTTGATGGTATTGAGGTATATGACAGGATGCAGCACAACATAACAAATTCTAACTTCACACCAACGGAGCAGTACATATATGGCAGGTTTTCAACTGGCGGGATTCCGTTCGTAGACTTCGCCAACGGCAGCATACAGAGCGGCGCGGTTGTAAGTCCGGCAGTGCTCCACGGATTGGACTGGAACCAGATATTGACCAATATGAGCAATCAGAATACTGTGATATCACAGGCGCTGATAGGCCAGGCTAACCTCTTTACGGCTTATATCTGCAAAAGCAGCCCAAGCCTCAATGCTAGCGCACCGGCATGCCAGCAAAAATACGTAAAAGAGATAATAGGCTAGTTGTACAGGGTTCTTGCCATCTGGTTGGCGAGCGACCTGTTGCTGTCTATTATGTTGGTTGACTCTTCCGGGTCCGTTGCCACATCGTATAGCTCGTCCTTTCTCTTTCCGAAGTAATGCATAAGCTTCAGGTTTCTCTTGTAAACTGCAGTTACCTTTGCATTCATGCGCCTCTTTGTCTCAAGTATCTGCGCGGCGCTCTTCGACCTTGGCGAGAGCATCTTCAGGAGCTTCTCATCCCACCCCTCGCTTATTCCTGTGTGCTCGCAAATCACGTATTTGTCCTTCCTGAGGTTCCCGTTCAGGTAACCGAACTTGCCCGAGGCAAGGTTGAGTATGGAGCTATGGAGTGCAGATATCGAAACCGGTGTCTCAACATGATCTTTCATCTTAACCAGTTTGCCGTGCTCGTAGTTTGCCGCTATCAATGGCACCTTTGAGACCTGCTCGTATGGCGGAAGGGAATGATAAAGCATGTTGTGCTCCCCGAAGAACTGTCCGTGGTCCGAGGTGATTACAAGTGTTGCGTTTTCCAGTGCCCCTTTCTGCTTTAGTATCTCTATTGTAGACTTTACCGAATTGTCCAGGTATCTAAGCCGTTTAAGATAGGCCTTATGAAGCGCTTTCATGTTGTAGTCGCTCATGTCCTCTATGCCCCCGAGATACAGCCACTTGTCCTGGGTGATGTTTCTGTCTTTTACTGGATAGTTCTCGTGCGCCTCCATGAAGTTTATGAATATGAATTGGGGCTTGTAGTTGTAGCTGTAGGAAAAATGATCTTTTAGAAGAGCATTCGTATCGTCTGCTCCCCTGTCCAATTTATATGTCCCGTCTACTTCCGAGGTCTTCTTGTACATCGTTTTCCTAAGCCCGACATAAAGCTTGTCCATGGATTTCTTTGGGAGCGCTCTGGTAAGGGTGTATCCTGTGTTTATCATTGCTGCCCTGGCTTTGGCTCCTCCGTTTAATATAAAGGAAAATTTGCTTGCCAGGGATTTATTGTATTTTACATTTGAATCCAGCCATACGTCCTGGACCCTGTCAAATCCTATTGCAAGGTTGGTAAAGCTTGTAAGGAAAGGATTGTTTGAGAGCAGGACCGATTGGTATCCGTGCATTGACATCTTTTTTGCAAGCGTGGTGGTATTAGGGGGCAGGAACTTCGTCTTTACCATCCATGGATCTATCTTGTATGTGCCTCCGTCCAGAAAGTTTTGTGAAACCTCTTTTATCTGGGATACCTTCCGGTCGGTGAACAGGGCCGCGTGCGTTGGTGCTGTCCATGGCGCTGGTGCAACTGCATTCTTGTATGCCGTTCCGTTCCTTGATAGGTTGTTTAATGTGCTCAGCGCACCGTTACCATATACGTCGCTCGCCCTGACTGTGTCAAGTAGCAATACGATTATGTTCCTGGTCATCATTCTCACATTACCCTTTATGAAACCCTATTTAAACACTCTCATGAAACGGTTTCACAGAAATTGCAGGGCCTTTTTAGGCCGTGCGCGGTCCAAATAATTGGACAATTATTAATTAATTCTTTGCTTTTTTCTGCGTTTTACCTGAAGTGAAACGCTATTATATTTAAGTTTTAATAGATAATCCGATATTTACAATTCAATTGGTGATATGTCTGGAAATATGCGTGCTTAATCCCTTCTTTTACCCATACAAGGGAGGCACAGAGAAGGTGTTGCTGGAGGTTTACAAGAGACTTGCCAAGAGGCACAACATCACCATCATAACATCAGCACCGCTGGAGAGGAATCGGCCCTCAACCAGCGAGATGTTTGGGCTGAAAGTGGTCAGGCTCCGGGCCTTGCAGGAGAAGATCCCGATATTCCCCATGCCCTTCCTGTTCTTTGATGGGTTGAAAAAGGCACTGCGAAAGGAAAGGAGTGACATATACCACATAAACAACAGATACCAGTTTTTTGAGGACACGGTGAATGTGGTAAAGGGTATGGACAAGAAGCTTGCCCTGACCATACACAACGCCAAACCGCAGAACATAGACCAGCTGACCGATGACATGGGGCGCTTCTATGACTGGCTTTGGGGTAAGAAGCTCATGCGCGCCTCCGATCTCATAACTGGAGTCTCTACAAATACAATAAACACCACAGTGCCGAGGTCTGAGCGTTACAAGACCCATCTTGTCTTCAATGGGGTTGATTACAAAAGGTTCAGGAAGATTGACAGGAAAGATCCGAACGTTCTCAAGGTGGAAAAGTCGCTCGGGTTTGAGGGTGGCACAAACATACTTACAAATGGAAGGCTCGCAACCCAAAAGGGGCAGATATATCTCATGAGGGCCTTTTCGCATCTTGTTAATGAGGGTTATGACGAGCTTAATTTGCTGATAATTGGGAACGGCCCCCTGAGGAGGAAACTCCACAGGACGGCAAAGAGGATGGGCATCGATAAAAGATTCAAGATTGTCTACGGGTTGGACGACGACGTGCTTCCGTACTACTACAACGCCTGCGATGCATTCGCCCTCCCATCACTTTACGAGCCTGCGGGGCTTGCGCTTCTTGAGTCGCTTTCCTGTGAGATTCCATCCGTAGTTTCGAGGGTGGGGGGCATACCGGAGATTGCAGGCCACTATGGATTTTATTCAAAGCCAAAAGATTATTATAGCATAAAGGAGAGACTTAGATACGTACTGGAAAACAGAAAATCGACCGCCAGTATTGCAAGGAAGGGCAGGCAGAGAATGATAAGGAACCATGACTGGGATAAGATAGCCAAGCAGTACGAACGCCTGTTCTTGAATACCATAAGATACTGATGATTGGATGGCACGCAAGAAACGATCCCTTTTGGGATTGGCAATGCCCACCAAGATGGTAGGCAGGAAGGAATACGTGAAGATGATACATAGGCTTCGGCTATTCGTAATTATAGGTCTTTTTGCAAGCTTTGGCGTCTTTGTGCTTGTGGCTATTTTTGGAGGATTCGGCAACGTAATAAACACCATAGCGAGCGCGAACCTTAGTCTCTATTTCTTCGCATTCGTCTGTGTGTTCCTTGGGTATTTGGTCAGGTATGGAAAGTGGGGCTACTACATGCACAGGCTGAAGATAAAGGTAGCGCAGGGAAAGAGTTTCCTTATTTATCTCTCAGCATACAGCATGGACATAACTCCCGGACGGGTGGGGAGGATAGTTGCGGCTTATACGCTGAAGAAAGTTACAAAGATTAAGTTTATGAGTATCGTTCCGATAGTCACAATGGACCTCTTCACGGACTTCTTCGGGTTTGCGATCCTGGCTCTTGTCACGGCTCTTTACATAGGCAAATACCTGATATACGTCGTCATCTTCGACCTCATACTGATAATACCTTTTGTCCTTGTCATAAATCCCTGGATATTCAATTACATAAAGAACAGGAAAAAGAAAGGATTCATCACCAGAAAGCTCGAGCAGCACGGCAAGAACTACTATATGTCGCAGAACAAGCTGAACAAGCCAAGCATTTGGTTCGGCTCGCTGCTTTTCACAGTGCCTGCCGACATACTGAACTCGATGGGGCTGTACTTCGCCCTGCTTGCTGTTGGCGTGAAGCCGCATGCTATAATATCGCTTTTCATATTCTCTACCTCGCAGATATTCGGGATGGTGTCCAGCCTGCCAGGAGGCATAGGGGTTGCGGATGCGACACTTGTGGCGCTCCTGAAGACAACTGCTTGGCCTCAATTCAACGCTAAGCTCCGCCGTCACAATAATTGCAAGGGTTGCTACGCTGTGGTTTGGCGTAATATTGGGCATGCTGGTGCTGGTATATACCCTGAAGTACTGGAATGATGGAAAAGAGAATAAGAAAAGAACGGGAAAAAAATTAATCCTCTGATTCTTCCGGTGTTTCCTCGTCTGCGAATTCGCTCGGCAGCTCCGCCTCCACCGCTTCCCTTTTCGACAACGCTTATCTTGCCGAACTTTCCTGAAGCCAGCTGTGGCGTTCCTCTGAATTCGTTCACGTACCCGTTTGTTACTTCTATCGTGTCTCCGACGTCGACCGTGTTTATGTCATTGCCCCATAGGGACATTGCTATGGATCCGGTGTCGTCCTGAAGCGTTATGTTTGCTACGCTCAGCCTCTTGCCATATTTTGTCACTACCTCTCTTGGTGCGTCTTTCTGAGTTACCTTGGCCTGCACGGTAACGTTGCTGGCACCGACTTTCAAATCGCTTATTTTCATTTTCTCGCCTAATAAATAGATTTTTCTATTTAGGATATTTTATGATTGGAAAGCTATTTAACACCATATTATAGGTTTGGGTACTATTTTTCCAGAATGTTATATTAATCTGTTAACTGAAATGTTATCTTACGTGGATTCAATGGCTGACGAAAGTCCCAATCAGGGAACTATGCATCCCTCCTTTGTTGGAGTCATAAGGCAAAAGGAAAGGCTAAGAGAAAAACTCTCCAACATAAAGCACAAAATAGGAATTTACAGCGCAAAGGGAGGGGTGGGCAAGACAACAATAGCGGTGAACCTAGCTTATACCTTGAGCAAAAAGGGATTTAAGGTCGGGCTTCTTGACGCCGATATAGATACACCTAATATCTCCTTGTTTTTGGGAATCAAGGAGATGATTGACGTATCCCACTTTCCGCTAAAACCTTTGGAGAAAGAGGGAGTAAAAGTCGCATCTACTGCAATGGTAGTTGACGACGTAAAGAAGCCGATAATATGGAGAGGCCCAATAATCGCAAAGATGTTGGGTGACTTCTTTGAGAATACGGACTGGGGAGAGCTTGATTATCTTATAATTGACCTGCCGCCGGGGACCAGCGACGCCCCTCTCACCATAATGCAGGTGCTGGAGCTTGATGGGTTTGTTATAGTAACAACGCCTCAAAGGATTGCAGCGATAAATTCAATTAGGTCGGGCTTGATGGCAAAAAGGCTAAACGTGCCGGTCATCGGAGTCATAGAGAATATGTCAGGTGCGATGATAAGCACCAGCACAAAGGAGGTTGTCGAAACACTTAGCACTGATTTGCTCGGCACGGTAAAGTTTGACGATAGCTACAACAGGCACAGCGATTCGGGGAAGATACCCGTATTGGAAGATAAGAGCATATTCGATGTTTTTGACAAGATTTCTGAGCAGCTTTCCAAAGGATAACCTTATGTCCTTAGTCCAGTAGAAGCTGCCCTGACCTTCATGCTCGGTTGATGGAATATTCTTTCGGAAAGCCATTCTGGATATGTAAATTTGAATCCGCTCTCTTCCGCTACGCGCTCTATCACTGGCATTATGTACTTTTCTATATGGACAATGGCATCCTCTTTCGGTTTTACAGTGCCTGTACAAAATATTGCGGTTTGGTGTTTAGATACTATTAACATCATATCAAGGCTCACTCCGGCACTTGTAAAGCTTCCGGAACCGTCCTCATGTAAACGATATTCTACAGGCACATCCGGTTGACCGTACCTTGAAACTTGGTACAATTCGTTTTTCTCCTTGAAATAAACTTTAGCACCATGGGCTTGATACATCCTGTCCATGTTTATCGCTGTAGTATCTCTGAGAGCAAACCTTAAATAATTAACTTCCTTATATTATATTGGAATTAATGCTTATGCGGCAGTAGTACGCATAGCTCGTTTTTGATAGATTTTTACTTTGTTAGAAGTTCTAAACTTGAGTTTAATTGGTGAAACATATGGCAGAAAATAACTTAGGAGGACAGCAGGTCTACCTGCTTCCAGACGGATCTACACGATTGATAGGAAGAGATGCGCAAAGGACAAACATCGCTGTTGCGGTAGCTGTTGCCGGCGCGGTAAAGACAACTCTTGGGCCTAAAGGAATGGACAAGATGATGGTAAGCGATCTTGGAGACGTTGTGATAACAAACGACGGCGCAACAATTCTCGAGGAGATGAATGTTGAGCACCCTGTCGCGAAGATAATGGTCAATATAGCAAAGACTCAGGACAAGGAGGTCGGCGATGGAACGACAAGCGTTGTAATACTCGCTGGAGAGCTCCTGAAAGGCGCCGGCGAACTGCTAGAGCAGGGGATACACCCGACCACGGTGATACGTGGCTACAAGATGGCTGCAAAGAAGGCGAATGAGATACTTAATGGACTATGCAAGGCCCGTGGACATAAAGGATGACACGACACTGCAGAAGATAGCAATGGTCTCGATGGGCTCGAAGAACGTGGGCGACGAGACGACAAAGGCTGCTTCTCGGAAAGATGGTAATAAATGCAGTAAAGCAGGTCATGGAAAAGGACGCAAGCGGCAAGATAGTAGTCGACCACGACTTCATAAAAGTTGAGAAGAAGGCCGGAGGAAATGTAGGGGATACCCAATTCATAAACGGCGTTCTGATAGACAAAGAGATAGCACATCCAGGAATGCCAAAATCGGTAAAGGAGGCAAAGATAGCGCTTCTTGACGTTGCGCTTGAAATAGAAAAGACAGAGACAGACGCAAGAATAGAGATAACGTCTCCTGATCAGATGCAGGCATTCCTGCAACAGGAGGAACGCACGCTGAAGGAGATGGCGGAAAAGATAAAGAAGAGCGGCGCAAACGTGATATTCACCCAGAAGGGCATAGACGACGTCGCACAACATTTCCTTGCAAAGACAGGGATAATCGCTGTCAGGCGCGTAAAGAAGAGCGACATCGAGAAGCTCGGACGTGCAACAAAGGCAAAGATAGTAACAAGCCTTGACGACCTCAGTGCCAAGGATCTGGGTTGGGCGGGACTGGTCGAGGAGAGGAAGATAGGCGGAGAGCAGATGGTCTTCGTTGAGAAGTGCAAGGACCCAAAGAGCGTAACGATATTCGTGCGCGGCGGAACGGAGCACGTGGTCGATGAGGCTGAACGCTCAATAACTGACGTTATAGGCGCGATTTCCAGCGTGGTTGTAGATGGCAAGTACGTAATCGGTGGAGGCAGCATAGAGATAGACCTTGCGAACGGCCTAAGGACATATTCTAGCGATGTTGGCGGAAGGGAGCAGCTCGCGATTCAGAAGTTCGCTGATGCACTTGAGGCAATACCAAAGACATTGTCGGAGAGCGCCGGTATGGATGCAATAGACACGCTCGTGCAGCTCAGGAGCAAGCACAAGGGCAAGGAAGGAAGCGTCTTCGGTGTTGACATCTTCAAGAACGCCGTGGGCGATATGAGCAAGAATGGGGTCTACGAGCCGATGAAGATAAAGAGGCAGGCGATAGACAGCGCAAGCGAAGCCGCAGAGATAATACTCAGAATCGACGACATGATAAGCTCCAGGAGCAAGTCAAGAGGCGGAGGCCCTGGCGGCCCGCCAGGAATGGAGGGCATGGGCGGAGAGGACTAAAGGCAAGCCTTATAGAATTTGAGTGAGTTTATTTTTCATGGCCAACAGGATAGCATTTGTTGCCGGATCGCCTGGCGCTGGAAAGACGAGCGTATTGAGGGGGATCGGAAATTACAATGGGGCAAAAGTCCTGAACATGGGCTCCATGATACTTGAGCTTGCGGTTAAGAAGCGCCTTGTCAAGAACAGGGATGAGATACGGTACATGAAAAGCGGCAACATCACGGGATTGCGGAGGGAGGTCTTGGAAAAAATCGCAAAGATGGACGGCAACATAATAATTGACACTCACGCCTCTGTAGAGGAGGGTGGAAGATACGTTCCTGGCCTTTCGATGAGCGACCTTAAGATCATAAAGGGGCTCAGAGGCTTCGTGTACATTGATGCTTTTACTGAAGACATAGTGAGGAGGAGGAAAATGGACAGGAAGAGAAAAAGAGAGAATGAGAGATTGGAATTGATAGATATGCAGAGGCTTATGAACGTTTCGATACTTTCCTCCTGCGCATCCTACCTTAACGTTCCGCTTTATGTGGTGCTCAACAAGCAGGGCGAGCTCGGCTCGAGCTTAACCCAGCTCAGGAAACACCTAGCCGAGATATTTGGTGCTTAGATGGCCGCATGGTTACCAACATTGCCAGTGAACATAGAGATACTGATCGTAGTCATGGCCATAATCTACACCTCGATATCGATAGCGGCCCAGAGGCTGCTAGCCAACACGAAAAGGATGAGGGAGATACAGGCGAAGATCTCGATAATGCAGAAGGACATGAACGCCATGATAAAGGCAAATGCGCCGCAGGACCAGCTGATGGCCAAGCAGAAGGAGTTCATGCCGCTCATAGGGGAGCAGATGAAGAACAGCATGAAGCCGATGCTTGTGGTTTTCCCGCTTCTGATAATAACTTACTATGTGATAATACCAAACCTTCCGATAGGTGCTACAAACCTTGCCAGCTCGAAGACCCTGTTCTTCATACTTGTCTTGGGGATAGGGCTTATCTCTGCGGGCGCGATACTCGTATACGACAGGATAATGATAAAGAAAGAGATGAAGGTGCAGATGGACGCCTCTGCCAATTCCGCTAACCCTCCCCCACAGAACAATCAATAAACCTTTCCATACTAATATTATTCTACTTACGGTGACAACATGCCAAAACCGATGCATAGATCGAAGAGTTTCAAGAGAAGTGACAAGATCACGCTTACTGGAAGGCACGTAATACATTTCAGGAGAGCGAAGAACAGCTTCCCGCACTGCGCGATATGCAGGACCGAACTGAACGGGATAAGCCTGAAAGGGCTCAAGGGAGGCAAATCGAGACGCACCAATAGCAGGCTGTTCGGCGGAGTGCTTTGCGCCAACTGCGCGGCCAACGTCATAAAGCTGGGAAGCAGGGTAGAGCAGGGGGAGATGAAGCTCGATGACATAAGCATAAGGGCAAGGAGCTACGTTCTCCAGCTGGTTGCACACTAATTGTGTTTTTATGTTGCGCATATGCATAAGCGGGATGAGCTGCAGCGGGAAGACCTCGCTCGGTGATGCGCTGGCCAAGGAACTGAAGGTAATGCACATAACCAAGCACGGCCTGGAATCATACGAAAAGCCGAAGAAGGACGGGAAGTTCGGTATCGCGGAGATGTCCAAAAAAGAATATGCTGAGGCGTTCGACAAGCAGGTGGCGGACATTGCGGCTGCCAATGACTGCGTAGTGAGCACATGGCTGGGCCCGTGGATGGTCAAGGATCCTACGGTCAGGGTCTGGCTTTCTGCCAGCTTTGAGACAAGGACAGCAAGGTACGCAGAGCAAAAGACGGTAAGTGTGGACAAGGCAAAGGCTTATATAAAGGAAAAAGATGAATTAACAGTCAATGACTTCAAGGAGGTATACAAAATAGATGTGAAGGACCATTCCTTCTTTGACATGATGCTGAACAGCGAGAAACTGTCGATGCAGGAAGAGATCGCATTGATATCGATGCTCGCACTAGGAAAGGAAAACTCTAGATTTTAGGTGGAATATATGTTGCTAGAACCAGGAAGGGTATGCATAAAGAAATATGGACGTGATGCGGGTAGCAGAGCGGTTGTGGTAAAGGTACTGGACAACGGATTTGTCAGCATAATGACTTCCGTAAGGCAGAAGGAGAGGCGCTGCAATGCGAGGCATCTGGAGTTCCTCAACGAGACCGTGGATGTGAATGACAAGGCGTTGGTGAACAAGACCCTCGGTGTTAAGCCAAAGGAGCACCATGCGCAGAAAGAGAGGAGTGTGGACGCAAAGAAAGTCAGGAAGCAGTAGACTGGTTCAGGAAATCTATAGCGTCCTTGAGTACCTTTTCCTTCTTTGATCCGTCGCTAAGTATGTTGAAAAGCTCAGCATAGTTGAATCTCTCCTCGAATTTCTGCTCCTTCAATTTGGCCGATAGTATATTCATCCCGAGCTCCTTGACCGGTATGTTTCCTATCTTGTTCTCCCTCAAGTTCTCTATTTCTGATTCTATGTCGGGGTTGATGAGCCTTGAGTTGTCTATCTCTATTATGGCCTTGGATGAATACTTTACGATTACAGAATGGAGGGGCATGTCGGAGTTGCCGAATCCTGCGCCTATGGTCCCCTGGAGTTTTAGCTTTATGATCGGCTTGGGCCTTGATTTGCTAAGTATTTCGGTTATTTCTTTCTCGCACCTCTCCTTGACCTCCTTTGGATCCGCCTTGTCAAAGCTCAGGTTCCTGAATACGAGCTGGCGGGACTCGATTGGGACGAATTCGTAGGTGTATTTTTCCGTATCGAATAGGATGAAGCCCTTGTCCTCCTGCTCCCCCTCTTTGAGCTGGGTAAGAACCGTGCTTCCGGGTATGAGAAACAGCTTGCCGTGCACTTTGGCCTCTACCCTGCTGTGTATGTGGCCGTCAACATAAAGGTCGAATCCTTTCGGAAGATCGTTGTAATGGATAAAATCATCGCTGAAAGGGAGCAGCTCGTAGGTGGACTGATGGAACATGAAAACATTGAAGGCGCCTTTTGTGGGTTTAGGGTCAAGTTCGTTGAGGGTTTCCTTTACCCTCTCTTCTGATATTCCGCCCAACCCGAATATTGCGACCTTTTCGCCGTCTTTCTCTATTATGGTTGTTGCCTCGCTGGTGTCTACTATAAGCCCTGCGAGCCCCAAAAGGCTCAGCGGATTCTCTTTGCCTGCAGCTGTTCTTTCGTGAGTGCCAGATATTCCAACTATTGGTATGTTTGTGTGCGTCTTAGTGCCCCTCCCGATGAAATCCGTTACTTTCGCGTTCCACTTTTTCTTTGATAGCTCCCTGAAGATGTTTATCGCCTGTGCAATTACCTCTGGTTTTGGGGAGCGTTTGTCGAATATGTCCCCTGGCATTATTATCATGTCTGCCATCTCGCTGGCTTTTTGGAGAGCCAGCTTTGCCTGGGTGAAGGCGTCCTCTGCAAAGCGTTCGTAGCCTATGTGCATATCAGATACTATTGCTATCTTCACTTTATCACATAATGGATCGTAGATAAATTATGTTGAATTTGTTATAAATACATTCGTTCAGGTTCTTTTCCTTATTTCTTCAAAGAACGATTCTATGAAGGTGTTTGCTTTTTGCGTACCTGGGCCGTATGCCCCTGCCGCGCACGGATGGCCGCCACCCTTACCCTCTATTATTGGGCCGAGTGCTTTCATTATCTTGCCGAGGTTTATCCCCTTGGTTTTGTCGAGCGGCGGTCTGAGCCTTGCGGAAAAAGATATCTCTTTTTCCCTTATAGTATAGAACAACGAGAGGTCCGCGCCTATCTTTATCCCGTCGTCAGCAGTTTTGTTTGAATGTATCGCGGTCTTTCCGCAGAGCATCAGCATTTCGTTGCTTATCATTATATTTGAATTGAAGAGGTCTTTGATGAATTCCTCTCTGGTTTTTAAGGATGCGATATGGTGCATCTCAAGGAGTATTGATTGGTAGTCCGTTCCGCTTTTTTCAAGGAGTTCGCCCATTTGTATAAATGTTTTAGGAAAGGCGTTCCTGAATTCTGCGGAATCGGATATTATTCCGGTTGCTAAAAGGTTTGCCAGGTTCTTTTCTATGATTATTCCTTCTGATTTTATAAGTTCGTACACTATGCTCGCTGCAGAGTTGTAGGATTCGTCATTGAAAGTGTAAACATTTTCCTTTTTGATGTTGTTTGGGGTGTGGTGGTCTATAATCAGGATCGTATTTTTGAAGTTTTCCAGCTTTGTCTTGAATCTGCCGCAGTCTTCAAAATTATTTACGTCAAGAAGGACTACCATATCCGCGTTCTCATCAAATTCTGTGGCTATCTCGTCCTGATTGAATCCCAGCCTGTCCAGTATTCTTTTTGAATTCCCCGTTATGAAATCGGGCGCTGCCATCTTTCCGTTTTTGAAGAACTTAATAAGTCCAAAAGCAGATGATATCGAATCGGTATCCCCTATTGAATGGAATGTTAGCATTACTCTTTTGTCCCTGTTGGATTTGACTATGCTTTTAAGGGATTCAAAATCTATCTCTTTCATTTAATCTTGTTTCATCTCCTTTAGTGCGGCCGTTATCTCTGTCCTTAGTGATTGCTCCTTCTTTGAGGTCTCTTCGAACTGCTTTTCGACTATCGTAAGTCTCATTGTTGCTGATTCCTGCCTTTCTTTTAGGTTCTTTGTCGCAGTCGCCTTGTCCACGTCAACCATTATGCCGCCTACTGCAAGGAATATCTTTCCTTTTGCCTTTTCTGTTTCCTCCAGGGCCTGCTTGACTTCTTCTCTCTGCTCCTTGAACTGCTCCTTTTGCATCGCAAGCGCCTGCAGCTGTTCCTGTATCATCTGATACTCTCTGGTTAGTTTTTCCAACTCGTTTCTTTCCATAGAATCACTTCCGTTACCTGTCCACCTCGCCGAACACAAGGTCCAAACTGCCTAGTGTTGGGAAGATGTCGGCAAATTTGGCTTTCTCTGTTAGTCTTTTTACTACGGCGAGGTTTATAAATGTAGGTGACCTGAGCGATATCCTGTACGGCCTTTGCTTGTCGGGTATCATATAGATGATGCCCTCCCCTCTTGGAAGCTCCCTCTCCATTATGACAGGGTCTGGTTTGGCGGTCGGCCCGATGAGTTTTATCGGCATGCCCTTTATGTCCCCGGTCTGTGGCATTATTTCAAGAAGTTGTTTTATTATCTTGATGCTCTGCAGCATTTCCTCATATCTGACCCTGTATCTGTCGAAGTTGTCGCCGTTCTTTCCAGTTGGTATCTTGAATTTTATCTTATCGTAGACATAGTACGGATTTGACTTTCGTACGTCCTCCTCTACTCCGCTTGCCCTTAAGACGGGTCCTGTGACTCCGTAGTTTATTGCATCCATTCTGTTCAGTTTTCCAACGCCCTTTGTCCTTTCCATGAATACCGGGTTCTTTTCCAAGACGTCTGGATATTCAAGTATCTTGCTTTCAAGATAATCCGCAAGTTTGTCTGCTCTTTCTGAGAAATCCGCAGGTAGGTCCTGGTACAGTCCGCCAAGCCTGAGGTTGACATAGAACATCCTTCCTCCAGAGACGTCCTCCAGAAGTTTCAATACCTTTGCCCTCTCCCTGAAAGCCCACATGAATACTGTTAGCAGTTGCCCGGTGTCGTTGCAGAATGCGCCAAGCCACAGCAGATGGCTTGCTATCCTCTGGAATTCGAGCAGTATCGCCCTTGCGTACTGCGCCCGCTCCTTTACCTCTATTCCGGTTGCCTTCTCCACAGCAGCAACATAAAGATCATCCCAGCTCAGCGGCGCTATGTAATCGAGCTTCTCGGTGTATGATGGGCTTTGCATGTACATCCTTGTCTCCATGAGCTTCTCGACTCCTCTGTGCAGGAACCCGATGTGGGGCTCAACGTGCTCTACCGTATCTCCATCCACATCCACCACTAGCCTGAGTACCCCGTGAGTGCTCGGATGTATCGGACCTACGTTTATGCGCATCGTTGCCATTAGATCAATTTCTTGTAATTGGGGTTGCCCCAGACGAAGCTTTTCCTGAGCGGTGGGTCCGACCCGTTCCATTTCTCTAGGAGGAGCCTCTTTGCCTTTCTGCCCTGTATCTTTATTCCGAACATCTCTGATAGTTCCCTCTCATACCAATCTGCTGCCTTGTATATCGGCATAACGGTGTCTATCTTCGGCTCCGTGGTCGGCAGACTGAGCTTCACGATTTCCTCCTTCCTTTCAGACATGTTGTATATTATGTAGACTACCTCAAGATGGTCGTTGTAGTCAACGGCCGTTATCTTCTTTAGGTAATCATAACCTTTTGTTCTCATTTCTCCTAATGTTTTCACTAATGCTTCTTTCTGTATTTCCAGCAACCTTACCACCTATTTTATCTTGAAGCTTCATAAGCGCAGCAAAAAGATTCTCCGGCTTCGGAGGACATCCGGCCACATAAATGTCGACCGGAAGTATCTGGTCTATGCCCTGTATTATGTTGTAGCTTTCCCACCACGGGCCTCCCGATGTCGCGCATTCCCCGTATGCGATCACGTACTTAGGGCTCGACATCTGCTCGTACAGCCTTTTGACCCTCGGCGCGATCGATTTCGTGACCCAACCCGCAACTATCATGACATCGCACTGCCTTGGCGTCGCCCTGAATAGAAGGTAACCCTTCCTTTCCGCATCTATTCTTGATGCCCCGAAATCCATGAGCTCTATCGCGCAGCACGCCAGGCCGAACTGCATGGGCCATACTGACTTTTCGCCGCTCCATTTTGTTATGGGCTTTGCACCCATCTTCACTATGTCGCTCAGCCTTGTGAATATCGCGTTTGTCGGTATCTTGTACTTTTTTGAGGATTCAATCATTATCTTGTTCATTTCCTGCTCTGCGTTTAGGAATTCCTCGATGTTGTATGGAGGCCCTTCTTGCGCTTTTCTATCCATCTAACCACTAGCCAATTTATATCCTATGAAAGACAATGCGGTGGCAATCACGCCCAGCATTATTATCGCAAGGCTGCTGCCGTAGCTTATGCTCTTTGTAATTGTAGACCATAGTATAAGTATGGCGACTACAACCTCGAATGGCAGAAATATCATGAAGTGGGGAAGGTATTCGTTGTCTATATCCTTGCTGTTCCCTACCGTTTCTTCGCCGCTCTCGTATGGTGCGTTCTTTACCGGGTTGCCTTGCTCCTTTCTCCCCAAAAGTTTTGCGGTAAGAAGGAACGACGCAGGAATGAATACCGCAAACGCTATGAAAATTAGCAATGCGATATAGTTGTAGAGCATCCTTGCACCCCTATTTATATAATATCCGAATTTATAAAGCTTTAAGTGTTCATTTGTATCAGGACTTTCGGTGATATTGCTTGGTGTACTTCATTTATTCAGAGGAGACCGCCTCTTCTAATATCGCTGGTGCGTTAAGGCCGCTTTTGGATATGCAAAAGGCCGAAGATTTCAATGGGCTGGTCCATTTCACAGATGGGACTAACCACATGGTCGAGGTAAAGGGCCGTTTGATTGATTCGGACTCCCTGGAAGGCGCAACAAACGGGCTTATGATATTCCTTAGCAGGCATAGCAGCACCAAAGGGATCCCGGCTTTCACCGTACATGCGGAGGGAAACTGGTCGAACGAGGCTTTGCTTGGAGGAAAACCAAAGTCGCTAGGGGTTGCTTCTCCGGTAGGGATGTTGAATGCCTTAAGCTCAATCAGTTCGCTGAATACGGTAGGGATAACCGTGACTTACGAGGCCACCCACCACGGCCCGTTTCTCAATAACCCTTATTTCTTTGCGGAACTGGGAGGCAACGAAGAGACGATAGGCAGCAAGAGGCACGCGGAGCTGCTCGCAGAGGCAATAGAAAAATCCTTAGATGCTGATGTCTCGTACGACAAGATTGCAATAGGTATAGGTGGCATGCACTATTCTGAGAAGTTTACAAGGCTTGCAATAGAGGGAAGGTATGCGTTCGGCCATATAATGCCGAAATACCATATTGGGCAGGTGGACATGCTTGGAAAGGCGATTGCAAGGAGCGATATGCCGACCGAGGTCGCGGTGATTGAATGGAAAAGCATAAAAGCGGTTGAGAGAGAAATGATAGTTAGAGAACTTAATGTTTTAGGTATAGATTATGCGAAAGTATAATCTCTTGGGTTACACGACCATTGCCATTATGACAGCGCTCCTGCTTGCAGGCACAGCCTCGGCTCAGTATTGGTTCCAGTCCGGCGCAAGGGGATCCAACGATGCCGGGTTCAATAACGGGGCAGGCGTGTCGATACAAACCATATACCAAAACGCCACCAACGGGTCTCTCGGTTTCTGGGTAGGCGAATCCCTTCCCAATGGTGCATTCATACAGGTAGGTTACGAGATAGCCAATGCTACCGGATACTATTCATCCTCATGTACTAACATGACAAAAGACGTTTTCCTTGACGCGGGAACGCCTACGTGGTTCTGGGAATATTTTGCATCGGGATCAAACAACAACACATTTTGCGGAGGGATAGGTGCTGACGGGTCGGCGGGAAAACCCGGATCGTTCAACAATTATTCTTTTAGATCTAATGGGAATGTTTGGGATGCCTATTTCAACAACCTGCAGATCGGCAGCGTGAACCTCGGTGCAAGCAATTCGGGACCGAACCCACCTTCTGCTTTTGCTGAATATGCCGATACAAACACGAACAAGTATCCGCTCAAAAACGTCACCTTCAAAAACATGATGTTTTACATCGGTAACAACTCAAGATTGGTGCCGCAGGGCTATTCGACTGTGAGCTATGGCAAGGGAAGCCTGAATGTTCTCTCGAATCCATACGGGGTAAAAGAGGTCGGCAATTTTGCGAACTATTTCGTTGTCGGATCGAGTATACCAGCATACCAGAGCCCGGTTACATTATGGAAAGTCGGTTATAGCCTCTCTGTAGTTTCTGGATATGGGAACCTCACCAAGAGCAACAACTATATAGCGTATTCTAGCGTGCCTTTGACATCTCCGCAGGTGATAAACGTCAGCAACGGAGTAAGGGAATACTTTGAGGGCTGGGTAGGGAAGGGCGCAAACTCTTATTCAGGAAACAGCACCACAACCAGCGTGACGCTTTACAACAACGTCACAGAGACAGCAATATGGCAGACGCAGTATTATCTGAATGCGACCACCCAGTACGGGAAACTGGTTGGGGCCGGATGGTACAAAGCGAACAGCACGGTTGTCGTATCGCTTAATTCTAATGTAATCACTACCGGTGCAGGTTCTAGGGTGTTGTTCGGGGGCTGGAGCAATAATGCCACATCGAACAGGACAACAATTTACCTGAGTGGACCCAAGTCCTTGAGTGCATCTTGGGGGCGACAGTATTATCTTAATGCGACTGCGCCTTATGGCAATGCCACGGGCAGCGGGTGGTACAATGCGAATGGCTTTGCGGCCGTCACGCTTACAGGGACAGTAGTGCCGATAAACGGGACCGAACGCCTGGCGTTTGACGGGTGGAACAACGGCGACAAGTCCAGCAGCATAAATGTTTTTGTCTCTTCTCCGATTACACTGAGTGCCATTTTCGCAAGGCAGTACCTTGTCAGGCTTGTCCCAGAGAATGCGCAGGGCCAGGAGATAAGCAATGTCAGCTATTACAATGTGAGCAGCCAGCGGTACGATTCTGGCAATGTTTTTGCGTTCGGCAACACCGTTTATAACATAGAGTACTTCTATTACAAGGGCGTCTCCGTAACCACGAACCACCAGTTTAGCGTGGACTCGCCGACAATACTAAGCTTCAAGGCACCGATATACGACATAGCGATAAACACGCAGAGTGTCTTCGGGACCCCAGTAAATGCAAGCCTGAACATAACCTTCAAGAACAATACAAACGTGAAGGTGTACTCCGGGGGTGCAGGAAACCAGAGCTTCTACAACGTGCCTTACGGGTTTGTGACAGGATATGCACAGTTCTTCGGGGTCAGACAGAGCATAAATCTTGCCAATGGTGCGGACTCTGATCTTACCTTCCTTACGGCATCCCTGATCGCATTCATAGTTGGCGGCATTGCTCTTATAGTTGTGGTGGCGATGGTAACTGCATATTACCGACGTAGGCGGCCATTAGGTGCCGGTAGATAGTGGGCGGTGTTCTCTTGAAGGATTTATATGGTCTTTTTCTGGAAAAGCACTCCGCATTCACGGAGATACAGAAGCTTTCAATCCCAATAATAGGCAGTGGCAAGAACTGCCTGATTGTTGCACCGACCGGATCTGGGAAAACAGAGGCTGCCGTGTTGCCTTTACTAAATTCGCTCATGGGAAAAGAGTCGTCGGCGATAAAGATACTTTATATAACTCCATTAAGGGCGCTCAACAGGGACATGCTCAGGAGGCTTGAGGAGCTCTGCACCTATGCAAAGATAACGATAGGGGTAAGACACGGTGACACCGCGCAGAAAGAGAGAAGCAGGCAGGTAAGGGCGGCCCCGCTTGTCCTTATAACCACGCCGGAGACGCTGCAGAGCATTCTCCCGACAAAATACATCGGGCCCTACTTGAAGAACCTCTCCGCGGTTGTGGTTGATGAGCTGCACGAACTTTACCATAATAAAAGGGGGGCGCAACTCTCCCTTGCGCTGGAGAGGCTTGAGGAGCTCTCGCCGAATTTTCAGCGAATAGGCATAAGCGCAACGATAGGCGACCCGGAAACTGCCAGAGATTTCCTTTGTAATGGGAGGGAATGCAAAATAACCAGGGTAGGCTCTGCCAAAGAGACAAGGCTCTCAGTCGACTCGCCCCAGCGACCGGTGCACGACCTAAGTTCATTGGAAGAAAAGTTCGGGCTTGACGGGCCCTCGTTGGCGAGACTTGAGTGCATCTCAAAATTGGTCTCCAACTCCGTGTCTTCGATAATATTTGCAAATACGAGACAGATTGTGGAAAGCCTCGGCAGCAGGCTGATATACTTAGACAGCATACGCCCCTTTGGAGGGATAGGCGTGCATCACGGCTCTCTTGACAAGGTTGAAAGGATAAACATAGAGAATCGTTTCAAGGAAGGGAAGATAAAAAGCATAATTGCGACAAGCTCGCTCGAGCTCGGGATAGACATAGGGAGCATTGACCTTACCATACAGTACGGTTCTCCAAGGCAGGCCCTAAGGCTTGCGCAGCGGGTCGGCAGGAGCGGGCATACGCATAGGGGCGTCTCAAAAGGCGTAGTGATTGCCTCGAACCCTGTCGAGGTGCTTGAGACGTTTGCGATATTCGGGCTTGTGAGGTCGGGGACATTCGAGACGTTCAGGCCGCAGTTCGGCGCACTTGATGTGCTTGCAAATCAGATTTGCGGCATCGCGCTTGATAAGAACAAACTCGAGCTCCAGGAGCTTTACCGAATCATAAAGGGGTCTTTCATATACAAAGACCTCAAAATCGAATCGCTGGCAAGGCTTGTGGATTTCATGCATAAGTTGAGGCTCGTGGGCTTCGATGGGAATTTTGTGACAAGCGGCGGTAGGACAAGGATGTATTATTACGGGCATTTGAGCGTGATACCCGATTCTAAGCGGTTCGTAGTGAAGAACGCGATGGAGAACAGGATAATATCTACGCTTGACGAGCGCTTTGTTGCCAACAACGTAGACCAGGACAGCATATTCATAACCAAAGGGCTCCCGTGGAAGGTGCTAAGCATAGACAAGAACGTAATAAGCGTGGAGCCCAGCACGAACCTTGAGGCCGCAGTGCCTGATTGGACGGGAGAGGACATACCCGTAAGCCACAATACAGCAATGGGTGTATTTAGGCTTCTGGGAAACCTGCCAAGCGAATCGGAAAAAGAGATTACTAGCGACGCGTTCAGGTCAATAAAAGGACTCAGGGAAAAGCAGGTTGCCTCTTTCATTCCTTCCGGAGAGGTACTCACATTAGAGAGCTTGGAGGATCACTGCATAATCTATACAGGTCTGGGAACACAGGCGAACGAGGCGCTATCGCGCCTGCTTGCGCACATAATAAGCACTAAAGTTGGCAGAGGAATAAACGTAAAATCCTCACCTTATATGGTAATGCTGGAAATAGGAAGGGACTTCGATTTAGTAAGGCTGTTGCAGAGCCTGGGTGCGGAGGAGGCCGAATCTGGATTAAGGATAGCATTGGCGGAGACGGAACTTTTCAGGTATAGGTTCATAACCGTTGCAAAACTTTTTGGAGTTATAGACCGTGACGCGGCCGTTTCCAGATCCTTTGCCAAGAGGATCATAAAGGTGATGGTGGAAAGCCCGATACACGACGAGGCTTTTAGAGAATTGATTGAGAATTATTTTGATGTGGCGCTCCTAAGGGAATTTTTTGACAGGCTGAAGAAAAAAACAATTAGGATAAATCTGATCAAAAAGGATTCACCATCTATGCTTACAAAGACGATACTGAATTCTGCATATTACACAAAGGAGCTAATAACTCCGCTCACCCCGAACAGCGAGCTTGTGGAATCCTTCTCAAAGTTCATATTTTCTAAGACAATAAAGTTCCTCTGCACATACTGCGGATTCATATTCTCAAGAAAACTCGGGGAGATGAAGGATGCCAAGAGCATTGTCTGCCCGAATTGTGCAAGCCCGATGATTACGTTCCACGACGATGAATACGAAAAGGTAGTGAAGAAAAGGATCGATTCGAAGAAACTGGACAGGAACGAGAAGGCTGTTTTGAAGGAGATGCTGCAGTACTCGAGCCTTATCGAATCTTACGGGCCAAAAGCGGCCATGGCCCTTTCGGTATATGGGATCGGCCCGAAGAGCGCGGCCCGCGCGTTGATGATGCTGAGGCACGAGGAAAGGGATTTCTTCATGGATCTCATAGAGATGCAGAAGAACTTCATAAAGAACAAGAAGTATTGGTCAGTTTGAGCCCTTAGCCTTTTGCATCATGAGACCCTGCCCTTTCGGTACAAGCTTGTACTGCGCGTTCTCGAAATGCATAGCAAGTTCCCTTCCGTTGTAGAATTCGTGTAGGAATACGGCTATTGCGGCTGCGCTGCAGTGCGGCTGTGTTGTTATGCTTATGTTGAAATCCGCCAGCTTGTGTATCGCATTGAGCTCGGCGTTCTCCTTTAGCGAGACTATGACAACCATGTTCTTGTAGGTCTTAAGTACGTAGCTTTTGTCCTGAAGAGGCGAGCCGTATATGGTAAGGTATACCTTCTTGTACTTCGTGGCAGATTTCAGGGCTTCCTTGTAGCTCTTTGCAAATTGCACCTTAAACTTGCCACCCCACTTCTTGTTTATGCTCTCCATGTACCGGACAAGCTTGCTGTCCCTCTTGCCTACGAACGTAACCTCTGATGCGCCGAGAGCCCTTGAGGTAAGGCAAAGGTCCCGACTTACAGGATATGTGCTCCTACCTATAGCTAGGATGCTTATCATACACCCACCCAATCCCCATAATTATGTTATTTGGATAAATTTATAATAACAACTATTGATCCGGCAGCTTTTGCTCTATGTCCTGGTATTTTGTTATTGTCTGCGCGCCTACAATCACGGCTCCTGGGTCAAGCCTCATCAGCCTTACGCCGCTTGCCGCTCTTCCCGTAACTCTTATCTCTTCTACTGGGAAGGTTATTGATATTCCCTTTGAGTTTATCAGTATTACGTTGTCTGTGTTTGCGACTTTTAGGGCACGGACAACCATGCCCGTCTTATCTTTTGTCTTCAGGTTTATGACTCCCTTCCCTCCTCTTCTTTGAAGTCGGTATTTGTTTAGCTCCGTTACCTTGCCGAATCCTTTCTCTGTTATAGATGCTATGAGGTCCTGCTCTTTTGCAGCAAGAACGTTGATTACCCTGTCGTTTGCGTTGAGTCTTATTCCGCGCACGCCAGATGCACTTCTGCCCATCGCTCGTATGTCCGTTTCTTTGAATCGCTGTGCCTTTCCGAGTTTTGTTGCTATAAATAGCTCCGATTTCCCGTCAGAGAGGCAGACATCTGCAAGCGAGTCGCCCTCGTGGATGGGTATGGCCTTGATTCCGTTCGAGCGCGGCCTGGAGAATTGCTCTGCTTTTACCCTCTTCATCTTTCCGTTTGTGGTTATGAATGTAAGATAAGAATCTGCGAACACTCTTGTGTTTATTATTTTCCCTACCTTCTCCCCTTCGCTTAGCTTTACGAGGTTTATCGCCGCTTTGCCTACGCCGTATCGGCTCTCTTCCGGAACTAGATATGCCTTGAGCCAGAATGCACGCCCCTTTGTAGATATTATCAGGAGATAGTCCTTGAGCATACAGGATATTATCTGCTTTACGAAGTCGTTTTCCTTGAGCTGTATGGCTATGACCCCCTTTCCTCCCCTGTCCTGCTCCCTGTACACGTTTGAGGCTATTCGCTTCACGTAGTTGTTGTTTGTGAGTATTACGGTTGTCTGATCGTCCTTTATTAGGTCCTCTCTGTCGAAATCTTTTTCTGAGAAATTCTTTTCAATTGTGGTCCTCCTCTCCCTGCCGTATTTTGATTTCAGGTATTTCGTCTCTTCCTCTATTATCGAATCGATCTTCTTCTCGTCTGCCAGGATCCCTTTTAAGTGGGTTATTTCCGTCGTAAGTTCTTTCTTCTCTGATTCTAGCGCGTCGGTCTCGAGATTGGTCAGCTTGCTGAGTTTCATGTCAAGTATCGCGTTGGCCTGCTTGTCTGTTATTGAATACTTTTCCATGAGCGTTGCCCTGGCTGCCTTCACGTCCGCGCTTTTCTTTATTATGCTTATTACTTTGTCGATGTCGTTTACGGCTATTAGCAGTCCTTCAACGATATGAAGCCTGTCCGATGCTATGTCAAGATCGTATTGGGTCCTGTTTCGTATTACATTTATCCTGTGGTCCAAGAATATTTTGATGAATTGCCTTAGGTTGAGTGTTACCAGATTGTTGCCTATTACCGCGATGTTCATTACGGGCAGTGATATCTCGAACTGTGTGTGCTTGTAGAGCATGTTCAGGATTACATCGGCGTCAGCGTCCTGTCTTAATTCTATCACTACGCGTATGCCCTCCTTTCCGCTCTCGTCCCTTAGGTCGGAAATGCCGATTATTTTCTTGCTCTTTACAAGATTTGCGATTGTTTCTACCATGGTCGCCTTGTTTACGGTGTAGGGCAGTTCTGTGATTATTATTGTTGTCCTGTTTTTTACCTTCTCCGTGGTGTATTTCCCCCTGATTGTCACTGTTCCCCTTCCAGTTATGTACGAGGATATAAGTGCGTTGTTGTAGAATACTGTGCCGCCTGTCGGGAGGTCGGGGCCTTGGATGAATTGAAGAAGTTCCTCTGATGTCGATTCGCGGTTCTTTATGTATGCGATTATTGCATCGCATAGCTCCGATAGATTGTGCGGCATTATGTTTGTTGCTACCCCTACTGCTATCCCTGATGCACCATTGAGAAGAAGATTTGGAAGTTTTGATGGGAGAAGTAGTGGTTCCTCTTCGGTGTTGTCGAAGTTTGGTACAAACGGCACTGACTTCTTTTCTATATCTGCAAGCATCTCTCCAGCTATCCTGCTTAACCTGACTTCGGTGTATCTTGATGCGGCTGGGGGATCTCCGTCTATCGAACCCATGTTTCCCTGTCCTTCTACAAGCATGTAGTTCATTGAGAAATCCTGTGCCATCCTCACAATCGTGTCATATACCGCCATGTCGCCGTGCGGATGGTATTTACCCATAACCTCTCCGACGATTCTTGCGCTTTTCTTTGTTGGCTGCTCGTGTGTATTGTTGAGCTTGTACATTGCGTAGAGTATCCTCCTTTGCGCAGGCTTCAGGCCGTCACGGGCATCTGGCAGGGCCCTGCCTACTATAACGCTCATCGCATAGTCGATGTAGCTCGATTGCATCTCCTTTTCAATATTTGTTTCGATTGTTTCGGCCATGCCCATACCATCATATATCAAGGAAGGAGACCTCGTTGGAGTGCTCCTCAAGATAATGCCTTCTTTGCTCTACATCTACGCCCATGAGTATCGAGAAGATTGCGTCCGCTATTCTAGCGTCTTTGATTGTCATTTTCTTAAGAACCCTGTTCTCTGGGTTCATTGTCGTTTCCCAGAGCTGCTCCGGGTTCATCTCTCCCAGTCCTTTGTAACGCTGCACTGTGGCTTTTCCATCATAAGACTGCATTACTTTGGTGAGTTCGGTGTCTGAATACAAGTATTTTGACTCTTTGCCCTTTGTCACTTTGTAGAGGGGAGGCTGTGCTATGTATATGTTGCCCCTTTCTATAAGCGGACGCATGTACCTGTAGAAGAAGGTCAGAAGCAGTGTCCTTATGTGGCTTCCGTCAACGTCAGCATCTGTAAGCAGTATTATCTTGTGGTACCTTAAGTTTTCTGGGTTGAATGATTCTCTTATTCCTACCCCGAACGCGGTAACCATAAGGTGCAGCTCGGCATTGTTGAATATCTTTTCGTCGGATGCCTTCTCCACATTAAGTACTTTCCCCCTTAATGGCAATATCGCCTGGAAATGCCTGTCCCTGCCTTGTTTGCTTGATCCAGCGGCGCTTACGCCCTCGACTATGAATATTTCTGATTTTGCCGGGTCGCTTTCTGTGCAATCGGCCAGTTTTCCAGGCAGCACAGAACCTTCGAAAAGGCTTTTCTTCCTGGAAAGTTCTCGTGCTCTCCTTGATGCCTCCCTTGCCTCTGCAGTACTCATGATTTTTCTTATGATGTTTGCGGCCTCTACCGGGTTTTCCTCCAGATATGTGGCTATGGTTGAATAAAGTGTTGAATCGACGATGCTTTTTATTGTGGTGTTTCCAAGTTTTTCCTTGGTCTGACCTTCAAATTCAGGATTTTGCATAGAGACGGATAATATTGCAAGAAGTCCCTCTCTGGTATCCTCGCCCTCCATCTCCGCGGTTTGCTTACCTATCTTTTTTGGGTTTTTCTGCATGTAGTTTGTTATGGCTCTTGTCAGAGCCGACCTGAATCCTACAACGTGGGTTCCACCTTCTGGGGTTCTTATCTTGTTTACAAAAGAGAGAAGATCCTCGGCGTAACTGTTTACGTACTGCATACCGAGCTCTACTTTTACGTTGTCTGCCTGTTTGCTTATTATTATTGGTTTTGTGAGTGGCTCCTTGTTTCCCCTTATGAATTCTAGAAAGTCTGACAGTCCCTTTTGGGAGGTATATTGTGTGATCTTTTCGTTGTTCGGGTCCCTCCTATCAATAAGTGTGAGCCTTGTTCCGGGGTTTAAGAAACCCAGTTCTTTGAGTCTTTCATTCAGTTCGATCGAATCAAAGCTTTTTGCAGAAAATATTGTTGTGTCCGGTTTGAACTTTATGGTGGTTCCCGTATCGTTCGCAGTGCCGATTACTTCTATTGGCATTAGGGCTGCCCCCCTGCTGAATGTCTGCCTGTACACTTTACCGTCTTTCCTTACGGTCACCTCAGTAAATTCTGAAAGAGAGTTTACAACAGTTAGACCCACCCCGTGAAGGCCTCCTGATACTTTGTAGATTTTGTTGTCGAATTTTGCTCCGGTGTGGAGCGATGTCATAATTACTTCCAGCGCTGACTTGCCCTCTTTTTCCATAATGTCGACTGGTATTCCCCTTCCATTATCGCTTACTTCTGCAACATCCACCTCCTGATCTTTTGTAAGTGTTATTGTTACATCCTTGGCGAAGCCCGCCTGCGCCTCGTCTATGGCGTTGTCCAACACCTCATAAAGCAGATGTATGAAACCTTTACTACCAGTAGAGCCGATGTACATTGCCGGCCTTTTTCGGACTCCCTGAGTGCCTGAAAGAGCCACTATATCCTTTGCGCTATAATCGTTATTTTCCATGCTGACCAGTAGCTAATTAGATACGTAAAATACTCTGTTTTTTAGCTTTAAATACCTTCCTTTACAGAGAGTAATTCAGTTCGGGTATTTGCTCGTCATTATTACTTTTAGAGCCGTGGGCTCTATCTGGTCGAAACCTTCAAAATTTTGTGTGTTTGATTCTATTTTGCTTTTTCCGTTCAATAGTAAAATAGATTCGTTGAGATCTGCCTGGGCCTTTTGGTCTTGGCCTAAGCCATAAAATGCTGCCGCCCTCCCCAAAAGTGCGGACAGGTTTTTCGGTTCCATTTCCAAAGACACGTGGAAAATTTCTAAGGCTTCGTCGAGTTTATTGGATTTAAGACATTCATCACCCTTCCTCAAAAGTCTTCTTACAGAGGGATCTTTGGTAGTCTGTGTCATTTTACCACACTTAATTTATGAATTCCATAATATATATTATTATATATTCCATCGATAATCGACGTATAGGACATTCGACACGCAGAAAGTATTTAGATATGAGAGTGTAAAAGTTATATAATAAAATTTGGCGGTTGCTTTGAATAGAAAAAAGGTGATAATAATTGGCGCGGCAGGACGCGATTTTCACAATTTTAATGTTGTTTTCAAAGGGGATTCTTCGTACGAGGTTGTGGCATTTACCGCAAACCAGATACCATACATATCGGATCGCGTTTATCCGAAAGAGCTGAGCGGAAAACTTTATCCTCATGGAATAAAGATCTATGATGAATCGGAGCTTGAATGGTTGATAAAGAAATTCGGGGCGGGCATAAGCGTAATGTCTTACAGCGATCTGCCTTACAACGAGGTAATGCGAAAGGCGAGCATAACGAATGCCGCTGGGTCTGATTTCTGGCTGCTTGCTCCGGAGAGGACAATGCTAAAATCCACAAAGCCCGTAATTGCGATTTGTGCTGTCAGAACAGGAAGCGGAAAAAGCCAGACCGCAAGATACATATCAAAATTGCTTAGGGGTTTGGGGGTAAAGACAGTGATAATAAGGCACCCCATGCCTTACGGAGTATTGAAAGACCAAAAGGTTGAGAGGTTCGCAACCATGAGGGACCTCGATAAGTACAAGACAACGATTGAGGAACGAGAGGATTACGAACCCCACATAAGAAACCGGTTTATTGTCTATGCGGGTGTCGATTACGAGGCGATACTGAGAGAGGCAGAAAAAGAGGCAGACATAATAATATGGGACGGCGGTAACAATGATGCGCCTTTCATAAGACCTGATCTTTTCATAACGGTTGCAGACCCGCTAAGGGCCGGAAACGAGCTGACTTATTATCCTGGCGAAACGGTTGCGCGGATGGCCAGCGTGCTGATAATAAATAAGGTGAATTCTGCAACTGCTGCGGAGCTACGGCTTCTTGAGAAAAACATAAGGCAAATAAACAGAAGGGCGAAGGTAATCTATGCGAATTCGATCGTGACTGTTGACAACCCAAAGCTCATAAAGGGAAAGCGCGTCCTTGTCATAGAGGACGGCCCCACAATAACCCATGGGGGCATGAGGTTGGGTGCGGGAATGGTTGCGGCAAAGGAATACGGAGCACGAAGCTTCGTGAAGGCAAAGAATTACGCGGTTGGCGAGCTGAAGAAGGTGTTCAATAAATATCCGAAGCTTGGTGTCGAGCTCCCAGCCATGGGCTACAGTGCAAAGCAGATAAAGGATCTTGAGACTACGGTGAACAGGGCCGAGTGCGATGTCGTTGTTTCGGCGACCCCGACAAACTTGAGGAACATGATAAACATAAACAAGCCGATAGTCCAAGTGAGCTATGAGCTCGAGCCTAAGGGTAATGAGCTTGACAATATAATCAAACATTTTGTAGAGGGTGTAAAGAAATGAAAATAAAAGAGAGAAATTTACTGATGTTGGTTCTTGTTTTGGGCGTTATAGATTCTGTTTACCTTACAATAGTCCATTTCCTGCCAGGAACTCTTTTATGCCCAACAGTAGGTACCATAGTGAACTGTGAGGCGGTGCTAAGTAGTGCTTTTTCGACTGTTTTCGGCGTGCCGCTTGCGGTTTTGGGGCTTGTGTGGTTTGTTGCCTCGTTCCTTTTCCTCGTTTTAGGATATAACAAGATTGTGAAGAACGTCTGGATGATAGTTGGCATCGGAGGGGTCCTTTACTCCATAGCGGCGCAGAGCGTAATAGGAAGAATCTGTATATACTGTGCGAGCCTTGACGTACTGATTGCGTTGAGTGTGGGCCTGTTTCTTTATTTGAAGGACAAAAAATGATTTGGTGATGCTTTGGAGATACGGGATCCGATACACGGAAACATAGACGTCAATAATACCGAATTGAAAATAATTGACACCCCACAGATGCAGAGGATGCGATATATAAAACAGCTCGACCTCGCGAGCCTTATCTTTCCCGGCGCAAACCACTCACGTTTCGAACATTCTTTGGGAGCGATGCAGGTCACAAAGGAGCTGGTGAAAAAGACATATGGAGATGGTGAAAATCCTGAATTTTCTTACGTAGGACTGCTGCACGATATCGGACATGGGCCGTTCTCTCATCTTTCAGAGGACCCGGTTTTGAAGCATCTTAAGAAGGACCATGAACAGATAGGGGAGGAGCGGATAAGGAACTCTGAAATAAAAGACATTATATCAGATTCCGTTCTGTCTTTCAATAAAGTAATGGATTATTTCAAGGAGGCAAACAAGATAGATGTTGTAAGCGGCGCCTTGGGTTCTGACAGGATAGATTACCTTATGAGGGATTCGCATTATACTGGGGTCGCGTACGGAGTAATCGATTACGAGAGGATAAAGAGCAGGCTGGTTTTAATAAAAGGAAAAATCGGAATATTGGAAAGCGGGCTGTCGGGTGCGGAATCCATGCTGATTGCACGGTATTTCATGCATTTGAATGTGTATTCGCACCATGCGGTTGCAATAGCAAAGAACATGCTCAGGAACGCGATAAACATAGAGGTTGAACATGGTGCACTGGACCCGAAAGAACTTATCGAGATGTATGACGACCAGCTTATTGATAGGCTTAGAAATTCAAGGATAACTGCGGTTTCTGGAATTGTAAAAAAGATAATGGAGCGAAGGATGTTCAAACGGGCCTATTACGAACCGATAAAGAATGATGTTGACCTGAAGGGGCTTGAAGAAGCGATAATGGGTGGTGGATTTGAGCAGAAAGATTTCATTGTCAAGCAGATAAACCTTGCAGGTGGAAAGGACGACATCGATGTTATCGGATCTGATGGCGAATTTTTGGGAAAACTTACAGACGTATCCCCGCTTATGAAAACGCTTATAGATATAATTACAAAGTCGAGATGGCTGCTTGTTGCTTGTGACAGGGCAAACACAGAGAAGATAGGCTCGATAGTAAAGAGAAACATGGTCTAATTCGATAGTATATTAATCCTTCCCGCATTAAATATCTCTTGTGGGTCCTTAGCTCAGCATGGTCAGAGCGGCTGGCTCTTAACCAGTAGGTCGAGGGTTCAAAATAGGCTTTTGGTTTGTCGAAGGCTTAGGAAAATCCCTCAGGACCCGCTTATTTTGATTACTTTTAAGTATATAATGGTTAAAGCGCCATTACATAGGCCCTAATAACTACTTTTTTAGGTTTGGAAACCCATAGTGCAATACACCTATGACATCCGTCTATTATTTCGAATTTAGAGGCTTTGAATTCTCTTAGAACAATGGGATATTTGAGTAGGTCTATTTTTTCTTTACCGTTATAGAATTTACCAATTCTTGTATACCAAGGTTCTTTAATAATTGTTTTAAATTGTCTATGTACCAAATTAGCTATTTTTGTAAGGTGATAGTAATTTCTATCATTAGTATCACCGAGAGAAACCACAGCTTTTAAGCTGTGGAGTGAATCGGGGCTTCGTTGCGTTTCTGTTGTTGTCATAGTCCATCGCTTTTTCTTTTTAATTTTTTATAATAGTTTTCCACTTCATCATTACCGATTATTACAGCAGTTGCACCTACTAATACAGAATAACTTGCGGGAAATACCACACCACTCTTATCCTTTCTTAAAAGCAAAAATGTTGATGATGCTCCTATTATTACGAGTGTTGATGTGACTATGATTTTTGCCGTCTTCTTTTCCATATTTCTTACCTTCGTTGCGTTGCTGAAATACCCCACCTTTTAAGGTGGGGATGTTTTATATTCTGGCCTACTTATCCCTAGAGGTTTATACATTTCCTTGAAAGTCGTATCGTTTGGAACATCAATTGAATCGTGATAAATATATAGTGAGTCGATCATTTTTTTATTTAAAGTATTTATATAGAATTTTTCTATAATGTTTGTAATATTTATGTCTTATCCATCCGCTAGTTCTTCTTGCGTAGCTGAAAAATTCCTTTTGGGTTATTTGTATTTGCATAATAATCTTTTTTTCGTAGTAAGTAGCATCAATTCAGATATCACGGTTGCATCCAATCTATTTCGTAGTATTCGTAATCGCTTCCTTGGAGCTCAATTCTTTTTACTTTATAATAGGTTACTGAGGTTTCCCTGTCTGCTATTGCTATAATCAGTTCCTGCTTGTTGGATTTTGCCTCGTTTATTATTGCTGATAACTCGCTGCCTCCTATGTATTCCTCTTCGCTAAGTGACAGCATTCCAAACCGGGGCTTTGCTTTGTTCGGAGCTTCTATGTCATTGTTGCGTCTATGATATAGTACGAAGTCTATTGCGAGAGTTTTCTTTCTGCTTTTTCCAGGTATTGCGAGTATGAAGGTCTTTCTTACGGAATGTGCGACCCTGATGACTCTTGCCCACTCTGATATTAGAAGTTTTGCGTCTCTTGGAAATACGTGTATGACGTGCATCGAATGTATCCATGAGGGGTCTATCCTTATGGGCTGAGCGCCGGGGAAGTAAACCCTAAAGTGTGTACCGAATTTGAATCCAGTCTTTATTACATAACCTTTGCTGCGCCAGTCAGCATAGACTTCGTAGAGCTTCTCAAAATCTGATCTTCTTTTGTTTGCAGTTTCAGTTATCTGTTTTTTTGTGAAGTTTGAGACCGTAAGTGTGTTATTATCTATCAGGAATAGTGTTTCGTATATGTCTAACTTGTTAAGTTGACCATGGTCCTTTACTTTATATGTGCCGTATTGACCGAACCAGTGGTCGTTGTATATTGCTTTTCCCTTTTCTTCATCATCAACTACTGTTGTCATGTCCTCTGGGAAAAATATTCCTTTGAGGTTGTAGTTTTTTAATTTGAGTGCCTCGGAATGATATTTTTTAACTTGGGTGTTGGTTTTTGTCGATGATATGCCACGTTCTGTCTTTTCTGGTTCCTTTATTATGAGCCCGCGGTCCCTCCAGTCCTTGTAAGTGAAGTATCTTGCCATGAATTTCTTGTTCAGACTGAATTCAGATGCAACATCATTAAATTTTAGTTCTGTTTCGTCGTTTGGGGTGGTGCATTTTGCCTTCCTCACATCTATAAGATAAAGTGTCTCCTCTGGTGTTAGAATGAGCTTGCTGCCATCTATTGTACCAAAGAAACTGTCTTTCAGAATATCCTTTGTGGATTGATCTATGGCATACGCTAATTTCTGTTTCTTATCAAAGCGTATCAAAAGTGATGACATATTACCAATCCGTGCCTGTTCTCGCTTTTACTGCCTCTTTCTCTATACCAGTAAGTTCTGATGGGATTACAAGTATGTTGACGCCCGAATAGTTAAGTGAGGGGGCCTGTCCTAAAGTTGTTACAATGACCTTTGAATCATTAAGTGACATGTTATGAAGTAAAATAATCTTTGTTTTGCTGTTTATTATGCCTTTTTTATAGTGCTCCTCTGCCTTTTCAAGTATGCTTATTGTCTCCTTAATATCCAGTGTTGTCTCGTTTTTAGCGTCGTAATCGAGCAGCAGGATTGAATGCTCACTGTTTTTGAAATTTGTTGCTATCTTTTCATAAAAGGATACTGGTGAATAGTGTTGGCTCCATTTCGGTATTGTGCATGGCGCCCCAAACCTGTAGAAGTCCAGTCCGCTTTCGCCCACTGCGGTTGTTATTATTGAATTTGCGTGTACTACCTGTGTCGTAATTCCCTGGTTCTTTGCTTCTATGTAAAGTATCTTGTGTGTTGTCGCTATGAGTGGGTCTCCTCCGATAAGTATGGCTATGTTCTTTCTCTCCGCCCTTCTCACAATATCCTTTGCGTTTTCCTCCATGTCCTGCCTTGTGAGCTCGGTTATTCGCTTTCCTGTTAGTTCGGTTATATAATCAGTAACCTCATTGTCTATTCTGCTCGTGAATCTGTCGATGTACAGTTCGCAGTTCTTGCAGGCTTCTATCGTTCCTATTGGTATGTCTTTTATGGAAAGACCTAGTCCGACTAGAAATAGCATCAAATCAGTCTTTTATGCCGTTAGGCGTTATCTTTATCACGCATTCCCCTTCCGGCATGTTCGGTGAGTCTACAAGCCTCACTATTCGCTTGTCCTCCTTGCTTTTCTTCATGTAAAGCCTTGTTGTGGCTGCGTGTGCAAGAACGTTCCCTCCGATCGGGGTCGTCGGATCCCCGAAAAGGATTCCTGGGTTGTCCATTACTTGGTTTGTTATGTAAACCGCAAGATTGAACTTGTCAGCAAGCATCTGCAGCTTGTGTATGTGCTGGTTGAGCTTCTGCTGGCGCTCCCCCAGTGCGCCCCTTCCTATGAATTCCGACCTGAATAATGCGGTAAGCGAATCTACAACAATTAGCTTTATGTTCTTCTCCGCTATGAGCTTGTCCGCCCTTTCGATCGTGAGCACCTGCTGCTGGGTGGTTGTGGCTCTGACTACAAGTATGTTGTCAAGCGCCGTCTCTGGCTTGATCCCTGCCGCCTTTGCAATGCTCTCGATGCGCTCGGGCCTGAATGTGCCCTCTGTGTCTATGAACAGCACCGCCCCACCCAAGCCGCCCTTGTCCTTGGGCAGTAGTGCGTTTACGCTTACTTGAAAGCCTATCTGCGATTTACCTGTTGCAAACCTCCCATATGCCTCTGTTATAGCATTCGTCTCGAGGCCGCCCCCTATTAGGTCGTTTAGGCTCTCTGCGCCTGTCGATATCTTGCCTATGTCCTTCCTTCTAGTGTATACGTCGCTGCCGCTCTGGTATGTTATTGTGGTTGATTCCTTTGCCGCCTGGACAGCCTTCTCCGCAGCAGCTACGCTAACGCCCGACATCTCGCTTAGCTCATGCGGCGATAAGGATGCCACCTTGTCTAGGGTATCTATGCCCGCCGCCTTCAGCTTTTCTGCTGTTGTGGGCCCTATGCCTGGCAAGTCCTCTAGCTCCTTTATTGATTTTTCCTTAGCCATCAAAATCCGATAATAGATTATGGATAAAAAGATATTTAAGCATTCGAGATAAATAGGTAGAAGTACAACTACTATCGAGCGATTTTATACCCAAGAAGAAGTGCCAGCGGTTTTTACACACGCTGGCAAGACGACCAGTTTTTCACGACCTTCCTACAGTAGAGAACCCGTAATAATGTAATGAAATGTAGGTTTAAAAACCTTCCTTAATAGCGGAATAATTTCATAAAGATGGAAAATATGGACTTTCTCACTCTCGACTGGGGCGGCATTTTTCTTGCCCTTGTGTTTGTATTCCTATTCTTGGGATTCGGCTTGGGCTTAGGCTACTTTTTCATATTTACGATGCTGGTATTCCTGGTGCTTTCTGCGATAGTAACCTACATAGATCTGAGGTATAAGAAGGGGCTGGGGATCGGGCAGGATCCGCGCGGCGTAAAGAACGTGATAGCGAACGGGCTTCCGCCCATAGTGATGGTGGTGCTTTTCTATGCGTTTAGCAGAATGGGAAACGGGACCTTCGCCTTGCTTTCTGTAATCGGGTTTGTGGCAAGCGTGGCAGCCATAACTGCTGACAAGTTCAACAGCGAGATAGGGGTGCTCAGCAGGACCAGGCCGCGAATGATATTCACTATGAGAAAGGTAAAGAAAGGGACGTCCGGAGGCTTAAGCCCTCTTGGCACGTTTTCCGGACTTATTGGGGCTTTGATAATTTCCTTGCTTGTTGTGCTAATAGCCGCAAACCTTCTCCTCTTCAAGAGCATTTATCCGTTCGGTATTGAAAAGGCGATAGCAGCGATAACCATTGCCGGCTTCATAGGCAGCATCGTAGACTCGGTTCTTGGTTATTATGAGGAAAAAGGTATAGGCAACAAGTTTACTTCAAATTTCCTGTGCGGCGTTGTGGCGGGATTCCTTGCGATGCTGGTGTTTGTTGTCCTATAGTGATATGATGGAAAAACAGGCGAAACCTGTAGATTTTGCTTCTAAGAAGCCCGTACTTGTGGGTTATGGTAAATACGGTGCTGCACAAAACGCGGCGATGGATGAGGCGATGTTGATTCTGGCAGAAAGGACTAAAAAGATATTCATAAGATTCTGCGATTACAATGGCCCCGCGCTTGTATATGCGTCGTCTGACCACGCAGACGCTATCAGAAGAGATAATTTGAATGGTGTTGAGGTAACAAGAAGAGAGAGCGGAGGAGATCCGATTTACTTAGATGGGAAAACTTTTTCTTACAGCATCGCAGGAGGATTTGAAGACGATATAGTTATTGATCTTGATCGTAAGACAAAAATAGATAAATACTTCGGCGGCAAGATTGTAGATTCTATAAGATTCATGGTTGCGGACCCTTCAAGGGTAACTGCGGGCGAGCACCACAGAATTGATATAGATGGGGAACCGGTTGCGGGCCACGCACTCAAGACCCCACTTAGGGCATTTTTGTATGAGGGAGTTGTTGCGATTGAAAGATGGGACGCAGAAGAAATTAGAAAACTCATAAGGTTAAGCGATGACGATTATGAAAGGCTCAAAAGGCTGCCTAATATCAAGGAGAATGCAAAGCTTAAAGATCAGACTGTTGAGCAGCTGAAGGGTCTTTTCATGGATCAGGTTATTTTTAGGGTTTGTGGAAGGGACGTTGAGCATATAACCCATTCGGATATGGAGGAAATACTTAAAATTTCTAGGGGGCTCATAGTGGAAAAGTATGGAAACCCTGAATGGGTTTACAAAACTGATGATAAGTTGAATAAGATGCCGCGATTCTGCCTGCTTTATTATCCACGCAGCGGCAAAACTTGATTTAGATTTACAGATTGCGGGCACCGGGATTTGAACCCGGGTTACGGCCTTGGGAAGGCCGAGTTCTACCAGGCTATACTATACCCGCTTAGAAAATTATCTTATGTAAGAGGGCCTGCGTTCGTTTTCTGTTTCGCCTGTTCCCCCGCTCAGGGGAAAGGACTGTGGCTGGCCAATATTCATACCCATCGCGGCCTGTTTCTCCAATTCCAATATTGCCTTTGCCGTCTTTGCTATGATTTTGTCAAGGTCCGCGGTGTTTATCGTAAGGTTCAGTTTCTTTGCGAGTTGCATTATCACTGCCTTTGCTGCGCTTGCATCAACCTCAAGGAAGCTCGTTTCTCCCATCAGGCATACCGCATTGATTTTTTTCATTTTGGCAAATGCTATTATGAGTCCTGCAGAGCCCCATATAACGCCCCTTGATTTTCCGAATATGACATCGGTGCCCTTGAACTGGTCAATCACTTGCTGGCTTGTTGCATTTGCAAATACCTTTGGCTTGTTTGTCAATTCCCTCTCCGATGTTGTAGCCGCCTATAGTGTAAATGAAATTGCCTCCAAGCTCGTCCTTGAAGAAGTCGACGATCTTTGAGTTTACCTCGTATTGTCCCTCTGGGGTGACTGCCTGCACGTCTCCAGTCAGCATCACTATGTCGTTCGGTTGGCCCTTCTTTGCCTTTATAAGATAAAACCTGTTGTTTACGATCCTGACCTTTCCGTTCTTCAGCATCACTACCTGGTGCGGGAAATGTGATGAGTACAAAGTTGCGATCCTCTCTGCCTTGAACTCTCTTCTCAGGTGTTCCGCAACAAGCTTGCCGACATTTCCTATACCCGGAAGCCCGACAATGAGTGTCGGCTTGTTGAGCTTGAGCCCTTTTTTCCTCTTTATTATTGTTCCGTTGATCATTTTAGACACTCATTGTAGAGAGTATGTCCTCGTTCTCCTTTCTTAGTTTCTCCTTCTCAATCTCGAATACGCCCTTCTTAAGTTTCTTTCTTATCATCTCCTCCGCTTTCTTTATTTTCTCCTCGGCCATTGAATAGTCTTCGCCTTCGGCCAGGAACCTGTATTTGGGTGCACCGACATATTTTACATCAACACCGAGCTTTCTTATTTCACCCATTATGCTTTTGAGTTCCGATGCGCCAGAGAGCGTGTTGTAAGTGTATATCGTTGCAACGTATGCAACAAGATACCTTTTCTGCTTCTTGTTTGACTTCAAGAACTTTTATTATCGCCTCCTTCAGCTTTCTTCGGGAGCTTGGACTGTGCAAATTCTGGTGTGTTGTCTGTTGCGTTCTGCACCAGGTTGGTGTAGGTACCGAATTCCGAAATGGCCGAGCTTTATAAGCGGCTCCTTGTTCGGCTGCTCTTTTGCCATCTTCAATGCCTGCAGGAAAAGCGCGGTCAGTCTTTTCTCGAGGTTGTATGACCTGAATTTTCTCTTTTGAGTTTCCGGGCGACACTCTTTTCAGTGAGATGTCTATTGTGCCTTTGTCCTTGTCGTAAAATGTTACCGAGCATACGAGCTTCTGGCCCTCGTGGATGTGCTCCCTTATGTTCTTTATCCATCCTGAGGAGACCTCCCTTATCGGAAGGAAGACCTCTAGGTCATTGTATTCTGGAAGCTTGCAGTAGGCGCCGAACTTGCTTATCTTTGCGACTGTGGCTATTACAAGCTCTCCTACCTTGGGTATGTTTTGAGAATCCATAAAAGATTACGTCCTGCAATTATTGCACCTTTATCTCTATTTTCTTCTTGGTCCTCGAGCCGATCGTGCCTTGTACATCACAAGTTTGCACTCCTTGCATTCCATGAGTACCTTCTGCCTCTTTGCCGAGCTTCTTTGGGTGTATCTTGGGCTCTACGCTACCAACATATCCCCTTATTGCGCGGTTGTGCCTCCTTGTTGCCTTGCTCATTGCCCTTTGCGGACCCTTTGAGACCATCCTCACAGTATGCAGCGTATGCTTGTTGCATTTCGGGCAGTATGCATTTATTTGCTTTTGTATTTTTGCTATGTGTTTCACCTAGTAAACTTGTTCGCATATGGTATTTTCTATTAGATAAATCCTGTCCTGCTCGTTTTCCGTATCTATTATCTGGTCCTTTTTCAGAGGGCCCAGCTTTGTTGCCAGAAGGCAGAATTATTTCCGGTATGTCTTTCGTTGATTTGAGTGTTGTTGTGTTGTTCTTCGTCTGCTTTGCGAGCCCGAGCCTTTCCGCCCTTACGGTCTGCAGAACCCTATTGTAGAATTCTGTTTCGTTGCTACTTATAGGTTGCGGTAGTTGCTTGTTGTACGCCACGTAAATAAGTATCTTTTGTTTTCTTTTTTCAAAGAAATCATTAAGAAGCTTTGTCGCATTTTCTACTATGTTTGGGTCTTGTGCCTTGTTTGCTTGTGCTTTGCTTATGAATTCGAGCGTGTCCTCATAAAATGTTTTTGGGACTAGCAGAAGCTGGTTTGTCTGTTTTTCTTTTTGATATGCCTGCCAAAGATAGTCGTAAGATATGTTTTCGTTCATAGACCACCACCCCACAATTCCGCTATTCGCCCTTTCTTATATATAATATACTTTTACTTAAACATTATTAATAGGTTATTTGTAACTTAAAATCAAAGTCTGATTACTGGAAGTGAGGCCTTAAGTTTAAATAGCGAGGAATGGATTTGAACCATTGATCTCCGGGTTATGAGCCCGGCGGGCACTCCAGACTACCCTACCTCGCTATGGATATGGATTAGATAGAACTTTACTATTAACCTTTCTATGTAAACTACTGGAAAACAACGCCCTTGGCAAGATCTGCTCCCGTTTCTTCAAAATCTTTAAAACTGTCTATAGATTTCCAATAAACATCACCGAATTTTACTGCGTTGAGAGTTCCTAGCTCGACGAGTTTAGGAAAGGTTACCATCTCAACGCTTCCTTTGTCTGGTAGAAAATCAAAAACCGATGGCGCCATTACATATATACCAGCATTAAGCCAGCAGTCCTTTATTATCGGTTTTTCCCTAAAACCAACGACCTTGGTTCCGTCGGTTTCAACTATACCATAACCACTACGCAACGGTGTCAGGGCTATTGCAGAGCGGCTCTTGTTCGCTGAACCGATTAATGTCCCGAGGTTCAGATTTGTTATTATGTCCCCGTTTGCCACAACAAAATTTTCCCCCTCGCCCAAGGCACCCCTGGCCCCCTTTATTGCGCCGCCGGTTCCGAGCGGTTCGTCCTCAACTGCGAAACTCACCTCAACACCGAACCGCGCCCCAGTACCGAGATGCTCCACTATTTTGTCCTTCATGTAACCTACGGTGACAACAAAGGAATTGATGCCGTACTTTTTCATCCACTCTATCTGCCAGTCTATTATTGCCTTTCCCCCAACCTCTAAAAGCGGTTTGGGTCTGTCGTTCGTTAACGGGCGCAGCCGCTTTCCCTCGCCGCCCGCAAGTATGAGTGCCTTCATAAAACTACCACAAACATTACCTAATACGAAATAAAGATACTAGCTTATAAACATTTGCGATATAATAAATAATACTTTTTATGATGTCATAAAGTGATTACGTGAGCATGTATAAGCAAATGAAGCAGACAATGGAATCGGAGTACAAAAACAGGTCTGATCAATACAAATCAAGGATCATAAAATGGAACTCCGAGCCCCCAATAATGCGGGTAGACCAGCCCACAAACATAGCCAGGGCAAGGGAGCTGGGGTACAGGGCAAAGGAGGGCATCATAATCGTAAGGGTGCAGGTTCACGGTGGCATGAGGAAGAGCAAGCACCCGGCAGGCGGCAGGAAACCACACGCAAGCGGAAGATATTTCACTCAGGAAAAGTCGCTCCAGGTAATAGCAGAGGAGCGCGCAGCCAGGAAATTCTCGAATTTTGAGCCGTTAAACTCGTATTTCGTCGGGTCTGCAGGGTCAAATAGGTTCTTCGAAATAATACTGCTGGACAGGGCGAACAACGCAATAAAATCAGACCCACACTACAGCAACGTAATCGGGCAAAGAGGAAGGGCATTTAGGGGTCTGACCTCGGCAGGAAGAAGGCACAGAGGAATCTCAAAGAAACGCTTCGGGGCGCACAACTTCAGGCCGAGCAAGAACGTCTACAAGCGAGTAAACCCAAACCCTAGAGTAAAATAGAACCCAAAATCCTAAATAAAGCCCATTAAACTGTGCAAAATCCGAATGTATATATACTTTGGAAGCGTAATATTATCTGTCTAATCGAGGGAGAACATGCCCAAGGTGCGCAAGATGACCAAACACAAAGCCAAGAACAATAAGAACAAGGCCAGCGCAAGCAAAAGGGCAGGCGCATCCAAGAGAATCAAGATGCAAAAGGCGGGCAACAGGCACGCAAACCAAACCAAAAGGAAGACGCTCAAACCAACCAAGCCCAAGGCTAAGCTCACCCTAAAGGAGCAGGCTAAGCAGCTCGGCTCATCCATAAAGCAGAAGGAGAAGGAGGCAGGAAGGAAGAGGACGAATGTGAGCGTGCCGCAACCCGAGGAGGTAAAGGTAGCGCTCGACATGCTGCTTCAGAACGAGAGGGCGGTGGAGTACCTCAAGAAGAACGTAAGCAAGATGGCAGTAGAGGTGGTCGGAATGCTCGTAACGCCGAAGACAGACGAATTCCTCGCAGAGCAGCTCGGCACCAAGATCAATGCCATAAGGCGTATACTCAACATAATGCAGGGCTACGGGATAACCAACTACTACATATCAAAGAACACGAAAGGGTGGCTCTCATTCGCATGGTACATAAACACAAGCAAGTTGACGCCTTTCCTCGAGTACGTTGACGGAATGGAAAGGGAAAAGTCAATACTCAACGATACCTGCAACGATTATTTCATATGCGAAAGCTGCTACAAGAGTGACAGGTTCGTGTTCACGTTTGACTCTGCATTCGAAAACAGCTTCAAGTGCAACAACTGCGGAAAGAACCTCAACCGAATGAACAGAGAAGAGGCAGAGGTGCTGGTAAACAAGCCAACCATAGCCAAGCCGCAAAACAAGCCAGTCTGATGCTATGACCAAACCCGTCTCGAAAACAGACGGACTTTACCTGAAACTCATTGTAGGGAAACAGCACGGCCTGAATTACACCAAAATAATCGGCAAAAACACAACACACAGCAGAAGCACAATAAAAATGCAGGAAGACAAACGAAATCTGACAATCGAAATAACCGCCAAAGACGCGACCGCGCTAAGGGCATCAACCAACTCGATACTCAGGGACCTGCAGACGATAGAGGGGGTAAGCAAAATAGAGTAAGCGCCTATTTTTTTAGGCGTATAAATCTTTCAACAAGGAATCTTGCAATTTCCTCCCCACCAAGCCCTTTGCCGGATGTTTTATATTTTCCCCAAACAACTGTGGGCTCTATCGTGACTCCGATTCCGAACTCGAGCATCTCTTTGTCATTCATGGCATTTCCGGTAGTCAAAATCTCCTCTTTTTTCAAATTAAGTTTTTCCGACATAGCACCCAAAGCACTGCCTTTATTCACGCCTTTAAGTCCAAAGTCGTAGGCTTCCCCTCCCCAAACCCACGTTATTATCCCGCTAGGATCGGCCCTCTTAAGTATCTCATTAATCCTTACCTCATTTTTACTATCGACATGAGCGGTAAGTATGAAGAACTTGGGCTCAAACCCTCTGAGAGTGAGCATCTCCGCATTGTCTGCAATCATGTTTCTCACTTTGTAAAGCACCTCAAAATATTCATTAGGGTAGTCTGGATGTGTTATCTTTCCATCTATGTATGCCATGCCTCCATTTTCTGACTGCAGTATAATGCTCCTGTCAAAAAACCCCTTTGAAAGGTTCTTGAGATACATTAGGCTACGGCCCGATGAGAATGCAACACGAACATGCTTTTTCAATTCTATAACTGCTGAAATAAAATCGTCCGAAGGCATGTAACTTTTTATGCTAAGTTCGGATCCGTCTATGCTCTCTTTTATCTTGGTGCCTTTTGAGACAACGACACCGTCGCAATCAAAGACAACAAGTTTTATTTTCCTTAACTCTTCGTCTGGCATACTTTCCAATGGCAATATATTTTGCATGGTGGTCCCACCGATTAATTAAACTCCTTTAGCATAGAATTCCTGCTCTTCATTTGCCTCCTCATATCGTCGAAGACAGGCGTCATTATATACCCTTCCTTCATCGAACCCAGAACAGCGCATTTTTCAGGATGCACCCAATAATAATATGAAATGTAAGCGCAGAAAACAGCATCGAGCATATCTTCGTGCCTTTTCAATTGTGCTGGGCTCATATCAGTTAGTTTTCCTTCCGAGATCTTGGTTCCTAATTTTAAAGAAGGGTTTTTAAGCCCCTTAAGGAGCTTTTCATACCTCTCAAATTCTCCAACCCGAAATTCAAGGCTTCTCTTGGGTTTCGCCTTGTATTTTATTACCTTATTCAAGTTAAAAAGCACCACCATCGACGGGTGCGGATATACCTCAAAAACCTTTCTGCTGCTTTCGAATTTCTTTATAAAAGGATCATGTACGAACCCCACCTCCTCAAGCTGTTTTACGATCTCCTCGCCACGTATCTTGCCGTTTGACCACGCCCCGAGCCTTTCCCTGTTTGAGGGGTGTGCCCCTGCATTGTACTTTCTGAAAAGATCACCAACTAATGCCTCAGCAACCCGTCTTCCAGTCTGGTTTGGCACCACCAATGGTGCATCTATCGCAATGTGGGCATCATTTCCGTTGGAGGCTTTTGACACAAACCTGATTATCTCCTCGTCAGTTAGCGCAAGCCCAGCATTGAGCAGCTTTCCGCTCCTCTCATCACCCCCTATTACTGCAACTCCGCTATTGTTCTTACCAGACCACGCAAGGTCGATTCCCAAAAACAGCATAATATATCATAAAATTTGATGTTTTTAGCTGTTACTTCTGCTACTCGACTAAAAGCTAAGGTATATAAAAATATAGACTAGAATATAATAAGTCTCAGACGTATAATAATTACGGAAAGATCGGCAACAGGATCTTTTTTTAAACCCACATAAATCAGTGTGTATCATGGGTCATCGAGGTTCACTACAATATTGGCATCACAGGCGTGCTCAGGGACGTCTGCCGAGAGCCCGCTCTTCTCCCAAGAACTCAAAAGAACCAATACCAATCAATTTTGTCGCTTATAAGGTCGGCATGGCCCACATGGGAATGGTCGATGACTCAGAGTCTCCGTCAAAGAACACAGAGATAGGCATCGCATGCACGATCCTAGAGGTGCCCCGCCTGGAAGTATATGGCGCAAGATTCTATGACAGGGACAACAACGGCTACAAGAAAATAGCGCACGAAATACACCACAAGGAGACCTCAAAGAAGTTCGGCGAGAAGAAAATCAAAAACGACGAGGGTAAGCTCGCTCAGCTCAAGGAACAGCTAGGCATGTTCTCCGACATAACCGCGCTCATAGTCGCATATCCAAAGGATGTCGCGAGCGTTGAGCAGCACCACGTAATGAGATTTGAATCGGCATTGGGCGGAACTCCAGAGGAAAAATTCAACTTCCTAGCCTCAAGGATAGGGAAGGATATAAAAGTGTCGGAACTTCTGAAGAATGGAGAGTTTGTTGACATATCAACAGTGACGAAAGGAAAGGGATGGCAGGGGGTCATCAAGAGATTCGGCGTCGCAAGGCTGCAGCACAAGGCGACAAACAAAATAAGGCACGTAGGAACCCTAGGCCCGTTCACACCAGGAAAGGTATTGTTCACGGTTCCACAGGCAGGACAGCTCGGATTCAACTACAGAACAGAAACAAACAAGAGGATACTAAGGGTCGGAACATCTGCGGATGCGGCAACCATAAATCCGAAAGCGAGCTTCACGAACTACGGCAATGTCCATAATGATTATATAATAGTCAAGGGCTCGGTCGGCGGGCCGGCAAAGAGGCTAGTCCGTGTAAGAAAGTCGGAACTCAGAAACAAGAAGGGAATAAAAGAGCCGAAGATAAACTACATGTCGATACACTGATATTTATGGAAGAGGCAAATGTGCTATCATTGGACGGAACCGCCAAGGGCAAGGTAGCGCTGCCCAGCATCTTCGAGATGGAAGTAAGGCCGGAACTCATACTAAGGGCAGTTCTCGCCGAGAACACGCTCAAGCTCCAGCCCCAGGGACACTACCTGCTTGCTGGTATGCAGACAACTGCAAGATACTACGGAAGGATGAGCTCTTACAGAACAGGGAGGCACATGGGAACGGCGATAAGGCCAAAACAGAAACTCGGTGGAGGAAGACAGGGTGCAGTAAGACGTATACCTTCAGCAACAAAGGGAAAGCGCGCACATCCACACCTCATAGAGAAAACCCAGATCGAAATGATAAACAAGAAGGAATACCAGAAGGCACTCGCAAGCGCGATATCGGCAACAGGACATGCAAAGGCAGGGCTGACAAAACCGATAGTCGTGGCAAGCGCGATAGAATCAATAGGAAGGACGAAGGAGATGGTAAAAATATTCAACAACCTTAAATTGACAAACGAACTCGAAAGGGGCAACGAGTCAAGCATACGCAAGGGGCTGAGGCGCTCGGCAAAGATAAAGCACTACAGGAAATCTGTGCTACTTGTAATAAGCAAGGACGACAGCGCAATAAGGGCAGCAAGAAATATCGCAGGCGTAGACGCATGCACCGTCTCAACAATAACAGCGAACCTACTCGCACCGGGCGGAGTCCCAGGAAGAGTCACAGTATGGAGCGAGCCAGCAATAAAAAACATCGAAGCATCATTGAAGAATCAGACCCTGTAGTGGTATCATGAGCATATTAAAATATCCATTAGCAACAGAAAAGTCCGTAGGGATAGTCGACAGAGGGAATACTATAACATACATCGTAGATTCAAGGGCTACGAAAGACGAGATCAGGAAGGAATTCGAGAAGAGCTTCAACGTGAAGGTGGGAAGCATAAACACAATCAACCTGCCAAACAATGCAAAGAAGGCTTTCATCAGGCTTGCAAAGGGATTCAATGCGTCTGATGTCGCGCTTAAACTAAAGCTGGTGTAAAAATGCCAAAGAAAATGCGTCAACAAAGAAGGGGAAAGGGCACAAACGTCTACAGGAAGCTGCCCAACACATTCGACATCAGCGTAGGCTACCCCTCAGCAGGAAAAGAAATAACCGGAGAGGTAATCAACATGATAAACCACACCGGCCACACCGCCCCGTTGATGGAAATATTATACGAAGACATGACAACCGCCTATTTGCTGGCGCCGGAGGGGATAAAGATAGGCGACAAAATACACATAGGCCAGAAACCATTCTACTCGATAGGCAGCGTAATCGCGATCGGAGACGCACCGGAAGGCACTCCAATATACAACGTTGAATCAAATGCGGGGGACGGCGGTAAATTCGTAAGGAGTGCGGGAAGCGCAGCCTATGTCTCAGCACATCTTGGAGACAACACCACAGTGACAATGCCCTCAAAGGCAATAATAACGCTTACAAACAACTGCAGGGCCCAGCTCGGCATACTGGCATCTGGCGGAATGACCGACCAGCCGATAGTAAAAGCAGGAAAGGCCCACTACATGATGCGCCCACTGAACAGGACATGGCCCACAATAAGAGGAGTAAAGCAGAATCCTGTCGACCACCCATTCGGAGGCAAGCAGCACCACAAGGGCAAGAGCAGCATGACATCGAGGAATGCGCCGCCAGGAAGGAAAGTGGGACACATCGCCGCAAGCAGAGTAGGAAGAAGGAAGAGGTAATCTTATGGCAGAAAGAATCGCATTTAGAGGAAAAACACCAACAGAGCTGGCAACGCTTACTGATGAGTCTTACGTCAGCATGATAAACTCAAGGGAGCGAAGGAGCCTGAAACGCAACCAGTTCCTTTACAGAAAGCTCAAGGAAAAGATTGCGAAGTACAAGAGCAAGAACATCACGAAAGGGATAAGGACCCACGTAAGGGAGGCTGTAATACTGCCATCATGGATGGGCATGACATTCGAGGTGCACGACGGAAAGGAATTTAAGAAGATAGTCATAGTCGCGAACATGCTCGGCCACAGGCTGGGCGAATATGTTTATACTACAAAAAGGGTGCAGCACTCCGCGCCAGGAATAAGGGCAACGAGAGGAAGCAAGTTCTTAGCGGTGAAATGATTGAACTACTCATACAATCTTGATAAGAAGTCGGTAATCTTCGCGAGCGCTCGCGACCTTAACGCCAGCTTCAAGGACCTGTGTGCGGTATGCGACGCAGTAAGATACAGGCCGGTTCCGTCCGCCCTAAAGGTGCTTGACGGAATAATAAATGATGGCAGGCCTATCGAATTCAGAAGGCACAACAAATACATGGGCTCAAGGCACGAGCTTGGAGGCAGGAAGGGGAGGTATCCAATCAAGTGCGCCGACATGGTGAAGAAAGTGATAGTCAATGCATCAGCAAACGCCAAGAACAAGGGCGAAAATCCAGAGATGATGTACGTGGTGCATGCATCTGCAAACAAAACGTACGAGGTCCCAAGATCGCCCCCAAAGGGGGTCAGGGCCGTAGGCGGGAATTATGGTTATACTACAATGAGAACGGCAAATCTCTCATTCGCGAAGATTGAGATAGGGATTGCAGACAAAGAGACGAAAGGCCTCGGGGCCAAAATGCAGAGGGCCGTGAAGGCAGTGAGCAAGAGAGAGGCGGCAACAACCACATCCGCAAAGCCGGCAACCAAGCCAAAACCAAAACAGCAGCCAACAAAACCTCTGCCGGCACCGCAACCAGCAGCAAAGGAGGCAAAACCAATAGAAAACCAAAAGGTATGATCATGGCAATAGAGACAAAATTCATCGAGGATGCAATAGTCAAGCTCAATATATCGAAATACCTCAGCAAGGAGCTCACAAGGGCCGGCTTCTCAAGAGTAGAAATACAGAAAACGCCGATACTTACAAGGATAACCGTCTTCGTGCTGAACCCCGGAAGGGTGATCGGGAGAGGCGGCCGCACCATAGACACGATAACAGAGACGATAAAGACAAAGTTCAAGGTAGAAAACCCCCAGATAAACGTCATGGAGGTAGAGAACAAGATGCTCGAGCCGCTTCTTGTCGCGAAGAGCATTGCAGAGAGGCTTGAACGCGGAATGAACGCGAGAAGGATCATACAGTCTACACTTAGGGAAGTCATAGAAAACGGCGCACTTGGTGCGGAGATAATAGCAAGCGGGAAGCTCGCAGCAAAGGGTGCCAGAGCAAAGACGATAAGAAAAGGATTAGGGTACATACCAAAGGCAGGAGACGTCACCTTCCTTGTCAAGGAGGCGCACGCAACCGCATATCCGAAGTACGGTGCCATAGGGGTTAGAGTCAGGATAGTTCCGCCAGGAACGGTATTTCCCGACAGGGAATTGAAGGCAATCGAGATACCGAAGTCGATACTTAACAGCTAATAAGTTTAGCTAATAAGCATTATCTGAAGTTTTCAGTTTACACTTTGTAATGGTTGAATATTCATGGTATTAGGCTTGATAGCGGCTATAATCATAGCGTTCTTCTCCATGTTCATACCGGGGCTTCTCCTCTCTTTTGCTCTTCTAAGGAAGACAGAGCTTCACGTCTTTGAGATAATAGTTATTGGATTCATATTCGGTTTGATAGCGCCAGCAACATTGACATGGGCGGAATCATACCTGATAACTTATGTGCACGCCTTCACCTTCTCTTTGGGCCTTTTTGAGGCAAATGCTCTCGTGCTTACGATCATAGGCGCGATCCTGTGCTATTGGGAAGGGGCATTCGGGGACTTTTTCGCATTCATATCTGGAATCAGCAGCGGAAGAAAGGAATCGGCCACGGCAGGAAACCTTGGCAACCTAAGGGGCAAACTAAACAAGTTCAGTAGGGGCAAGGAGATAGTCAGGCTCCACACACAGGAGGAAAGCAGCCTGCGATCAACGCAGGGCGCCGAAATCAGTAAACTATCAAACCTAAGCCAAGAGGAACGCTCAAAGATCGACATGCTGCACAGGGCCGCATCAGAGAGGTTAAGGGAGTCTCATTTGAGCGAAGAAACAATGTTGCTCCAGGACCTTGAATCAAAGCGCGGCGCGGTCTCGACTACGCTCAAGCCACCATGGTGGGTATGGGCCATACTTCTAATACTGATGATCGTCACATTCTACACAAGGATGCAGAGCATCGTAATAGCACCCAAGTTCTTCGAGTTCGACCCATACTTCGATATGATCGACACTCACTACATCCTGACGTACGGGCATCAGCTGCTTCTTGATCCTTCGGCATGGCCGGTAGTCGCTGCAGGCACAAACCACAGACTGCAACCGCTAGTCCCTTACCTTGAGGCCTTCTGGTACATGCTTGCAAACGGTTTGCAATACCACAAAGCGGCATTCAGTACATCGCTCATGAGCTATGTTGGCAGCGTTTATCCACCCATAACCGCCGCGTTGCTTGTCTTTGTAATATTCGTACTCCTGTATCACGAATACGATGAGAAAATAGGCCTGATAGGCGCCGCGCTCACCGCAACAATGCCAGTTCTGTTTACAACATTCATCGCAGGAGAGCAATTGGTAGAGCCATGGGGCATATTCGCGCTCTTCTTCTTCTTTGCAACGTACATGCTTGCAATAAGAAACAAGAAGGACAAGAAGCTCGCCGTGCTCGCAGGAATCGCCTTTGCATCAAACTTCCTGGGCGCCCACTATTACACAGTCACCGCAGGAGTCCTGGCTGCATACATCATGGCAGAGGGTGTTATAGATGTATTAAGAAAGGAATCCCTGACCGACTTCTACAAGATGAATGCGATCGTCCTTACAATAATCATACTGTTCTATGCGCTTTATGCGCCATACCAGGCAACGCTGCAGAGCAATCTCTCCAGCATACTTGGCATACCGATACTGATTGCCGCACCTCTCTTCGCACTGATACTTATAGCCGTATTCGACTTCGTCCCAAAATTCCTGGCAAAGAGGAAGATAGGGATAAAAGAGGCGAGCTTCGTAGTAAACCTCTCTTTCATGGCCCTGGTAATTGTGCTTGCCCTTATAGCAATACTGTTTACAAGATTCGGCGACCCAATAAAGAGCTATATCGAACTCAGCGCGAGATTTACAACACCGTCAAAGCCCCTGTTCATGACAGTACAGGAATTCATACCAACAGGGTTGCTATATAACTTCGGCTCGCAGGGATTCGGCGCAATAGGCGCAGGCATATTTGGCATACCTGTCCTTCTGCTTGTGATGAGCGCAATCGCCATAATACTGATAGCCGTAAGCATAATATTCAGGAGAAGCAAGACCGGAGTTCTGTACCTTGCAGTGGCATTGCCCTTAATGTTCGCCGGATTCTCTGAAGTAAAATACCTTCCGCACTTCGGCGTCGCCTACATAATGCTGTTCGGGATAATACTCGGAGAGGTGCTGTACCTGGCACAGGACGAGTTCAAGCTTGTGAAGAGGGGGATTACAGACACAGGACTGACCCACTTCGGGGCAAGCGTTTACACCGACCATCCGCTCGCGTCGCAGCTCGTGCTGCTTGTCGGCCTTTACTTCATATTTGGGCTTGTCATAGCCGCAGCGGCAATAATCTTCATACTGGTATACAGGTATGGAATTAAGCAGGACAAGAACAGCATAAACAACTACCTCATAGTCGCCTGCATTTTCCTAATACTGTACTCGTTCACTAACATCGGCATGCTTTTCTATGGGGAGGGCGGATCCCTGCTTCAATCATTCAGGGCCCAGATAACCTATCTTTCAAACCCGGCAACTGCATGCACGATCCTCTCAAACAACGGCAACAGCGTGGGTTACAATTCGTACTGCAACACAATACCCCAATACTGGCTTAACGCCATGTCATGGATAAGACAGAACGTTGGGCCCAACGCGCCAAGAGTGCTTGCATGGTGGGACTATGGGGACTGGATAAACTGGTATGGCAACAGCAACGCCGTATTAAGGGGGGACAATTCTGTTGCCTCGGAGGACTACGCGGTTGCAGCGCAGTTCGTGCTCGGCACAAAATACAATGCCACTCCGCAGTCACTTGCAAACTACATGAACGGCAACCAGACAAGATACGTCCTGTTTGACCAGGACCTGATATCAAAGTGGGGCGCGCTCAATTTCCTCGGCTGCATCAATGTCAATGCGACATCAGAGGCATATGCGATAGCACAGGGCCAAACCAGCAGCCCTGCAGTGCCGTACGTACTCGGGACCTCGCAATGCGAGCTCGCGCACGACCCAGAATTCGCGCTCCTGCCGCTATCCGCGCTGGTGCAGACAAACCAGAGCCAGCAGAGCATAAACAACTACTGCCAGATATCTACCGCAAAGACCACATACATCAGCACATACCTTGTTGTCGGAAACAACCTGCAGAACAACACGGTCTGCGTTGACAGCACGCCGAACACCAATGGCGTGCTCAGCGTATACAACACAAACGGCACGAAGATGAACGCAGTAATACAGTCAACCAACTACCTTGGGGTGCAGAATGTACAGGGCAGCCTTTATGTAGAGTTCCTCATGATATACACGCCAAACGCACCGAACAACACGATAACAGATGCTCCTTCCCAATTCTACAGCTCAAACTACTACAAGGGGTTCGTTCTCGGGCAGCTTCCTGGATTCAGGCAGGTTTACCCAGTGAGCAACTCCACCGGCATAAACTTCGTTAACGGCACATACCCGGTCAGGATATACGAGCTCCTAAACTATACCGGCGGGCTTCCGCCAGTGCCTCCAAAGCCGTCATGGGTATCAAACAACGACACGATGCCATAACAAATAACGTTAAATATCTGATTTATCAAAATCCTTCAGTGGGCTTGTAGCTCAGCCTGGTCAGAGCGCTGGTCTTATAATCTGGGCTTCTTTAACGGAAGCTCACAAATAGGATAGCCAGATGTCGAGAGTTCAAATCTCTCCAGGCCCATTAATGGTTTACAGAATAAAGTGTATTTCAGAGGAATTCTATGACCAAACCGGATATATGCATATTCTGCGCCGAGAGCAAAAGCGGCAGCCGTATCATATTTGAAGACGCCAGCTGCTTTGTAATCTCTGATAAGTATCCTTCTCAGCACGGCCATCTACTTGTCATATCAAAGGAGCACCACGAGAATGTCCTTGTCGCTCCGGACAAACTGATAAGCCACATGTTCGTGGTTGCAAAGAACTTCGGGGAAAAACTAAAGGAGAAGTTCGGTGCAACGGGCATAACTCTCATAACAAACACTGGCGCAGATGCAGGACAGATAATATTCCATCTCCACATACACGTGAAGCCCAGGTATCACAAGCCAGTTCCTGGATTTATGCCGCACAAAGAGCTTACCAAAGAGGAAGAAAAGAGGATAAAAGAGCAGCTCGGGTTCTAGTAAGGTATTACGGTCTCCGCGCCACACCCAAGGCACTTGTAAATAATGGATCTTTTGCTGCTCGCAATCTTTATTGAGAGGTTCTTTCCCGGAACCAGCAGGGATCCGCATCCCTTGCAGATGTGCCTTTTGATCTCCTTGCTAAGTCTTATTTTGTAATGCCTGCTTATCTGCTTTATCAGCTTGGCATACTGCGCAGAGAGTTTTGGGTCATCATTGTGGGCCTGTACGGCAAGAGTATACAATATCTTTATCCTTTCCTCGGCTATGCCCTTCACAGCACCACCCTTCTTGATTACCATCTAAGCTACTCCCATGTGCTCCAGTATCCTCTGCATTGATTCCTCTATGTCCTTGGGATTGCTTATAGTGATCAGGTTGCCCGACATCTCGAACTCCTTTTGCGTAGGAATTCCATGGAAAAGCACAACAAGCCTCTTGGTCTCGGAATCGTCAACTGCCACCCTCTTGTCCTTTACAATGTTGGCTCTTGCAGGTATCTTTACCGAATTGCTTATTGCTATTATGAACTTGTTGTCTTGGTTGAACCTTAACATTATGTCGAGCAGCGGCCTGTAGTCAAATAGCTTGTAGCCGTCTACACCGGCACCATCGATTAGTACAACCCCGTCAAAGTCCCCAACACTGATTTTTGAGGCATGTATGTCTGGTTTGTAAACCGCCCCGTGCGTGCCAACGCAGTCGCTTGAGCTATACGTCGATATCTTGTAATCTACGCCCCACTTGTCAAAAAACAGCTTGATTAGCGCTACAGATTCGTCCCTGAACTCTTTTGGAGGTATGAAGATTAGGAATCTCATTCCAAACCACTGTTTATGTCTCCATATATGGCGCTAGGAAATATGAAACGTTCGCATCCCCTATTTTGTAATCTATCTTTATCGGTTCCTCTGTCTTTATAGATAGGACCATTGTTGAGTTTGATGGGCATGCGCTTATCATCCTTTCAAGGTAATCAAGGTTGAACGTTGCTGACGCAGCCTTTGATGCGTTTATCTTCTTTATCACATCGGCGTTGTTCATATGCTCCTCCTCAAGCTCTCCTGCGTCCCCCTTTGCGACTACTAGGAAAGAGTCCTTGTCAGTTTTGAAGCCAACGTGCGTTGAAAGAAGGTTTGCGTCCTTTAGTATCTCCCTTAATGAATCGGATTTTACCTCAACTATTGAATCGAATTCTATCTTTGGTTCCTTATCGGCATCTTTCTTAACATCAATCATCGGCAGCTTGTACCTTCTTTTGCTGTTCTTGCCTATGAATTCTACCAGGAACTTGTTACTGCTCTCCTTCATGACAAGCTGCTCCTCGCTTCTGGAGCTTGCGAGTATCTTGCCGAAATTCTCAAGGTTCAGCCCTACAGACATCGGCTTGTCGACCTCGTATTTGGCGAAGGCCTTGTTTGGTATGAAGAAGGATATCATGCTTATTCCGGAAGGGTCCATGGCCTTCAGGGATATGCCCTCCTTTGTAATGCTGAACGAACCCTCGTCAATCAAGCTTACTATCGAATCTACGCAATTCTTCCAGTATCTTGCATCGTCTATCTTTATCTCGAACATTGTATCCCCACAAATAGCAATACTATTGCGTAGTAAAGGAATAAAAAGCCATGCAGTAATACGGCGGTAAATAAGTCCAAAATGGCCCGAAACGGGAGGAGTTAACTATAAATATTATCGGGCCCAGATATTAGTGTGGCAATATGAAAATGATAAGTTATACTATGGCAAAGATTAGACCCCCATTTGCAAAATACAAGGCAACATCTCTGAAAAACCTGCTAAGAAGGTAGCATAAACTTACTTTATCCTTTTAGAGGCAATATATCTTCTAGTGAATCCGCGCGTTTCAAATCCTTCCCAAAAAGATTGAGGAACAGTACTAATATCTGTCGCATAAAGTGGGTGATTGATTAGGATTCGCCGCCTCATTTCCTTGAAATCCCCATTTTTTACATCCCTGTAAAATCTTTTTATTAAATCCAGCGTCTCTTTTTCACTTTTTTTCCGAAGTTTTAATTTCTCATTAGAAAGTCGCGATTTAGATGAAACGAAACTGACACGAAATCTTTTCCCAAAAAACTTTTCAAACAAATATCGTGATCTCTGCATGTGGTAACTTGATGTCACCAAAATGAGCGACCGTACGCCGTGCATTCTTCTTATAATCTCCTCAGCGAAAAGCATGTTTCCTGTGGTGTCTACGGACCGGTCTTCCAGTATAACCTTTTTAGATGGAACGCCAGAAGAGAACGCATAATCCCTCATTGCCTTGGCCTCTGTTTTTCTGGGCACAAAATTTATAGCAAAAGAATATTTTGATGAGACTAGAAGGTATCGCGCAGGATTTTTTCTGAAAATCTGTAAAGCTCTATCAACCCTCTCTTTTGACTGGTCTGTTAAAGAACCGTCTTCATTGACGCCCCCTCCAAGGACTATTATTATCTCTTTGTTTTGGACAGCCATCTTTACACCAAATCCATTTGTATAAACCACGCAAAATATTTAAACGGGGCCACCGAGATTTGAACTCGGATAACCAGAACCCGAATCTGGTAGTCTGCCAGGTTAGCTCATGGCCCCAAAATAAGCGTTAATATCTGTTGACTAGAACCTTGTTTGTTATTCCATGCCTTCCTCTCTTTATTAGTCCCTTATTCTCAAGGCTCTTTAGTATTCTGTGCATCTTCACCTTTGAATATCCTGTTTTTATCACAAGATCGGATTGCAGTGCGCCGTTCCTGTCCTCCTTTGCCAATTCCATGACCCTCTTTTCATCAGGGTTCAAAAACACATTTATGATTTGTTCCTTCTGTTTAACTACCTTCCTTCTTGTGCTTGAAACTATCTGCCTATCGAAAACTGCGCTCTCGTTTCTCATCACACTAACCCCGGAAAATATGAGCATTATCCCTCCGATTAAAGGCACGCAGAATTCCAAAACTATGTCGAGGATCAGCGCCCTAACGTCCTTAAGCGTATGGCCGACCAGGCCCTTCACCAGGCTTATGACAAAGCTTATGCCCCCAACGATCGCAGAGAGAATCAATATCGCTCCCACAATCATGGTTAAAATTATGAAAAGCTGCGAACTCCTGCGTTTGGCTCTCTGCTCCATGCTAATCTTTGCTTGTTATAAGGATTTATAAACTTCTTTTTACATATATCTTATGATGGGATGAACAATAACATAATACTGAAGCAGAAGCAGGCAAAAATAATAGCGCTCCTCAAGGACACCTCACAAACCTGGTACATCTCCACGCTTGCGAAGGCATCAGGAACCACCTACGTTCACTCCTGCAATTTCCTCTCAACGTGCGAGGCGCTCGGGCTCACATCAAGCGAAAGGCACGGGAAACTGAAGCTTATCAAGCTTACCGACAAGGGGCTCAAGCTCGCCGATTTCATAATAAACATAAATTCGCTTGTAAACGTTCCGATGCAGGCACCGCAAGAGCAGAAAGTAAGCTAGACTATGTCTACCGTGACCCTCTTTTTCACCGCGTTAAGCACGTGACCATAGTCCCTGTAGTGTGCTATCGTGGTAAGCGTAAGCGTGTATTCCCCTGCATCCGAGCCCAGGTTGCTGTAAAGGTTGAACTTCAGCTCCTTGCCCTCACCAGGCTGCATCTCCCCCACCCTAAGCTCTCTTTGCTTTGAAATCATCATCTCGTCAAACCCCAAATGGCCCGGAACCTCCGCAACAATAGATGTGAGAAGGACATCCTTCGTAAGGTTCTTGACCTTCACTACCAGGGTTGCAGAGCTGTTCTTCTTTGCATACAATTTATATGGAACAAGCTCTGTCGCAACGCTGTAAGGCGGTCCGTTAGTTATGTCTGAAGCCGAATCCTTCTTTCCGAACATATTAAAAATTCCCATCGTTATCACCTGTATTGATTATCTCTATTGTTTGAAGTCTTTATATACTTTGTTGTTGTATACTAGTTAATCCAGTTACAATATTTGTAGGACCCATTACATGCCTATAAAATATAATTTAACAAAATACGACATGCTCGCGGAAAGAATTCACGAACTCTCGCAAAAGAAGGATGAGACATTCAGCAAGGACGAGGAGACATTAAGGGCAGAAGCTACACTTATTGCTTCGTTCGCGTCTGCGCATTCTTGGCAAACATTCAAAACCATCACGGAGGGAAAAGCGAACGAAATAAATTCCGCAGAAATAAAAAACGAACACAATCTTGCTAAGACTGTCAAATGGAAAAAGATAAGGAACATGGACATCCAGGAAGTCGCCCGCACAAACATAAACGGGATGTTCTCAACATGGCTCTATGCAATAAGCGTGGACAAGGCAACACGCGAAACCTACAAAAACGCATGGAACAAGCTGGTATCCAACGAATTCAACGAGGAATGCGACGGAATCAGCGTCCAGAAGCAGAGCTAATCCCATTCTAGCTGTCCGCCAGTCCTGTATTCCGTAACCCTTGTCTCAAAGAAGTTCTTCTCCTTCTTCAGGTCTATTATCTCGCTCAGCCACGGGAATGGATTTGTTGCGTTGTATGTTTGGGGGAGATTGAGCCTCTCCAGCCTCCTGTCCGCGGTGTATTGCAGGTATTGTTTTATCAAATCTGTGTTGAGTCCCATCACCCCGTGCGGCAGGCAGTCAACAGCATAAGCATATTCAAGGTCGACAGCCTTTGTTATGTTGTCTATCGTTGCCTTCCTGAACTCATCGGTCCATACCTCTGGGTTTTCTCTTATTATTGTGTTTATCAGGTCCATGCCGAAGGCAAGGTGGACAGACTCGTCCCTGAGTATGAACTGGAACTGCTCCCCGACGCCTATCATCCTGCTGTTTCTCTGGAAGGAAAGCATCATCGCAAAGCCCGCGTAGAAGAATATTCCCTCCATAATTACGTAATATCCTATGAGGTCGTTCAGGAACCTCCTTATGTTCTCAGTTCCTACCGTGCTGAATCCAGGATCCATGAGGTTCTGCGTTATCCCTATTACAAAATCGTCCTTTTTCTTTATGCTCGGGACATTTATGTACATGTTATAGACCTCGTCGGGGTCGAGCCCAAGCGAGTCGCAGCAGTATATGAAAGTTTCTGTGTGGACCGCCTCTTCGTAAGCCTGCCTCAAAAGATACTGCCTGCATTCGGGATTGGTCACATGCCTATAAACCGAAAGAATTATGTTGTTCGCGGTCAGGCTCTCTGCCGTTGAGAAAAACCCGAGATTCCTCATGACCAGCCTTCTTTCATCATCGCTTAATCCGCCCGCCCTCTTCCAGAGCTCTATGTCCTGCTGCATTGCCACCTCTTCAGGAACCCAATTGTTCGCTATGCCTGTTTTGTAGTAAGAACGAGCCCAAGGATACTTTATGGGCAATATCTTGTTTGGGTCGGTCTCCGAGTTGTTAATGATCTGCTCTTTCATTGACGCACACCTATAATTACTACTGGCAGGCCTCACAATCCGGATCGTTCGGGTCGCAGGCCTCTCCCATCTTGGTGATCTTTACTCCGGTGAAATCTATGGGCTTCGATTGGACCTCCTCTACGGCCGCAACTGTCTGGATAACTTGGCCGACCTGCTGTGCTGAGGGGCTCCCCACAGTTATTGGCGGAACTTCGCTCTCTAGTGCGCCAGTAGCGGCTTTTGTCTTCTGCTTCCTTATCTCTACAGTGTTCTTTTCGATAGACGAAGCGCCCATTGTCCTCAGGTAGTATGTTGTCTTTAGGCCCATCTTCCATGCGTATATGTAGATGTCCGAAAGCGCCTTTCCTGATGTTGTGCTGGTAAATATGTTAAAGGACTGGCTCTGGTCAATCCACTTCCCCCTATAGGCGGCTATCCTTATGAGCCACTCTGTGGGCAGTTCAAAAACTATCTTGTATTTTTCCTTCAGTTTTGTCGGAATCGAATTTATGTTCTGCACGCTCCCGTCATGAACCTTTATCTCCTCCATCATGGACTGCGTCCATAATCCAAGAACCTTCAAGTCCTCAACAAGATACTGATTTACTACCGTGAATTCGCCGCTCATGTTCGATTTTACATAAAGGTTATTGTATATTGGCTCGATTGTTGGGAAGCATCCGGAAATATTCGATATCGTTGCGGTGGGCGCCATCGCAAGGCAATTTGAGTTTCGCATCCCGTATTTCTTTATTGCCTCCCTTACTGGCGCCCAGTCAAGCTTTCCAGTCCTTGAAACATCTATTTTTACGCCCCTCTCCTTTTCAAGGAGGTCTAATGTATCTACCGGCAAGATCCCTCTGTCCCACTTCGATCCTTTGAAGCTTTCGTAGGCCCCCTTCTCCTTTGCTATCTCTGAAGATGTGAGTATTGCATGATATGATATAAGCTCCATGCTCTCGTCAGCGAATTTCACCGCCTCGTCAGAGTCGAAGTTTATGTTCATCATGTAAAGCGCATCAAGGAAACCCATAATTCCAAGCCCCACGGGCCTGTGCCTCATGTTGGAGTTCTTTGCCTCAGCCACCGGATAAAAGTTTATATCTATAACGTTATCGAGCATCCTCATTCCCGTCTTTACGGTCCTGCTCAATAATTCCTCGTCAAGCTTCCCGTTAACTATGTGTCTTCCCATGTTCACCGAGCCGAGGTTGCAGACCGCTATCTCGTCTTTCGATGTATTCAGTGTTATCTCGGTGCAAAGGTTTGATCCATGCACTGTGCCTACATGGTCCTGTGGCGACCTTATGTTGGATGGATCCTTGAATGTTATCCATGGATGTCCGGTCTCGTAAAGCATTGTAAGCACTTTCCTCCAAAGCCCCTTTGCCCTCATTCTTTTGTATAATCTTATCCCGCCATTTGATGCCCTGTTTTCATACTCGACGTATTTGTCCTCAAAGGCCTTCCCGTAGATATGATGCAGCTCTGGCGTCTCGTCTGGCGAGAAGAGCGTCCAGCTGTCATCGTTTATGACTCTTTTTATTAGCAGGTCGGGTACCCAGATCGCCGTGTTCATGTCTTGGGTACGCCTTCGCTCATCTCCAGTATTCTTTCTCAACTCTATGAAGTCCTCAACATCATAATGCCATGCCTCCAAATAGGCGCATGTTGCCCCCTTCCTTCTTCCGCTCCTGTTTATTGCAACAGTAACATCGTTCGCCACTTTTAGGAAAGGAATAACCCCCTGGCTTTCGACTCCTGTGCTCTTTATCCTTGCGCCCGCTCCCCTCAGACTGCTCCAGTCATTTCCTAGACCTGCAGACCATCTTGCAAGCTGCGCGTTATCGCTATAAGCCTTGAAAATGTCTGAAAGGTCATCCTGAACCGTTGTCAAGAAGCATGAACTCAATTGTGGCACCTTAGTACCCGAATGGAAAAGTGTCGGCGTAGAACTGACAAACCTCAAGTTTGACAAAACATCATAAAACTCAAGAGCCATCTTTGTTTTGTCCTTCTCATTCAGCGCCATTCCCATTGCAACACGCATCCAGAATGTCTGCGGCGTCTCGAGATGACGACCGGTGTTTACGTCCTCAATGAAATACCTGTCATAAAGTGTTTGCAGGCCGCGATATGGCAAAAGCTCATCTCTTTCTATCCCTATATGCGATGAAATCTTTTCCAAATCAAACTCAAGCAGCTTCTCTGAGAGTCTTCCTATCTTTATTCCCTCCTTTATATTTGAAATGAAATACTTCTGATAGGCTTCGTGCAGCCCCGACGGCGAGAATTTCGCATTGAATACCTCCCTGTAAAGCGCAGCGAGGAATAATCTTGTAGTGATAACGGAATAGACTGGGTCCCTCTCTATCATTCCGCGAGTTGTCATGACAGCAAGCTTTGCTATCTCTGTCGTTGGAATGCTTTCGTATATGCCTTTCTCGCAAGATCCGAGCAACTCCTCGATGTCGATTACTCCCTCGTAGCCTTTGCAAGCTGCGCGTATGAAGTTCCTAAGCACATTCTCATCGAATATCTCCTTTTCCCCTTCTCTATTAACGACAAAAAGTTTTCTTTCATCAATCTTCTTCAATATTTCGCTTGTCCTTTCCCTTCTCAATTCGCTGTGCCTCTCCCTGTACAGTATGTACGCCTTCGCAACATCAAAGTATCCACCCATCATCAGCGTTTGCTCAACAACATCCTGTACACTTTCCACATCAGTTACACCATCTGGATATAATTCCTCCGACTTCAAAACAACTTTGTTCGTAAGGTTTGCAACATCCTGGTCGGAGCTCTTGGCACGAACTGCCACTATCGCCTTCTGTATGACCGCGCTTATTTTTGCAGAATCAAAATCGACCAGCGAACCGTCTCGTTTCCTTATCTTTTTAATAGTCATGAAAAACAAACCCCTGTACCCACATAGACCGCAAGTTGAATATGCACTAATTAGATTTAAATACCATCTCACGTTTGCCGATTATCATAATAAATATTTCTGATATTTAATAAACAAAATTCATCGAAACAAAACATTCACACCCCAAAGGGTGGGGTATTTTAAGCAATGCAGATCATTATGATAAAAGAGGATTGAAAACATGGAATACATTGAATGGGGAAAAATGCTATCTTATTTGGTTCTTTTGGAGTTGGTTGTAAGCATAGCGATGCTCTTGGTCGGGTATCTCATGGGAAATGCATACTTCCGGGGAGTTGGAATTGGATTGCTAATTGCCTGGGTTACGGGAGGCTTAGCATATCTCATAAATAGCAAAAGAAAAGAGAAAAATAAAAAACCATAAACAACGCAACGCAGCCCCGATTCACTTCCCAGTCGCAGGGGTTTCTCTTCCACCAGCACTACGAAATTTTCAAGCACCACAGATTATTTTTCCGGTCTTGTTATAACATCGCAGCCCTCCTTCGTTACAACCAACTGCGCCTCCGCCTGTGCAACGTCAGCGCCGCTCACTTCCACTAGGGTCGGATGCGGCTCTATCGCTCCGGCCTTTGCAAGCTCGGCCATCGCCGCGTATAACCTGAATTTTGAATTTATCAGATCTGAGAACCACCTTGTGGCAAAGGGCTCTGTCGGATTGTTTTTTGCTATGTGCTGCAGCAGGACCCTTGCCTCAGACATCCTTATCGGCATTTCCCCAACAAAACTATATATCTCGCAAATATTGCTGTCTACCACCATTCCCTTCCCTGCTGTTACGAATGGCTCTATTGCAACCACCATGCCCTCCTCCAAGATTGTGAAGTCTCCATTGTCATAGCTCGGTATGAAAAGTTCAGCGTGAAGGTCGTGCATCCCTATCCCATGCCCTCCAAGATTTTTAACGGGCTTGAAATCCGCAGCCTCCACCGTTTCTGCTATGACCTTGCCTATGTCGCACACGCTGACTCCATGTTTCACCATAGCCAAAGCATTATCCAGCGCCCTCTCTGCAACCTCGACCATCTTCTGGTGCTTGCCAGAAAGATCCACGGTAATTGCCCCGTCGCCCAACAATCCATTCTTTTCCGCTCCGAAGTCTACTTTCACGATGTCCTTCTCTGAGAAGGTCTTCTCATCCCCCAGGGTTGGCGTGTAGTGCGCCGCCTGCTCGTTTATTGACAGGTTTATTGGGAAGGCAAGCCCGAACCCCCTATCCTTGAGGAATTTCTCGGTTGAGTTTGCAACATCCAGCAGCTTGATGCCTGGCCTGACCCTTTCTGCTGCGTAGAGCATTGCCTCCTCTGAGGCCTTGCCTATCTCCTTTATGAGACTGAGATTTTCTGCGCTTAGCGGTTCCAAATAATCACTATAGCTTCTTTTGTGTCCCTAAGCCTTTTAGCTCTTCCTCGCTGAAGTTCAGTTCCTTTAGTATCCTCATTGTCGCTGGCAGCACCTGGTTGTTTATGTAGTAATCCGCATCGTAGTCTGTTGCAAACTCCTCAAGCACCGCCTTGTCTGATATGCTGCTCCCGTGCTTTGTTATGACAAAGCTCAAAACAGTACCCTCAAGATCCTCCTTGGTCTTTTTCCCCTCCCTTACAGCCTTCCTTGCAGCTCCAAGCTCTGGAGATTTCAGATCGTAGCCCTCTATGCTCTTCCTCAGCTGCGTGCTTATGGCCAGCTCGCTCAGCGGCACCTTCCCCTCCTTGAGGCTCCTCACCGCATCCCTAACGATGTCTACGGCCTTCTGCGCATCTCCCTCATTGAGTATCGTCTCAAGTACTTTTCTTTGGGTGTCTCTTGCAATTTTTGACCAGTCCCTTCTCACCAGTTCAAAGCCGCGTATCTTTATGCGGCCTGATTCCGATATAAGCGCATATTTCTTCTTTGCTCCCGCCGTGCCCCCTTCCACCTTCCTTCCTACGAAAACCCCCCGCTTGAAGAAGTCCTCCAATTCCAGCTCCATGTCCTTCGGAAGTTTCGAGTTGAAGTCTTTCAGGAACTTCAGCACGTCATCCTTGCTTTTGCCTTCCATTAATGCAACAATTGAATCAGTATCACCATAAATTGGCTTGAGGCCGAACTTCTCTGCGGTGTCTATGCTTTCCTTTATGTACTGTCTTCCATATGCAGTGACGCTGCCTGCACATGCTCTTGAGTACCATCTTGAGCGTGCATATCCGAGATAACCATAAACAGAGTTAGACACTATCTTAAGTGCAGAGGATCTTGAGCCTAGAAACACGTTATCCGGATCTTTCTTGTAAGCCTTCTTTACCTCTGCCCTTTGCTTTATCATTTGTTTTAGTATAAGCGGGATTATGCTCTTCCTGTTCTTGTCAAAATGTGTCCCACCCGGCGATTCGTAATACTCTTTGCAGTCATCACATATCGAAGAGGGATCGATGTTGTAAGATATTATAATTGAGGGGTATAGTCCCCTAAAGTCAAAAATTACAAGGTTGCTGTATATTCCTGGTTCCGGTGTCTTTACATATGCGCCCTCAATCGGGTTCGCAATCCTGTCCTTCATCCCGATATCTGTGGGCTTGTTTGGTATTATCTCATTGAACTTCACGGATTGATGCATTAACATGAATTCTACAAGCTGTCCTGTAGTAGAAACACACACGTCTCCCAAAACATCATAGGTAAGTCTTGACATCTCTATCATTATAGGTATGAATTTTTCATACACTACCCAAAGTGCATCCGAATCGGCAAGGTTGTAAGTGGCAAGCGTCTTTAGGTCCTCATCGCCGCCCTCCCAAAGCCTGAATATGTTTGACTTTTCAACAGCAAACTTCTTCTCCTTTGATATCGCCTCATAAACGTTCTTGAGTGTTTTGCTATTAAGCCTGAGTATGTTTTCAGACGCCCCAACTATGGAGATGAACTTCACCACAGTATACATGTCAACGTGCACCCTTCCCGCGATTTTTACCTTGTCAACAAGCCCATGGCTCTCTATCTTCGTATCTCCCTCAAACCTGTTCAGGTTAAAATCGATCTTGAGGGCCCGCGCGCGGTCCAATAAGTACCTTATATCGAAGTTCGCCGAGTTGTACCCAACCACAACATCCGCGTTCAATTCATTCACCTTCTCCATGAATGACGTTATCACCGCCTTCTCGTCCTTCACCACCTCAACAAAAGGCAGATCTATCTTCTTGAATGTTATAACGCCCTGCCTCATGTCCCTGCCCTTGTTGTAGAGGTAGCTTATCATTATGATCGGATCCTTGTTCGCCCGCGGCATTCCCCCAAGCGAATTGTATACCTCTATGTCAAAGCACACGATGTTCATGTCCACTATGGAGTCATCAACAACCTTCCCGAAAGACTCAAGAGCCAAAGTCCCGTCTTTCTCAATCACCCTTATTTCGTAATAGGTAAGCGGAACCACATCCTTGTCAACTGAGTATCTTTTTGCGAATGGAATATCGTATTCGTAGCAGGTTCCGTACTGGGACATCACAGTGCTCAGTTTAGGGACGTGCGCGGTGTTGCTTACAAATACCTGGTATGCATTGACTTTCTTGCCCAAAACAGACCTTTCCACTTTTAGTATCTTTATGGGTTTTATGGTCTTTCCGTTGTCTGATGTTGAAACGCCCTCAACAAATTCTTTATCAAGGTCTGTAGATGGCACAAGGAAGAAATAGGGCTTAAACTCACAGTCAAAGACCTCGTAGCTCTTTCCGTCTCGGCCCTTTATTGTCAGCCTTAGTACAGACTCCTCGCTCCTGTTCAGGTAGTCTACATCAAGGATTGCTCCTTCTATTGAATTAGCCTTAGCCACACCTTACACCATCCATAAAAGCGGCACTAACACGAATACGGCCATGCCGAAAAATAAAAGATAAGCACGGGCAGGACTTTACTTTTGCTCCTGTATCTTTGTTGTGCTTATTACCAGAGGAGGTATCAATCCCAAAGAGTACGCAACAAGAGTCCCTGTCGCGCTGCACCTGAAGTTGAGCCCGTTTATTATCTCCTCCGCAAGAGGTACCGGAAGAACATGTTCTGCGTTCCACTTCTTGAGCACGCTGGCTACCTCGTCCTTGGACTCGGTTACCTCTACGATACCCGTGAGCTTTATGTGGCCTATTGCCTTTGATTCCTTAGTGTCCGCATCGTGGTAGTCGGCCTGAAAGGAATATTCTACATTCAACTTTGTGCCTTCCGAAGACACCTTGTCGATGTTTATGTTCAGCCTTGGAAATCTCTGCTTTGCAAGCACTTCCGATGAGTTTATCTTGCCTTCTACGTTCAATATTGAGAAGCCCGTTATTGCCATGTAATCACTTCTTAAGCATTTATAGAGAGAAAGTATTTAATTGCTATGTCGGTAGCCAAATATGGGAACAATCAAGCCAAAACAACAAATACCGGAGGAAACACTAGTTATTTATTAGTAGATATGCAAATTTTAAACAGGTGTAAGTTTTTGGGAACGTTTAATTATAAAATATTGGTACTTTCCCTTTCAGTTCTTGGGATATTGCTACTCGCGCCAATGGCAAACGCGTCGTATGCGATAAAGAACCTCAACGTAACCGTAACCCTAAACCAGAACACCAGCGCCCAGGTAACAGAGATACTCCAGGTGACGATAAGCAACGCATCGGTAAGCCAGTACTCCACCAACAGGGTGGCGCTCAACCTTACACTGAGCGAATGGCAGTCGATCATAGGCACCCAGCTCGAGCAGCACATCATAAGCCCCAACTCGAGCGTTTACAATTTCAAGTTCCTGCCAGGCCCTGTCACAAAGGAGAACGGCCAGAGTATGGCAAACATCATACTTGCATATGGGGTAAGCAACGTCACATTTATCAACGAGACAGCGCCAAGGATATTTCAATACAGGTTCAATCCCAGGGTCTTCAACTTCGCCCACGGGGTAAGCGGCGAGGTGCTGAGCCAGAACACCACCCTCACTATGGTGCTTCCGCAGGGCAGCGAGATAATCTCAGTATACCCGATACCAGACCTGCCGGTATTCGCATTTTCAAACGGATACAAAAACATAACTACAATATCCTGGCTGTTTGGGGAGCCTCTCTCAAAATTCACCCTCGTATTTACCATAAGGCAGAGCCTACAGGCAGAGGTTGAGGGGTTCTTCTCGAAGATATACCAGACCCTTGGCATTTTCACCTACATCATAATAGCCGGCGCTGTTATGTTCTTCATACTGTACATCTACCAAAGGGCAAGCAAATAGCGGTGCTTTCTTGCACGAATACGAAATAGCAATACTAAATTTATTAAAGAGGCAGGGGTCCGCCGATCTGGAGTACCTGCAGGACAGCCTCAAAATGGGAAGGGACTCCGCAATGTGGGCAATAGAGAACCTGAGCAGGCAAGATTTTGTCAAAGTGGAGAGGGAGAGCAGCAAAACCCCGCACCTCACAGCAGAGGGGAAAAGGTACCTTAACCTGTTCCCCGAAGAGGAACTTATTGCAACCCTATCAAAAAAAGGGGGCATCGAGCCGCTCAGCAGCACAAAGAACGAGATCGGGCTCATATGGGCGAAGAGGAACGGCTGGATAACTATAGACAATGGCAAGATACTGCTCAGCGCCCCTGGAAAGGAAATGGCTTCGGGAAAGAAAACATATATCTACAAAGAACTTCTCAACACGCTTGCAAAATCGCAGGAAGTGCCCGATCAAGTATTCGTTAAAAACAAGAACGAGATAGACAACCTAAAAAAGAGAAACCTGTTGGAGATAACAGAGCATGGGGCAATCAAAAAGATTGAGATAACCGAGAAAGGCATGAGGGCCAACCAACCAACGTCTGCCGGAGCACAAGCCGAGGCCTCCTCAATGCAGGGGGCACTTACAAGGGAATTGATAACAAGCGGAAGGTGGAAAAAGGAAATATTCAGGAGTTATGACATCAATGCCCCCTCAGAAGAGCCATATCCGGCTAGGCTGCACCCGATGCATGAGTTTGTTGACATAGTAAGGAAATCATGGTTCAATATGGGGTTTATGGAGGTATCCGGTCCCATAATAGAGTCTGCCTTCTGGAATTTTGACGCGCTTTTCTCACCACAGGATCACCCGACCAGGGATATGCAGGACACATTCTTCCTGAAGAACCCACCGAAGATAAGCATAGATGACATAGCGCTGATGAACAGGGTAAAGAGCATGCATGTGGAAAACTGGAAGGAGGCATGGAAAGAGGATGTGGCACAGCAGGCCCTGCTCAGGACGCAGACCACAAGCGTATCCGCCCGTTACATAAACAAGTTGGCAAACATTTCAGACGCGAATTATCCACTCAAATTATTCTCGGTTGGTAAAGTGTTCAGAAACGAGAGCATTGACTACAAGCACCTTGCGGAGCTATACATGACGGACGGCATCGTGATAGGTAACAACCTCACATTTTCGAACCTCATATCTACCTTAAAGCTATTTTATTCACAGCTCGGAATGGATAAACTTATCATAAGGCCAGCATACTTCCCGTTCGTAGAGCCGGGTCTGGAAATCCATTACTACGACGAAAAAAGGAAGGAAACGATAGAACTCTGCGGCGGAGGAATTATCAGGAAGGAGATAACAAAGGCAATGGGCACGAACAAGACGGTTCTCGCCTGGGGCGGAGGGCTCGAACGCCTCATGTTCAAGGCACTGGGAATAAATTCGCTAACAGAACTCTACAAAAACGAGGTCGGATGGTTGAGAAAAAGGCCGGAACTCAAAATATAGTGCTTATATGTCAATCGTAACATTCGAATTGGATGACCTTGCAAGGCTTGGGGTAGCCAAGGACATTATCAAGGATACTGTAGAAAGATTGGGCATGTCGCTTGAAAACATCGACAAAAGCACAGCAACAATAGACATAACCCCAAACAGGCCCGACATGCTTGACATAATTGGATTTGCAAGAGCAGCAGCTTTTCTGGGAGGCAAAAAAACTCCAAAGGAAAAATTCTATTCCATAAAAAACAAAACACCAGCCCTGCAAATAGAGGTAACCGATACTGTAAAAAAAATACGCCCTTTCATAGCGGCAGCAGTTGTAAAGAATGTTGATCTCACCGGAAACAGACTGAAGGACCTTATTAATTTTACAGAGAAGTTCTGCGATACCTACGGCAGAAAGAGAAAGAAGGTCGCAATAGGAATCTACAATCTTGAAACAATAACAGGACCACTAACCTATGACGCATCAAGCGATGGAGAATTTATACCGCTAGGTTCTAAAACGAAGATGAAATTCGGCACTATACTCAAAGGACACCAAAAAGGCACAGAATATGCATGGACGCTTAGAGAAACCAACAGGTACCCATTCATCAAGGATTCAAAAGGCACAATCCTATCATTGATACCTATAGTAAATTCAGAGCCAACAAAAGTTACCCCAGTAACCAAAAATATTCTCATAGAATTGACCGGCACATCACAAAACGCAGTAGAGGAAGGGCTGAATCTTATCGTATGCTCCTTCTTGGATACAAATGCCGAGGTATACCCGTGCGAAATCATTTATCCGAACAAAAAAAGGATAACCCCACAACTTGAATATAAAATCATAAAGTTGAGGAGGGTCAAAGCAGAAAATACGCTCGGTTTCTATTTGGAGGACAACAAAGTAATATCACTTGCAAACAAACTAGGACACGTCGCAGCAAAATACGGCCAATATACTCTACTGTACGTTCCTCCATACCGAATCGATGTACTAAACGAGCAGGACATAATCGAGGACATAGCTATAGCCTATGGTTATGACAAGATCAGCCCAATGCCCATTCTAGGTTCCGCGGCAGCTGTGCCAGAAGAATCCAACGAAGCATCAAACAGGGCAGCGGGATTGATGCTTGGATTAGGTTTAACAGAGGCAGTCAATCCCTACCTTACTAACGAAATCCTTAATTTCAAGAATCTGGACAGAAAGTACAATGAAAACTCCATCATAAATGTCGCATATGCAAAGACAGAGGCCATAACTATGTTGAGGACCGATTTGCTACCGTGGCTGATGCAGAACCTTGCTGGGTCGGTGCACGAAAAGATGCCGCAAAGGCTCTTTGAAATAGGAAAGGTATTCCATTTGGAAAAAGGAATCCCAATAGAAAGCACGAACCTTGCAGTAGTTGCCGAACACGCGAAGGTAAACTACTCCGAAATAAAGTCGATTGTAATAGGATTCCTTAAATTTGCTGGTGCAAACGATTATTCCCTTAAAGAATTCAGCGACCCGGCATTCATAGAGGGCAGAGCAGCAAAAATAATCATAAAGGGCGAAACGGTTGGCTACTTTGGTGAAATAAGCCCCAAAGTACTCCAGAACTTCAGGCTGGAAGAACCCGTTGTTGCAGCAGAAATAAAGACAGACAAATTAATCTAATTCACTTAAGAAACTTCTCACAGTCCTTAAGGTTCTTTACAACCGTAGCGACACCCACATTCTCAAGCTCTTTCCTTGAATAAGCATCAGTTATAACGCCAATTGCGTTTATCCCTAACGCGTGCGCCGCACTGATATGCCCCTTGACATTGCTGACGAATGTTATGTGATGCTTGTCAGATTTGAAGTCCTTGTGCGCCACGTCGATCGATGTCTCTATTATCTTTGAGATGTGCTCGTTTGAATCACCATAAGTCCCGAACTTGAAGTAAGAATCATAATTTAATCCAGCCCGTTCGAATTGGTTCCTGAGTATCCTCTCCAACTGCCCCGTTGCCGCGCCCATCACATAACCCTTCTTGTGGATGCTTTGCAGAAGTCCTTTCGCCCCGTCTATGAGCACAGCACTGTCGTGCCCCGCAACATTGTAGTGTGCGTACGGCAGCTCCTGCAGGAAAAGCTCGTGCTTCTCATGGATCTGGTCCTTTGAAAGCCCGTTCTTTGATAATATCTCTATAAGGGTTTCCTGGACTGTCAACCCCTCATAAAGCGAGAGGTTGATGTCATCTATCGAAAGCCCGTAGGCATTCCTTATAGCCTCAAAATAATAAGTTGAAACATCCTTGGATTCCCTGACCAGCGTATTCTCAATGTCAAAAAGAACAACACGCTCCGCCATAAAAGCCACTTATTAGATTCCGTGGAACCAGAATCCCTTGTCTTTTTTCTGCTCCTTCTTCCCGAAGACCTTTCCAAGGAATGATACTTTTACTGCAGCAGGGTTTGGCTTGAATCCTGGCTCTACTTTTTCTATCATCTCTGGAGTAAGCGTCTCAAGGAAGCCTTCCTGGAACTTTCTGAACTTCTTTTTCTTCTCAAGCTCCCCCTCCTTCATCTTCAGCTCCCACTCCGGCTTCAGCTTCTTCCATTCATCCATTGTGTAGCCGTAAGGGTGCTTTTCCCTTATCGATGGCGGCATATATGCATAAGTGTAGAGATTCTTGTAGTAATCGTAATCCTCAATAAGCGTGTGCTCCTCGCTCACATTTACTCCCTGCTTTGCAAGGAACTCCCTCAACTCATCTACGCTTATCTTCTCCTTCAGGTTGTCAGCCTCCCTGTGGTTGTATAATATTGCTATTTTTAATTTTGTGAAGTCAACGCTGGCCTTCAGCACCGGGTCCATGAGCATTAGCCTGTATTGGAGCCTTGCAGCATGCGGTATGTCAATCAGCTCCTCCTTCTTGAGGTTTGTGAAGGTTACCTTCTTTACCATTCTGTAAGGCACTCTGTATCTTTTGCCGTCCTCAGTAACGTACGCATCGTACTCTGACGAGGCCTTGTTCTCGTCCTGTTTTACATCGACATCTACGTTGCTATGGTCCATTTCATCACAAATGCCTTGCAGAACCGATCAGCAGCCGCAGCTGCCAGATCCGCAACCGCAAGATCCCTCTGCTTCCGCATGCCCAGACTTGTCGCTTCCGCAACCGCAGGTTCCCTTTCCACATCCACAACCACTCTCTTTTGCATGCGCGTCTGTTTTCTTTTCGTGGTGCGTGATCACTGGCGCACCCGCATCGTTTTTAGCTGCCATGGTGGCTGTTACGGGCTTGACCCTTGTTGGTTCTACAACAACGTGCTTTGGAACATCAAATGTCTCGTTTGCGAAATTCTTTACGCTCTTTCCTCCGTTTACCTCCAAAGCAAAGAAGTCTCTCATCTGCCCGTAAGTTTTTTGGTACAGCAGGCTCTTTTCGAGCTCCTTGACATTCCTTACGTACTTGTCTTTTGCGTATGTCCATGCCTTGTGGGTCTTCTCCCATTCTCCTGAAGGTATGCTGTACTGCTTCTGCACCTTGTCCCTGTATACCTCTGGGAATACGTTGAATGTGCAGAACGGGAGCACCTCTCCGTCAGGCATCGCATAGTGGATATCGCACTTTTCCACTCTGTGGATATCGTAATTGTATTCGTCCTGGAAGTGCATCATTCCCAAGAACAACGTCTTCATCTGGAATGTTCCCATAGAGTCGAAGTTCCTCTTGAGCAAGACAGACATGAACATCTTCATGAAATTCACGCTCTTCGGCTGCTTCCTCTTGTCTATGAACTTGTTCATTCCCATGAGCGTCCTTACCGCTATGATCTTCTTCTCGAGCTTGCTCTTGCCCTCCATCTCGTTTACCGCTTTTTGTAGTGATTCTAGCAATCCTGCCGCATCAAGGAACTCAGTAATCGGTATCACCTTTCCATCAGGGTCTACGAACAGGTATGTTCCGGCCCCGCATGCAAAATGTATCGAAAGATCGTACTTGAACTCTCCGCTGAGAGCCTCTATGAATTTGTTTATTCCGCCCACGTACGGCACGGAGAACCAGTGTTCCTTCCTTATCACGCCATTTGTCTGCTCCTCGATCAGCTTTATCGCGCCCGGTATTGAGATTCTCTGCTTCTCTCTCAGTCTTGTCGGCATCCTGCCCACAAGAGATACTGGCTGGAAGTTTACCGCCCTGACCACGTCTATGTTGTTGATCGCGAAGTTTATCATCGCGCCCAGCTCATGGTCGTTTATTGTCCTTATTACTGTCGGCACAAGAACTACCGTGCTTCCCGCCTTCCTTATTGCATCAAGCGTTAGCGGCGCCTCCCAGTGGTTCTTCGGGTTGGCCCTCTTGCTGACTCCGTCAAAGCTCATGTACAGCGTGCTTACGCCAGCGTGTCTGAGCTTCATTGCAAGTTCAGGCTCGTTGCCTATGATTATTCCTGTTGTGTTCATCTGAATCTGGTCGAAGCCCACCTCCTTCGCAGCCTTTACCACATCTATTATCTGCGGGTGCATCATCGGCTCTCCTCCGGTTATCTGGATTGCGTTTGCCGGTATCGGCTTCTGGTTCCTCAGATTCACGAATATCTTCTTTATCTCGTCCAGTCCTGGCTCGTAGATCGGCTCTCCTTCCTTCGCATAGAAGAAGCAGTACCAGCAGCTCAGGTGGCACCTATTTGTTATTACTACATTGGCCAATCCTGTGTGGGATTTGTGCCTTTCGCACATTCCGCAGTCGAACGGGCAGTTCGCCCCCTTCGTCTCAGTTATATAATTAGGATTGTCGAATCCCCTACCATAGTAATTGTAACGCCTCATCTTCATGTACATGTCGTAGTCCTCCCAGTACTTTTCGATAGTCCATTGGTGCTCTGGGCAGAACTTCCTTATCATTACGTTCTCTCCGTCCTTGTATATCACGCCGTTGATTATCAGCTTGCATTCCGGGCAGACCGTCATCGTCTTCTCGATCAGAGGCATCCTCTCGATCTCCTCTATTGTCCTATGATATGGTGCAAGGACCGGATCCATTGCCTGTGTATCGGCAACGCTTATAATCGGCTTTACGCTATTAACATTAACTGTTATGCTTTCCTGCATTTCACTGTCTCTGTGCTGTGGACTATTTGGCATCAATTTCACCGCTAAAAGTCACTTTCGAAAGTATTTAAATACTATCTGCGCAAAAATTTACTTTTTGTCAAAAGTTGCAGGTTTCTCTCGTCAAAATTACCTCATCCTACCAAAATAATGGAAAAGAACCGCGCACAAAACTTAATATAAAATAAGTTTTATAAATCAACTTAAAAGAGGCGTACACCTAACAAATAAGCCCAATTAAATGAAACTTAAGTAGGGTCGGATGCATCCAAATCTTCAGACCGCATTACCGAAATGAGCCTCATCCCAATCATTATCGAATGCATATCACTGCTGTTCCTCCTTTCTATGAGTATGAGCCCCTCCGCCTCAATAACGTTTCCGGGCCTGAGGTGGTGCTTCACTGTGGTAAATATGTCCCCACCAACGCTATGCAGGTATGCCCTCATTTCGAGTGAAGAATAATCTTCGCTCTTTTCAGGGTCCCTCAAAAAGATCCCAACACCCCTTATCGGATTGGCAGCCACCGTATGCGCCTCACGTTCAACCCTGGCCCGCACTCTTACTTTTTGGCCATCAAAATCCCTGGGACTAGCAATTATCTTTGAAATATCGGTTGAGATATGTCCTGCACGCTGTTTGCTATGATCTGTTGTCATTATTCCACCCCTGAAATATTTCTAAGCAAGCAATATTTATGCCTTTTGTCTTTATCGGTCAGAATTTTAGCGCATTTTGCACCACATAGTCGTTGGAGGCAACGGAATCTACGAGACCCAATACTTTTTCATTTTCTGCATTTGCCATTATTGACTTTACTATCTGAACCTCCAGCCCTCTTGATTGAATAAGTTCCCGAATCAAGCCTATCCTCTTTGAGTATTTATGGCCAACATACTTGCTTACCGCTGCCTGTGCTATCCCTAACTTTTTCGCTATCTGGGTCTCTTTCATCCCATAATCCTTGCTCAAAGTCTCGGAAACCGCTGCCCTGACCGCAGGTATTGTGAACCTCATCGCCCTTTCGCATGCCGCATTCACGTATACACCAGATAACCTTTTCCTTATAAAGGGTTATTAATCTTCTCATGGTAAAATTTAACATGGTGTTAATTTGAGCAGAGGAAAAGACACATTAGTAAGATGCGAGTCATGCGGCAGAACTGTACCACACAACAAAGCGATAGTGTACGAAAGGGGAATAAGCTTCAGCACAGAGACAAGGACGACGCAGGACGTGCGATTCTTCGAGAGAAGGAAGACATACTACTGCATAAGCTGCGCCAAGCACAGGGGAATATTCGAGAAGCTGAAAAGGCAGGCGATCGAAAGGTCGAAGAGAGATTTAAGCTGATGGACAAACGGTAGAAGGGCAACGAAATGTTTGCTGATGCAATATTAAAGAAGGAACCGCGACAACACACAGTTAGGGAGCTGCGAACATTCCTTCGCTTGCACCACAGATACGGCGAAATAGTATTGCGGAAATGAGAAGAGGTATAAAAGATGGCTATAAACCCCCAAGCGCTCCTGATTTTCAGGGCCAGGGGAGAGAACGAAACAGACGACAAGAGGAAAAAGAAGAGGGAGCTTCCAAAGGACGAGGTACCAAAACCCCTTGGAACATTCCAGCCATCAAAGAGCACAGAGCCAATGGTCATACAAAACCCGGCACCGCCTGCCAGCCAGCAGCGACCAAAGGTGCAGGAGCAGCCAAAACCAAAAACACAGCCGATAATCGAGCAGGAACCGGAAATGATGGCATCGCAGCCAGGGCCCCAAATGCAAGAGCCGGAAGCGGTTCTGCAGGCACCCCCGCAACAGGTTGAGGCAAAACCACAGGAACCGGCTGCCAAGTCCTGGGGATTCAAACTCTTCCGGAAAAAGGAGAAACAGGAAGTGCAGGAGAGGAGCAGCGTCTACGACGACCAGAAACTATCATACCAGGACGTTGAGGCCGCCGGGTCATCAATAAACATATTTGCAAACAGGGAGTACATATCAAAAAGGGGCTTCTCGAGGGACAAGGGGCAACTCAGCAGGGAGGCGGCAAAGGGCATGAACTGCGTATGGCACCCATGGAGGCCGGCTTACGCAATATGCGGATACTGCCACAGGCCATTCTGCTTTGAGGACACGATGGAATTCAACAAGGAGTACTACTGCCTTGAGGACATCGATAACATATCATCCACGCTCAAGGAAAAGATAGGCTCGTCCGCAAACACGAGCAGCATTTTCGCAGGGATACTGTTGATGTTCGCATTCCTCACGTTCTTCTATTACTCGAACGGCCAGGTAATATTCGTCTTCCAGTACCTAAACAGGGTCGGCCTTCCCTTCTTCGCAACACACATGAACTACAGTTATGCATCAGCATTGATAGAAAGCCTATTCATGCTGCTGGGCCTCGCAACAGCGCTGCTACTCTTCCTGCAGTCCAGGAAAGGCTTCTACATAGGGGTATTCACATGCCTCTGCTCCGTTGTTCTGTTCAGTTACCAGTACATTACAACCGCGACTTTGTATCTGGGTGCAGTTACTGCACTATCGTTCCTCGGATTCGTAGCGCTTCTATATTCAGGAGCCGCAAGCGCATCTACAACAGACACAAGAGAGCTCATCGAGCCACCAACGGCCCTGGAAAACGACATGATACACTGGCCCAACGTGGGAAGGTTCTAATCTATCTTTATTTTTTCATCCAGAGCCGGTGCACGCGCATCGTAACCCTGCAGCCTCAACCCCTCAGCAAGAGCCTTCGCGTTTGTGCTGTCGCCATGCACACATATCACCTTGCTGGGATTGCTCCCTTTCACGTAATCGTATAGCTCGCTCATGCCGGCATGGGCCGACATGTCATAGTAGGTCACCGGCGCATCTATCTTTACGGTCTCGCCGTCCACAACAACCTTTCCGCTGCTCATGAGCATCTGCCCGTTGCTTCCCTCCACCTGGTATCCCGTAAGCAGTATCTGCGAGTTCTTCCTGAGCCTTGTTATGTAATCCAGGACAGGGCCCCCGCTGAGCATGCCTGCGGTTGTCATTATTATAGAGGGTCCGTTGAGCGCCCCGCTCCTCTCGTCCCTTCCTTTGATTATCATCGTTTCCTCGACGGCCTTAGCCAAAGAAGCGGCATCGTTTATGAATTCAGGGTGGTTAAGGACGATAGAGGTTGCCGCCCTTGCCATCCCGTCAAGATAGGTGTGCTGCGTCAGGTTGTGCTTGTAAAGCAGAGTAAGTATCTCCTGGCTTCTTCCCACCGCAAAAACAGGGAGCAGGACAGTTCCCCTGTTGTCAAGCGTCTCCTTTATCTTGTCTACGAAGGACTTTACCAGGGCTTCCTTGTCCGGGTGCTCGCGGGTCGCATATGTCGATTCCATTATCAGGACGTCGCTCTCAACTATCTCCGCGCCCTTGTGAAGGTATTGGGGCACGAGCTTGAAGTCGCCGGTATAAACAACACGCCTGTTCTCCTTTGCGTTTTTCCTTTCTATGAGCGTTATAGCGCTGCCGCTTATGTGGCCAGCATCAGAGAACTCGATGTCATAATTTCCAACAGTTGTCCTTTGGTGATATCCCAGGCTCGTATACCTGTGCATGAAGCTCGCTATCTGCCGCTTGTGGAACCGCTGCTTCATATGCTCCTTCTTGGCTATGTTCAGCGAGTCGTTGAGCAGCAGCTCCGACAGCTTTAGCGTTGGCTCGGTACCGAAAGATGGTATCAGCATCTCGTTGTAGAGCGCGGGCGCGTAGCCGCTGTGGTCAAGGTGCGCATGGCTGAGTATGAACGCATCTATGTTCGGCATGGCGATCGGGTAGTCTATCTTGTGGTTGAGCTTTATCCCGTAGTCCAGCAGCAGGGTGCCCTCGTCCCTCAACACGATGGCGGACCTGCCCACTTCCTGAGCCCCGCCAAGAAATCTAAATTGCAAAAAAGCACCAAAAACGAATGTTTACAATCAATTAGGCCGAAATAACACTATAATACCTTTGTATGAAAAAGCTGGACGGAGCATTCGCAAGTTAATAAATACATTTCCATCTTTATACTAAATACGGTGCGACCATGTTAGATAACATTACTTTCGTTGACTTAGTATCACTTACAAGGATAACTCCAGACTCGACAGTAGAGCGGTTCGGCGGTCTCATAAATTCCTCCTTCTTCGACGCATCAAACATACTCGGAACGCTGAAGCAGAAAGGGCTAGTGGATTTCATAACATCCTTCCCGAGCCAGAGCGCGATAAGCGTAACAGAGCAGGGCAAGCAGCTTATAGCCGAGGTCCAGCAAAAATCGACGACGCCGTTCGACACCCTAGACATGGCAATACTAGTACAGCTATCAAATGGGAAGAGAAGCCTGCAGGACCTGACGGGGGGAGTAAACGTGACGTCCAAGGACCTTGCCACCCACCTGTACAAATTATCGATACAGCAATTCCTTTCCTACGAATTGAGGAACGGCAACATGAACATAACGCTGACGGAGAAGGGCTTCCTCAGGGTAAAGGAGGGAATACCAAGAGACGCGCAGGGAGCAATGCAGCCGCCAGGGGTGGCACAACAGCCAGTCACAAACAGCAGCGGAATGGGAATGCAGCCAAGCATGGACCAGTCAGGAATGCCAGACATGTCGGCCACACAATCCCAAGATCCGGCAGCCGGCGCCCCAAAGACGGAGATGGAATTGAAGGCGCTTGAGATAAAGATAATGCATAGCAAGAGGGTCAGGGCAATGCTGGTCTTCGTTATAGTGGTCATAATAGTAATCGCGGTGTTTTACCTTTACCTAACGCACGGACTCTCGATTTAATCTTATAAAGTGAGCGCATGGAGCTAATGGACTATGCAAAAGCCCACGCACTGCTAACCAGATACAAAATAAGGAGCGTGGAGAGCAGATATGTTGAATCTGCAAAGGAAGCGGTTGCGTTCTCCGGCAAGAAGCCCATAGTCCTGAAGGTAATATCACAGAATGCTCTGCACAAATCAAAGAACAAACTGGTTGCGCTTGACCTAAGCGACCCGAAAGATATCACATCTAATTATAATGAGCTCAAGAAACGAGCGGAGCGGTTCAGGCCGTACAAAATACTCGCACAAAGGATGGTAAAAGGGGGATTGGAGATAATAGTAGGCGGCAAAACAGACGAACAGTTCGGGAAGATGATACTCATCGGCCTGGGCGGAATATACGTCGAGACTTTCAAGGACTTCGCGCTTAGGCTCTGTCCAATAACAAAGCATGATGCAGAATCAATGCTGCAGCAGCTTAAGTCAAAGCCGATACTAGCCCCAAACAGGGAGGCAGAAAGCCGGATAACAGAATTATTGCTGAAAGTATCAGAGATGTTTGTAAATAATGAGATGAACGAACTCGATCTCAATCCAGTAATACTACACGACAACACATACGACGCAGTAGACCTGCGAATAATAAAGTGACGCCACAATGACAAAAGGGAATAAAATAAAGTACGCAAACCTGGAAGGGATAATGCATCCAAAGTCGGTCGCAATAATAGGCGCATCAGATAATCCCGACAAAGTCGGCCACGTAATAATGCAGAACTACATCGATTCCGGATATTCGGGAAAGATATATCCGGTAAACATAAGCGCCACAGGCACGATAATGGGCCACAGGGCGTTCAAAAGCGTTCTTGAATTGAAAGGGAAGATAGACCTAGTAGTAATTGCAGTACCCGCGCAGATAGTCCCACAAGTAATGGAAGAGTGCGGAAAAGCCCAGGTCAAAGGCGCGGTAGTTGTAAGCGGAGGATTTGCCGAAATCGGTGAGACAAAACTGCAGGACGAACTCGTAAGGATAGCCAATAAGTATTCGATACCAGTCATAGGCCCGAACTGCCTAGGGGTTATGGACCCAAGATCACGAGTTGATACCTTATTCCTTCCTACATTCAAGATAGACCGGCCAAAAATCGGAGGAGTAAGCTTTGCTGCACAGAGCGGCGCAGTTGGAAGCGCGATACTCGACCTAATAAACAACGAGGGATTCGGCCTTGCGCGGTTCTTTTCTTATGGAAACGCGGCAGTTGTCGATGAAACAGACATACTGAATTACCTGATACATGATAAAGAGACAAAAGTTGCAGTGCTATACATAGAGGGCGTAAAAAGGGGCAAGGATTTTGTTGAAACCGCAAAGAAGGCAACAAAAATAAAACCAATAGTCGTGATCAAGGGAGGAGTTACAGACGCAGGCGCGCAAGCGGCACACTCCCACACAGCGGCACTTGCGGGAAGCCATGAGGCATACGAAGCGGTATTCAGGCAATTCGGTTTCGCAATTGCAACTGATATAAAGGATCTTCTCAATTTCGCAAAGATATTCGATACGCAGCCGCTTACGACAGGAAACAGGATTGCAATAATAACAAACGGAGGGGGAATAGGGGTACTTGCAACAGACGCGCTGTATCAGAACAATCTGACGGCCGCGCAATTATCCAAAGAATCGGAAACCATTTTAAGGAAATCAATGCCGTCGATAGTAAATGTAAGGCTTCCACTTGACATGGCAGGCGATGCCGATGACAAAAGGTTCGGAGACGCCCTCGCTGCGATAGAGAAAGACCCCAATGTTGATGCAATAATGGCGCTTGTGCTGTTCCAGACGCCCGGCGCAGACTCAAGAGTTGCCGCAACCATGATACATTACGGTACAAAAATGACAAAACCGATGGTGGTAGTCAGCATAGGCGGCAGCTACACGCGAGTTCACAAGGAAATGATGGAAAGCGCGGGAGTTCCTGTTTATGATTCTCCGGGCGACGCAGCAAAATCGCTTGCGGCACTTATAAATTATTCAAGGTACAAAGAGGGTATTTTATGACAAAAGAGGAAAACAGGGCAAACGACATAATAAAAAGAGACAAAGATCTCTTTCTTTCCACAACAAGGGAGGCATACAATCTAGTAGTCGATCACGGAGAGGGCGAATTTGTTTTTGATGTAAATGGCAAGAAGCTTGTCGACTTCTCGGGCTTCATCGCTGTATACAACTTAGGAGTCAACGGCAATTACGAGATAAGAAGCGCGATAAAAAAGCAGGTTGACAAGCTCATGCATGCAGCTTTCACTGATTATTATTCTGAATTGCCCGTCCAATTTGGCGAGTCATTGATAAAGATGTTTCCAAGCGGGTTCGGGAAGATGTTTTTATCTAATTCAGGAACAGAAGCAAACGAGGCAGCGATAAAATTTGCAAGAATATTCACAAAGAAGCAGTACATAATTGCATTCTACAACAGTTTCCACGGAAGATCAATAGGTTCACTAGGGATGACAGCATCGAAGGCCGTCCAAAGAGCGCATTTTGGACCATTCAGCAGCGTAATACACGCACCATATCCTTATCCTTACAGATGCCCATTCGACCACAGCCAACACGAATGCGGGGAGGACCACATCGAGTACCTAAAGGAATACATACTCAAAAAGGAGGTAGCGCCAGATGAGATTGCCGCTATAGTCCTTGAACCAATTCAGGGAGAAGGTGGATATGTCGTTCCTCCGCAAAGTTTCATAAAAGGCATAAGGAAGATTGCAACCGAGAACGACATCGTGCTGGTTGACGACGAGATTCAGGCAGGATACATGCGCACTGGGAAGTTCCTAGCCCTGGACAACTTTGGAGTTACGGCTGACATATACACGATGGCTAAGGCATTGGGCGGCGGCATGCCTCTGGGCGCAACTATAGTAAAGAAAAGCCTTGGTGACATACCGCCCGGTTCTCACGGCACTACATTTGGCGGAAACCTTGTGTCTGTTGCAGCCGCTTATGCCTCAATAAAGCACGTAATCAAGAACAAACACCAGTTAGAGAGCGGGGTAAAAAGAAAGAGCGCGCTGATATTCAAAAGACTCAGAGAGATGCAAGACGACCATGAAATAATCGGGGATGTACGCGGAATGGGCCTTATGATAGGCATAGAGCTCGTAAAGGACAGGAAGACAAAGGAACACGCGGTCAAGGAGCGTGAGGAAATAATAAAATCGGCCTTCAAGAAAGGTTTGCTGGTTCTAACTTGTGGTCAATCAACAATAAGGATAGCACCGCCCCTTACAATAAGCGAGAGCTCTATAGGAAAAGGATTAGATATACTGGAAGAGGCAATAAAAGAGACCAACTAATTATCTTTTTGATTTAAAGGACAGCATTTCGCTTCCCGCACTCTCCACCTGTATGCGTGCAACATCCTGTTTTCTGCGGAATCCATTCAGCACAGCCTCGGCAAACCTAACGCTCCTCGTACTATCGTATATAGTGCGCATTTTTTTGAAGTATTCTTCAGCGTCCTTTACTTTTCCGTCCCTCAACGCCTCAAGTATCTCCCGTTTCAACTCGCCCATCACATCCATCAATCCCATAAGGTAAGATTCCTGTCCAACGCCGATTTTTGTATACGAAGGAACCTCATGATTCTGCTTTATCTCGAAGAATATTTTTGCCTCCGCATATTCCTGATATGCCTGCTTTGCATGATATTCAAAAACACTATCAAACTTCTTTAAACTATCTACCATCTTTTTTGCGGTATTTATTGTCTTCAGCGCATTCTTTGAATCATTATTGTGCAGCATTGTTATTGCCTGCGAAGAATTTCTCACGATGTCTCTCACAAGCGTCATAACTTTGTCGAAATCTTTCTGTTTTTTAGTAAGATGTGTTGTTATTGATTTTATATCCGAATCCAGTTTAGTCATTAAGGCACCTATAGGTTTCTTCCCCTGTGAAATATATATTGTTGCGCATATCCTTTATATGCTCCCCACCTGTCCTCCGCAAACTTATGAAGATCCTTTATCTTCTTTTCCCTACCTTTGAAATAAAAGTTCTCCAGGGTTCTTTTCACCCAGACATCGATGGGAAAGGCCTCTAATTTACCATAGCCCATCAAAGCAATGCAGTCGGCCACTTTGTCACCCACTCCGCTCACTTCCATAAGCTCTCCTTTTATCCTTTCATAGCTTTTGTTTTTAAGTTTGTATAAGTCTAAGTTGTTTGTGCAATAATCCGATGCCCTTGCTATATATTTTGCCCTGAATCCTGCACCGGCCCTTAAGAAATCCTTCTCTGTAAAAGCGGTAAGTTCACTGCTTGTCGGAAAGCCCTTCCCGATCACGTTATTATCCTCGTCTAGTATATCCTCCCCAAAATCCGAAATAAAACGTCTTACTATCAATCGAATCCTCTTAACATTGTTGTATTGTGATATGATAAAACACAATGTACTCTCCCACGGGTCGGTTAATGTAAGGCGCATACCATGATATTTCTTTATCGCGGCCGTTACAAAATAATCAGTAGATATGTGTGAATATATCCTATCCATATCATCATTCAGCCTGAATCTTTTTATGAAGTCCTTCCGTCCGATTTCAATACTCGAGCTGAATTTTATCCTTGAATCCTTGTTGTTTCTAGAAAAACCTACCCTGATCAGTTCCGTGCCGCTTATATAATCCAATTTTCCCTTTTCAGGACTGTAATCAGCAGAAAAAGTAAGTGGCTGCGCACTTTCTACAGTGTGTTTTATATCGAAATCCTTTACCTTTAGCCCATCAGAAGTAAGAGTATAGTAATTCATTCAAGCAACCTAAGCTGGTAGCTACTGTTGAAAGCTTATCTTTGAGCCTAAAAACTCAGCTAATTCGCCTATCTTCTTTCTTTCCTGGTTTTTTGTGTCTCTTTCCCTTATCGTCACTGTGTTGTAGTTTGGAGAATCCTTGTCAACGCTCTCAAAATCAACAGTTATGCAGAACGGGGTTCCTATCTCATCCATTCTTGCGTACCTTCTCCCTATCGATCCAGAATCGTCTACAAAAATCCTGAACTTTCTCTTCAAATCGCTATGTATTTTTTCAACCGCAGTGGTTATCTTTTCGTCTTTCTGCAATGGGAACAAAGCGACCTTGAACGGCGAAAGCCATGGTTTCAACATCAAAATTTTTCTTTCGCCATCTATCGTGTAAAACAGATCAATGAGCATCCAAACATTTCTGTCCACGCCGAAACTTAGTTCCAGGACGTGTGGCATTACCTTTTTGCCATCTATCGATACAGACAGATCCTGGTTTGAACCCTTTGTATGGGACGAAAGGTCATAATCCCCTCTATAATGGAGTCCTCCCACCTCCCTGAATCCACCCCAACTCTCAATATCAATCTCTATATCCATGTGCAATTTGTTGTAGAATGCCTTCTCGCTGCCGCCCTTTTCCAAAAATCTTATCTTATCCTCTGACACCCCAAGCAGATTTTTATAGAAAAGATCAATCATTGCCATGTGGTAAGCGTAGAACGCAGGGATATCGTACTCTTTTACTAGTTTTTCAATTGTTATCTTTACCTGCCTCTTTGTCTTATACGGCACCACCGAAAGTTCCATCATCTTAAATTTATCGAAGTCTAACTCAAATTTCTCAGGATTGAAGAATATTTGCAATTCAGCCTGTGTAAGCTCCCTCATTCTGTACAGGCCCTGTCGTGGAGATATCTCATTCCTGTAAGCTTTGCCTATTACCGCAAGTCCCATGGGCAATCTCTTGCGCAATACATTGAACTCTCTGAAGAAGTTCAGGTATGCAGACTGGGCAGTTTCAGGCCTTAGATACCCTTTGTCTGTCTTTTCTGGCCCAAGGTGTACATCCACCATCATGTTGAATTCCTTTGCAGGCATAAGCTGTCCCTTGTCCTTCGGGCATTTAACATCGTTTTTCTTAACCAAAGCGTCAATCTCTGCCGGTTTTGCCCCTTCAGACACCTCTATCTTGAGGTCTGCAAGAAGTACGTCAGCCCTGTAATAAGTGTGGCACTTTGAACAGCCTATCAGTATGTCGTTGAATCTTGTTGCATGGCCGGATGCCACAAGCGGCTTCTCGGGAAGTATGGTCGAGCCCTCTATCAGGTAGTAATCCTCCTGGCTGTCTACAAAATAGGATAGCCACATATGCTCAAAGCGCGACTTAAGCAGCACCCCAAGATGGCCGTAATCGTATATGCCTGCAGCTCCGCCGTAGATCTCCGCAGCGGGCCAGAAGAAGCCCTTGCTCTTGGCAAAAGCCATCAAATCCTCGATGTTCATGATAATACCGCAAATAATGCATTGTAGTAATTAACCAGAAAAGCATTAATATTCCATTTCCTAATTATTCCTATATATAATTCATTCGTCTTATAATTATTAAGGTGTTGTTCTGGTAAGAGAGCCATTTGAGGAAATGCGAGAGCGCATGATAAAGAAGGCCAAGGAAGGCATCAAGAGCGCCTATACTAACGAGGAGTTTGCGCTAATGCAGGCAATAAACGCATATCTTGAGACCAACAAGTCATACAATCTTGTCTTTGAAAGGCTCAGCGAGTGGTATGGCATATACTTCCCAGAGGTGAAGGTGACAAATCCAAAGACGCTGGCGGACCTTGCAACCGTACTAAACAGCAAGTCGGAGATAAGCGAGGAAAAGATAAACTCAATAATAAACGACCCTCAAAAGAGCGCATCAATATACAACAAGGCAATGTCCACTATGGGAAGAGACATGAGCTTTAATGAGATGACCGCAGTTCTGGGGTTCTCTAAGCTGAGCAACCAGATGTTCGACACAATGGCAGAGCTTGAGGCATATATCAAGACCACATCAACGGCAATAATGCCGAATACCACTTACCTAACTGATGAGAAGATAGCCGCTGAGCTACTGAGCAAGGCGGGTTCTTTGGAAAGGCTGGCAACCATGCCAGCAAGTACCGTGCAGCTTCTTGGCGCGGAGAAGGCGCTCTTCAAGCACATAAAATTCGGAAGCAAGCCACCTAAGTACGGTGTTCTGTTCAAGCTTGCGGAGATAAGCAACGGCCCAAGGGACAAGAGAGGCAGAATAGCAAGGGCGTACGCAACAAAGATAAATATAGCGCTAAAGGCAGACTTCTTCACACACAACTTCATAGCAGAAAAGCTCAAGGCAGATCTTGAGAAGACAATAAAGAAGATAAAGGATACGCCAAACAAGGGCAGGAAGGGCGGAAACTCATCGGAGAACAAGTTTTACCAGCACAAGGGGCCATCTGCCAACAGATTTGGCACCGGAGGTGGAAACAGCTTCAGAGGAAGAGGAAACGAAAGAAGAGGCCCAAGACCACAGGGCAGAAGATAACTAATTTGATACTAAGAAAACTAAAGTAAAACATAAATATCTCCTTCAGTAAAGCAGTCAATAGTGATAAATGTAAAGAACATTTCTATAGCCTCTATTAGTGTAAAAAAGGGAAATATATGAAAATGGTTAAACATCTAAGAAATAGATACGGGGTCTTTAGGAGAAATTGTGGCCCAGAAGGCGCCGAAGCGGCAAGAATCTACGATTTTAGACGAAGAGATAGGCTTTCCTTTCAAGAATCGGAATCACCTCTTGTAGCAAGACACGTATATCATACAGATGCAAATCTTAGAGTTTATGGCAAATGTTTCAACACGGATTTTGCAAGAATCGCCCGAAAACTTTTGATAAAACAGGGATCCATAAATGTACTTGACATAGGGGCAGGCCAAGGTCTTTTTGGGATCGAACTACAAAACACTATTGGCCGAGAAAAAATATCTCTTTACGGAGCAGGTTTAACCAGGCCGTTTGGAATAATTGAAGGTACACAAAGAATTACCGCTAAAAAATTGGCTCTTCTTAGTGACAAGCCCTGGAATCGCTTTGCAGCCTACCATGTTGGCGACTTTAGAAAAAAGGGGCATCTTTGGTTCAAAGATAATACTTTTGATATGATCGTCTCCAAAAGCGCAGAATTTATAGAGTTAGAAAATCTTACCTTCATGGCTAAACTATTAAAACAAGACGGTGTGGCCTACTTCCTAATGAACTACGACCCTTTTGAAGGACAAAAAATACAAGATATGCTACAAGAAACTGGTGTTTATATGGAGGCAGTACCTCAGTCCGATAGTGCGTCTCCGGTTAGGCTTATGAAAACCACAGACGGCCAGAAGATAGATGCCATGTTCTTTAGGAAATAAATTTCGGCAAATTTAATTTACATTTTATGTGCAGCTGTTTTGGAGAGAACGTCTTTTAGTATTGCGATTGCCTTTGGGTTTCTTAATGTAACCTCTTATTCCTCTACCTATGTTCTTTAACCAAATATCAATTTCTACATATTTCTTTAGAGGTAGTTCTATTCGTCTGAGTTGTTTTATACGGTCATAACTTGGGTGCGGTCCTGTAGAAATGTATTCGAATCCTTCCATTTTCATATGGTGGGTTGTTATTGCTTCCAAAAAGTACGGCAAGTTTATGGCCCTTCTATTCTCACCCAAATTACCTTTTGGATAATAACGATTCACAAATGCCTTATTGCAATCAGGCTCAGAAGAGCCAAAAGTATATACAACATACCCTAATTTTGATAGGGCTCTATACGAGTCCCTTCTAAATGAGTAATATCGATCTAAATCTCGCTTCCATACGCTTGGGATGGTCTTTAGTGACACTAAGTGCGCATCTGTAAAAGAGGCCATATCAAAAGCCCCTTTAGGCCCGATAAGCACCTCGTAACGCGTGCTAACTATCCTTGTATTATCAGTTATTACTCCTAGGCATAGTTCATCCTTCCCTACACTATCTCTTAACTTAGGCCTGTCGACTTCGACCAACTTATCACAATAGATGTTTCGGTTTCCCCTAATATTTATAGTTAGCCGCACCTGAAAACTACATTACCGGAACAAACAGAAGGTTATTTATATTCCAGATATCCTATCATTAAAGTGATATATGTGGCAGCAACATCACACCACAATTTGACACACAGCCACCATCCCTGGACAGCGCCAGCAACGAATTTCCAAAGAAGCCACGATCTTTTAAGAAGGGACAATATCCAAACACCGTCAAAACCAGTCCACAACAGAAGCTACAACTATAATGTTAATCAGTGGTTTGCAGCAGGACTCAGCCATGACACAAAGGCACTTACCCTTATGATAAACAGAAATGTGATAAATGTAGATGTAAGGAATCAACAAGGAAGCACCTTGCTTATGGAAGCCGCAAAGAATCCAAACAGCATAAGATTTGTAAAGTTCTTGACTGAAGAGCTCGGTGCAAACGTAGGTGCGATAGACAACCACGGCAAAATGGCATCTGCATATGCCCAAAGCGCTGAAATAAAAGAATATCTTCTCAGCAGATTGAAGTCGGGCGTACCGCAACTAAAATCCTAGTTTTCCTGCATCTTTAGAGATGAGATAGTGACCACACCTAAAGTACTGAGCGTAAGGCCTGCTGTACAGCAACAGCACGGAGAAATACCTCTAAGATCAGATTCCCAACAGCAGGTCATAAACATAAATGAGAATAAGATGAAACTAACACCCAGAGAACGGGAAATCTCTCACTTGATGCAGTTGTGCATGAACACCGCAGAGATCGCATCAGAGCTTCACATATCCCCAAAAACAGTAAAAAACCACATGGACAAATTATATGACAAGACTGGTATGTCCACGAAATTAGAGCTTGTTTTGTTCGCAAATAGGCTCTATCCTCTAAGTGAGGAGGATCTTGAAAAGCCGTCAATGTCCTTCCTTCAAAGGTACAGACACGAGTCACTAGACGAAAAACTTGAGGGTTTGACCAAGAGAAGTCGCGATATGGTGAACCTTGCACTAAGGGGCATGCCAGATGCGGACAGCGCAAGAGAACTCGATGTTAAAACCAGCACAATAAAAAACCACAACCACGAACTATTCTCAGAATTACATGTCAAAAACAAAGTGGAGCTTGTACAGCTTATAGAACACATGCCTCAAGTAAGCATTTGGAGAAAGGCATCGCAGAATTATGAGCACAACCTACAGATTTGGTTTGAAGCAGGAGACAAAAGGGATATAGATACTATTAGAAAAATGGTGGAGGGCAGGGTTGTTGGAATAAACGTTAGAGACTCCGAAGGAAAAACCATGCTGATGAATGCCGCGAAAATAAATGATGTCGGCTTTGTAAAAGTCCTGGTCGACGAACTCGGTGCCGATGTAGACGCTATAGATGACAAAGGCTATAGGGCCTCCGGATATGCCCTTGAGGCCGCAAGACTGGCTGAAATCGCCACAAAACAAGCCGGGGAAATTGCCAAATATCTTTCAAATAAATCGAAAATAAAGGTCAAAAGAATATCAGCCTGATTCGTACGATAGTCTCAAAATAGCAGAAACTAATGCATCTGGTTCAGAGGGTATATTTGATCATTTTTCAACATTTATACTAATGTCAAGCTCAATACATGTGCTCTAATTTCTCTATCCGGTCCTCTATTGGCTGGTGTGTCGAGAATATGTTCATTATCGAACTTGCCTTGAAAGGATTCTCAAAGTATATAGAAGATGTTATCTCGTTTGCAGTCCTCATTTGCGTTGCGGTAGGTTTCTTCTCATAGCTCTGGATTTTCTTGAGGGCATTTGCAAGATACATGGGTGCCCTTGTCATCCTTGCCCCGTTCGCATCAGCCATATACTCTCTTTTCCGTGATATTGCAAGCCTTAGCAGTAGCGCGAAAAGCGGGGCTAGAAAAGACAATAAAGAAAATAAAGGAAACGCCAAACAAGGGCAAGAAAGGCGGAAACGTTTCGGAAAACAAATTTTATGAACGCAAGGGCCCTCCTGCCAACCGATTCGGTAGCGGCGGTGGAAATAGCTTCAGGAGCAGAGGAAACGAAAGAAGAGGACCAAGACCGCAGAACAGAAGGTAACCAAAACGAAAGGCGAAAAGCCCTGTCTTTTATCCTACCATTCTCCTTATTTTAGGATTTTTGATTCCCGTTTAATACTTAGACACATGTCTAAGTTTGAATCAACTGCAAGAAAGACATTAATAACCTTCCAAAGAAGTATGTTTAGTAAGGGGTGAGAGATGTGGTGGATGAGAATGGCGCACTAGGCCGTCAGGCTGAACCTATCAATCTGGAGTTACCTTTCAATCTGCATGACAGGGAAACCATACAATTAGTAATAAAGCCCGACAGGGCCAGGTTCCTAATAAAGAACCTTACCATAACCTACATTTTGCTTGCGGCGCTGTTGCTCCCTTTGGCTATCCCACAATTATTCCCTATGCAAATCAGCATAATGGGCCACAAGCTCCAGCTCTTTATGATAGTTCCAGTCTTGGTGGTGCTGGCTGGCCTCTTATCGTTCATTATAACCAACATGCTATACCACAAGTTGACCTTCTGGATAACCAATTCAAGGATAATAAACGAATCAGGTTTCGTGGGGTATACTGTCCGTTCGATACCCATAGACGTCGTATCAGATATCACGATACACAGGGGCATTTTTGATATCCTGCTCGATGCATCTGACATACGGATGCCAACGGTCAATGACAGCATTTACAATCTGTACAAACACAGATCAGGGATAAACCACATACCATCGCTCAATCCGGGCTATGCGCAAGAGGTCCAAAAATTAATATTTCATGTAAGGGACGGCAGGAAATTAGACGAAACAAGAATCTACCGCGAGTATTTTGTCACATAGGTTTTGGCTTTAAGCGGAGCGACATCGTTCAACTCAAAAGCTCAATACATGTGCTCTAATTTCTCTATCCTATCCTCAATCGGAGGGTGCGTTGAGAATATGTTCATTATGGACTTGGTGCTGAATGGGTTCTCAAAGTAGATCGAAGCGGTTATCTCATTTGCTGTTTTCATCTGGGTTGCAGTCGGTTTCTTTTCATAGCCCTGTATCTTCTTTAGCGCGCTTGCAAGGTACATTGGAGCCCTTGTCATCCTGGCGCCGTTTGCATCCGCCATGTACTCCCTTTTCCTTGATATTGCAAGCCTGAGCAGGAGCGCGAATAGCGGTGCAAGCAAGCCTATGACTATGCCAATGATGATAAATATCCCACCGTCTCTGCTGCCCCTTCCAAACCCGAAGATCAGCATGTTCCTTATGAAAGCAGAAACGATCCCTATGACCCCGGCGAATATTATTGCAAAAAGCATGAACTGTATGTCGTTGTTTGCGATATGTGACATCTCGTGCGAAAGTACGCCCTCCAGCTCGTTCTTGTTCATCATTGAAAGAAGACCTGTAGTTACCGCAATAGACGCATGCGCCTTGTTCTTGCCTGTTGCAAAGGCGTTCGGGCTCGGATCGTTGACTATGTACACGGTTGGCATTTTCAATTGCGCCGCCAAAGCCAGCTCCTCAACGATATCGTAAAGTTGCGGATACTGTTTTTGATCTGCAACCTGTGCACGGGACATCTTTAGCACGAGCTTGCTGCCGTATTCGTACGTGAAGAATGCATAAAGCACTATTAGAACAATTCCAAGTCCGAATGCGATCGGGCCTCCCCCGAGCAGAACAACGAATAGGAAGACAACCCCTGCGAAGATCGCGCCGAATACCAGCATCAATATTATTGATTTTAACCTATTCTGGTTTATCTGGTCGAAGAAACTTGCCATCTCAATCACTCATTTACGGACTTGCCTTCTTTGCGCTCTTTCCGCCGCCCTTCTGCTTTCCTTGCTTTGCGGCTGGCTGCCCGTCCGTTGGAGCCGTCACCGGTTTCGGATTGTTTACATCATCGAAGTTTACCTTTATCGGCTCCTTTTCCGCATCCGGTGCCTGGAAGAAGTCTGCCTTCTGGAAATGGAACGTCCCCGCAAGCAGATTTCCTGGGAATGTCTGCAAGGAATTATTGTAGTCCAAAACGTAATCGTTGTATGATGTCCTTACAAATGATATTCGATTCTCGGTGCTTTCGAGTTCGTCCTGCAGCATCTTGAAATTGTCAGATGCCTTCAATGCCGGATAATTCTCTGCAACCGCAAATATCGTCTTCAAAGCTGCTGATATCTGGTTGTTTGCCTGCGCCTTGTCTTGCATTGAACCGTTTACTATAGAACTCCTGAGCTGTGTCACTTTGGTAAGCACAGCCTGCTCGTATTTCATGTAGCCCTTTACTGTCTCCACGAGGTTCGGTATCAGGTCGTATCTCCTCTTAAGCTGTACATCGATCTGTGCAGATGCATCCTGCACCCTGTTTCTCTTGCTCACGAATCCGTTGAATACCAACACGATTGCGAGCAGGATTATGACCACTACCGCTCCAATTATCAATTCCAATAAAACCATTCTATTACCCCAACTAGTACAAGATAAGATTATAGCAATCAAATATAATAAATTATATGTTTACTTGCGGTTTATGCCAAGAAAAATTTATTCTTTTTAACGGCGGAGTTTGGATAAAAACAAGGAAATTTCATAAAAATAAAAAATCATTTTAATGAAAAAAGGGAAGGTATATATTCTTTGCATACGTGCTTAATATCACATTTTATCACTTGGTGGTAGGCTGAGTTGCAGTTTTCTATCAATTGCAACATACTGCCACCTAATATTTATTTCTATAAATAACAATGATTATCTATGCGGAGCGCTGATGAGAGCACAATACTAAGAATTGGATTAGTGCTCTTTGTTATTTATCTGATTATCATAAAGGTAAGTCCGGTCATATCCATCCTGCTCCTTGCTTTTGCTTTCATACTTGATGGTGTTGATGGCTATCTTGCGCTGAAGGAGCAGAGCAAAGGCCAAATAACCCTATCAATGTACATAGATTACTCCTTAGGAAACAAGAATTACCAAAAAAAGATCAGGGCGTTGAAGGAGAGCATAGAGAAGACCGCAAAATACGGCCCGAGGTTCGATGTCGCCGCCGACAGGATAGCGGAATACTCGTTCTGGGCCCTTTTCACGGTTCTTGGGATAGTTCCTTTGTTCGTTCTTATAATAGTGATAATAAGGCACTCAATAGCTGATGCATTCCTTGGGATAAAAGGGACGTCCTCAAAAATGAAAACAGGATTTGCAAGGGCGATATATGCATCAAACATCTCAAGAGGCGCAATCAACGCGCTAAAATTCATTACGTTCTCATACCTTATACTTGTGTTTGTCTCGGGCTATCCAATAATACCTGCATACATACTGATATTCGTTCTTGTATTGTTCATAGTTATACGCGGAGCAGCAGAAGTTTACGAGTCATTAGAAAACGACTGAATAGACAATATTTATAGTCTTTTCTTTTGTATATGTTAGCATTCATGGGGGTCATATGCAATTCTACTACTACAGCCTGATAGCTGGAATAATCTCTTTGCTGTTTGCAATTTACGCTGTAATGCAGGTAATGAAGAAACCTATGGGCACCCCAAAGATGCAGGAGATCGCCAAAGCAATAAAAGACGGTTCAAGCGCGTATCTCAACAGACAGCTTCAGGTAATTGCGGTGTTCGCAGTCATACTTGCAATACTCTTCTGGGTATTCCTTCCAAATCATGTGCAGATAGTTATAGCATTCGTGACCGGTGCTATTGCATCCTACCTTACGGCATATCTAGGAATGAATGTTGCAGTAAGAACCAACCTCAGAACAGCGAAGAGCGCGGAAAAAGGGGTAAAGGAGGCATTCTGGACAGCAATACTTGGCGGATCTGTAACTGGATTCGCAGCAGTTGGATTTGCATTGATAAGCCTTAGCCTTCTACTTGCATATCTTACAATATCAAACATAGCAATACTCATCGGTTTTGGATTCGGCGCATCACTGATATCTCTTTTTGCAAGAGTTGGTGGTGGAATATACACCAAGGCGGCAGACGTGGGCGCCGATCTAGTTGGCAAGACGGAATTGAACCTACCAGAAGATGACCCAAGGAACCCAGCAGTAATAGCGGACAATGTTGGCGACAATGTTGGAGACTGTGCAGGAATGGCAGCAGACGTATTCGAAAGCTATGCGGTAACGCTTGTTGCGGTGCTGTTGATAGCAACGCAATTGGCAGGCAGCTCATCGTTCGCGTATCCTTTGTACATAGCGATAGTCGGATTTGCAGGAAGCCTGATAAGCATACCATTGATGGGAAAATACGGAAAGCACCCGAACAAGGCATTATACGTGGGAATGGGCGGCGCAGTAGTAATCTCTGCGATACTTGACTTCATACTAACGAAACTGATGGGATTCAACCTTATGCTTTTCGTGCCCGTTGTCTCAGGACTGATACTTGCGATGCTGCTGTTCTGGATTGCGGATTACTACACGGGAGGAAAGAGCAAGTCCGTAATAAAGATTGCAACTGCCGCAAAGAGCGGGGCAGGCACCAACGTAATAACAGGGCTTGCTGTTGGACTAAGAAGCACATGGATGCCAGTACTTTTCATAGTGATAGCCATACTCGCAAGCTTCTATTCATTTGGCGTATATGGAATAGCAATAGCGGCAGTCGGAATGCTTTCGATTACCGCAACAGTACTTACAATAGACTCATTCGGTCCTATAACCGACAATGCAGGAGGCATTGCAGAGATGGCATCGCTTCCGGGAAACGTAAGGAAGGTTACGGACCAACTTGATGCTTTGGGCAACACAACCAAAGCGACCACGAAGGCGTACGCAATAGGCGGCGCAGCGCTTTCAGCAACAGCACTGTTCGTTGCGTTTTCAAATGCAATGGGACTTCGTGTAATTGACGCACTGAATCCGACAGTAACTGTAGGAATATTCATAGGAGCACTTCTGCCATTCATATTCTCATCATTCTTGATGGAATCTGTAGGATATGCAGCGAATCTTATGGTTGAGGAAGTAAGAAGGCAAGTCAAAACCATAAAGGGATTAATGACCGGGAAGGCAAAACCGGATTATGCGAAGGCAGTAGACATAGTAACGATCAACGCGCTCAAGTCATTGGCGATTCCTGAACTCATAGCGATACTAACTCCGATAGCTGTTGGCCTGATACTAGGAGCACAAGCACTCGGGGGATTATTGGTAGGAATGATACCTGCAAGTTTGATGTTAGCACTATTCATGGCAAACAGCGGAGCAGCAATGGACAACGCAAAGAAGTACATAGAAAGCGGCAAGTTTGGCGGAAAAGGGAGCGATGCACACAAGGCAGCAGTAGTCGGAGACACGCTCGGAGACCCGTTGAAGGATACGGCAGGCCCGGCACTTAATTCAATGATAAAAGTAGTAAGCACAATATCAATACTTCTTGCTCCCGTATTCATGACGTTCGTGCTGATACACTAATTGAGCAGGTATAATGAATAAAGAGGATTATACTAAAGAAAACTGGTACTACCTGGATAATGGTTTCGATTCTGTTAAGAGTATGGACACCGCACACAAACAGATAGTTAAACTCGCTTCATCTGTTCTTAAAAAAGGCGATAAAATGGTTGATTTCGGCTGCGGCAATGGAGCTCTATTAAAAAAAAATAACCGATTCAAATCAGGACACAAAAGCCTTTGGTATTGAAATATCTGCTACTAGGATAAGCCACACGAAAATTATATTTCCTAATTCTGCTAAAAGATTCTTTATCGGTAATATTTTCGAAAATCAGGAAATTTGGAAAAGGGACATAAAATATGACCTAGCGATACTCATGCCTGGTAGGTTTGTAGAGTATAAGGATGAAGATAAAAAATACCAATTTAAAAGAAAACTAAAAGAAAGATGCCGCAAAATATTGTTTTATTACTACTCAGGTGGAATTAAAAACTGGAAGAATCTGAGAGAGCTAGCAGATGAAGTAGATATTAAATTAATGCTAAACAACACTAACGAAAATGCAAGTTTCGGAATCTTTCTTTAAATTAAAAGATCATCCCAATCCTTCAATCTCTATCTCATCTAGGCTTTGGATGTGTTTCTTTATTCCCTGCTCTGTGTATTCCGGAAATTCGACTCCGGTTACGACGATCATTACCCTGAGCGCATCCTTCTGCATCTCATTATCAATTCTTGCGCCCCACTTGAGCATCGCCTCTCCGCTTATCCTCCCAGCTATCTCCTGGAATACCGTTTCGGCCTCTCTCAGCGTAAGGCTTTCTCCACCAACGATGTGAACGAGCGCCTTTCTTGCGCTTCCAAGATCCGCATCTAGCATTGGGCTCTTTATCGCATTTTCTAGCGCCACTACCGCCCTGCTTGTTCCGCCAGAGGTCGCCATTCCCTCGCCGCTGCCTATCACCGCATAGCCGGAATCCTTTAGCACTGTCCTGAGGTCAGCAAAATCTATATTAACCATTCCGGGTTTTGTAACCATCTCCAAAATACCCTTTGTTGCACCTGCGAGCACCTCATCAGACACCCTGAATGCCATGTTTAGTGGCAGATCTGGTGCGACGGCCAACAGCTTGTCGTTGTGTATTATTATCGTAGTATCAGTAACTTTTTTCAATTTTGCAAGGCCTTCAAGTGCATTTCGCATCCTTGACTTGCCCTCACTTGAGAACGGCAATGTAACAATTGCAACTGTAAGGGCGCCAGCATCCTTTGCCATCTGTGCTATCGTGCTTATCGAACCCGTTCCCGTTCCTCCTCCCAACCCGCATGTCATGAACACAAGGTTAGCATCGCTAAACATGTGCTTTATTTCCTCCTTGCTCTCTATTGCGGCTCCCTCGCCTACCTTTATGTCGCTGCCTGCGCCAAGGCCCTTTGTCATCTTCTTGCCAAGCAGCAGCTTCCGCTCTGATCTTGTTTTTACCAAATGAGCTGCGTCAGTGTTCATTGCGACCAACGTAGCGCCCTGAACGCCTATGTTAAACAGCCTTGTTATCGTATTGCTACCGCTGCCTCCAGTGCCTACAACGAATATCTTGGGCTTTGCGCCTTCAATAAACCGTAGAATCTCCTCATCGTCCGCACTAAGCGCATCCATCGCGTACCACTAATCGTCATAGTTATACTAATACAAAAAGATAAAAAGGTATGTAGTCAAAAAGGATAATATCTAAGGTCAAAGTGCTATTTGTTCAAGTGGTAAAATGCCGGACAAGAAGGATCAGTTGCTAAAAAGGGGAGTTAAGGACATAAAGCTAAAGAAAGGAATGCGCACGTCTGAATTGATAGACTCGATGAGAGAGATGGGTGGCTTCTCCGGCCAGCACATGGTCCAAGGCATAGACATACTTGGCGAGATGCTGAAGGACAAGGATTCATTCAACTTCTTATCATTTCCTGCGGACATAGTATCAACGGGACTCAGGGGCGTTCTTGCAAGCGCAGTAAAGCACTTTGATGCGATAATAACAACCTGCGGGACATTAGACCATGACATCGCAAGGGCGTATGGCGGAAAATACTCAATGGGTACATTCCATGCTGACGACGTGGAACTCCACAAGATGGGAATCTACAGACTGGGAAACGTTTTCATAGAGAACAAGGAATACGGCCTTAAGCTTGAGGACAGTTTCACCAGCATAATGAATGACATATACAAGTCAAAAGATTACAAGACAGAATATTCCGCATCAGAGCTCATAAGTGAGTTCGGAAAGCGAATGACAGACGAAAACTCGATAATAAGGCAAGCATACCTCAGCAAGGTTCCCATATTCAACCCTGGAATACTTGACGGCGCCTTCGGCACCGCACTGAGCATATTCTCCCAGACACACAAATTCAAACTTGATCTGATAAAGGATGAGCTAGCTCTAAGCAACATAGCATTCGACAATAAGGTATCTGGTGCCCTTATGGTCGGCGGCGGCATCAGCAAGCACCACGTAATATGGTGGAACCAGTTCAAAGGCGGGTTGGATTACGCTGTATATATAACTACAGCAACGCAGTACGATGGCAGCCTTTCGGGGGCAAGGCTTGAGGAGGCCGTCTCCTGGGGAAAGATAAAGGAAAAGGGGAAGCACGTCACAATTGACGGGGACGCAACTATAATATTACCGATAATGTGCTCTGCACTTGATATGATATAGTATAAATATCTGAACAATCTTAATAAAATGGTGAGAAAATGAACGCAGATGTAATGACACCTTTATCGAGGAGGGACAGCCAAATAACTATCCAGACATATCGCAATCTCTTAAGGGAGGCCAAATTCAGCCCCGTATCCATCACTTTTAACTCACCAGAAATGCAAAGGAAATTTTTTAGAGTTCAGGATGGCTGGAGAGAGGAGTGTTATATCAAACCGACAAAAGGGATAAGTCTCGTATGTGATGACAAAGAAAGAATTGAAAGCGCCTCTGTGGTAAGAGACAGCGCAAGAATCGGTAAAGGGGTTGCAATAATGCAGGAGGCAACCGTATCAGACGAGGTTAGCATCAACGGTTTTGTCATGGTTGCAGGGAACGCAGTACTTTCTGGTAGGTCAAGGATTTCGAATTTCTGCGAAAACAAGATCTTAGTCATAGACGGCAACGCTAAAATAGAGAACGAGCTTGTGTTCATCGATAAACACGGCGATTTGGTAACGGATAGCGATATATTCGAAAGCCAAAAGTTAAGGCTGATACCTATGGTCGAGCCTAAAGAGGCAGCAACATCCTAGCTGACCAAAAGGGTACGGGTATTGTATCTTCCTCTTTTTTCTATTTCGTTGAGCCTAGCAATTATTAGCTTGCTCTCCTTGCAGTCCTTTCGGTAACTTTTGATGAATTCGCCAAAATTATTATCATCTACTGAGCGCTTCATCAGCAGTATGTCAAGCGCCTTGTCCTCTATTGATGGGGTAATGTCCGAAAGGCCAAAATCAATTAGGTATACCACCCCATTTCCTACAATTACATTTGCAGGGGTATAGTCCCCGTGGATTATGTTATTGTTGTGCAATAAGGCGGCATAGGAACCCAAGGCGGAAAATATCTTTCTGGCATCAATTCTCTTGTTCAAGTTTAACGATTCATTAAGCCCGTCGCCCTTTATCCTGCTCATGAATATATCGTATTTGTCAACAAGAAGCATGACCGGCGAATCTATACCTAAAGAGGAGACCAGCCCCATTATCTTTGCCTCTTTCCTTGTCCTTTGCAACCTGATTTTCTGGTCAATCTCCTTTATCCTGTATGATTTTTCCATTCTGCGCTTGAGAACCGCATCTAAACCCAACAAAGCCACTGAATAAATGGTTGATTCCGCTCCTTCACCAATCTTTACCAGTTTCATACTATCACGGTTTTGTCTATCCTGTACTTCTGGTTTGTTGTGCACTCAGAATCCGGTATCTTTAAACCCGTCTTGAACATCCTCTCAGCGACAATTGCAATCATTGCGCCATTGTCCGCATTGAATTCATTCGGTGCAACCCCAAATCTTAATTTATGGATATTTGATATCCTCTTAAGCATGTCCTGAAGCCTTTCGCTCTGCGCCACCCCTCCACATAGCACAATCTCTCTTTTGCGCGTAAGGAAGAGCGCTCTCTCTGTAGCCTCGCACAGCATCGAAAAGGCGGTTTCCTGCAACGAATAACAGACATCTTTGAGCTGATGGTTTTTCAACAGTTCCATTGCATTGGTGAGCAGGCCGGTAAACGTGAAATCCATGCCTTTTACCGTATACGGCATGTCGATGTACCCCCCACCTTTCGACATCTTTGCTACCGTTGAGCCCCACGCGGGATTGAGCTTCGCTTCCCTCGCGAATACATCCAACATATTGCCTATTCCTATGTCAAAGGTCTCCCCGTATATGTGGTAATGCCTGTATGGCTCATTCAGGGCACCGAGTATCTGCGAATTTCCGCCGCTTACGTATAAAGCTAATGGGTCTTTCATCCCGAACAGGGTTCTAGTCACCTCTATGTGAGCAACCGCATGGTTTACTGGTATTAATGGGACCTTGAAGCGCCCCGACAATGTCTTAGCTGCAACACGTCCAATCTGCAGGCATGCGCCAAGCCCGGGTCCCTTAGTATAGCCTATGGCATCAATGTCTTCCATGCTCAACTTAGCCTTCCTGAGTGCTGCAGTCAGCATTGCATTCAGGTTGTCGGCATGGAAATCTGCAAGCCTCGATGGTATCATGCCCTTGTCGGTTATGTGGTACATGCTCCTCTCGTTTGCCACCACTTTACCGCTTTGTACAATGCCTACACCAAGAGTATGGGCACTGCTCTCTATTCCCAAAACGGCCATAAGTAAGATTTATATATTATCTAACTATAAGATTATCGTGTAAAATGTGATAAAATGGCAGCACAAACAATAGCTCTTGATAGTAAAAATGCACCGAAGTCCAGATCCGGCCCTGCATACAAGATAAAAGAGATAAGAAATGCAACCGGCTATGAGGCACTAAGGTTAATGTCCAAGGAGAGGACTGCAAGCAATCTTTTCTTGGATCCGCTCTATCAGTCTGGAGAAATGAGGAAGGTTCTCTGGACAAATCCAATAATTTACATGCCTGCGGGACAGGCATTTGGCCCAACAGTAGAGTTCAGCAATGTAGTATTTCTCGTGCCAAAACAACTTCAAGGACTAAAGGACACAGCATTAGTACTTCCATCAATGTCTTTCAAAATCGGAGATTCAGGCGAGAAAATGGTTCTTTCAGCCAGAAACTGGAAGAAGATAATAGCCGTACAAAATTTCCCTCAAAAAGATGGATGGTATCTTCAAGATGCGAATACTGGTATACCTCAGGGGAGTAAGGTTTCATCTGATAACCCAACAGCAAGATATTTATGGCGCAGGAATGGCGAGCAATATATCGGCCCTGTGGCTCGTGGCTGCTCCGACGACTTCTACGACTGGCGGGGCGTCGGTGCCGACGGGGGGCTCGGCGACGCGTGCGGGGTGGCGCTGGTTGAGCATGAGCAAACCAAGCGGAAAAGAAAACCAGGTACGGCTTTGCACAGAAATGCAGAGCATATTTTGAACAGATTGAAACCAATAATGAGAACCGAGGATTTTGATGTACTGGAAAGAGCGATATCCAATGGAAAAATATTACGCACAAAGAAATAAGCGGCTAATCCTTAAGTGCAGAGTGCCCAGACTGGCTCAATTATCGCCTCTTGGCGCGCCTGTTTAGGCCAGGTCAACGCTGGATTCCTTGTAGCCTATGCTTACGAGCGCCTTCTTCGTCTGGAGCTTGTGCTCACCCTGCAATTCTATCACATTGTCCTTATTCGTGCCACCGCACGCAAGAATTCGTTTGAGACTTTTTGTAGTTCTCTCTATTTCGTCAGGGTTTATGCCCTCGACGACGGTCACGTACTTGTCGAACTTTGCCTTCTTTGTGTAAACCTTTATCTTTGTCTCGGTCTCCCTATCGAGTATATTGCAGACGCAAATCTCCTTGGGCAACCCACATTTAGGACAAATCTCTGCCATTTAGACCTTTGCACCTCTCTCATGAAGTATGGTATTGATTCTTGCTATAGTGCGCCGTATCTCACGCGTCTTGACAACCTTGCTTGCGACTCCCGTGCTCGCGGTCTTCCGCTTCTCTATGTTGAGTTCAAGAGCCAGTTGTCCCAGCGTCGTCTTAAGAGACTCGTCTGACAGGCTCCTAATGTCCTTTGCCTTGATAGTAACACCTATAGATACTATTATACACTTCAAGATATTTATAACCTATGATTTTATTTGGGTACATGAAAATTGGAATAGATTTAAATATCCAGCAACCCAATTTTAATGGGGGCCATGTCGATAACGAGCGGATCGATACAAAGACAAGCAAGTTTTCCTCTTTTTGCAGAAGATATGCACGAACCCATTACTCCTAAGCGAATTTTGCCACAAAGAGGAATAAATAACGGTTCAGTTATAAGAAATTCGGATGGTCTCGCAGAGACAAACAAAAGACTATGGGCGGCGCTCGGTGATCCCTCAAGGTTTCTCAGAACAGAAAATCTTGAATTCAGGGGCTATCAGTTCAACATAGTAAAGGCCATATACTCAAAAGAGAACACACTGGTTATACTCCCTACTGCATTGGGAAAGACGCCCATAGCGCTATTCTCTATGGCCGGGGCCATATCATCAAATGAACGGGCAATATTCCTCGCAGCCACAAAACCGTTGGCCGAGCAACACTACAACAGCGTAATTGAAAGGATGCAAAACATAGGAAGAGTCGCTCTGCTGAATGGAGAGACCGCTAGAGAAAAAAGGGCGCCGATAGAAAACGCCGCAAACATAATTATTGCAACTCCCGAAACGATTCTCAACGATTTGAGATCCTCAAGAATGTCCTTAGAGGGAATCGGTCTAGTGGTATTCGATGAGTGCCACAGGATGCGCGGCAACGCGGCCTACGTTCCGCTTGCTGAACTATTCGCTGCCAAAAAAATCCAGATGATAGGGACTACCGCCTCCCCAAGCTCCAAAAAGGAGAAGATGACATTCATGATCGATGCACTGAAGGTTACAAGAATAGAGGCAAGGAACAGCAAAGACAGAGACATATCGAAATACACCATGCCAAAGCAAATAAACATAGTCAAAGTCGATAAATCAGAAAAGCTTATCGAAATAGGGGATCAGCTAAGGTCAATCATAAATGAAAACTTCCAAAACCTAAAGGATGTCGGATTTACCAAAGACGAGAACTTCCAAAATGTCCCAATCAAAACATTCATGGAAATGGGAAAACTTGTGAGCGCTGCAATGAAAGACGTACAAAATTATTCGATAGGAAAGGCCGAGAAGGACAGGAAAATGGCAGCAGTAAGAAGCTACTACAAACTTTCTTACATATCACACCCATATGATGTTCTGGAAAGGCAGGGATTCGGGCCATTCATTGAAAGTGTAATGTCAATGGAGATGAGCCACAAGAAAAGCAAGAGCGTTGCTGCATTAGTCGCAGACCGGAGATTGATATCTGCAGTCAAACTGGCTACTGATGCGGTAGCTTCTGGTGAGGAACATCCAAAGGTCTTGGAGCTGATCAAAATACTCAAAGAAACAAACGACAAAGTTACTGTATTTGCACAATATAAGTCAACAGTAAAGATGCTGGTCAACAAACTGGATGAGCATGGAATAAAGGTAAGTCCCCCATTCATGGGCCAGAAGAACGGAATAACCCAAAAGCAGCAGAGCCAGATAATAAGGGACTTCAGGGAGTCTGCCTTCAGGGTACTTGTCTCGACCTGCCTGGGCGAAGAGGGCCTTGATATCCCGCAAGTGCCTCTTGTGGTGTGCTATGAGCCGACCCCAAGCGCGATAAGAAGCAAGCAGCGGAAGGGCAGAGCCGGTAGGGACGGTCCTGGCAGAGTGATAACCCTTGTCACAAAGGACACCAATGACGAAGTATATCAAAAAGTGGCCGCATACAGGGAGCGGAATATGGACGGGCTCATAGACATGCTCAGGACAGACCCGCACGTGTTTACCTACAAGAACGAGAGGCCGCTTACTGCAGAAGAGATGCTCAGGCTCAAAATAGCGATGAGGCCGATAAGGATCGCTAGACGGTCGGAGAACCAGTTCATGCTTTTTGGAGGCAGGGCCCAAGCCACCTAACATAAACGTATAGCTATTTAATATTTATTTAGCAATGTTATATACTTCTTTTTAATCAATTAGGTAGAGAATCACATGGCGAAAACAACAGAAAACGTGAAGATTCCAGACAAGCTGGTTGACCAGGTAATAGGGCAGAAGAAGGCGGTCGAGATAATAAAGAAAGCCGCCAAGCAGCGAAGGAACGTATTATTGATTGGAGATCCCGGGACGGGCAAGACCATGCTGGCCCAGGCAATGGCAGAATTGCTACCTGCAGCCGAGCTTGAGGACATACTTGTATACAGGAACATAAACGATGAGAACGTCCCCATAGTGAAGAGCGTAAAGACATATCCGGACTCCAAGTCCTTGGAAAAGCTGGGAGACGGCCAGGGAAGGCTGATACTTCAGAAAGAGAGAATGAAAAACAGAATGGGAATGAATAAGAGCAATTCGGTGATAGGCCCAGTTGTTTTTCTCATAGTAATAATATTAGTGGGATTGACATTCTTCGGCTTCATAACTGGCTACAACGTAATAGTTATCGCAGCCCTTATCCTAGGCGTAATGATATTCGGAGCAGTTGCGCTTCTTGTTAGCGGATTGGCAAAACGGGTCGGTCTTCCAGGAATGAATGATGGCAACGAGCCAAAACTAATCGTAGATGAAACCGGTCTTACGCATGCACCATTCATAGATGCAACAGGCTCAAAAGCGGGGGCGCTTTTCGGAGACGTCAGGCACGACCCACTGCAATCAGGAGGGCTAGGAACCCCGGCGCACCTAAGAGTAGAGAGCGGCGCGATCCACAAGGCAAACAAGGGGGTTCTATTCATAGACGAGGTATCCAGCCTAGATCCGAGGTCCCAGCAGGAGCTTCTTACAGCAATGCAGGAGAAAAAATATCCAATAACCGGACAGAGCGACATGAGTTCAGGCGCGCTCGTCAAGACAGAGCCTGTTCCATCGGATTTCGTGCTCGTGGCCGCGGGAAACCTGCAGGACTTGCAACACATGCACCCCGCGTTGAGATCAAGGATACGCGGTTATGGTTATGAGGTATACATGGAATCTACGATGGATGATAACGCGACCAACCGCGACCTGCTTGTGCAGTTTATCGCCCAGGAAATAAAGAAGGACACAAAAATACCTCCATTCGACCAGAGCGCCATAGACGAGATAATAGAGGAGGCAAGACGACGCGCGGGCAGGAAGAAAAAACTTACGCTAATACTGAGAGATCTTGGAGGCCTCGTAAGAGCGGCAGGGGACATAGCGGTAGAGAAGAAAAAGAAGATAGTTACCCGCGAGGAGGTCATGGGAGCAAAACAGCTCGCCGCATCGATAGAATCCCAGGTGGTGCTGCAGGAACTTGAATTCAGAAAAGATTATAAGGTATTCAGCACGCACGGCTTCGCGGTAGGAAAGGTCAATGGCCTAGCAGTGATGGGAACCAGGACGACTTACTCTGGTATAGTGATACCGATAGTGGCCGAGGTAACACCGGCCGGTTCAAGGAGCGAGGGCAAATTCATACCAACGGGAAGATTGGGTAAGGTTGCGAGCGAGGCAGTCAAGAACGTAAGCGCGATAATAAAGAAGCACATGGGCAAGGACACGGCGAACTATGACATGCACGTCCAGTTCCTGCAGATAGAGGGGGTCGAGGGCGACAGCGCAAGCATATCTGTAGCAGTCAGCATAATATCCGCAATGGAAAACGTGCCGATTGACCAGTCAATAGCCATGACCGGCTCATTGTCAGTAAGGGGGGAGGTCCTTCCTGTTGGCGGAGTGACGAACAAGGTCGAGGCGGCCGTGCAGGCCGGAATAAGAGCCGTAATACTTCCTACAAGCAACATCGACGACGTATCGCTTGGCAAGGACAAGCTCAAGGGAGTGAAGCTCCTGCCCGCCAAGACGCTTGCTGACGTGTTGAAGTATGCGCTGAAGGACTGCAAGCGCAAGGACGAACTCATGAAAGAGCTGAAAAGCTATGAGAAAGGATAGCGATGAGAACACCGGAAAAGAGGAAGGAGAAAAACGCAAAGGGAGACCTTGAGCAGTTCGGGAGCGAGATAGCAAAGGACATAGAGGCGAACAAGAACCCAAAGTTCATAACCGGAGCAAGGACAAGGTCCAACATTCGATACGATGATAAGAAGGGTTACCTTTCGCTCGGCCCTGCACAGGAAGAGAGGAATTTCCTCAATACCGCACAGTCAAAAAGATTCATGCAGACTGTTGCAATTGCCGCAAAATGCCACCAGTTCCTTGACCAGAATCTGCACACAACCATAAGAGGACTCTATTACCAGCTGAAATATTCTCTTGGGACAGACGTTGACGAGAACATATTCAGCGAACAGGCGGAGTCAAACCCGCTCATAGAGGATCTCGAGGTGGCACTAGACCTGAAGAGGGAGGACCTAAACCTCAATGCGAACAGGAAGGGGGTCCTCGCCGGAAACCTGAAGATAAGGGACACGTTCGGCAACGAAAAGCAGGAAATTGATGCCAGCAAGATGGGAAGAAGCGGATGGGCGATACCTAGCGACGTGGACAACGAGATAGAATTCGTTGATGTAAAGGCCAAATACGTTCTTGTAGTGGAAAAGGATGCGCTGTGGCAGAGGCTCAACGAGGACGGCATATGGAAGAAGGAGAACATGATACTGATGTCCTGCATAGGACAGGCAGCCAGGGGAACGAGGAGACTGATAAGGAAGCTCGCCGATAAGGGCCTCCCTATATACGTATTCAACGATGCTGATGCATGGGGATGGTATATCTACTGGACCATAAAGACAGGAAGCATGAACCTCGCATACATGGGGGAATCGATAGCTACCCCAGAGGCGCGATTCATCGGAGTGACGATGTCAGACATAGAGAAATATGATTTCCTGAAGGGACTCACTCTAAAGGCAAACGAGGTAGACCTAAAAAGGGCGGAGGAGATGCTGTCATACCCATGGATAAACAAGCACAAGGAATGGGCCGATGAACTGAGAAAGGTACTCAAGACCAAGACAAAGCTCGAGTCAGACGCACTGCAGGGACCAAGGCTTACTTTCGTCCAGGATTACCTTAAAGAAAAAATAAAAAACAAGGACTTCCTTCCCTGAATCAGTCTGTTCTTATCGGAAGGTTGTATTCTATCGGTTTTATCTTACTCGACAGTTGCATCACGATCCTTACCTTATTGAGGACCTGTTGAAGATCCCTGTCTCTTACGACTACGTTGGCATCGCCGCTGTGAGGTAGTATCGTCATGAGTATGGCCTCTGAAAGTCCAGAATCTATAAGCATCGCTGTTTTTACTGCGCGTGAGAGCTCATCTCCGTCTTTGAATGCCGGAGCGCTTATTTCAATCGCCCTATTTTGGATCGTCATGACTACACCTATCTCTCCAGATTGTGTTTGTATAAGTATCTCTGAGCGGTCCGGATAAGTTTTTACCTCCTGTTGTAATGACATCCCACGGATGTTTATGCTCGTTTTTGTATGAGTCGTTCCAGTATGTGTAGCATTTGCATTCATCTTATCACATATATCTTATGCTCCGATATGTATTAAAAATGGACAGTCGGGGTACGACAGTAGCTTAATCCGAAGATGTCCTTAGCTCAACTTTTATTTCCTTTACAACCAGACTATTGCCGCCGCTTTTTATCGCTTTTTCTAGCGACAGTATCTCTACCAGCCCGTTTCCGTACTCGATTTTGCCATAAGTGCCTTCGATAGTCTCTACCAGAAGTGCACTGGTTGTAAAAATGCCCAATCCATTAATTGCACAGAACTTTATAGCCGCCTCAATAACATTAGAGTTTTTCAAAACAACAGTCTCCGGATTCGGCGCGTTTTTGATATCTATGAGCCTTGCACCTATTTCGTGAGGTACATCCTCTCTAAACCTAATGATGTCAATCATCAACCTTTTTTTCTCCTCATCCTTTGTATATCCCAAAAGCGCGGTGTATAATCCCTCATGCGTGCAGTCAAAAAATATTCCCCGATCAGGGCCCTTATCGGGTCGTTTGGTCCAATGGGCTATCAATTTCTCGCTTTGTGGTAGAACTATGCAGGGCTGCTGCAGATAATCAGATGTTTCTATCGGTAATTTCTCTGCTTTTTGGGTGATTGCAGGATTTGCATTCGCCCCATTTTGCGCTCTACCAGCTAGTTTTTGCACCAATACATCACTTTATCACTATGTCTTATAACGCTTCAAATATTTAAAGCAGACAGTTTAGACTAAGATATCGTGAACTTTATCCCTCCAACTTGTGGAACAAGCCAGTTGTACAGGAATGCCTGCACCGCAGATGTCACGAAAGTCAGTATAGCGTACAGTATCGGGAAAACTATTATGGTGAGCAAACCCAGAGTCTGCGCCAATCCTGATAATGCCATATGCGTTGCGGTAGGGACAGACGATCTTATAGAGTATGCTATCCCCTCGATCAGCCCGATAATTGCGCCGAACACGCCCTCTATCTTCGCGTACGGCATTATCTCTATGCGCCTCAGCTCCTTGCCCTTGAAATAGATCACCACTCCTCCGATCTTCGATGCGATGAAATTGTACAGCCAGGCCTCTATGACTATGAAGATGAAGAAGCCTATAGCAAACAGTATCGTAAAGAGCACTATCGCCCCGATCCCGAAAAGCACCAATCCCGCCGAGCCAGATGCCGCGCTTACTATCAGAAATATAATTCCGGCTATAAGCCCTACTATAGCCCCTCCAGCAGCAGCGATCCTCCCTGCCGATATTGGCTCTATGCTCTTGAGCTGGTTGTTCTTGAGCACAAGCCTTATTCCGCCGAACCTGACCGCTAGGATATTATAAATCCAGGCCTCCAGTCCAACCGCAACGAATCCGACTATGAAAAGCGCCACTGGTATAACTATGATTATCGCAGCGCCAAGCCCGAACAGCATTGTTCCACTTGCGCCGAAAGCAGAGCCAAACGCACCAAATATAATGAACAGGAAAACGGCGATTATGAATCCCAATATCGCGTCCAATACCGTGGCCATCTTAGCCGCAGAAAAGACATCCACCCTTTTCAAAACGACCATCCAATCATTATTAAATGGAAAAAGGGTTATTAAATAGGTTTGTTAGACGCGAACAGCCGGCTCTATGCCAGTTATGTTGAGCGCCCTCAATGCGGCATCCGGATTGTCATAGTATTCCTTCACTACTGCGCTTATGCTCCTTATGTCCCTCTTCCCAAGCTTGTTCAGCCTTTCAAGGATCACGGCCCTGACCCTCTCCTCAGCAAGTATCGCTGTCGGCGGGATTCCAAGAAGGCTTGAGAGCATGTCCCTGTAGGTTACGCTCGGGAGTATGGCGGAACCGCGCTGGGTCTTGTAATCGTATTTGTAGAGGTCTGAAAGCAGTACCTGGGTTTCTATGCCGGCTATCTCCGATATCTGCGTTATCTTCCTGTAAGATGTAGTTCCCCTATAAAAGTTTGAGACCACAACCAGCGCGTCTATTACCGGAACTATGTCCATAGGCACGTTCATCGGAGTGTGCTGCAGCCTGTTTATTATGTCCCTAGACGATGAGCCGTGTATGGTGCCCATAGATATCTTTCCTATGTTCATCGCAGTTATCATGTCGTTTGCCTCCTGCCCCCTCACCTCCCCTATTATTATCAGGTCTGGCCTCATCCTGAGGGCATTCTTGACAAGCGCTTCCATGGGGAGGTCCTCGCTTGTCTCAAGGTTGACGCAATTTTCCTGGGTGCTTGTATCGAGCTCGTAGGTTTCCTCTATCGTTATTATCCTCTGGTCCGGCCTGAAGAACGAAAACATCGCATTCAGCAGCGTGGTTTTTCCTGCCGCGGGAACTCCCCCTATCAGCAGGTTGGCCGGCCTCACCCTGAGCCCATCGACATATAACCACAGCCTTGCCGCAATGTCGTAATCCATGAGGTTCTCATTTATAAGGTCGAGTATGCTCAGCGGCGTCCTTTTCACATTCCTCACTGTTATATCGTAACCACTCGGAGATGTTACTATATTTGCTCTGCTCCCATTTGGCAAATGGATATCCATTATTTTGCCCTCATATTCCTGATTGGTCATGTAGAGTTTCAGCTTCGCCACAAACCTACCGAGCATCTCCCTGTCCTCGATTTTGTATTCTGTTTTTACCCTGCCCTTTCTCGAACTGAATATGAATACGCCACGTACGTTGTTTATCATTATGTCCTCTATATCGTCATCGACCAGCAGCTCCGTTATTGGGTCGAGATTGTTCATGTCGTCTATTATCATGTTTATCTCTGACTGGCTTATAGCCGGATCGAGCTTCCTGGATATGGAACCGACTATCTCGTTCCTCCTATCCATGTCGACTATTTCGGAGAACCTACCGGTTAATTGTTGGAGTACCTCCTCCTCAATCGACAAAAGTCGCTTATCCATGAAAACCACATTATCATAGTATAAAATACTAAAATATATAAAGCAAATATAGAAGCAGATTAACCGGCTTCGGGAAGTATGGCGTTCACTATGTAATTCGCATCGTAGGGAATGAGCGCATCGTATCCCTCTCCGACACCGAAGAACAATATTGGTATGCCTGTTGCATGGGATATGGAAAGGGCACCCCCGCCCTTCGCGTCACAATCCAGTTTGGTGAGCACTATCCCGTCAATCTTTACGAACTTGTTGAATTCCTTTATCTGCTCTGAAATTTGGTTTCCTGATGTGCTCTCTCCAACGAATATTGTAAGGTCGGGCTTTGATATCCTGACTATTTTCTGGACCTCGTTTATCAGGCTCTTGTTTGTTTCCTGCCTTCCGGCGCTGTCTATCAGAACAAGCTCTATATTGTGCGCCTTAGCATAAGCAATCGCGTCAAAGGCTATGCTTGCCGGGTCTGCACCGTAGCTACTCTTTATTACCGGTACTCCTATCTTCTTTGCATGGTGTTCTATCTGTTCAATTGCTGCCGCCCTGAATGTGTCGCTTGCCGAAAGCACATTGCTTACGCCCCTGCTTTTGAAACGATGTGCAATCTTTGCTATAGTGGTAGTCTTGCCTGCGCCGTTTGGTCCTAGGAAAAGTATCTTTACTGGGAGTTCTTTTGAGTCCTTCCTCATTTTTATGAACTGGTCTACATCAACTCCCGTTCCCGCCTGGAGAACATTGAACAGAGAGCCCCTTACGGTTCCGGTTATCTCCTGGCGTATCCTTTTCGATTCGATCGGCTTCTCCCGAAGCTTTACATGAAGATCCTCTATGAATTGTTCTGTGGTGCTGTAAGAAACATCAGATTCAAGCATCGAAACCCTAAGGGTGTCCAAAAAGTTCTCTATTTCTGGTTCGCTGAGCCTTATCGTTCCAAGAAATGCGCTCTTTATCTTTGTTTTAAGCGAGAGTTTGATTATTTCCTCCTTCTTATGTTCCTCTACATGTTTCTCCTGCGGTTTAACAAATTCTTTTCTTTGCTCGGTTACCCCAACCTTTTCGGGCTCCGTTTTTTGTTCAGGCTCTTCTGCCTTTACCTCCTCCTTTTTTATAAATCCCTTTACGGCGTTAGAAAGCTTTTTTCGGAGCTCATCGAACATGGATATACCTAACGTGAGTTCTCTATCCTATAAGAAACCTCAATAAGGGCCGCCTCTATCTCCTTCCTGTTCTTGGTAAGTCTTGTAAGATTGTCCGTCCTCTTCTGCACGAGAGCAGAGGCGTGTGCCTTTGCCCCGTCGAGATCTTTCTCAACCACGTAATTCGCGCCGACCGAAACCAGAATTTTTTTATGGTCAGGCACCTTTCCGAATACAAAGAATTCTGCGCCTATGCTTGTAAGAACATCCTTGTCCTCTGTGAGCTCCATGTTCTCAAGAGTCTTCTGCACCGAATTCAGCTCCTGCAATTCCTGAAGAACTATGTTTATCGAGGTGCCGGTCATGCTGTACTGGTTCTGGTACACCTGTTGTATGTATCTGAGCTCCTCCAGTCCCTGCTTGTCGAGCTTAAGGTTCCTGCCATCATCTTTTGCCATATAATCACTAACCAATTAAGATTCGATGTTTTGTATTAAATTAGTTGCTGTCCCTACTGTTTCTCCAACGCCTCCATAATCCTCTGCAGTTCAAACCCTGTCGTGCTGTCTCCTGCGACGACAGCATTTGAATTCGCTATTACGGACAACCCTATCGCAAGGCCTCCAGTGTTAGCAGTGGTTCTTACCGAGTCGAAAGCACTGAACTTGTCCCATTCTGCCTTCTCCTGCGCAGTTCCCCTGTTGTTTATCACAAGTCCGCTGTTCGTAAGTATGTTATTTGCCCCAACAGTCTTGAATCCATCCATTTGCGCCCTCAACACCTCAACCCCGAGCACGTCGCCTATTTGTTGCGCTTCCTCCTGGCTGTAATCAGGATTTATTATCGCTATCCTGTCGTTCGCAAGTATGTTGCTGCCCAGCGCATTGAGGTCGGTCTGCAATACCTCTATGTTGATTCCCAAACCCAGACCTTTCAGCATTTCCACCTCTTGGTCAAGAGTAAGGTTTGAAAGAACAATCCCGTTAGAATTCGCCCTTGAGAAAATTCCCAGAAGATCAGATCCAGATATTGTAAACTCAATCGGCTTGACCTCCAACACTTTGGATAGCATGTCCTTGCTGTTTTTTGTCAGATTTGCTCCTACAAAGACAAAATCGTCTGTTGCGGTAGCGAACACTGCCACATAGTCGCTGCCCATTATCTTGTATTTAGCAGCCTCCATAAAATCAGCGGTTAAGCTTTCACTTGTTTAGCATCGGTGCTCTTGGCTTGCTCCTTCTTTGGTTCCTGCATCTTTGGCCCCGAACTTGCGGCTGGTTTTGCCGCAGGTGGTGCAGTGGTCTTTGGTGTCTGCTTCGTCGCGCTCGCTGTTGCTGCGGTTGCCTTTGGCGCAGGCTTGTCATCAAACGCAGTGACGTTGGCTATCTCCTTATCCATGGTTATGCTCACCTTCAACGGCTTCATGCTGTTGAGGTGCTTTTTCATGATGACGGAATTCAGCGCCATGTTTATCCTTATGTTGTCCACCCTCACGTTGGTTGATTTGGATATCCTGTTCTTTATGTAGCTGGATATCTTCATTACCCTCTTCCTTCTTGGCACGCCGACAAGATAGTTCCTGAGGTTTATCGTTAGTAGTCTGCTTGCCATAAAATCACCTGTCCGCTATGTTCAATTTCCTGCTCCTCCAGTTCCTGCTGAACATGTTCTGGTTGAGCCTCCTGTGGGTCCTCAACGTAGCCAGAAGCGGCATTCGCCTCGACTGCTTGCCCTTCTTACCGAGCCTTTTCTTCTTGTAAGCCGTTTTCTTTCCCATAAATCTCACTTGTGCCTGAATTCTATAGTAGGTTCGCGCCTGAAAGTCATTTTCTCAAGTATTGATTTCAACTGTTTTTCCGTTATCTTCCCTGTTACCCTGTTGCTCTGCGCCAGAGACACGATGAGGTTTATCAGCTGGTTGTAGAGATCAGGATTGGACATCCTTATGTTCATGACCCTCTCGTACGCCTTGCCGTCAAGGAACCTCATCAATATCTCCTTCTTCTGCTCCTCGACCTGCGCTGCCTTTAGCGCATCCGTGACCCGCTTCCTCATCTTTTTCTGGTACTGCTGCTCCCCATCATTCTCTTCCATGAAAGCACTTAAGCGGTGTTTAGCTCCTTTGCTATCTTGTCCATGAATGCCTGCCCTGCAGGTGTTATTATCCTGCCCTTCCTTCCTGTTGTTGCCTGTTTAACATAACCTAGTTTCTCCAATCCTTGCAATGCATCTCTTATGACGCTGCCGCCTGATTTGACATGATGACGCCTATGAACTACGTGCTCCTGCCTTGAGCCGTATCGCACCCTGAGCTTTGAGACCCCTATGGGCCCGTTAAGGTAGACCTGCCTCATTATCGAGGCCGCCCTCACGAAGTAGAAATCTGGGTCCTGCGGCACTCTCTCCTTGTTAGCCCCGGACTTGACGTAGTCGACGTAAGCGGGCTTCTTGAGCTGAGCCTTGAGCCGCTCTGACGCTAGCTTTACAACGTCCGAAGCCTTTACATCGTAGACATTAGCCATTTAATTCACGTAATAGTTACGACAGATAACTAGACTGAAACAGAGTAATAATAAGCCGGGAAATATATTAATACTTTGCCCCTACTGGGCTTTGCACATAAAGCCGCCTAAAAAGAAGAAAGAAGGCCCATTTTATTAACGGGCCAGGTTTATTTGGTACTGTTTTGCAGTTATATAGTCCTGGCTGAATGCGAATATGTAGATCTTTGTGCTATTGGCCACCCCTGGTAGCTGATAGTTTAGTGTATAATTAGATGAGGAATGTGCAGTCAAAGTGGAATTTATAGATGGGCTGAGTATGTACTCCTGCCCATTCGGACTTCTACTTACAACAAAGAAGGAAACAGGCTGTGTATAATTTGCGTTGTTTATTACGGCTACCCTTATTCCACCAAGACTGAAGGGCCCGACAAAACCGGGCTGTCCATACAATATTGGGGTTATTGAACTTATTTCCAAAAGGTTTTCCTTTATATATGGCCCATGCGAAAGAATCGCAATTGTCGCGAAAGCTATTGCCAATAAAACAACGACATACAATATCGGTTTCTTGTTGCTCAGAATGTCCTCTACTCTTTTGTCCTTGCTGCCTACGTAATATATCGCCAATATGATTGGTATGAAGGGAAGCCCGTAAATCGATATGTTTCTCCACGACAGGAAGAATATCGATGCCGGAACCACAGCTAGAAGCGGTTTCAATGTATCTGTATATAGGTAAAACAATCCAAACATCACAAACAGGGTCACTATTGACATGCCTGCAGAATACCAAGAGGGAACACGATAATGGGAGACAAGAAGCTGCATGATGTTTGGTCCGTAGAACGCAAGCTTGGTAAGCCCGAAAACCGCAAACACGTTCGTTATGAAAACTTTAGGTGACAAAACAATGAAGTAAGCATTTACCACAAGGAATGCCAGCAACGTATAGCCCAGGCATTTAGCGAGTTGTTTGCCTCCGTATTCCCTGTAGACCAAAATATACAGGAATGGAATCGCAAACCAGACCAGCTGTATTATGCTTGCAGCAAGTCCCAGCAATATCCCAGACAGAACCACATTTTTCCTTTCAAGATATGCGATAAGAAACAAAACAGACACGGAAAGATACTGGTTCATAGTTCCTACAAGCGTGTATGTTGCGAAGAGCCACACCGCAATAGGTATAAGCACGAACTTATTGTAGCCCGACTTGTAGTAGACCAGGAAAGCCGCAATTATCGACAGGAATATTACTATGATTATGAATGCGAAGAAGTTGGTTATCCCCAACAATGGCAGAAACACATATGGCAGGAAGCTAAGCGCTGGATAATCATACGCATACTCAAATGTTCCATTGAGCTGCACCGTCGGGTATATGTTGCGCTGCTGGAGTATCGGCTGCATGCTTGCAAGATAAGGGTTTGTCCCATGCGCCAAAAGGTACGATGCATAATAATTGTATCCAAGTTCGTCTATCCCATTCCAGTTAACATTCCTTATACCGTATATGACCCAATAAGCAAGGCCCGCAATAATCATCGATATTATGATTACTCTGATGTAGAACCCATACGACTTGGGGTTTTTGGTCATCTTTTTAATCAGGTACAGGCCGCACATGGAAACCAGAACCCCAGCCCCCGCAAGAAGGAATACAGGAGCAAGCGAACCGAAAATTGAAGGTCCCGGCGAGTTGAAAACTGCCTCGTAGATCGAGAGCGCGGAAATTATTATGATAAAGACGACCATCTGCCTGTCCCTCCTCATGTCCAATACAAGCACCCCGGATCGGCTGTACCTGTAGCACAGGACGAAAACAAGGCACGCGGCAATCGCAATCAGGAAAATAATTAGCGTTGCACCAACAGAAAAATACTGCTGGCTCGTGAAAAGCACATAGGATAGCGCCAACCAACCAATAGCAAACGAGATCAATAAGGATAAACGATCCATCTTATCAAGTTGTATGAAAATACCAATAGAACAAATTTACGTATCCTCTAAGAGGGGCAGTATGTCTTGCTATAGTAATCGTAAGCGCTAATATTGGCCTGCATGTTTGTGAAAGGCATCTCGCACATATAATATCCATTGCCCTGATATGTGCATGTGCCGCTCGTTACCGGGAATTGGGAGGACTGCAGCGAGCCGCCATTCCCGAGGTTCATGTAGGCATCAATCGTTTCGCAATAAGGACCATCGGAGGACGGAACATATCCGCTGGTGCCCGGAGTGCACGCATACAACGTCCAGCCATCATCATAAGATGGATTATTTTGGTAATATCCTTGCGCCACCGGACCGCAGCTGCCCGTTGTGATTACCGGAGTCCCACCCTGCAAGGCACATGGACCGGTGTCTCCGGGGAAGTTGGAATCGCAGGGATCGCCCTGGCTTGATGAGTTTATATAGTAATACGACTTTGGCAGGGTCAGGATGGTCTGCCGATAGTTGGCATCCACCGTGTAAGGATCCCTCAATACTGTCCCTATATTGGAATAAGCCTGATTACTGCTATAAGATCCTGACCAGTTTTCAAATGCGTATGGCAGGCCGAAGCCAGTAAGATTTGCTGTTGTAATAGAATCTATAATGGTACCGTACAGCACGTTGATGGATACTGTTGATGGACCATTTCCCGCGCATAGCTCTTCTGGCGAATTGCTTGGTTGGGTGTAATAGAGGCACGCCTTCCACGAGTATTCCGAATTAGTCGGTATCATGTTCAGCGTAAGTGGATAATAGGCAATTGGGTTTACGAAAGTGATCAGGATGCTTTTGCTCAATCCAGCATACGATGCTGTCACAATTACCTTTCCTGGAATCCCTCCAGATATGTAGTTCAGGGTATTCCCATAGATGTCGCTCAGCGTGAAGTTGGGCTGCAGCAGATAGGCCGTATTGTTCTCGGCGAATCTGATAGTTGCACCTCTCAATGGATAGCCGAGCAGGTTTACTGTTGCCGTAAGCCTGTCAAGACTGTTATTCGCCGCCTCAGTGAAGTTCGTTGCAGTAAGGTTGAGGGTGGTCTTTTCGGAAATCAGCGGCTGAGTATGCAGCGCGAAAATGCCAACATAGGTCTGGTTGGTCGCGCCGGGGCAACCACCCGAAGAGTAAGATCCCCCAGACAGGCTGCAATAAGTCCCACTAAGGTACATTCTTCCGGACACCAGCGAGCCGGTTGTAGTATTGATAGGCAAATTTGCAATGCAAAGTATAGACCCTCCTGGAAGGACGTAATCAGGCGCGCAGCCGAACTTTTGGCTGTTCAAAAGATTTACCTGTGCGGAAATCATCGGGTTGCTTATCGGTTCCTGCTGCGAATTTATAAGGAACAGTGCCAATACGGTAGCATGAGTTGTGAGATTCGTCCCTAACACTATATCGCTGCAATATACCCCGCTCACAAAGTTGCAGGTATTTGACACGGCCTGCGTCGGCGCAGAGATATAGAAATAAAATATCGAGACTATGAGCGTAATTATCAGTACGGCCCATCCGTAAGTGGTAAGATAGTCTATCGCAGACTGGCCGCGCTTCTCTGACGCCCTGGTGTGTGACTGATTCCGCGTTGCCAACTCGATTACCCTAGAGTGATTACAAAGAATAAAGATTTAAACTGAATCTTTTAGGGCATAATTCCAAATTCTGTCTATCTCGGATGTAGAAACCACAACCACGCCAACTGGCCCAACCAAATCCTTGTAATATTGCACAAGCGCCTCTCTTACGACAACCACCACTACCTCGTATGCGCCAAGTCTTAAATCCATCATTTTCCTGGTGCTATCGGCAGATTTCGAACCGGTCTCATATTCCACCGCAATTCTTTTTCCGTTAATCGAGAGATGTATGTCTGGCCCATTGGAGTTGTCTATTATCCTATTCTCCAAGCCCCTCGCGGTTAAAACCGATGATATTTTCCTTACCCAGACCTCGTGCTCTATGCTGATCGACTTGTTATGGAGCATAAACCAGTCCTCTGCGCTGCCATTAAACTCCAATGAAAACCTGTCAAGCAGCCCGCTGTCTATTAAATTGGCAAACTGCCGACTATTAACCTCGATTCCCAAAGCCGCAAGCTCTGCGACCCTTATGGGCCTCTTTGCCTTGGCGCCAAGCAAATCCCTGATCTCGGATTCTGAGGGTCTTTCCAGCCCGATGCTCTTTATCTCGTCAAACCTTGGGGTGCGGACTACCACGGGTTTCCTGAAGTTGCCGCTTACGATCAGGGCCTCGTTCTGCCTCAAGTTTCCGATCCTGTCCCTGACAATATTCAGGATTTGCGGGTTGCTTCCAGATAGGACCTTTGTTACATAACCGACCTCGGCCGGCTCTCTTGCGTAGAATGTCGCAAACGCCGAGCAGTTAGCAATTATCTTTCTGTTGAGGGTGCTGGCGGCGTGGGTAACTATTATGACACCAACACCGTATTTTCTTCCCTCCTCTATCAGCTTTGCTATTATAGAATTGTTGTTTGAGTTATCCACAAGGAACTGCGCCTCGTCTATCATTATGTAGAGCCTAAGCCCGCCCTTTTTCTCGCCATCATGCATGGTTGAGTAGAGCCTGTTGAGCAGTTCGCCTATGTAAATCAGCTGGGATTCCTTGCTTTTCATATTTGAAAGGGAAAAAGAGTGCAGTCCGCTGTTTATCTCTTTCATATTAGTTGACCCTCCATTGAATGCGGAGTTATTGAGGAGCGAAATCCTGTCTCTCAAATGCAAGAGTGTGTTCCTTTCGCCTACGCTTTTGGAATTCCTTATGAATATGTTCAGCTCATCGATAAGATCCCTTATGGACGGAGCGGCTCTTAGTGTTCTATCGGATCTGCCCGCAGCACCGGCCTTCCTATAGGTGTACCACAAGCACTCGCTTAGCTTTGTTGCCTGTATATAACCGAGCGAGTATATCTCTTTGAAGAGCCTGGAAAGTTCAGATATCCTTTCGGATACGCTTGCGCCGTCCAGCTCTAGTATGTTTATTCCGGAATACAAAGCATTGTGCACCTTCCCATTAAGGCTTCTCACGATTGAGGAATGCTCGTTGTGGGCGTCGAATATTATGCAAGCAACATTCGCATTCCGGATATCCAAAAGCAGCGACTTGAAAAGGGTGCTTTTCCCAAAGCCACTCATTCCTGATATTACTATGTGGGGATTTGGCTCAAAAGTCGGAGATATTTCCAAATTGCCTTTACTATTCACCCACCACAAAGCATTCTGGTCAAGAAATGGCTTTCTGCTGTTGAGAAACATACTGCCTCTCGAGCTTGTAACAGCGATTATTTTGCCGAATCTAAGCCTAAGATAGTTCTTGTTGCTTCCTGCAACAAAGTTTTTTACCAAATCAAATAATTTTCTTATTTTTCCTATTATATCGACCATAAAAACACCAAAAATTCAGAAAGTAATTTATACTTCAAAAAGAGAACACGTTTGTGAACAGCAAAGTGCCGCCAGGACAGGTGGTAACAAAGATATTTCCGGTGCTTAGCGCCACCGAAACCCCCGAAACGGACATCAAAAAATTCAGATTCAAGGTATTCGGCGCAGTGGAAAAACCATACACCATGACCTGGGAAGAGCTCATGAACATGCCGAAGATTAAAAAGACACTGGACATACACTGCGTAACCCACTGGTCTAAATTAGGCGACGAGTGGGAAGGAATATCTATGAAAGCGGTATTGGAGAAAGCAAAACCAAAAGGTAAGTTCGTAATGGAATGGTCAAGCAGCGTAGGCTACTCAACTAATGTTCCAATCGAGAACGCCATGACGGAGAACGCGATGCTTGCCTTCAATTTCAACGGAAAACCCCTTGAATCAGACCATGGCGGCCCGTTGAGGGGAGTGATTCCGGAACTCTACTTCTGGAAGAGCGCCAAGTGGATAGATGGATTGGAAGTCATGGAAGCGGACAAGGCCGGCTTCTGGGAGAAAAGAGGTTACAACATGCATGGGGATCCGTGGAAAGAGGAAAGATACTGGGATGTAAAGGAGAGCGTAAGCAACATACTAAAAAGAGTGCTCAAAGTAAGGCAGCACAAGGACCAGGAGGAGAAACAGCAGTAATTAAAGATTAGTCGCCAAATACACTTATCATGCCAGGGTGGCAGAATCTGGTAACGCGCTGGTCTTGAGTTTTCAAAACGTCAAGAGCTGATGAAAAGATGATGCGGAACAGGCAAACCAGTGCCCGCAAGGGCTTTAGGGTTCAAATCCCTACCCTGGCGAACTTTGGATTGGAGTATAAAACAACACCCACAGAGCCCAAAATCTTCCAGTAAAAACGACAGGCCCAAAACAATCACCATATGTGTATTTATCCTTAGCTTTTGTATTTATACTGAAGCCAGGGTTTACCTCCATGAAACTGAACACTAAGCTAGGCATGATGCTTGCATTAGTCTTATTTATTATCACGGAGTCAGAGAAACCCCGACCTTTAGGTCGGAGAGTGAATGACTGGCTGCGTTTCGTTTCTTCCATATTAATCAATTCAATATTAGATTTTCTTCCTCAAACTTTTCGTATGAACCTTCCTCTTTGAAGTCTATGTTAAATTCCAAATTACCTGCCTTCTCAATTATGACAGAATCAATGCCTAATTCTTGCAGTCTTTTATAGGTTAGTAATTCGCCATTTTTAAGTTGAAGGACATCACGTAGAATCCATTTGCCTAATGCTTTGTTTGGGTCGCTCATTAATGCCTTGCTTTCATCTTGACATATCTTTGCAGATAACTTATCCCCATTTGGAAGATTCATTATAAACTTTGTATCTCTGCTTGGGAAGAACCCTGCAAATCTTTTATGTATCCATAATGGGACTTTTATATAAACTTCATCATAATCCCTTTTCCTTCCTTCTGCGTTCCATTGATTAAGACTGCTTCTTTCAGGAACTATCTTATCTCCACTTTTGACTGAATACAATGGTAGTATTACATAGGCATATTTTGTGCCTATTGTTTTCAGTAGGTCTTTTTTATGTTTGCCAAGTGCTTTGTCCAAAATGTTGAATGGGTCGCTTAAAATATCCACTCTTACTTCAACTAATATATTCTGCTTTGGAAAAGACTTCATCAGAACGCTTTTTGATATATTAAAGATGTAGTCGTTCTTTCCGTCTTTGAATCTAACCGTTTTATCGCTGTGTTTTAAAAGTGTCAAGTTATCAAGGTCAATCAATTCCATAGGGTATTCACAAATGACCATCTTTCCCTTTTCTCTTATGATGCAATGATATTTCACAAATTCAAGTCCATAAATCCTTTTTGTAACATTCACTCTTTCGTTCCTTAGTTCTGCTACTTTCTTTGCTTTATCTAATGCTCCAAGTGAAGAAAACTTTAATATGTCCTTATTGAATTCTGCTATCTTTTGACTGCTATTACCTCTGAATGTTTTTATCCCGAATCCTGTTGTTTTATATACCGCATCAACAGAAGAATCCTCTCTGCTCTTATTCTGTGCATCAAATGATTTACAATAGAGATTCTCTGCAACTCTTGAATCAAGGTATGGTATATCACTCTCGGAGAAAAGTCTGCTTAAAGAACCCACTATCTTCAACATAGATTCGTAGTATTCTCTCTTAGGTTTTGGGTAGTCTTTATAATCGTGCATTAGATACCATTATCTTTTGTTTATTCAGATTCTTGCCTTTCAATACTGCTTTTATGTTCTTTGCGATTCTTTGAACTACTGGGACAGTTACGCTATTACCTGCTTGATGATAAAGTTCGCTATCTGGAATTCCTTGTGGTAATTTGAAGTCTTCTGGGAATCCCTGCAATAAGAAACATTCTCTTGGTGTCAATTTCCTTATCCCTACTGTATTTTTAATTATTGGAACATTATGTCCGCCTGTTCCCATATTTGCCGTAAGTGTTGGGACAATTCCTTTCTTATTAACTCTGACATAATGCCTTCTCCATTGATATACCGTGTGTTCTGAATTTACTTCGTTCTTCATCTTTTCATATAAGGGTTTATCGTTATAGTAATATTTCTTATCTGCTTTCTCTGCAACGAATTCTCTAAAATTTCTTTCTAATGGAATCGGTTTAGGAAATTCAAAGGCATCTGATTCCTTTTTATCCAAAAATCCTACAATGAATATCCTCTCTCTGTTTTGTGGTATTCCTCCGTGTGTTGCAGAATTCAGAATTTCATATTTAACATTGTATCCCAAACCTTCCAAAGTTTTCATAATTATTTTAAATGTCCTTCCGTTATTATGCCCTTTCAGATTCTTTACATTTTCTAATAGAAATGCTCTTGGTCGTTTGGTTTCCAATATCTCTGCAACTCTGAAAAATAGATTACCCCTATCATCTTTGAATCCTTTTCTTTCTCCTGCTATGCTAAATGCTTGACAGGGAAACCCCCCAAGTAATATGTCAAAATCAGGTAGTGCTTCAATATCAACTTTCCATATATCTTCTGTGTCAAGTTTCGGATTCTCAAAGTTCAGGTCATAGGTTAATTTACATCTTTTATGAAAGTCATTCGCAAATAGGGTTTTGAATCCTTCTTTTTCAAATGCTAATCGGATTCCCCCTACACCTGCAAATAAATCAATGCTTGTAAATTTATTCATCTCATCACGTATTCTTATATTGCCATAATGTCCTTTGTGTATTGGTCTTTATCGCATCCTGTATCTCCTGCTTCCTTATCTGCTTTTGCTGTTCCTCTATGTATCTTTTTACCTTGTCTTCGCTGATATATCCTGCCGTTGAAACGTAATAACCATCTGCCCAAAGTGATGCACCTAACTGTCTTTTCAAATCAGGGAATACCCTCCTTAATGTTATTGATGTGTTTCCTTTTAACTGGTTTGCGACCTTTGAAACTGGACAACTCGGTGGAACACTCATAAAGCAATGTATATGGTCTGGTTGTATCTCAAATGCCAATACCTGCCAGTTGTATGTTTCTGTCTGTCCTCTCACTATGTCTTCCAATACCATCTTTAGTGTTCTTCCTGTCAATACTGCCCTTCTGTATTTTGGTATCCAAACAATGTGATAATTTACGTTATACTTTGTATGTGCTCCGCTTCTGATTGTTGATAGTCCCTGCATCAGTTGTTTCGGTGCTTCAAAATGCGGATATTTGTTGTGCATTATCTCACCTTTTCAACTGACACTCTTACCTTATCCCCTTTCTTCAATTTTAATATTTCTGCATTTGCCTGTGGGATTACTATGCGGTTTTGTCCCTGCACTTTTACTGTGAATGTTTCCATATAATTACCTAATATATTATGGCATTAAAGGTATTTAAATGTATGTGTTCCTCGTATTTACTGCTCTGCGTATCCTATGCTCTGCGTTGCTTAGATACCCCAGACTTCAGGCTGGGGTTCTTCATTTCCATTTTCGTTCATAGGACAAACGCAACGGTGATAACTTATACGCCAACCCCACCGCAGATTTCCAATGCTGTGATAGATGTAGGCCAAAACTCGATCATCAATTCCATAATAACTGGCGGAGCAGGAGCACCTTTCGGAGGAAACTGGATATGGACGGTTCCTAGCGGAAATGTCATAACTCCCAACACAGTGAACACCATAGCCTATAATACTGTGCAAGAGACGTTCCTGACCAACGCAGTGACCAATGATGTTATAACAATAAGCCCCTACACCTCTACAAACGTTTTGATAACACTGCCGACCTCGTTGGCAAATTCAGTGAGCATATACGCCAATTTCATTAGCGGAACAGATTATGGGGTCTGGACTTTAACAGCAAACACCAACGAGGAGCTAGGCGGTGCCACTGCCAATGCACTTACTAATACGATAACATTGACAATAAACCCTGCACTTGCAACTCCCACAATCAGCGCAACAAACACACTGGTGGACAACGGGCAGACTGTCAATGTAATAGCATTTGAATCTGGAGGGACAACACCATACACCTACAACTTCCTAGTATTCAATTCAATAACGAACACACTAATCGCAAATCAGTTGGGAACGACAAACTCATTCGCATTCGCAGCAAACGGCTTCATGGTCGGGAACACCTACAAGGCAAACGTACTCGTAACAGATTCCGCAACAACGAATGTAGTCGCGAATTCCGTCAACACCGTGACAATAACCGTGAATTCCGCGCTCTCGATCCCTACGATCACCGCAACCAACACGTTGGTTGACAACGGGCAGACCGTCAACGTAATCGCATACGAAACAGGAGGAACATTGGCGTACACCTACAACTTCCTAGTATTCAATTCAATAACGAACACACTAATCGCAAACCAGCTGGGAACGACAAACTCATTCGCATTCGCAGCAAACGGCTTCATGGTCGGGAACACCTACAAGGCAAACGTGCTCGTAAAGGACGCCGCCACTACCTCAAACTCCGCAAATTCCGTCAACACCGTGACAATAACCGTGAATTCCGCGCTCTCGATCCCTACGATCACCGCAACCAACACGTTGGTTGACAACGGGCAGACCGTCAACGTAATCGCATACGAAACAGGAGGAACATTGGCGTACACCTACAACTTCCTAGTATTCAATTCAATAACGAACACACTAATCGCAAACCAGCTGGGAACGACAAACTCATTCGCATTCGCAGCAAACGGCTTCATGGTCGGGAACACCTACAAGGCAAACGTACTCGTAAAGGACGCCGCCACTACCTCAAACTCCGCAAATTCCGTCAACACCGTGACAATAACCGTGAATTCCGCGCTAGTGACTCCGACGATCACCGCAACCAACACGTTGGTTGACAACGGGCAGACCGTCAACGTAATCGCATACGAGACCGGAGGAACATTGGCGTACACCTACAACTTCCTAGTATTCAATTCAATAACGAACACACTAATCGCAAATCAGTTGGGAACGACAAACTCATTCGCATTCGCAGCAAACGGCTTCATGGTTGGGAACACCTACAAGGCAAACGTGCTCGTAACAGATTCCGCAACAACGAACGTAGTAGCAAATTCCGTCAACACCGTGACAATAACCGTGAATTCCGCGCTCTCGATCCCTACGATCACCGCAACCAACACACTGGTTGACAACGGGCAGACCGTCAACGTAATCGCATACGAGACCGGAGGAACATTGGCGTACACCTACAACTTCCTAGTATTCAATTCAATAACGAACACACTAATCGCAAACCAGCTGGGAACGACAAACTCATTCGCATTCGCAGCAAACGGCTTCATGGTCGGGAACACCTACAAGGCAAACGTGCTCGTAAAGGACGCCGCCACTACCTCAAACTCCGCAAATTCCGTCAACACTGTGACAATAACCGTGAATTCCGCGCTAGTGACTCCGACGATCACCGCAACCAACACACTGGTTGACAACGGGCAGACCGTCAACGTAATCGCATACGAAACAGGAGGCACTCTACCCTATACTTACAACTTCCTCGTGTTCAATTCAGTGACGAATATTCTCATTGCCAACCAGCTCGGAACGGCAAACGCATTCGCATTCGCAGCAAACGGCTTCATGGTCGGGAACACCTACAAGGCAAACGTACTTGTAACAGATGCCGCCACTACCTCAAACTCCGCAAATTCCGTCAACACCGCAAGCATCATAGCAAATTCACTGCCAACTGTCACTATAACTCCAAACAACGTATTACTTAGCCCAGGCCAAATAGTAACCTACACTATAACAGTAAGTGGCGGCTCGGCAACATTCAACGCGGAACTCTTCAATGTAACTGGCTCCTCGCAGCAAGGTTCAAATGTCATTATATCCACGATAGGCGGTTCCAATACGATATCATTTGCTGCCGGTTCTCCAACAAGCACAACAAACTTCCAATATAATGCACTGGTAACAGATACAGGTACAACGACGCCCTTTGTATTTAACTCGGTGACAAACACAATAACGGTAAAGGTTAGCAGCGCCGGGAGCCCAGTCACAGGTGGTGGAGTGGGTGGTGGAGGAGGCGGCGGCTCTTCCAAACCAGTAATAACTACCACAAATGAAGGCTCCAATGTATCGAATGTGGCACAACTTAATGCTTTCAATATAAGCCTCAACGGAACAACAGTTAGAGTGGTTGACAATTATGTGAATCCAAATTCAACCGGAATAACAATAAACGGGATCCAATATCTTTTGACCTTAAATAAGCCAGTTTTAATCGGGAATACTTTAACTACAAACTATTATGCAAAACTGGTTACTTTATCTTACCTGCCAATATTGCAGACAGTAAACATAAGCTTTTATTCAAATTCCACAGCCCCTGCAGCACCTTCGCCAATCTTAAATGGCACATATAATGTAATCAGCTCGGCCCCCACAACTGTAAATATATCAAATACCGGCACGATCGCCACATTAACCTCGTCCTCCACGTCAAGCCCGGTAAGGTTTATTGTTACAAACCTAACAGGCAAAACATCATCCCCACAAGATTACAAGAGTCTGATAGTCCTTAATGTAAGTACATCGGGGGCAAACGTAACTACATCACTAATCATGAAATACCAGTGCTCAATCTCCCCAAGCGCAATAGTTCCTTATAAATTGCTGAAAAACGGCACCTGGAGTGCAATAAAGGGCTTCTCAGTAAATCCTACTGCATGCAGTGTAACATTCACAATACCTCCGGATCCGGTAGTTGGACTATTCCAGAATGTTGCCCTCCTCACAACAACAATATTGCCTACAATTAGGACAACACAGTCCACAAGCAGCACAATGCCTGCAACAGTAACGCCATCATCAAATAACTCCAATTCAGTTCTAATAGCAGCTATAATCGTAATGATCATACTGGTAATAGCCTATCTTTCTACAAAGAAGAAAGGTAAAAAATAAAGAATGAATAGGCGCCCATTCAAATAAAAAAGAAAGGCTAAGCCAGACCTGTTGTCTGGCCTTAGCCAATGTGAGATATTCCTACCTGATGTAACCTGATATTTACCTGCCAAGCCTGCCATGGAAGAATCCTCCCATCCAGGTCCTGAAGCCCGCGTAGCCCCTCATGAATCCTAGGCGGAAGCCAAGGAACCATTTGCCCAACGGATTTCCCGATGTGCATGCCTGGAGTGTTGTCACAGAGCCGTTAAGCTGCACCCTAAGAGACTGCAGTTGTGTCTGGTTCAGGCCCTTTGCCTTTCCTGTCGCCTGCCCAAATAGCCTCACGATATACCCGTCAAACACCATCACGTCGCCCCTTAATGTCAGGTCCGAGGCATTGCTGCTTATGTCGGACTGCAACCTTGCGTTTGCAGAGTTGACCGACGTGGTGTTCAGGCTCACGTTGAGCGCGCTGGAGGCTATAGGCGCAGCAGAATCAACGAAGTTGGTCCTGCACTGCGCAACAGTTGCTATCTGTTTCAGGACAGTTGTCCTGTTAACCTGTGTCTTATTGTAAGTCATGTTCTGGTAATTCCATCCCCAGACGTAGCTTGAATTGACCTCCCCGTGCTGGGCGTAACTGGCATTTATCTGTCCGTGCGCATGTCCAAACATGTTCATGTTTATCCCCCATCCCAAACCGACCGCGCCAGCGCTCGTTACAAGAGCAGCCGCGAAAGCCAGCAACAAAACCGTTGTTTTCATATTCTATCACCTATCATAAACGAAATTTAGCATTCCCCCATTGTCAGGTTCAGGCATGTTCCTCCCTTTATTACCAGTCTTCCAGTCACATTTCCTAATCCCGTACTGTTTGATGTTGAATTTGCGCTGGAATTAACTACCACTATCTCACGAGTGGAGATTGCATTCGGTCCCGAACCACCCTCATGACCTTGCGGGCCAGTACTTTGGACTCCGATTCCGGCCCACCCAGATTGCGAACCTATGTTTGTGTCTATCTCTTTCACGCTTAATGACTGGTTTGAATTGCAAGACAGGGCCCCATTCTCAAAAGAGCACCTTGCGTTGAATCCTCCTACGTTGTTGTTCTGCGCTGATATGTCTATCATCGAGCTGTTCGCCCAGCCGTTCCACTGCATTTGGTACGACCCATTGTTCAGTCCCTGCGCGCTTACATTCATTACCCCACCGTTTGAATTTGTAGTATTGTAGTATATCGGAGTGCACCTGCTGATAACTGCTTTGCCATGGCCGGTATCAACATACACAGGATAGCAGCACCTTATTATCGGTGGATACGCCCTAAACCTGCTTGTGATTACCGTTGCATTCCCTGACTGTATGTTCACGCCCGCTACATCGCTCATGTTTATCAATGGTTCCGGACTGGTACAGCACCTCCTAATGGCAGCGTTCTCCTGTATCGTAATATTTGATGCTGAATTCACCGCAATCTCTGGCATTGGTCCAAAACAGCCCCCTCCAATTATTGCTGCCTCTCCTGCTATCGTATTTGAGCTTATGTTTGATGTGGTGTTCCAGTATTCTGTTGCGTTAAGCAAGCTCCTTGCATCGCCTCCTATTATGAGGCCTTGACCTGTCCTTATTATTATTGGAACAGATCCGCTGCCGTTAAACCTCAATTTTCCATCCTTGTTTTTCCATACGCTTATGTTTTGAGGAGCGGAGAAATTATTCATCATGCTGCCATTCTCGTCCATACCGAATTCCTCGAATCCCTTTATGTCACCCGGAGACCTTGCGATTATTATGGAGCTTTCGTTCAGCTCCAGGTTGCTGCCTTCCACGTGCCTCACGTTTATAACTGGCAGCATGACTATGGTGCCATTTGCTGAAATGTGTAGCGAATGTGCAAGGTCGAAGTCCAGGTTTATCCAGTTTGTAATCCCGTTAGTTATGTTGAAGTTGCCAACTATCAGCAACTTTCCTGTTGGAAGATCAACATTCTGCTTTGTGCCGTTTACCGTTGCACTTACGCCTGATATATTCAGCACAAGACCATCATAGATTCCGTTGCTCAGCTTTACCCCAGAAAGTATGCCCGATATGTTCTTCAATTGTATTAAGTCGAAAGTGCTTGCCTGCAATGGGATCTTGTACCACTTGCCTGTGGATTCGCTGCGTATGCTTGCGTTGCTGACAGTGACTACTAACGAACTTATATTATAGAATGATGGCGAATCTGACAATGTTATTACTGTACTACCGGCAGGGACGACGGATCCCGGAGCAAGATACACCTGCTGTGCCTGTGCAACAGCGTTTGAGCTGCTTCCTGATGTGTAAAATGCAAATGCCAAAATCAAGGCCACGGCTATTACCGCAATCGGCACTCCGATTCTCTTCAGATCCTTAGAAATATCATAACCGAAACCTCTTGTTATCTGACCCCTATTCATCTCATAGTATTTCCACTTTCTAGGTCTGTCCTCAACGAGCCTTATTGTTCCCGCATCCTGCAGTTCCTGCAGGTGCTGGCTTACAGTTGATGGCGCCAGGCCCAATTTGTTGCTTATATCAGTTAAGGTTTCGTTTTTCTGCTCGAGCATCTCAACTATTTTTCTTTTTGTGTCCCCAGTTCTGCCCATTCGACCACTATAATACAGATATAGGGCCTCGAAATATATAAATACACCTGTTAGACATTTCGGTTTTCGTTTCGGTTTTATGACGTGAACAACAGTTATAGAAAATTAGCTGTTTATGTAATAGATATTTGTCGGTTTGTAGCCCAAAAGCGGCTGCTCTGCAACTACTATGTACTGCGGAATGTCGGTCGGGGTTGTCAGATTGAGGACATTTGTCCATCCTGCGCACTTCGGGAGCCCTGACCATATTATGTAGCTGTCTGCTGCGAACGCCGAGCAGTTCGTGGCGCTTGATATGCTTATGTTTACGCGGTACCCTGATGGATTTCCAAGATAGGTCTCTATCGCGCCCGCGCTATATCCGAGCCCGGCGCCGTTATACTGTGCCTCAAGGTAGATGTGTGCGGTCGGGCTTACCCCTTTGAGGAAGTTTGCCGCCTGCATGACAAGGCCAGCCGGATAATGCTGCCAGAGGTACCAGTACGTAGCTATGTAGTAGTTGTTCGCATAAAGCAGCGCAAGCATGGCAATCACCGCCACAACACCCAACGCAAGCAGGTACTTATTCTTAGCCTCGAGCAGCTTTGTCAGCCCGATTGCAATTATAGCAGAGAGTGGCACGGCTACTATCAGCATAAGCCTGATGAGTCTGTGGGCGAGCAGGTAGGTGATATGGAACGGGCTAAGGGTTATGCCCACGTGCATCGGCCCAATCTCGAGGAAAAGAAACCCGAAGAGGAACCAGGCGATCATGAAGTAGGAGCGTTTCTCCCTAAACAACAACAGAAGTATGAGTATCGGGAATACCAGGTAGAAGTACAGACCGTATTCATAGTTGAGTATCTGGCCGAACAGCTGGCCCGACATGTTGTTTATCGCATTGCCCAGCGACTCGGCTGTGAATGTCCTAATCATGTTGTATTGGAACATCTCATCTATGTAGAAATTAAGGTCGGTGTTCGCGCTTGGTATTGTTGGCAGCCCGCCGACCGTGCTGTTTACCGCGCTGTAGAACCTGGTGTTCTCCGTTATAGTTATGAAGGGGTATCCCGAATTGATGTAGCTGAATATGAATACTATAAGGAAAAGGAATGCGATTCCGTAAAGAAAGAATATAGTGCTCCTGTCTATTCTTATTCTTCCCCTTAGCAATTCTATGAACGCATAAAGGAAGAGGAATATTATTATTATCACGCCCTCAACGCTGGTCAGCCATACGAGCACAAGGAGCATGCCGCTGAAGAAATACATCCATCTCCTGTTGTCCCTTTCCGCATAAAGGAAAAGAAGTATCGCAAGAGATGCCAGGAAGGCAAGCGGTATGTCCTCCCCTACAGTAACTGCGTATTTTGTCACAAGCGGGAAGATGCTCACCAGGAAAGCTGCAATGACTCCGGCTTTCTCGTTGTAGACGAACTTCGCCAAATAGAAAGTGACAATTATTATTCCGATATAAGAGATGATGTTCCAGAGCGTGGAGGTCAACGTGCTTATCCCGAAAAGATAGTAGATTATGGCTATCGCATAAGCCTCGGTAAGCCTCACCGAGAATATAAACCCTGGGCTTATCATGAAGTTTCCGTGCACCAGCGTACTCGCAAGGTAAAGATATGTAGGGTCGTCTCCGTACCCGCTTATCCCCTCATAACGAGAAAACGCATAGTAAAGTGCGTTGACCAGGACCACCGCAAGCAGCAGGCATATTATCAACTTCATCTTTTTGTCCTGTTTCGGTTTGGTTCTCTTAGTTTTGGCCATGGTCCTACCTTACGTACGCGCTCGCGCATTTGCCCGATATCATGTTTATTATGCTTGAATTATCAACGGTCTTCCTCTCAAATGTCAGGTTGTTGAAGATGGTTCCCCAATTGCTGTTGTTCTTATAGGCAAAGAATTCCCCGCCGCAGAAGAACCATTCATGGCCGGATGCGTTGGTTGTTGGAGTCAGGTTAAAAGATATCGCGGTGTAGTTGAACAGGTTGGCGTTCCTTGGAGTGTAATCTTCGGGAGTCGACACCTGATTGAAATAGTTGCTGACGTTCCGCCTGTTATTGTAAACCAGCATGTTATCTGAGCCGTTTTCGTAGAATCCTATGTACTTTATGTCTATTACGTCATTTACGTAAGCGGTGGCGTTGTAGACCATGAAATTGAATATGCCGTTGTATGTCGCATTTGCGTAGAAACGTTTTCCGACCGCAAGGCTGCTGTTGCTCAGGTTTATCGTGACGTTGAATAGCCTGTCTATCGTGATGTTTGATACCAATTTCCTTGTTGTGTAGTTGTATAGATACTCGCCTGTGAGGTTCCTGATCCTAGAGGTATACTGCGGTTGCGGCGAACTTGCAGGATGCGAGATGTTTATTTTGACATTGCCCAAAAGCAGAGCTCCAAGAACCAATGCAAGCACCATGACAAGGCAGGTAACTGCAATGAAAGCGATATCCCTGCCCTTTTTCTTTTTAGTTCTCCTTGGCAACCCCACACCTACAACATATTAAGACAAATAAATTAATAAATCCCTACAGATACATAAGCAGGGTATTGCTTTGATAGACTATAAAACGCTGAACAACACAAAGGAGAAAATACCAGCCATAGGAATCGGCACATGGAAGATGGGAATAAACCCCGAAGAGGAGATAGAGGCGATTAGAACAGCATTACGGTGCGGAATGCGTTTCATAGACACAGCAGAGATGTACGCCACCGAATCTATTGTTTCCAACGCAATCAGGAACCAAAAAGACCTGTTTCTTGCTACAAAAGTCTCCCCAAACCACTTCAGCTACGATTCCGTAATAAAAGCCTGCGACCAAAGCCTCAGGAACCTGGGCGTGAAAAAGATCGACCTCTACCAATTGCACTGGCCAAACCACAGCATACCGATAAAGGAGACGATGAGCGCCATGGAGGAATTGGTGGACGAGGGGAAGATAAGACACATCGGAGTGAGCAATTTCACTATCAAGGAGTTGATAGAGGCCCAAAATGCTATGAACAGGCACGAAATAGTCTCAAATCAGGTGGAATACAGTGTTCTTTTTAGGGATATAGAGAGAGGGCTGCTTGACTTCTGCACGGAGAACAGGATAACAATCATAGCCTATAGCCCATTCGGGAGCGGGGCACTTTACAGACCAAAGTACAGGAAAACGCTCGAGACGCTGGAAGCCATAGGGAAAGCGCACAGAAAGACCGCGACGCAGGTAGCGCTGAACTGGATCATATCAAAAGACAATGTAGTCGCGATACCAAAGTCGGGTAGCAAGGAACACGTAATAGAGGATGCTGGTGCGGCAGGCTGGAAATTGACGAAAAGCGAATACGCGGAGATTGAATCAATGAATGAAAGAAAGCCGTCGCTTGGAGGCTTCTTCTATCCCATAATAAAGAACACAGGGATGTGGGCTGACGCAATGCAATCGTTCTATGCTAAGCGGAACAGGAATCAGCGAAATAAAAGCACTACCAGGTCCTCAAAGAAATAATGCCCCTTTGATGCTACTCTGGCATTCAGCCTTCCAACATCGTTTTCGTAATTGTTGAATGAACTCTCAAGCAGCAGCACAATGTGATCTTCCAAAACATGTTTTTTATAGGAATTCAGGAACCTGTCTATTAATTCCCTCCCATTTTTGCCCCCATCTAGATCCAAATGCCTCCTCTCCCCACTCAGCAAATAAGGAGGATTGAATATTATCGTGTTGAATCCCCCATCAATCCCACCAAACATATCGGAAAGCACAAAATTCCCAGTAACTTTATTCAATACTGCATTTTCCTTTGCGCATTCCAGCGAGTTTGGATTTATATCGGAGAATGTTACTTCACATCCATCCAAAGCCGCGACTATACCCTGAATCCCGCTGCCTGTCCCCAAGTCAAGAACCTTTCCAAACGCGTGTTCTTTGACCGCATTCGCTAACATATATGAATCTTCCCGCGGTTCGTATATACCCTTGCAGGACTTTATTTTCAGGCCCTCGATGTCCATGAGACCTATTCTCACCGATAATTTAAGTTATTACCATAAAAATAAAAAAGAAAAAGAAAAACCAAAACCTGCCTTGGCCGACTACTCTGAAGGCATTCTGCTCCTGCTGTCATTGCGGCTTGTCTCGTATGTAATCCCGCTGCCATCTATCCTTACCTGCATATCGTAAGTTATCTCCTTGCCCTGCTCTGCCATTATCCGTTCGCTCAGCTTCTTGAAACGGATTTCATCTGTCATCTGGCGGATGAGCATGTCCCTTAACTTTATGTCGCTCATCTTGGAGTCTATCTTCGCCGCTTCGGTAAGGTCCGCACAGTACATGCCGTTCATTTGGTCCACCAGGGAATCTATCCACTTCTTGAGCTCGCGCTCGCATTTGTCTCTTGATTCCATTCGGTAACCCCAGAATTCGCACCTACGCTACAACCACAGCCGTAACCTCAGAAAAAGCACCTGTGTACAGTACAGGCAATAACCTACTTGTATGGCGCAGGTATGCGCAACTTTCTTGATAGTATTCTTTATTCAAGCTATTTATAGTTTACCATAAATGTTTATCTAGGTAAACAATTAAGTAATTAAGGAAAAGGAATAAATACCTTAACCTTCATAAACAGTACGGCCAATAAACTTTGGCTAACCTCAGAAACGCGCCTGCGCTACGGCGCAGGCATTCTAGTTGTTCTTCAAACCCCGTTTAGAGAGAAGCCTTTTCGCTATCTCCTCTCCGATGTCCTCTCCGGCGCTTAGTCCTGCGATTATTGTTCTTCGGGCCCCGGCCCTCTCCAACCTCCTCACGTTCTCCTGCCTGTTCGCCCTCGCTATTATTTTTACATGCGGGTTTGCAGTCTTCGCGGTTATCGATATCAGCGCATTCTCTATGTCATCTTTGCTGCATGCGATTACGCATTTTGCCTTTCCTATTCCTGCTATGTAAAAAGTCTCCAATGACCTCATTTCTCCCTCTATTGCAAGTTCGTTGTCTTTGTACATATTCAGCAACTCGCGCCTGCTTGAAACTATAGTTACCGACTTTATTCCAGAGTTTTTCAACTCCTGAAGCAATGTCCTGGCAAAACTGTTGTAGGGCACGACTATTACATGGTCGTCGAGCCTGTTTATCTTCGAAAGGACGCGCCTGTCCTTGAAGTTTATGTTGTTTATGAAATCGAAGAACCATGATGCAAGCAGCACGGTAAGCAACGGGAATATAACCGCGTCGAGAAGCTTCGATATCAGTATAAGCGGGTTTGAGGCAGACCCGAACGCTATTAGGTTGTAGCTTATCTGGAGGGAATCGAACGTGCTGTCAAGGAAAGCTGTCCTTACGCCCACGCCAGCAAATGTCGTTATTATTACAGATGAAACGAAAAACAGCACAACTATGATAATCATTGCGTGCTGTGTTCTTTTCAACTTAATGCTCACCATAAAATCACATCTTCGCTATGCTCTCCCCGAGCTCAAGCCCGGCAACTACCTCTGGGACAAGGCATAACTCTGCGCCACCCCTCTGCATCTTCCTTACGCTGGTCTCGCTCCTGGCCCTTGCTATTATCTTCACATCTGGTCTCATGTGATGCGCAGTTACTATGCCGAGCAGATTTACGAAATCGCTCTCTGTTGCAAATACAAGCGCCCTAGCCTTGCCTATCGAGGCCGAATCAAGGATCTTTCTCTCCGTGAAATCGCCCTCCACAACGTTAAAACCAAGATCCCTCAGTATGTTTACCTTTTCGGGATCTTTTTCAATTACCACAAACCTGTTTCTTCCCTTTTTCAGGTCGTCGCAAAGCCTTTCTGCGAGCATCGAATAGCCGCATATTATTATATGGTCCTTCAGATGTTTTGCAGTTATTACGTCAAATTTGGATTTCAGGTCTATGTTCGAAAGAAGATTTATGAATGCAGCTATCAGGAAACCTATTATTACGGCCTTTGCAAGGCCGTCTATAACGGATATTGCGAAGAAACTGTAGAATAGGTAGCCATATCCGTTTGCAGCGAGCACAGCGGCGATGAAGGACGCTGCACCCTCTCCATTTGAATCGAAAAGCGCAGAAATTGTATAGTAACTAGCAGCATAGATGTTATGCGACACCAAATCTACTATTCCAATAGAAATAAGTGTGAAGATTGCCGCGGAAATCAGCAGCATAATTATTACTCTTGTTGCGGCGTTGTCGGATAGATCAAAGCTTGTTTCGGCCATGATTATGCCTTTGCCTTCGTGATCTCCTTCACTATCTCCTTGCTTGCAGTCCTTTGAGGCATTACGATGTAGTCCGCCCCTGCCTCGATTAGTTTTTCCCTTACGAACTCATCGTTCGCTCTAGCTGCAATGAACAACCTTTTGTTAAGGTCATGAGCGGCAAGCACCGTGAACAGATTTTTTGCATCATCATCAAGAACTACGGCTATGGCTTTCGCAGTCTCTATCCCTGCACTTTTTAGGACTCTTGAATAAGTTGCGTCTCCTTCTATAACGTTGAATCCCAATTCCCTGATATGCTCTACTTTCTTTGGGTCAACATCTATGATAATGAAATGAATGCTGTGGTCTGACAATACCTCAACCACTTTTTGGCCTACTACTCCGTAGCCGCAAACTATAACATGGTCCTCCAATCCAAACCCCTTTACCATTAAATTACCAATAAATAATTACAACTAGCCTATATTAATTTTATTATTTGGCCTTTTCCTGCGTTTGCACGACAGGAGGAGTAAAATCATCGATATTATGGCAATAACCACACCCGGTCCTAGACTCCAAATCGCCTCTGTGCCAAAGACGTTTATGGAACCAAACAGTATCCAGGCCCCGGAAACCATGTTGATAAGCGCCACCGAAAAGACGAATATTGCAGCAAATATCATAACTGCAGCCGCAATTCCGTACTTTCTGGTGTTGGTCGTGAATACGCCCGCACCGATTCCTATCAAACCGGCAAGTATTGTAAGCATAATCGTAATCTGAATTAGGTAATGTGTTGTCCCTAAAGTCTTTCCAAGGCTGGTCTCATTTAGCTGCACCCCTGGCGAGCCACGGAAGTAAAGCGGTGTAACATTATAGACCAATTGATTTGAACTTGCCCACAAAGAGTACATTGGTTTTAGAGACTGGAATCCAACTGTAGTGTAATAGGAAATCCACCATGTGGAAAACAAAGACAATAAAGCGAGTATCCCACCAAGAATTACGATAGGTCTCATAGTTCAGCACTTAATTATCAATTTGGCTTCGGCATATATTAAATGCTAGTTTGATTTTTTCAGTTCCTCATCGAGCTTGTCTATGCTCTGGTTCCAGCCCATTTCCATTCCTTGTAGAGCAAATTCACCCTTCGCGGTTGCCTTTGTAACAACTATATGCAATCTCATTTTTGTTTTTTCTCTAAGCTGCTCCAGATCTATTGTGGTCTTTGTAGATATCATTACATCTTTGACATCATCCAGCGCATTAGAATCATACACTATTCTGCTCTGTGGAGTGACTTCACGGAAAATGCCGGTCATTGGCCATCTCTGTCCAGCAAAATTACCTAGCTCCTTGCCAGCCAGCATGACTATATTAATTTTGCCTTCAGGTTTTGCGTCCCATTCGCAAGTTGGGTTCGTAACACCTTTTGGACCCCACCATCTTTTCAGTACGTTAGGGTCTGTCCAAGCCTTCCATACAAGTTCACGCGGAACATCAAATATTCGCGTAATGATTAGTTCATTCGTATTGTTTTGCATCCATATCACCCACAAAATATAATTTGTATTAGCTCCAGCATAAGCCAATGTCTAATTTGACTTTATCCGGAAAAGGTTGTTATACATATATTATGAGAAAGGTTTATCTTAATAAACCCTAAAATCAAATCTCTTTTATGTAAGTAACGTTCTCCGTTTCATATCCTGCCTTTTCATAAAATTCACGAGCACGTACATTAGGCCAAAACACTCCAACTTCTACATGTGTACAACCTTGCTCTTTTAAATAAGTTTCTGCAATAGACATCAATTTCGTACCGTTATTGTTACCCCTATATGAAAGATCAATATAAAGATCTACTACTTCTCCTGTCTTCACACCTGATTTTGTCCCTAACTTACTTGTTTCCATCTCTGGCAGTACTATAGCAGTTACATATCCTATAATTTTCTTATCTTTAGTTTCTGCTAAATATATTGCTCCTTTTTTCTCTGAAACTTCTTTGAGAGTCCACCTTACCCCTGCAGTACCATAACCTTCCTTTCTTACCTCTAACTTTCGAGGATCTAGTGATACTATGTGGTCTTTAAGGGCTTCTAATAAGTCTGTTAATACAGCTCTATCACTTTCTTTGTATTTACGAATCTCTACCTCTGTAAGTAATTTAGCTGATCGTTTTATTTTGTGCGGCACTTAATCACTTTTCTATAAGTATTGCAATATTAAGTTAATTTGCCTTCCTGGCTATATCAAACTGAAATACGTATTAGCTCCAGCATAAGCCAATGTCGAATTTGGCTTTATCCGAAAAAGCTTGTTAATGATATATTATGAATATCGTTTATCTTAATAAACCTTAGTGCTTTTCTCTTTGTAACTTGTTTATTTTGCCGCCATATCTATTATAAAATTCCTTCTTTTCTTCTTCAGTTGCCATTCGTATTAAGTGAATAAAATCTTTGACCACCAGTCTCTCTATTTTGATTGGCTTTACTTGTTCAAAAGAAACCCATTGATGACTACCTTTCGGTCTATTTTCAAAAGTAGCAGAGTCCAAAGTATAAAGATAAAAATAATCTTGCTCCGGATATCCTTCATATATTATTGCAAAAGTATTACCCGACTCTTTCAACGAAGCACCTTTAACTCCTTTACAAGAAATTATGGCCATAGCGCAAGAGCTTTCCTTAATGTCAGAAGCATACACACCTTTGTGTAAATTATCTGGTCTATCGCCTAGATCTATAGGGTTTTTAGGGACTAAGAATCCACCAATCAATTCTTTTGAACTCCCATGGTAGAGATATTTTGGTTTCTCCATAATTACACTCGGCTGATAACCTCAAAATTGAATTTGTATTAGCTCCAGCCAGATTCGAACTGGCGTTTACGGCTCCAGAGGCCGCCGTCCTTTTTTGGTTGCTTGGCGCAATGACCACTAGACGATGGAGCTAAATACAGTATATTATTGTGGCGGGATTTTATATGTTATTGTTGAAAGTAAGCTAATGGTAACCAGAGTGGGTGCTACCTCATCGACGGAGATCATCAACATACTGATAGCCGACATTGTCCTGATAATCGCATTCTCGCTTACGATAACCGGCGGCCTGGGCGCATTCCAGGCAAACAGGGCCACAGCCCTGAGCACCTTCCTTTACTTCATACCGATAGCAGCAATAGGGGTGAGCCTGAGCTTCATACTCCATGAGCTCATGCACAAGCTCTTCGCGCAGAGATATGGGGCCCACGCCGAGTTCAGGACATCTTACACGGGCCTTGCAATAACTCTTGTTACTGGCGCATTCGGATTCCTCCTGGGAATACCAGGCGCGACCTACATTTACACCAATAGCTTTACAAAAAAAGAGAACGGGATAGTCTCACTTGTTGGTCCGCTTACAAATTTCATAGTTTTCGGCGCCTTTCTTGCAGTCTCGGTTATCTTGCATCCTGCATCCAACACATTCCTCTCCAACGTGATAACATTCACCATATTTATAAGTATCCTGCTTGCTTTCTTCAACATGCTGCCAATAATGCCTCTCGACGGCAGCAAGGTTCTCCAGTGGAACAAGCTGATCTATGCAGTAATGATGCTGGTCATATTCGCACTTATGGTCCTGTTCACCAACATCGGAATACTGAGCATACTAATCATAGTAGGTATCGCCCTGGTGTTCTCGCTATTTTACAGGACCGTGCTTTAGCGCAAGCTTCCCTGTACTGGTAATCCGACTAGACGAAAGACTTATATATCATTAGCAGCGAACAATCTGAGTGATTAGATGACGACAGGGAGAGAACAACATAAACCCACCGAAAGGAATGTAGGCAACCTCAAGCTGACACACGTACGCATGGGTCTGCACTACAATGTTACCGGCTCGACAGATAATGGAAAGCTTGATTTGAAACTAAGCGTAGTAATCGGGAAAAACAAACCCGCAGTCAAACACGTAGTAAGGATGATCGGCACTTATACTGATGATAACTCACATACGGTAACCGAGCTTGACGAAATCATAAATCTTAAGCCGGCACAGGAACAGGATCTTGAGAACAGGATTGTTGCGGCAATGACGGACTGGTACGTTCAGTACACCCACAAGAACCAGATAAAGAGCGCCCTAAGGACGATTCCAACATCGTAGAGCTGGTATTTTTACCAAAATCCAGCAAAAAGTAATAAAACCCAAAGGCCATTCGCGGTTTTTGGACGGCTTCCATCGGTTTCTGTGGCACCAAATACCATCGGACGATATTTATAAGTATTATAAACATTTGTTAGCAATTATTTATGTGTTTGAATGCCAGACGATGCAGCCAAGGGTTCCGATGAAGAAAAGAACCCTGAAATAGAGGAAACACGAACCTCAATAGACACCCTACTTGAGCTACTCAAGGCTAAAGGGAAGTCTGAGCTAAACAACATAGCCATAACGCTGAACGTGGACCCCAGGATAGTGGAGAACTGGGCCAAGGTCCTTGAGAAGGGAAACCTGATCCACATAACCTATGAGGTAGGGCGTATGTACCTCGAGCCGATAACTCTGGGCCTCGAGCAAACGCAGGACCTTAAGACAAAGACGGACCTAACGAAATTCATACTAGAGGAGGACCTAGCGGTAGAGCGCATATCCATAGACAAGTTCGCGAAGAACATAGACGACCTCAGCGCATCCATAGGGAGCATAGAGAAGCTGTACCAGCAGAAGCTCCCTGACGTCCAGAAGATACTTGCAGAGGTTGACAAGGCATATTCCCCTCTTGAGGCGAAGAAAAGGAACATGGACCGGATGAAGGATGAGGCCACAAAGGACTTCGAGGAGATAACCAAGAAGGCGGACGCGCTTTACACAAAGCTCAATTCCTTCTCGCCAAAGCAGACCGAGGCCAACGCCAACGAGAAGCTCGGCCAGCTCAGCAAGATACTCCAGAGCATAGACGACACGCAGAAGGCCATGGCGGAGATGGAAAGGACCGAGTCGAAGTTCTTCAAGAACATGGAATCCGAGATTGATGCCCAAGTAAAGGAGCTCAGGCGCCAGCTCACCAGCTCAAAATACAACACCGAGCAAATCCTTAGGGCGAATTCAAGGCAGCTCACCGAACTGGTGAAGAGCATAAGGGACCAGGCCAACGCGGCTCAGCAGATAACAAGGGAGGTCGGCAACTTCAGGAAGGAATTCGAGAGCGCAAAGCACGACCTCGACGCGCTGAAGAGCGACTTCGCCGACAGGTACGAACGATTGAAGGAGGGCATGTCGAGGGACAGCAAGCTTGTTGAGACGCAGTCCAAGCTCCTGACAGACTCCGCGCAGGCGATAAAGAAGAGCCTCGGCGACGTGTCCAGGTTCGACGACGATGTGCGAAGGTGGAGGAAGAACATGAACGACATGGCGAAGGAGGTTGCGACGACAAGGACGGAGATACTCAAGCTCACCAACCAGCTCAACATGCTTGACGTCAACAAGAATACCTCTGTCGAGGCCAAGGCTAAGGTGCTGGAACAGCTCTCCAAGGACGGCAAGAAGACGAAGGAGAGGGCATCCAAGATAAAGAAAACCATAAAAGACACGGCTGAGGAAATAAAGGGAAGGGCTACGGGCAAGGATTGATTTGTTGGAGGATCGCAAGACAACCGATACGAAGGTGCTCGCCGAATACCAGCTGGACGCGCACGGCACAAGCGTAAGGATACAAATCATAGAGGGGGACGACTTCGTTCCCGCATACAACGTCACATTCCCTGGAGTGGGCGACGCGACAAAACTGCTAGTTATGTCGCTCAGGAGCGAGCTCACGGCCATGGTGCCGCTCGATCCCGCAAGGATAGAGGACAAGCGCTACACCTCATCGCTCAACAGCAAGTACGTGGACGCTGGCAACATACTCATAGACAAGTACATACCCGGAACAACAGCAGAGATCAAGCGGCTGCTCACATCATACATAATCAACATGATGCTGGGACTCGGGGACCTTGAGGCCCTGCTCGCCGATGAGAACCTCGAAGAGATCGCGGTCAACGGCGCAAAGGATTTCATATGGGTCTTCCACAAACACCTTGGATGGTGCAGGACCAACATAAAGCCCACGAGCGACACGATAATCTACGACCAGGCATCGCAGATAGGCAGGAGGATAGGCAGGGAGATAAACAACCTTGCCCCGCTCATGGACGCCGAGCTGGCAGACGGGTCGAGAGTCAACGCAACGCTGTACCCGATATCACAGATCAGGGCAACACGATCACGATAAGAAAGTTCGCAAAGAACCCATGGACCATGCCCGCACTTGTCAAGTCGGGATCGCTCTCTCCTGAAATCGCATCGCTGGTGTGGCTCTGCATACAGAACGAGATAAGCCTTCTGTTCTCGGGCGGAACCGCAAGCGGAAAGACAAGCTTCCTGAACGCGTGCAGCATATTCTTCCCCGCAAACAGGAGAGTCATATCGATAGAAGAGACGAGGGAACTTCAGCTTCCCACATTCCTGCAATGGATACCGATGGTATCCAGGGAGCCCAACCCCGAGGGGAAGGGAGAGGTCTCAATGTACAGGCTCATGATAAACGCGCTCAGGCAGCGTCCCGACATAATGCTTGTCGGAGAGGTCAGAACCGAGAAGGACGCCGAGACGCTCTTCGAGGCGATACACACAGGTCACGCCGTGTACGGCACAGTCCACGCAGACAACGCGCAGGACACGATAGTCAGGATGACAAACCCGCCGATAGACATGCCCAAGATAACCATGAACGCGCTTGGTGGCGTTGTGGTGCTTTTCAGGCACAGGTCAAAGGGCATAAGGCGTATGCTCGAATTCAGCGAGATGCTCGGGACCGGAGACGTCAACGTGCTTTACAAATGGAACATACTCAACGACAGGTTCGCCCAGATAAGCGAGCTCACCAGACTGCTAGACACGCTCACCCTCTACGGAGGATTGACCAAGAAGGAGATGATAGATGACCTGGCAGAGAAGTCCGCGATCCTTGACTGGATGATAAGGAACAACATCGTGGGCATAGACGATTCCGGATTCGTAGTAGCGAATTACTACAAGCACAAGGATAAAGTAATCCAACTGGTAAAGGAGAATGTCGCGTATTCAAGGAGTTTGTTTTAGTAGTTTAGTGGTTTGATTGGCAAAGCAATATGTTGACCTGATAAAGGACATAGACGAGATAGAGAAAGCCTCGACCAAGGTGGATCTCAACCAAATAGACATATCCGAAATACAATCCACGCAGATGCAGCACCCAAAGCCAGACTTCAAGGCCATCCTGGATTCGGCAATGAGGATCGAATCAGGAAAGGCGATCGAGCAGCAGCAGGCGCAGCGCCAGAAGCAGCAGCAACCAAAACAGGTTGCGCAAATGCAAGCAGCAGTTCGGGCAGCGCAGGCACAAGCCACAGTTATGGTGGCACCGGAGCCGCTACAGCAAAAGCCAGTCCAGCAGGTTCAGGTGCAACAGCCGCAGCCGCCGAAGCCGTCGCTCAGCGAGAGCGTGAAGGGCGAGATAAGCAACTTCACCAGCAAGCTCACCCAGAGTAGCGAGCCTCCGCACCAGCCGATAAATACATTCAAGATGCAGATAGAGGGAGAGGATGATCTGATACTTCCGAAACTCTCCGCATCGGACCAAATATCAGAGCTCGAACGGATAATGGAGGGCCTGCAGCAGAACGCATTCGACAAGGAGCACATGGCGATAGTGAAGAAGGAGGCGTACGGGTTGAGCAAGGCCATAGCGAGGGAGAGGAAGCGGGGAATATACGGAGGCGAGTCTAGCGGGATGGAGCAGTCGCTTATATTGATCAGGGACCAAAGGCTTAGTGAGGTTATCGCAATACTTAGTGGTGCAGGATGAGCCTATTCGAGAAAAAGAAGAAGGTTATAGACGTAGACGGCAAGAAGATAGAGCTGCAGCCCAAGCCGGCCCCGATGAGCGGGATTTTCGGGAAGGGCGGAGCGAAACCAAAGCTGACACCGCCGCAGGAACAGAGCTTCGGCAACCTTCCGCCGATGCCGACGAACCAGCCGGTGCCCAAAGCCGCACTGGCGGTGCACAGGCCCACGAGCTTCAAGCTGTACCTCATGGGCGTAGGCGCAAAGAAGAAGGGCCTAGAGCTCGCGCTCAGGGAGCAGGGAGTCAAGACAAGCCTCTACGAATTCGTCAGGAACATGCTCATAGCAGCAGTAATGCTGGGCCTTGTGATAGGCACCACGATAATAATACTGTTCATTCACATCGGGCTGGCGCTTCCCCAAAGCATAATACTCGGAGGCCTGCTCGGGGTGGTAATATTCTACATGGCATTCCAGACATTCCTGAATTTCCCAACGCAGAAAGGGAAGGGTGCATCGAAGAACATAGAGCGAGACATACTGTTCGCAGCGAGAGACATGATAATATCGTTGAGGTCGGGAATGCCGCTCTTCAATGCGATAACATCGATAAGCACGGGCTACGGAGATGCAAGCAAGGAGTTCGCCAAGATAGTGGAGCGCGTACAGCTGGGGACTCCGCTCGAGGATGCGATAGACCAGACAGTATCAGAATCAAAGAGCGTATCGTTCAGGAAGATAATGCTGCAGGCCGCTGTAAGCGTAAGGGCGGGCGCGGACGTAGTATCGGCGCTGCAGAGCGTCATAGACCAGCTGTCGCAGGAGCGAATAATAGAACTGAGGAGATACGGCCAGCGACTCAACGCCATCGCGATGTTCTACATGCTTTTCGGAATAATACTGCCAAGCATGGGAATAGCGGTAGTGACAATACTCACGACATTCATAGCGGTGTTCACCGTGAACCTGACAGTGCTCGAGTTCGCGCTGGTCGGAATAATATTTTTGCAGATAGTGTTCCTTGAGATGATAACAAGCTCGAGGCCGGTATTCACGTTGTGATCAAATGGTTGAGATAAAATTCGAGAGATTGGTTTCGAGAGGCTTAGGGCAGAGGCTTTCAAGGGAGCTCGACCTCGCCGGGGTCAAGATGAGCGTAGAGAAGATACTGAAGCTCATGATAGTCGGGTCGGTGCTCGCGCTTGTCGTGGCATCCTTTGCGTTATATGTTCTTGGATTCAATTTCCTGATAGCATTCGGAGGGGGGATAGGCGCAGGAGCGGTAGTAACCATCATAATCTACATGGTCCTAGAATTTAGGATAGATGACAGGAAGACGAAGTTGGAGGAGATGCTTCCGGATTATCTTCAAATTACATCCGCAAACCTAAGGAGCGGAATAGCTCTGGACAGGGCGATGCTGCTCGCAGCAAGGCCGGAATTCGGGTTCCTGAGCGAGGACGTAAAGCAGATGAACAGGAGAATATTCGGAGGGGAGAACTTCGACTCGGCGCTTAGGGAATTTGCAAGCAAGTACAGGTCTTACCAGCTCACGCACGCAGTAAGGATGATACTCGAATCGATAAGGTACGGGGGAGCGATGGCGGACCTGATCGAACAGATATCGAAGGACATGAGGTCGCAGCAGATGACCCAGAAGGAGGTATCCGGTCAGCTCTTCATGTACAGCATATTCATAGCGTTTGCGGGGCTGATAGCGGCTCCGGTGCTTTACGGGCTTACAGCGCAGATGATTGTAGTCACGGATGCGGTATGGAAGGGAATACTTGCGCAAAACCCCGGAGGTCTCCCAAGCACGGGAATATCATTCCTCAAGCCGAGTCCACCGAAGATAAGCCCCGATACGTACCACAACTTCTCGCTCGCCGCAATAGTGGTGATATGCGGGTTTGCCAGCCTCATAATGGCTGCCATATCTAGCGGGAGTGCCATAAAGGGATTGCGGTATCTGCCGGTTTTCGTAATTGTCGGGATAATAATATTCATAGTAGTGCAGAACCTAATTGCAGGCATATTCTCAGGAATAGGCGCCGGCGTGTGAGATGTAAGTAGGTATCAAATGCCAGCAATGGCCCTGAAATTAAATAATATCTACTATTCATGGCTGTGAAAATGATGCGCCGCATATATTCTCTATTACGTTTGCATTAGAGCATACCCCCTGCCAGTTTGCGAACTGCGCCTGGTTCAAAGTGTTTGCAGTGTTTATGCTTTGGTTGATTAGGCTGTTCCATCCAAAAGACAGAGGCCAGCTGTCCGTTGGTGTTGCCCCAATGGCGCTATCATTCAGGTAAAGCTGACTGACCTGTGCCGCAGTAAGCGGGGTGTTGTAGACCTGAACGTCTCCCATCTTTCCGTACAGGGTGTTTGCAACTCCTGCTGTAAGCGTGCATGCGGTGCCACAGCCGTTTGCCCAATAATCAGCTACCCCTCCTGGTGGGGTGTATGCCCCGGATCCGGTTCCAACGCTCACCCCATCCACATAAAGCGTCTCGGTTCCGCCGTTGTAAATCACCACTATGTCATGCCAGGTGTTTGCATTGACCGTGAAGCTCAACGGGTTGTTGCTGTTCATTCCTGCAAGCCACCCGTAAATCGTGTTCCTACTAATGCTTATCATCGGAGTGCTTCCGCATGCTCCTGGCGGCACCGCGCATCCAACTATATCAAACACCGGCCCTGTGGAAGTTGTATTCAAATAGGCCCAGGCGGACACGCTGAACTGGTTATTCCCTCCGTAGTACGAATTAAGCTTTGCGAACACATACCCGTTTCCGTTGAACGACCCCACATTCGGAATCACCGCGTTTGCAAGCCCCAGGGTATTTGCCTCTGTCTGCGCTATGCCGTTCATTGCAGAGAGGCTCGTCGGGCCGAGATAAAGATGCTGCAATGTGGTGTTGCTGCACTGGCTGAGATTGGCGCAGTTGATTGCGCCTTCCATAAGATTTGTCATGTTCCCACTCAGAGAACCGCCATAGACCGGGTCTCCCGGATAATTGTAAAGATACTGGTACGATATTCCGTTGGGCACGGTGCTCACTACGTTCCCAACATTTCCCTTTCCGCTGCTGTCGCCTGCATTTCCATCAAGAGACCACCAGCCAGTAAGGTTTCTGGGCGTTACCGCAATTCCTTCCACACCTTCGTAATAAAGCGTTGCAGCCTGCAAAGGCGTTAGGCTTATATTATATGTCTGCAGATTTGCGATCGACCCGTTGAATGAGCCTCCGGATCCTGCGCCTATGACAAAGCCGTTGTTTCTCTGGTTGCAAAGCGAGAGGACTCCGGATCCAACAGAAACCCCATCAAGGTATATGGTGTTTGGCCCGGTTGTGTTGAATACCGCAACGATATTGTGCCATGTGTTTGGTGCGATTACCGCATTAACCGTGATGGAATTTATTGAGGTGCACCCTGCCTGCGGCGAACCAAAAAGGATTTTCGAATTGGTAAGCGCCACCTCGAGCACGTTTCCCGCATTGTCCCCTCCCTCGTTAGCCAGCCCTACCCCTGTGAATTTAGAGATGAAGCTCTTCGGGTTTATCCATAACGATATGCTGACGTGGGAGTTTGTCGTCGCAAAAACATCATTTGCTATTATGTAAGGCGATATTGCCGGGTTGAAGTATGGCACCAGCCTCCTGTAAAGATTCAATGAGAACAATCCTGCCTGCGATCTCCTGGTTATGTTATTTTGCGACCAGTCAAGATACGAAGGGGCGTAGGGCGATCCCGAATAATACCCAGCCTGCGCAGAGCTCTGCAATTGGGAGAGATTCAAAAGCGAAAGCCCCTGCCCGCTCAGCAGGACCGATGTGCCGTTGTTTAGGTAGCTGATTACATTCGAGCCGCTGCTGTATACCAGATAAGGAACCGTATATGCGCTAGCACTGAACGGTACATAGGTCACAACCCCGCCGAACCCGCAGGAACTTCCAAGCGCAAGGTCATTTGCTATCGCAAGTATATAGTTTCCGTTTCTGAATTGTGCGGGGATGCTTGCGCATGATGCTATCCCGTTTTCAACTATTACCGTTCCGTATATGAACTGGAACTTGGACCTGCTTCCGGATGTCGCATACGCATTTCCCACCAGGGTTGCGGGTGCATATTTGTTTGTCAGCCTTAAAACGTAATTGTCGTTGTTCTGCACGCTGTATAGGTCCGGACTTCCGTTCAATGCTATGCTTGAACCTACGGATATTGGATAAGAGAAGACCCCAGAGCTTGAACTGATCCTTGCCAAGGCGGTATATGTGGCATTTAGGTAATACGGACTGGTCTGGTAAACCTGCAGGCTGGAATTTGTTATAGACAGGTTGAGATCCTGGAACAGTGCCTGCTTTATTATCGCATTCGTGTAGTTCACAAGTGTGCTTCCGCCCATGAGGGTTATCTCGTTTGTTCCGTATATCATTCCGTTTGTCATCAGCGATTGCAGCGCATATGGCGTGCTGTTCACGAAGTACGAGCCCTTCCTGTTCCCTGCGCCTTCGTAGGAAGCAATGGTGCTTATTGCTGCCGACAAGCTAACGTGGAGGAACGATGCCGTGCCGCTGTTGAGCGTGCTCGCCAGCCTGTACCCCCCAACAGAAAGGCTGCTGAATGAGGAGACCGTCTCGTAGTTTATTGTGAGGTAGACATACGTTATCAATTCCGCTATCATGAGCACTAGCAGCACTATCGTTACTAGCGTAAGAAGTATGCCTTTCTTGTTTCCCATCATCTCCATGTAACAACACTCACGTTATATTGCCTGTTGATGCCGTTAGAATTGAGGAATAGCGGCACCGAGGACTTGCTGACCTGGTAGGCATTCGAAAGCCCTCTTGGCGTATACGCGCTCTGTATGTAACTTATCCCGTACTGCAGCCCGGAATTGAAATAGCCAGCAAAGTCGTCAGCATTGCCGTTGAGCGGCCACCACATTACTATCGTCGGGTTTATGGGACTCCCAAAAGCGCCACTCTGGTAGATCTGCCCTATCTGCTGCGAACTTACCGTCCTATTGTAGAACTGGTAATCGAGCATGCTGCCCGAGAACGCGGCGCCAGAGCCGCAGTTCGACCCATCCGCATCGCCAAGCGGATAATACATGATGAAGCCCGGTCCGGGCACGCTGCGTGAGACTCCTGGCAGGCTGCCTGCAAGAGTCCCATTTACATAGCCCTTGTAAATGCTCCCGTTGAATGTAATCGCTATGTTGCTCCAGCTGTTGAGCGGTATCCGGCCCAGGTTCATGCAGGAGGCCAGGCTCGTCCTCATGAATACGTTTCCGTTAATAAGCTCGATGATGCTTTGGTGCCATTTTGTGTTAGGCAATACCGAATCCAGCTCATCTACTATAACCCCGTTGCTGGATGTCGGGTCCACCCATACTGATATCGTGAACTTGTTTGTCGCATTGTTCATCCATGCGAAGCCGTCCGGCTGTTCAATGTAGCTGTCAATCACCGAGTTGAATGTTGCGACCCTAAGGCTCGGCGCGTAGGTGTTGTTTATGAATATGCCCGTGTTTGTGGCGTTGTAGAGCCTCTGCAGCATCGCACCGGAATAGCCGCCCTGCCCGTTCAGGTACATCGCCGAAATGGTCTGGAGTATATTGTCGTTCGGTTGCGGCTTATAAGTGCCGTATACATAGAGCACGTTGCCATTCGGCACGTACATGTTCCCGTAGGCAAGCGCGATGTTGGAATACCCCGTATTCAGGTAGTTTGAGGGAAGGCTGATGTTCCACAGCCTTGTTCCAAGGCTTGTGTTGTATGCTTCGAAAAGATTGCCGTTCACTAGAGAGTAGGCAGCACCAGACCCGGCAGAAGGCGTGGAGTTCTGAGAGTCGGCGAAATTGCTGTATCCGAAAATAATGTTGCCCGCCTGCGAGAAAGCATAAAACTTCTGCGCGGCCTGGACGTAGTAGCTGTTTCCATACGAGCCGATGCCAACTATCCTTGACCCAAGGTCGGTGCTCTTGAAAAGCTGCGTGCCGCCAAGACTGAAGATATAAAGGACATTCCCGCTTCCGACAGCTATCGTGCCGTTGGTAGAGGATGGAGCCGTTGTCATAAGCGTACTGGTGACCGGCGCGTTCCATATCTGGGTGAGCGTGCTCCCAAGAAGGGAGTAGGAATAGACATAGTCCTGGATTGAGGATAACGCGGTCGACGCAACATACTCTCCATTCACATATATTGGGGGCTGCATCGGCGAGCCGGTTGTCACCGATGCGATCTTGCTTCCGTTCAGCGGATTCAAAAGATAGAATCCGTTTGCGGTCCCGAACGCGACATAATTATTTTCTATCAGGATCGGGCTTATTATTGAATTTGAGGCAGTGTAGTTCCACTGTACAAGCGTATTGGAAATGCTTACGCCCCTCACAACATTGCTTGCGTTTGCGTAGAAGAACATGTTTTTGTATATTGCTGGAGCTCCAACAACAGTTGAGGGATTCCCAGCAGGGAACACTGTCTTTTGTACACCAGTAGTCGCGTTTATTAGGTATACCTTGTCTCCCGCCGCGAAAGCGACCAGGCCCAGGTTCACCGCAACTGTGGGCAGCATGTTGCTTGATGGCGTATTGAACGTGTACAGAAGGAAGGCTGCCTGCGGCGAAAATCCTGTAGACGAGCTCAGCGCCCCGTCATGCCCGAACTGCGGCCATGCGTACGTTGATGCGTTTGCAGACGCAGAAAGATAGCTTGCGTACAACGACCCTCCGGATATTGAGGCCATGGTCGTCTGCAGCATGCTTTGCATGACGCTTGCTGCCTGGGAGCTGCCTGCGACGTAGGACGTTGCGTTAGCGAAGTCCACATAAAGGAGTATTGATACCCCTACCGATGCTACTACCAGAGCGAATATCGCGTCCAGAGTGAATATGAAACCCTTCATGTTCTTCTTTTTGATATTCATGCGATCAGCTTGCTGCAAGAGTGGTATTGGTCCACAGGATTACCTGCATTGTCACGGGCACTCCGTTCATTGTCGCCTGCACGTTGTTGACGTATATCGTCAGCGCTCCCTTGCTGAACGGATTGCTCCCTATGCTCATGTTTATACCACTGCCTATATTTGAATTGCTCCTTATCGTTATATAGTAATCAAATCCAAGAGCTAGCGCCTGCTTCGTTGCCTGATAGTTCCTGTTTGACATCGAGGCGAAAGTATAGACCTTGCCCGGAGCCAGCGCGTAGCTGCCCTGCGATGAGACAAGGCCGATAGAGGTGCTGCTCCACGTTTTTGTATTCAAAGTATTGACTGTGCTCTGCCAGTTGCTTGGCACACCCGTAGACATGAGGCTCTGCGTAAGCGACTGAAGCTGGAGCTGCATTATGCCCGAGCCGTTGCCGTAGCCTATTGAGAGCTGGCTGTTTATGTTGAACCATGTGAATGCGAGTATTGTTATGGCGAAGCTGAATATCACTACCGCGAATATGACGTCAAAGCTCCAGAACTGCGCCTTTAGGTTATGGTTGATCATCTAATCAGTCGATATGTTCATCTTGTACTGCTGCGGAAGTCCCTGCAAGTAAAGCTGCGCCGCCTGCTGCGAGGTAAGGACAGAGTTGTATACCTGCAGATCCGCAATCTGGCCATTGAAATCCGTCATTCCTGCGGTGGCCTCCTGCCCCCCCGCTATTTTTATGTAATTATTTGTATTCAACAGCAGCGGAGTCCCAGAATATAGCCCAGATAGCACCTTATTGCCATTGAGGTAGAGCGCCCACTTCGTTGTGTTTATCGTCTCAACCACATTGTACCATGTGTAAGGGGTGAAGCTGAACTGATAGGCCGTTCCGTTGACTAGCCATGCAGCCCCCGTTCCTACGTGAGTGAGTATCCCAGAGCCGCTGAGCCCGCTCGCGCTGCATGCGCCTCCTGCTCCGCAGATCTGCAAGTCGTAGGTGTAGTCTGCTGCCGGTTGTCTTGCATCTACCAGTTCGGAATCAAAGGCACTGGTTGGCGGCTGATAGCTAAGGAACCACAGGCTCACGCTGAAATGTCCGCTTGCAGCAAGCGTGTTGGAATATGGTATTATCGCGTTTGTCACCCCGTTGAAGCTGGCGTACAGCGGCCCGCTGGCCTGCACCGTGTTGTTGTAAGCCGAATTCACAAAGCTTACGTTGTACGTCGTGTTGCCGGTGTTATTGTTGCTTGAGTAATCGCGCGTGCTGTTAAGAAGCGGCCACCAGCCCACCAATCCCCCGTTCCCTACTGGCGGTGCACCGATGCCTGTGAAATATAGTGAGCTAATCTGCTGCGTGCTCAGGTAATTTTCATAGAGCTGCACGTTTGTTATCGAGCCGTTGAAAGTGTCAAGACCGCCGGGCTGGAAGGCATCGTTGCCGATGTAATAAGGCATGATCTGCAGAAGCCCAAGGTTCTTAGGAAGAGTCCCCGAAGCAAATACGTTATTGTTCAGGTATACTTTTGCCGCTCCCGTATTCCCATTATACTCTGCCGTGACCATCTCCCAAGTGTTCGGCGGGAAGGAGACCAGAGTATTGGGGAAAGAGAGAGCGCTCCCGTTTACGTAAAGGATCGCATTATTCGCGCAGCTTGAACAGTAACCCACGAGCTGGAATCCTCCACCTGTCGCAGTAGCCATATCTCCGAATATCCCCTGGCTATGGGAATTTGGACCTTTATAGTATATCCAGGCAGCAACCGTGAAAGTGTTGTTGCTCACTATCCCCAAAAGGGACTGCGAGGAATTTATTTTTATGAATCCGTCCTGCGTATTGCTGTTGCTCACCCCTGTCGGATCCCCGGGGAATGTGGCAGCGACAAAGTTAGTCTGGTTGGCTGACAACTTCCATATCGGGGTGTTGTATACTCCGTTATCGTTTCTTCCGCTGATGTCATATATCACGTTGCCGTAACCGGTATCGAGTGGCCACCAACCGATGAGGTTGCCAACTGTCGTGAGGTTCCCGTTGAAAAGATCTGCTGTAACATTCCCGCTTCCGACAACATTTTTGGTTGCAATAAATGCACTAGCAAAACCATTGGTGCTTTGAGATGAGCTGTAATTGCCGTATCCGCTCAGTATGCCGGTACTTGCAATGAACCCTACTATGGAATTTGCAGCTACTGTGTTTCCGGTAGAGAACACTTTTGCATTCAATTGCACTACGCTGTGGTAGCTGGTACCTTTAGGCGCCGCATTGTTGTTGTATCCGCCGTAATCATTCATGTTCCCGTTGAGCGGCCACCAACCCGCAAGGTTTTGGTTTATTGGGCCTCCCGCAATGCCTTTCTGGTACTGCGCCAGTATCTGGTTTGCAGTCAGTGCGGTATTGTAGAGCTGTATATTGGATATGTTTCCGACCCACTTCAGGCCAACCCCATTGAGGTCCTCCCCGATAGAGAGCGGCGTGCTTGTGCTTTCTATAGCCTTGCCAGAAGAGGCAGCAGAATAATTCACAACACCGTCGCGGTAATAGACCAACTTCGTGCTGTTGTACGTTGCAGCTACGTACACCCACTGGCCGTAGTAGCTGCTTGGAGGGGCGCACACCCCAAAACCGGTCGAGTCACCACTCCCATCGCTATGTCCTACACCGAAGCCAGGTATGAGGCATCCGTTTCCATAATTCATTGTTAATATATAATCCACAAAGGGCGGTGAATAAGAGGTGTAGGGCTTTGAAAGGATTACCCCACCGCTATTCGCCCCCACTGCGTTTATGTTGAAAGTGTTTGGGGGGATGTATATCCATGCGGATATTGTTATGCTGTTCGTTATGTCTATGGAAGGGGCATCAGGTATAACCCCATAAGTGTTGCCATTGAAGTTCCCCACCTTCACATTTGCCATTTGTGTCATTACTGCGCCCTGGGCAAGGGAGGAAGTTGAGGTCGGCTGCTGGTCTATGTAGATCGTGCCTTTAACGTTGGATATCGTTATGCTGCCCCGCGATGTCTGGATCTGGTATATGGAAATCCCGTTGGCTGTCTGCTGGAGGGTCCCATTCACTATAGTGCTTCTGGCGTTGCTGAACGCATACGCTATTACAGGCTGCGTCCCTACCTTCGTACCGGCTATCACCACCCCGGTGCTAGATATCGAAAGATTGTAGGCGTGCGATGCCAGGCCGCTTATGAGCGGCGTAGTAGTCGAATACCCGTTGCCCGCGCTGACCGCCTGGTCTATGTAGCTGGCTATGTTCTGCACCTGCAGCTGCAGCACGGAATACTGTTGCTGGCTCAGCGTTGCGGCTCTCTGTGTGCTGATTATCGAGAAGAGGAGTATGAATATTATGAGCACGAAGGAGTATACGATGAGGAACTCGAGCGCTATCTGAGCCTTTCCCACACTCCCAAGTTCAACCATACAATCTACTTATATTCTGAAGAAATTAATAAATAAACAACATTAAGCAGTATTATCATTGCCAAACTGGGAAAAGGATGTTTCGGCCTGACCGATATACTAATTAAAGATTTAACACCAAAATATACTTATGAATCCTTCCGCCCTAAAAGGCAAGCTGCCTAGAGAAATAATCGAATCAATCGAAGGCAGGGGAATAACAGAATTCACTCCTCCGCAGGAGCAGGCGTTCAGGAAAGGCCTTCTGGACAACAAGAACCTTGTCATAGCAAGCCCCACCGCGAGCGGAAAGACGCTGGTAGCCGAGATCGCATGCGTCAACTCCATACTATCAAGGGGAAAGAAAGCAATATACATAGCCCCGATGAGGGCACTGGCATCCGAGAAGTACAACGAGTTCAAGGAGGCCTACCCGTACATAAGCACAGTGATATCAATAGGAGACCTTGACTCAAATGACCAATGGCTCAGGGACTATAAGATGCTCTTCTTCTCAACAGAGAAGTTCGACAGCCTTCTGAGGCACGGGATAGACTGGCTACAGAATGTCGGATGCATAGTATTCGACGAGGTGCACATGCTCGGGGACATATCACGGGGCCCGACTCTCGAGCTGCTTATGACAAAGCTCTCCATAATGTGCGATGCGCAGATAATCGCGCTCAGCGCAACGATAGGCAATTCTGAGGAGATAGCGGAATGGGCAAAGGCGGAGCTGGTGGAAAGCGATTACAGGCCTGTGAAACTGCTGAAAGGCGTTCTTCATGGGGAGAATGCGTATTACACTGACGGGGAAGAAATCAAGGAGAAACTGCTGCTCGGTGGCAACAAGCTGCCTGAGATAAGACTGTTGGAGGACACGCTAGCGCAGAAGAAGCAGATGCTTGTGTTCTATTCCACCAAGAGGAGCACGGAAGTCGGGGCGACAAGGCTCTCGCAGCATGTAATGGACAAACTCGCGCGGGAGGACCTTGCCGAGCTCCAGGGCATAAGCGCAAGCGTTCTGAATGTGCTCGACAGGCCAACGGAGCAGTGCATCAAGCTGTCGAATCTGGTGGGCAAAGGGATAGCATTCCACCATTCTGGACTGCTGAATCAGCAAAGGGCATTGATAGAAAACGCATTCAAGGCAAACAAGATAAAGGCAATGTGCGCAACCACCACCCTCGCATATGGCGTGAATCTTCCAGCGCACACGGTCCTGATAAAGGACGCGACGAGGTTCGATGGGGGATACAGCGAAAGGATAGGAATAAACGAGATAACGCAGCTCTTCGGAAGGGCGGGAAGGCCGAAATACGACAAGGAGGGGAGAGCCCTAATACTTGCAAATTCGACCGAGAAGGTAAAGGAGCTGAGCAAGTTAATCAACACAAACCCAGAACCGATAGATTCGGCGCTTGGCGTCGTTCCAGTACTTAGGACGCACATACTTGCATTTGTCGCGGAGAACTTCCTGAACGAGGAGAAGGCGATGCAGAAGTTCATGTCGAAGAGCTTCTACAGCTTCCAGTACGGGAACCAGCGCCACATAAATAACATAATAGAGGAGGTGCTTGAGGAACTGGAGGAATGGGAATTCATACAAATAGAGAACAGGGAATACAGAGCAACAAAGCTCGGTAAGAGGATAAGCGAGCTTTACATAGACCCGCTTTCGGCGAAGTGGATCGTCGACTCGCTAGAAAACGAGCTCGACATAATAGGGATACTTTACATGATATCCAATACATTGGAGATGAGGCCTCACGTAAAGGCGACGCAAGAAGCCGAGGAAGCCTACGCTGCATACCAGTTCATGACAAACACCAGCACGACCTCTGGCGACTACTACAGGATGAACAGCGAATACTATCCGGTCAAGGCTTTCAGCACGGCCCTGATGCTGCACGATTGGATAGAGGAAGAGAAAGAGCCGGACATAGTAAAGAAATATTCCTCGACACCGGGGGCGTTATACTCAAAACTAAACAATGCAGACTGGTTGATCTACTCATCAGCCGAGATCGCACGCATATTGAAGAAATCACAGCACAGATTGATACAGGCAAGAGTTAGAATCAGATACGGGATAAAGGAGGAGCTCTTGGACCTCGTAAGGCTGGAGCAGATAGGAAGAATCAGAGCCAGAAGCCTATTCGCTAACGGGATAGAAAAGGTTTCTGAAATATCCAAGAACCGAGAAAAGGTACGCTCGGTATTGGGAAAAGAGGTTGCAGAAAAGGTTTTCCAACAGGTAGAGTAATCATGCTTTGTTCCGCTAAAATGTCATACTTTTAATCCTATTCTTGCATGATTATAATTCTCGTGGTGAAATAATGTACGTTTCTGAAAACACAATAAAAAAGATATTAAAGGAAGCAGGAGCTACCAGGATAAGCGCCTCTGCCAGCGCAGAGCTGCAGAAATATGTCAATAGGACGGCATTCAATGTCGCCCAGAAGGCGGTAAAGCTATCAAGACACGCAAAAAGGAAGACTGTGGATGCGACTGACGTGAGGCTCGCATGCAGCTGATTCTATATTATAACAGCAAGAACCCCGAAGAACCTCAGTATTACAAACGTTCCGACAGCCGGAAGGCCAAAAAGTGCGGTCGGTATAAGAACGTACAACTGCTGCAACGGTATCCCGAGACCGAAGAAATAGTTGAGAGCGAATATCGCAATCAGTCCTAGTATGCTGTTTGCTATGATGCCAAAAATAAATCTGAGGATTCCTTTGCCGAGCTTCAATATCACGAAAAGAACTATCCCTATCAACGCTATCAGGATTATCTCGCCAAGGAGCGTGCTGCCGATGGATGGTATAAGTGCCATGATAGCTAATGGCATGAAATCAATAATAATCTTCATTACAAATATGCTATTGGTGGCAGGCGGGCAGCTTACCGAAAGGAGGAAGCTCCTCTCATACAGAGCTCATCAATGGCTTAAGGCCGAATTCGGAACAGAAACGATACCAAACCAATGCTTAAGCGATGACACTACGAGCGCATTGTGATGGATGAAACGCGCCGATGTGATGCGCAGTGAGTATGCAAGGCCTTTGTGCCGCTCAGACGAATGCTGCTTAAAACAGAAAGAGGGCTACGGCCTGCCACTATTTAATTCAAGATTTTAGCATAGGGTTAAGTATCTCCTCCGTCATATACATAGTGTGATATCATGGTCAGAACTATAACAATAACGGAAACGATGTATAACGACCTAATCAGGGTAAAAGCAGAGGATGAGAGCTTCAGCGACCTCTTTGGAAGGCTTATCAAGTTTGCGATACCAGTAGAAGTCATAAAGAAGATCAGGGGCAACGTTGAATTCAAGAATAAGCACAAGATGGCATTGGCTCTTTATTCTAATAGGGAGACAAAATGAAAACAATTTTAGTTGATGCTGTAGATGCCTTTGTAGTTGAGAATAACGGCACGTTTGGGATTTTTAAAGAAATGCAGGATTTACTCGACACATTCCCGAATAAAAAAATTATCCTTACAGGAGCAAATGATGAGCAGTTTAAGAAGTTCGGACTGGATAAGATGCCTTATGAAGTTTTTACATTAAAGCATAATCCAGAAAAGACAGAATCTAAATATTATGAAATTATGCTTAAAAACTTTCATTTGGATAAAAATAATGTTATCTATTTTGAACATAATCCTAGTGCTGTAAAAAGTGCGGAATCTATTGGTATAAAATCATATTTTTATGATAACGATAAGAAAGATTTGACCGCATTAAAGAATTTCCTAACCCAAAATCTTTGATATCAGGTACAGTTTACAAGCAATATCTGAATATCCAGTTCCTAATTTATCTAGAGGTAAAAGTTGGAAACACATATAAACGCTTCACCGAAAGGTTTATATACCTACTTCTTCACAATAATACTATCTGATTTTAGAAAGTTTTAAAAAGCTTAATTGTAAATTTCCAGAATTTTTGCTCAACAAATTTGAGGTGTATTGACATGGCTAAAAAGAGTTCAAAACCATCAAAGAAAATAAAACCGACAATGACAAAGGCAGAGGAAGCTCCTAAAATAAGGAAGATAGTGCTTAGCGATAACCGTCTCAATCTGGCAGAGGTGCCGGAAAAGAGGAAAAGAGGACGACCACGTGGTACTTTCTCGCAGGATGGAGCAGCGTCCGGCATGCAATCGAGCGAATTCCAGCCACAGCCATCATCCTCTCCGCCGGACAGGTCTCCAGGAGCGGTAAACAAATGTCCAAGCTGCGGCAGCACGGACCTTCTCTTCGACAACGAAAGGGGGGAGCTGGTATGCAACAACTGCGGACTTGTAATAGAGGAGAACGCGACTGACAGTGGCCCAGAATGGAGGGCATTCGACGCTGACCAGAGGAACGCAAGGGCCAGAACAGGAGCCCCAATAAAGTACACGAAGCCAAACAGGGGTCTGGTAACAGAGATCGACCTGTACAACAAGGACATTCGCGGAGTAAGAATACCATCAAAGAGACAGGCACAATTATACAGAATGAGGAAGTGGCACAAGAGGGCAAGCATTGCAAGCTCAAGCGAGCGCAACTACCTGATAGCGCTTCCTGAACTGAACAGGGTTTCGAGCTATCTCGGATTGCCGGAAAACGTAAGAGAGAGCGCTGCGCTGCTTTACAGAAAGTGCGTGCAGGGCAACCTCATACGCGGCCGTCCAATCGAGACGGTAGTCCAGGCAGTAATATACGCATCTTGCAGACAGGCGGGAATGCCAAGAACACTCGATGAGATATCAAACATATCCGGACTTCCAAAGAAGGAAATCGGAAGGGCATACAGGGTAATCTCCCATGAGCTCAACCTCAAGATACCGCTTACTGATCCGATAGCTTACGTGCCAAGATACGTCAACGCATTGAAGCTCAGCGGAGAGGCGCAGGAAAAGGCCGTCCAGCTGCTCAAGAATGCGATGAAGAAGGGTCTTGTATCTGGAAGAAGCCCGACAGGGGTAAGCGCAGCAGCGGTATACATCGCTGGCGCCCTCGCTGGGGAGAGGCGTACCCAGAAAGAGGTGGCTGATGTAGCCGGAGTGACAGAGGTAACCATTAGGAACAGATATCGTGAGCTCAAGGAGCAGCTTGCAATAGATGTAAACCTGTAAGTTGGTAATCGATGCGATCTAAGCACATAATGCTCGGCATGGCGATTTTTGCCATGCTCATTTTTTATTCCTATTTAGCGCACGCCCAGGTGCCAACCATAAACGTGAGCACCATCAACCAGTCGATAAATTCAACCGCTGCTTACATAAACATGGTTAACCAGAGCGGCTATCTGATATTCTATCCGAATCTTACCCAGGCTTACAGTTACCTCAACCAGGCAAGGAACCAGTCGCAGATGAACCAGCCATACGCCTATGATCTTCTAGCAAAGGCAAGGTCCAGCGCGCAACTGCAACAGGAATCAATTGATAAATACAAGAGCGAATCTTTGTATATCCTTATTATATTCGCATTTCTGCTTGCAATATTGATGTATGTGCTCATGCGGCCAATGAAATCAAACCCCAAAAGCAGAAAAAGCCCTAAAAAAGTTAGACATCTGTCTAATTAATTGAAATTAGTAGAGCATCTTTAAAAAGGTATTCGCAGCTATTATATCAGATGATTCATTTAATCAGATTATAGGAGTTGGGTCCTGTAATATTTGGTATTTGGGTGATGGGATATGGGAACAGAACAATTTGATCCGGAAGAGGGACAGGAATGCACCATGAAAGTGGATGCGAAAGGGGCCAGAGGAGAGGGGATTGGCAAAATAGGCAACTTTGTCGTCTTCGTCAAGAATGCAAAGACCAGGATAGGCAACGTATACAAGGTAAAGGTGACGAAGGTGCACAGGACTTTCGCCTATGCCGAACTCAGGGACTCTAAGCAGCAGTTCGTGGGCAACGGTAGCTTGGTTGACCTGAGCTGAACCATGAGCACGTTAAAGTAATTAATATATAAGTATGGGTTCAAAGTATATTGTATTCTTTTGATTTTTTATTAAGTTTATTTTATAATATTTACATTCTGTTAAACGGCCATAACTGAATTTGGGTACTTTCAGTGAAAATATACAAATGCACGAATTATTGTGCATTATAATCATTATAATTTTAGACGATATGCTAATTAGAATACGGTGTTTACATGACAGATCAATACAAATATATGAAGGGAACTACGACAATCGGTATAATATGCAGCGACGGCGTTGTATTGGCTGCGGATACGCGAGCAACAATGGGCGATTACATAGCCAGTTCAGAGACCAAGAAGGTAAACAAGATTGATAACACCCTTGGCATGACTTTTGCAGGCGGCGCAGGTGACGGCCAGGAAATTGTTAGGATACTAAAGGCGCAGAATGAGATATATAAGATGAACGAGGGCAGATCTATGTCGCCCAAGTCGGCCGCATCCTTACTCTCAATTATATTGCAACAGAACAAGATGTACCCTTACTATGTGCTGCTGGTCGTTGGTGGGATCGACGGCTCTGATGAGCCACAAATATACACATTAGATCCTGTAGGCGCTTGCCAATCAGAGTCAAGGTTTACGGTTACTGGCAGCGGAACGGAAATTGCCGTAGGTTATCTCGAGGATGCTTACAAGAAGGGCATTTCAACTAAAGAAGCCATAAAGATTGCCGCAAAGGCGCTGAGTCTTGCAGGAAAGAGAGTATCATCCACCGGTGATAGCATGTGGGTAATAACAATAAGCAAGTCTGGATACACAGAATATTCTGCTAAAGACATAGAGAAGATGACTGGTGCAAAGTAACTGTTCGCCTGGCCTGAATTAGACGCACGACGCAATTACATACACATCGATTAATTATTTCTTGTAAGATTAAGTGATTTCTTGGAAGATAAAGTAGTAGAGAGCAAAGAGCATAAGGACAAAGTCTATGCGGAAGACTTGTTCGAGAAAATAAAGTCTATGATACCTCAGAGCGCAGGCTTTGTCAAGGCCGAGTTTGAAGGGCCAGACATCGTTGTCTACCTGAAGAACACAAAGGTGCTCTACGAGGATGACACGGTTGTAAGGAGCATAGCCTCATCAATAAAGAAGAAACTGGTCATAAGGAGTGAAATCAACGCACTTTTGGGAAAACCAAAGGCTGAGGAGATAATAAAATCGCTTGTGCCAAAGGACGCGGTAATAAACAACATCAAGTTCATAGAGGAATTCTCAGAGGTTTACATAGAGGCCCTGAAGCCCGGTCTTGTAATAGGAAAGAGCGGATCCACTTTGAAAGCAATAGCCATGCAGACAAACTGGACACCGAAGGTGCTTAGGACACCAACTATGAACAGCGACACGCTCACAAGAGTAAGGCAGCTCATGTTCAACGAGGCCGAATTCAGGAAGAAATTCCTGACAGGCGTAGGAAAGCAGATAAACAGGGTAATAACAAAGAGCGAATGGTTGAAGGCAACCGCACTTGGGGGATACAGGGAGGTGGGGAGGAGCAGCCTTCTGCTTGAAACACCACACTCAAAGATAATACTCGACTGCGGGCTGAGTCCCGAGCCCGCAATAAGGGGTTCCGACGCAAATTCAGGCGATGTCAACAAGGCATTCCCGTATCTTGACAGCGCAAACCTATCAATAAACGAGCTGGACGCCGTTGTGCTTACACATGCCCACATGGACCACGTTGGATTTGTCCCATACCTGTTCAAGTTCGGATACGAGGGTCCGGTATACTGCACCCCGCCAACAAGGGACATGTCAGCATTGCTGCTAAACGACTACATAAAACTGAGCCAAAGGGTAGGCGGGACGCCGCTCTACGGGGAGAAGGACATCAGGAAGATGCTTACGCACATGATAACAAGGGATTACGGGGAGGTAACAAATATAACGGACGAGCTCAAGCTCACCTACCACAATGCCGGGCATATACTAGGAAGCGCAACGGTGCATCTCCATGTTGGAGAGGGGATGTACAATATAGTACACACCGGAGACATGAAGTATGGATTCACAAGGCTTTACGATCCCGCAAACACCAAGTACCCGCGAATAGACTCACTCTTTATTGAGAGCACTTATGGAGGAAACGGAGACATGACAAGAAACCGTGGAGACGCAGAACACGACTTAATGGAAGTAATAAAATCAACAGTAAAGAATGGAGGAAAGGTAATCGTTCCGCTCTTTGCTGTAGGAAGAGCACAGGAAATGCAGATGGTGCTCGAGAACTACATGATGAACAAGCCGGAGTACAAGCTCGACGTTCCAGTATACCTTGACGGAATGATACTCGAGGCAAGCGCGATGCACACAGCATACCCGGAATACCTAAAGGAAAGCCTGAGGAACAGAATACTTAACAACAGATCGCCATTCGAAAGCGAAATATTCGAGATAATAAAGGGAGAACGTGAGGAAATATTCGACAAGGGACCCGGAGTAATACTAGCAAGCGGCGGAATGATGAACGGGGGCGCAAGCGTAGAGTACTTCAAGAGGCTTGCGGACGACCCGAAGAACACAATAATATTTGTAGGCTACAACAGCTCCAACTCATTAGGAAGAAGAATACAAAATGGAGTTAAGGAAGTACCACTGCCGGACGAAAACGGAAAGCTGCAAACAATAAAGGTAAACATGGGAATAAAAACGGTGGAAGGATTCTCAGGCCACAGCGATAGACACCAGCTCATACAGTTCGTCGAAAACCTTAGGCCAAAGCCACATTCCATCTTCACTATGCACGGAGAGGAATCAAAGTGCGAGGACCTTGCAAGATCACTCAGCAGAATCCTGCACGTTGACGCAAGAGCTCCAATGAATCTTGATACTATTAGACTGAAATAATTAATCTAAATGGTAATAAAGTGTTCAAGGTAATTCAAGGCAACTATGGCTGGGATAAGTGGTCGCAAGAACAAGCCGAGTTAATGCAAAGCAGACAAAACAGCTCGGACAAATTTGAGAACCTTAGATACATCATTACAACCGAGGAAGATGCGGCACTTATGAGCTTAAAACAGTTAGACATTGCAATAGTTTCCGATATAAACGGCAGATCTTTGGCACACATATCTGTTTCTTCATGGGATTCTGCGGCAAGATTGCTGATCGAAGAATATAAAAAAGCTAAAAATGAAAAAGTTGTAAGAATAAATGACAGGCGCATAAGAGTTCCTATGATAAAAGATAACAAAAATGTGCTAGTTTTGGATTCTGCCTACAAAAGACTCAATACATGGCCGATGCTATTGAGAGCCTAAAATTAGAATACACCGAAGAATCCTCCTTTTTTCCGCTCGGCGCTATCTTTCTTATCTGATTTTTCTGCCTTTATCCTAAATCTTTCCCTTACTGCTTTCTTTCCCTTTCCGTTGCACACTTTGCACAACTTTTCGTATACCTTTCCCCTGCCCGCGCATCTTTGGCATGTGCTTGTGAAATTTATCATGCCAAATGGGGTATTCTGCCGTATATTTGTGCTGCCCCTGCCATTACAAGTCTCACATTTTACTCTTGTTGATCCTGGCTCGCCTCCTGTGCCTTTGCAGTTGTCGCATACTTTGTAGTGCTCAACCTCAAATTCCTTGTTGAATCCCTTTTCTATGTCGTCAAATGACAGGTAAAGGTTTACGCCCTGCTGCTCTTGTGGTGCAAAGTTCTCACCGAATTGACCTCCAAACCCGCCAAAACCGAAAATATTTTCCTGCATATCCTTAAACACGTCCTCAAAATTTACATTCCTGAATATGTCCTCTTGTGAGTATCGCTGGCTGAACATTTCCGGCCCGTATGCATCGTATTGTTTTCTTTTTTCCGCATCGCTCAGGACAGCGTATGCGGCATTTATCTCCTTGAATTTCTCCTCCGCATCCTTGTTCTTGTTTTTATCTGGATGGTACCTCATCGCAAGCCCACGGTAAGCGCTTTTTATCTCATCCACGCTTGCGCTCTTGCTGACCCCCAATAACTTATAATAATCTTTTTCCATCTGCATCATTTGCTAAAATTAACTTTCTGGGCCAACCTCGCTGCCTTGAGGTCCTTCTGAACCTGCCCCTCCTTGCTGCGCGCTGTCAGGTCCAGGACGTTTGTACATGCTAGTGCCGATTTCCTCCAAAGTCCTCTGGAGTTCCTCGCTCTTTGTTCTTATCTTGTCGTAGTCCTCAGTCTTCAGAGCCTCCTCCACCTCTTTCTTCGCAGCCTCTATCTTGTCTTTTACATCTGCGGGAATCTTGTCCTTATATTCCTCAAGCGACCTTTCAGTGGTGTACACCATAGCCTCGGCGCCGTTCTTTATCTCAATGTTCTCGCGTATTTTCTTGTCTTCCTCTTCATGTGCCTGAGCATCCTCTGCCATTCTGTCTATATCCTGCTTGCTCATCTTGTGAGGCGCAACTATGTCCATGCTTTGGACCTTGCCAGTCGCCTTGTCCTTCGCAGTCACGTGAAGTATGCCGTTGGAGTCTATGTCGAACGTGACTTCTACCTGCGGGACTCCCCTTCTTGCCGGTGGTATGCCTGTAAGTTCGAACCTTCCAAGGTCTACGTTGTCCTTTGCAAGCGTTCGCTCGCCCTGGACTACATGTATATCTACCTGCGTCTGCGAATCATCTGCAGTTGTGAACGTCTGTGTCTTCTTGACAGGTATTGTCGTGTTCCTGTCTATCAGTTTTGTTGCAACTCCCCCTAGTGTTTCAATGCTGAGCGAGAGGGGTGTAACGTCAAGCAGTACTATGTCCTTTACCTCCCCAGTAAGCACTCCGGCCTGTATAGCTGCTCCCAATGCTACCGCTTCCATGGGGTCCACTCCGCGCTCAATCTTCTTTCCTAGCAATTGCTCAACATATCTTTGCACTATTGGCATCCTTGTAGGACCGCCTATCAGTATTATCTTGTCAAGTGCTGATGGTTCAAGCTTTGCGTCCTTTAGCGCCGTAGCTACGGGCTTTGCGGACCTCTCCACTATCGGAACTACCAGGCTCTCCAACTTCGCCCTTGTGAACGTGTAAGTGAAGTTGACTGGCTGTCCCTTTGCGTCCTGGGCAAAGAACGGCAGGTTTATGTCTGTGTTGAGCGATGTGGTGAGCTCTATCTTTGCTTTCTCTCCTGCGTCTCTGAGCCTCTGCATTGCCTGCGGGCTCTTTGTGATATCAACTCCAGAAGTTGTCTTGAATTCGTTTGCAAGGAAGTTTACAATTACGTTGTCCATATCTGTGCCACCTAACTGAGTGTCCCCGCTTGTGGACTTTACCTCAAATACTCCCTTTCCGAACTCCATGATCGTTACGTCAAGAGTTCCCCCGCCGAAGTCGTATACCAATATCTTCATGTCCTTGTTGGTCTTGTCTATCCCATATGCGAGCGCTGCGGCCGTAGGCTCGTTTACAAGTCTTACCACCTCCAATCCTGCAATCTGCCCTGCGTCTTTTGTAGCCTGCCTTTGATTGTCATCGAAATAAGCGGGCACCGTTATTACCGCCTTTGTAACTGGTTCGCCAAGGAATGCCTCGGCGTCCGTCTTTATCTTCTGCAGCAGTATTGCTGAAAGTTCCTGGGGTTTGTACTCCTTCCCGAATATCTTGTAAATGTAGTCGCGACCCATTTTCCTCTTGAACGCCGTGACTGTGCCTTCCGGATTTGCTATCGCCTGTCTTCTTGCTGCCTCTCCCACTAGGCGCTGCCCGTCCTTCGTAAATGCAACGTAGCTCGGGAATGCCTTCCCGTAGAGCGAAACCCCTTCGCTGCTTGGTATTATCACAGGGCGTCCTCCTTCAAGGACTGCAGCTGCGCTATTGCTCGTGCCTAAATCTATTCCAATTATTTTCATTTTCTCACCAATTCAAATATTATTCTTTTTTCTCATCATTTTTGTTTTCTTTAGATTCCTTCCCTTTCGATATTATGACCGAAGCTGGCCTGATCAGTTTATCACCGAACATATAACCTTTCTTTACCACTTCCACTATCGTGCCTTCCTTCTCATCGCTTTCCCTTACCATTACCGTCTCGTGCTTGTAGGGATCAGCTATATCATCAGCCTCGACCTCCTCAAGACCTTCCTTCTTCAGCGTGTCCATGAAGTTTGAATACAATAGTTCTATCCCCTTAGCCAGGTTGCTGTCTTTTGCGCCGTCAAGGGCGAGCATGGCCAACTCGAACTCGTCTATCACAGGTAGCATGTCCCTTATCAGTGATGCTTTGCCCATTGTTTCAGCATTATCCAGGTCTTTTTTCACCCTTTTCTTGTAATTGTCGAACTCAGCGGCAAGCCTGAGCAGCTTATCGCGAAGCTCTGCGGAATCCTCCTCCTTCTTTTCATGAGTCTCCTTGACCGACTCTTCGATTTCCTTATTCTCGATTTCCTCTTTTGCTATGTGTGACACCCTTTCCTAGCTTTTTGTGCTTTTTCATGCTCGTTTCCATGAGCCTGTCGAACTCCTTGGCGGTATCAAGCATCCTCTGCATCTCCCGCTCCATATCATACTGAATTTCCTCTATGGCCTTCTGCATCTCCGATGCCCTGAGGTAGTACTTGCGCCCCCTCTTCACGAGCAGGCCAGCGTCTATGAACCTGTTTAAGTGGTATATGACCGTGCTTCTAGCCAGGTCGGTGTTGAGCCTGAGCTCTGAGCTTGATAATCCCTCGTTTTTGTAGGCTGCCTCAGTGAAGTTTCCTAGTATCTGCTCCTCTAAAGAATCCAGGTTGCCCTCGGTTGTCAATCCGAATACCTCACAGAACCATTTCAGAATCTTCTCCTGGTTCTCAGAGTCGGGCCTCTCGACGAATCTTATGACTATTCGTTCCACCATGGTATATTTATGTGGCGATACGTTTAAATATATATCGTTTTATCCAACTATTAATTGATATATCAACTATTTATTGACAATTACCTCTGAAGCAGAAATCAATCAGACTGCAACCTAGAAAAAGCAATTTTTTCCAATATGGAAGCGTCCAGATCTTTTTCAGCGAGGCCATCGTAGCTTATGCCAGATGTTTTTGCAGCTACAAGAACATGTGCTTTATTTGTCTTGAAATCTAAATCCTTGCTGCTGAGCATTTCCATAAACTTTCTAAAAGCCCCTTTATCATTAGAAAAGAGCACAAAGTCCGCGCTCTTTTTTGCACCAGCCCGTTCTATTGCTGTGCCTATTTGATTCGTAAAAGCAGCGAATAGAAGCATCTCCATTGCAATACTCCCTGTTTTGTTGGAGCCGTTCTTGAATGCAATACCGGCGTTTGCATATGCTCCAAGAATATGCATTCTATTGATAATGAATTCTGGATCAAATATCTGTATAACAACACTTTTGCCATTCAGCTGCCTAAGCTTTTTCAGTAATTCATCTATGCTGTGCCTCGACGAACAACTTTTTATGAGAACATCACTAGTATCGATAATTTTATTCATAGTCTCTATAGTTATTTTCAATAAAACTAATAACTACTCTGTATATATACGTAAAATCGATATTATGCTAAAAGCAGCAGCGACAGTTATTCCGACAACCAACCCAGCTTCCCATGTTCTTAAAAGTGCATGTTCATCAATTGGTGGTTTTTTATCTATTAGTGATGTAATAGCAGATCCGCCAAATCCAGATAAAGCCACTAATCCTACCTTACTTTTCAAGGCCGCTAATTTTTCCTTTGTTTTTTGGTCCATTTTATCACACTTTCCCTTTTTGTTTACTTCTGCCTTCTAATTCCTTAACAACTTGGTCGTATCACGGGCCTTAAAAAAGAGTAGGCAGCCCCTGCAGCAGTACAAATTGCAATACCTGCAGTTACTACATCAAACGAGGTTGGCCAAGGATAACCAGGTATTAGATTATACCAGCTTGCATGATCATGCACTATACCTGGCAAATTCATGGCGGTTCTTAGAAGTGTCATTCCACTAGAGACAATTAAGCCAGCCTTGCCCTGTCGTATCAGCGCGTCTCTATTTTGAACTGTAGCCTCTTTAGCCATCATTTATCACGCTATAATTACGGGTTTTCAAATATATATAGTTTTAGACTTATTCGGCATTTGTCGTTACTTTCGTCTACCTCCAAAATAAAAACAAAAAAGACGTTTCGGAGAAGAAGCTCGCATCGTTTAGGCTTTAGTAACTGTATGTTCACAGCTCGCTTGCGCTCACTGCTTACGCACCCGTTCTATTAAAGTCGTCTATTTTGATAGAATCTCTACAGAGCTTAAATCGCTAAAATCAGAATCTTTTGATAATATCTTTAAACCATAATGCAATCCAGTTGCAAGTATAAATGAGTCTATCATTCCCCATTTTTTGTTGATTTTCTTCCTTTGGTAATTTAATTTACCCGCAAGAGTAGCTATAGTATTGTCTAACGTGATTATCATGCTTAGTTTGCTTATACCTTCAATCATTGCCTCAGAGTTTTTTTCTTCCTTTTCTGCCCAATTTACAACCTCAGCAACAGTTACTATACTCGTATAGCAGGTTTCAGATAAAAGTATCTTTTTTACCTTTTCAGTATTTTTAGTATCCTCAAAAAGTTCAATCCATGCAGAAGTATCTAGCAACATAGTTATACCCTATCTTGATTCTCCCTTCTAAAAGGGCCTGCACCTTTTGCAATTCCAATCAATTTTTCTATCGTTTCTATCTTTTGTTTTTTCAATAGGGCTATTTCTACTTCTTCTCCTAATTTTATCTTGTTTTCTTTTATCAATCTTTTAGGAATAAGTACGCCAAACGAGGTCCCAATCTTCCTAATCTTTACTTTGAATAATTCTCCCATACAATCACATTATAACTTATTATAATATAAGTATTTAAGCTTTTCTATTTATGTCGTTACTCTCGTCTATTCCTTCAGTAAAAACAAAAAAAGACGTTTCGGAGAAGAAGCTCGCATTATTTAGGCTTCGTCTGACCCCCAGGCGTACTCTATTTTTTCATTAGGATAAACTTTTACCGAAATATTAACATCATTCTCTTTTGAAAGTATTGCTGCCAATTCTTTTATTTCTGACTGATTTTTCGCCCCATAAACTTCCATAACCCAATTATCAATGGTAGCACTGTGCTTGTTCTCTAATATTAACTTACCAATAAAATCTGCTCTTACTCCGTGTAAATACCTATAAAGACCGCCTTTGCCTTTTGCCTCGGGCTTATCCTTCAATATGGCAATCTGATTGTTATTACGTAAATCTTCAATTGATTTTAATCTCCGACCAACTTCCCTATCTCCGTGAAGTCCGACCCAATCAACATCCCCTATTACGTAACCTTTTGATTTTATACTATTTGCAACTTTACCTGATAGTTTGTACAAATCCAGAGCATGAGTATCTATGTTAACTCTTTTTGTTGATGTTGCCATATTATCTCCTTACAGATATACTGTTGTTTAGATATATAAATCTAATTATGTGTTTTTGGGTTACTTTCGCCTATTTCTTAAATTAAAAACAAAAATAATGTTTCGGAGAAGAAGCTCTAGGCTTACTTCTTTAGCGTAAAAAGAAAGTCAACTATATCCTTAACATATCTTTTCTAAATTCGAATTCACGACTTATACCAGCATTGACACCAAATGTCCTCAATCTAAGACTATCAATTTGCCTACATGTTTTAGGAGGATATCTTGTAGTTATATTTATGTTCTCATAAAGAACTTTGCCATCGTAGGTTATGGATCTTATTGCGGTATCGCTTCCTATAAATGGTAAACCTAAACACCCTACTTGTATATTTTCAAAATTCTCTACAATCTTAAGAATTCCTGTTTCTCGCGTAATGTGGCTACCAGATACAAATTCTACAGAAACATTCTTCCCTACTGTCTCTTTAAGATTTTTCATATCATTTTTACTTATGTAGCGTACAGTCTTTCCCATCATATTATCACAGAATAATTACAGATTTCTAAATATATATAACTTTAGCTAGGTACGTTGCTTGTCGTTACTTTCGCCTATCCCTTCAATAAAAACAAAAAAGACGTTTCGGAGAAGAAGCTCGCATTATTTAGGCTTTAGTAACGGTATGTTCACAGCTCGCTTGCGCTCACTGCTTACGCACCCGTCCTATCAAAGTCGTCTATTGCGACCGCCCTAAGTGTCTAGTTTCGGGTCTGGCTTCGTCCTTAGATGCTTTCAGGACTTATCCTTGTGGCGCGTGGCTACCCGGCAATGCATTCACAACCGGTACACTAGAGGCGCCGATCCCCTGTTCCTCTCGTATTGAGGGGAGCTTACCCTCTGACACTAACACTCCCAGTAGATAATACCGTCCTGCCTCGCGGCGGACTGAACTCAGCTCGTGTAGGATTTTAATGGACGAGCAGTCCAACCCTTGGCTGCTTGTGCACAGCCAGGATATCCTAGGCCCATATCGATGTATCAAACCGCCAGGTCGCTGTGGACGCTCACTGGCGACAAATCGGTTACCTCCAGAGTAACTTGTTTGACAGCTTGGACCTCCATTAAAAGAGGTACCAAAGTTCGTTAAGCCCCTATTTCTAGTCTGCATCCCACGCTTTTAAGGATACAGTCAGCCCTGCGTTTACCTTTTCGCTTACCGGTGGTTTCCCAAACCACCTAAGCAGAGCATTGGTCACTTTCGTTTCCTTATCGAAAGCAACCGTCCAGTCTAACTATCCACCTGCAGCTGTCCCCTTTCGGGTTAGCTGTAAGACAAATTAAGATTGGTGTTACATTGTCGCTCAACGCGAGCCGAAGCTCGCGTCTCTACGCTCCCAATTACGCTATGCATAACTCATCTAACAACAACAACAGGCTATAGTCAAGCTTCATGGAGACTTCTTTTCCCACTGAGAGATCGCGGCATATTCACCGCGCAGTAAGTTCACCGGACCCCATGTTGGGACAGTGAGACGATCATTACGCCCTTCATGCAAGTCACCTATTAAGTGACGAGGTATTACGCTACCTCAAGAGAGTCAGAGTTACTCCCGCTCTTTGCCAGCGCTTCTTCCCCTTGAAAAGGGCTTTCACGTACTGGCGGTGAGCAGGCGTCACCCACTGTACTTGGCGTTTCCGCTTTGCGGTGAGTTGTGTTTTTGATAAACAGTTGTCGTCTCCTAGTCAATGATATCTGCATATCCTATACGCAGACATGGCTTCTCGCTATCTTACGCCACTATTTTGCCGATTTCCCTAACATGGGTTACTCCGCCACACCTTGGCCTCCTCAGCCAGCAGCACTTTTACTAGTTCTAGGTACGGATCAGGATGATCGTTGCAGATTCCCTTTTCACGGGATCAGGAATTCAGTCCATAGTTCATTTAGCTGCTTCTCCTCATAACGAGACTCTGCAGCCCTTTGCACTTCCTTGCGGACCTATCCCCAACCGTCAGAAATCTACCTTGTGTTGCCACTCCTACATCCCGAGCGCATGAATATTGACATGCTTCCCTTTTGCTGAATTGTGATTAGCATTCAGCTTAGGATCGGCTAACTCTCCGCTGACAATCGTTGCGAAGAAAACCTTGTGCTTTCGGTGTATGGGATTCTCGCCCATATATGATGTTACTAATACCAGGATTTTCCCTATGACACGGTCCATACGTCCTTTCGGACGTACTTCTAGCCGTGCCAAACGCCCTCTTACCAGACTTATTCAGTCTCTAAGGTCTCGGTACCTAATTTAGCCCCGTATATCTTCAGTAAGACAAATCTCTACTGGTACGCTATTACGCGTTTTTTAAAGGATGGCTGCTTCTGAGCCTACCTCCCAGCTGTCTGTGATCTGCCCTACTTTTAAGACACTTAATTAGGATTTGGGGACCTTAACCTTAGTCACTATCTTTGCAGTCTCACCAGTCTGGCTTACCCAAACTGGTCGACTCCCGGGGTCTACGCAGCGCATGCATTCGGAGTTTGATAGATTGGTGGAGCCTCTCGACTCCGCGCCAATCATTCAGTAGCTCTACCGCATGTGCAAGCTCGCCCAGAGCTATCCTAAAGATACTTCAGAGGGGACCCGCTATTGCCGTGTTCGAATGGTATATCGCCGCTACCCGAAACTCACCCAACAGGACATGCCATGACAGGTTGCAGGCCTCCACCGGCCATTAGGCCAGCTTCGCCTTGGTCTCGCGTAGTTCACAACGGCTTCGGGTCGTATACAAGTGACTCAGGCATTTTCATACCCTGCGCCTCGCATGCTGCGCGCACTCGCTTTCGCTGCGTCTTTCGACTCGCCACTCATATACACTCCCTGGCTCTTGCTTCAAGAAGAATGATAAAACATTGTTCCTTCCGGCTCGCATAAGCCTTTCGGCTTTCAGCTTCGCCAGCTCTCATAACTTCCATGCCTTACCTTCGTTTCACCATCTAGTTTCAGATCTTTTCAATCCCACGCGTGTGGGTTCTTTTCAGCTTTCGCTCGCGCTACTTGTTCGCTATCGGTCTATAGTCAATGTTTAGGGTTGGGATTTAATGCTCCCGTATTCACTCTTCATACTCAAGAAGAGTTACTCTATCGTAGTAATTTCCACAGACACTTAACTTACGAGGCTGTCACTCTCTTTGGCCGTTCTTTCCAGAACGTTGAGCTCATGTTATGGATTCCTCCTACACCACATCTCCGCACCTGTTGCCAGGCGGGATTCAGGTTGCCCTCTGCGGCTTTCACTCGTGTTACTAGCCACATCGATAATTCTTTCTTTTCCTGCGGGTACTAAGTCATTTCAATTCCCCGCGTTTGCTTGTGCTTGCGCACATAATTAAGACGATCCCAGGTTCAAAGCCTGACTTGCGGCTACCCTGGGCTTATCGCAGCTTGCCACGGTCTTCTTCGCTACTATAGCCAAGCCATCCCCTAGATGGTTTGATGATTATGCAAGCTTCTTCTCCTAACATCAATCGTGCAAATACACGATCTCACAAACGGTAAATGACAACGAGCAAAGGCTCTCCTTAGAAGTATTTTCATCAAGGATTTACAAAAATCGCTTTCTAATACAGGTAGCCTATAACGCTCTAGCTGCCAAATTAGCACCGATATAGATTAATCGCAAAGGTATAAATATATTGTGCTGTTTCCCATGCCAGTTTTATAACGGGAAAAGGGGGATATTGGAGGCGAATAAACCGAAAACTCGGTAGCGCATAAATTAATGCACTTCCAATCAATATTGGGTGGTAAGGTGAACACATTGCTTAGAAGCGAGATTACAGACGTGAGCGAGGCCAGGGAGGCACTTACGCTGGCGATAATGAACGACAACACAGACCGCATCAGGGAAATAAAGGAGAAGTTCCCGGAAGTCATAAACATGGCAAACAAGGATGGGCAGCCTTTCCTACTCATGACGATAGCCATGGGCAAAGGGGGCGCCTTTGACCTTATCGTTAATGACCCCAAGGTAATGATTGAGGTAAAAGACGAGCACGGCCACAACGGCCTGCACATAGCCGCAATGAGGCGAAGGAGGGAGATGGCCATAAGCCTCATAAGCAAGAAGCTAAACCCGGCCAGGGACAACAACGGTAAAAAACCATCATACTGGGCGCACAAGTCCGGAGAACAGGACCTGGCCAGAGCATTGCAAAAGTACGAGCTGAAAACCTCGTTGGAGAACACGGCGCAGAGGAGGGCGACGGCGCTGAAATCCGCCTCATAGCAAAACCGACTGCCAGATAAACAATCGCAGAACATAAAGCTTAATAACTTATACAGCAAAAAGCTCTCGAAAGGGGCAGTCGATGAAAAGCAAAAAGAAGGGCAAGTATGCTGAAGAGATAGAGAGGCTCAAGGAGCTCAACGCGATAAAGGAGGTCCTCAAGAAGAGCGACATAGAGAATGCGGCCCTGACAAACACCTCAAAGGACTCCGAGACCGTAAGCGACAATGCTGTTGACAACATGCTTGAGCAGCTCAACCTCGACAAGAACGCGAGGAGGGACCTGGAGATAATCGAGAGCCTTACTGCCCAAAGGAATGGATTACAAACAGTCAAGAGGAAGAGCACAAAGATAAGCGGCGCAAGAAAAAGAATGAAAATAAAGCACAAAGTGCACATGATAAAGCGCGCCAAGCCACACAAAGTAAAGCGCAAAAAGCGTTAATAAACCTTATTCTTATAATATTTCTACTCATGGGCTCTTGGCTCAGTAGTAGAGCGTCCGCTTTGCAAGTAAAACTTTTGGGAAAAAGTTTTATCAAAACCAAAAAAGCGGAAGGTCGCGGGTGCGATCCCCGCAGAGTCCATTCAGGAAATAAGGTGCATAAAATGTCAATCACCATGTCGTCAAAGACGGGAAGACCATTGGAGATTACGTCCACTGACGGCACCATAACGCTTAGACAATACTCCTTAAAGGATGCAAAAGCGGCTTTTGCACTAATAGATAAAAACAGAGAGCATCTAGCACAATTCGGAGACAGGACTGGAGTCAAATACCCAACATTGGAATCATTTGAAGAGAGCATAAGGAACCCAAAAAACGTGAACAGGCTCAGGTTTGGGATATGGAACTCCAAAGACGAACTTGTTGGCAGCATAAACCTCACTCCTGATGCGGATAATCCAAGAAGGGGCGAAATCGGATTCTACTTAGGCGGCGAATTCCAAGGAAATGGGTATATGAAAAGGGCAGTCCAGGCATTAACAGATTACGCCTTCAAAAAATTAAATTACAGTCAAATCTATGGAAAGGTCGCTGTAGGCAATGAGCACTCTGTCAGGGTTCTTATGAAAAACGGATATTTCGGTTCTGTGAAAAAGGAGGTAGAAACCATCTACACAATCTCAAATCCGGCTTGATAGTAACATTATTTAAATCTTAGATATCAGGTTAATAGGATTTGATAAATATGGATGCCGCTACGGATGAAAACAACAGGAAAATATACATGCAACTGTTCAAGGGCCTGATCGGCCAGATAACCAGCGCTTCTACAGACGTCCTGTTGAATGGGGCCCAGAAACTGCTAGATGATGAAACGGTAGCGCAATACATAAAAGAGAACAAAATGCAGCCGTACATATATCTTTCAGGCATGCTCAATCTGCTCGGAAGGGAACTCAATTCTGAAAACATATCAAAGGTGCTGATTGGCATAGGCATACAGCCGGATTCTAACCTAATTGACGCACTTCTAAGCGCAAATAACGAAAACGGCGTAATATATGTTTATTCAATATACTTTCTTGTGATACTTGGCAGGGAGCAGAGTGTAAAGAATATCATGGATGTAGTTAAATCTCTAGGTGCAACTCCAAACGAGACCTTCGCCCAGAATGCGTTCGATCTTTATAACAAAAAGTACAGCGAAATGTAGACTAGAAAGTTTGCAATAGAAGGTCGGGATTCGCATCTTTCATGTTCTTCCAGTAATAATCCTCCCAACCCTTGCTTATGTCCTTCCATTTATCGTAAGGCACTCCAGTTTGGACAAAATTTAGTTTTGTGTGTTTTCCCTTTCTGCTTATCCTGAAGCTCACTATTGAGTAGTGTTTTGCCGGCCAGTCTTCGCCTCGCCATTCCTGGACTATCAGTTTGTCCTTGACAAGCTTCAGGTTCTTCCCTTCAGCCCATCCCCCAAACGCGGTGAATCTGCCTCCGACCTTCCTGCTTATTTTTGCCTTTTCTCCAGTGAAATCAGAATGCTTCTTCGAATCCATGAGAAGCTCAAAGATTTCATGTGGTGTGGCATCGAACCAGACCATTTGTCTTATTGTTTTTGTCTTTATTTTATTCATATGTACCGAATCTCATTAGATATATTCCTCACCAATACTAAAAGCCTAATCAAAAAGTCAAAAAGAAACCCTTTAATAATTCAAAAGAATATATAATAAATTGAAGCTTTTGTTCAATCTGTGATGTCAATGATGCCGAATATGGATCCAAGGGCCATGAAAAACCTCATGGCGAAGATGGGCATAAAATCCTCTGAAATAAATGCGCTGCGCGTTGTGATAGAGACCAGCGACAAGAACATAATAATAGAAAACCCCCAAATAACCAAGATAGAGGCCCAAGGCGCTGTAAGCTTCCAGATCGGCGGGGACATATCAGAAAATCCAAAGATCATCCAAACCAACATAACGGATGAGGATATCGAGATGGTCTCCGAAAAGACGGGAATAACCGACAAGGACATGATAAGAGAGAGGCTAATGCAGGAAAACGGAGATATAGCGCAGACGATACTCGACCTAACAAATGAGAAAGAGGTCTAATACTTTATCTTAAACGCATTCGCGTATGGAATGCTCTTTACCTTTCTTACGCTCTCCTTTAGTATTACCCCGCCCTTTATTGCGGCCTCTACCGATTCCTTCCCGACTATATTAGCCGAATACAGTTTCTTGGGATCCAACATTCCTGCCGCTTTCTCCACACCGACAAGCTCTCCCTTGTAGAAATCAGAGTAATCCCTGATGTTTATCTCTATTTCACCCTCTTTCAGGACCTTGTCTATAAGTGTAGAGTCGCACATGGCAATCATCTTGCCGTTTTCAGTATCGTGGATCTTTATGTATATCATTTCCTGACCATATCACGTATTAAGTATATATTTAATCAATTATCTCTAGTAATTTAACCCTTTTGTGGTTAATTACTATACATGCCGGGATGGCGGAATCCGGTAACGCGCCGGTCTCGAGATTTGTGTCCCGAGAGCTGATCTGTGATGCAAACAAGGCAACCGGTGTCCGCAAGGACTTTAGGGTTCAAATCCCTATCCCGGCGAATTATTAAGTCTTAATGGAATTTTTGGGCACATAGACCTCCCATGTGCCAACAGCGTAGTCCTTCTTGTACGAATCGTTTATCGCATTCTCAAGCCCGTTGTACTTAGAGAACCTCCCGAAGCCCTTTGGGAAGACTATCGCAGAGAAATTTTGCGAATTTACATCCGACAAAATCGCAGAGTCATTCCATTCCCCTTTTTGTTGCATTACCCAAAAGATGCTAGGCTCGAATTCCATGCTTTTGTTTGCGTCCAGTGCCAGCGAAGGGGTTTCAACAAGTATATTGCCCGAGAAACTGCTCAGCATGTTGCCAGTAATTGGGCTCTCAGCCTGCGGACTGAAGTTCAGGCTGGTGTTGGCGGAATATAATGCCGGAATTAGAAAGCCGAAAAAGACCAGCAAGAAAATTACGTAAGATATTGGTCTGCCAAGTCTGCTGCCTATCTCTTGCGTAAAAAACAATTCAATAGACGGTGCCGCTGCGGCGCAGATCAGGGCGAACGGGACCAAGAAGTATACATAGGAGCCACCCCACTTTCCAGAGCTCACTATCGAAATTAAAGAGAAAAGAACAACCCAGAAGAGCGGTGACCTCTTGCCATCATATGCGGAATAGAGGAACAGAACAAGCAGAATGAGGAAGGGAGTCGTGAGCAGGAAAGTGTTTAAGAAACCCTGAAGTTGGCTAGTCATGAATTGGGTTATAAATGGCAGGATGTATACCGAAAAGACGAAGCGGCCCTGAGTCGCAATGTTGAGCAGCAATGTCGGAATCCCAGCTGCCACCAAAAATACGATTGTGAATATGATTGCATCCTTCCTTTTTCCAGAAAGAAACAGATAAAGGAATATCCCTGGAGCTATCAACAAAGCGCTCTGCCTGAAGAAGAACGCAACAGTAAGCAGCAATGCCGAGAATACGGGAGCCCACCTCAGTTTGCTGAATATAACTATCAAAGCTGCCAGGTCGAAAATCAGTTCGAAGAGAGGAAGGTCAAGTGCGTTTATCATGAAGACGAATGCCCCTGCCAGCATAAAGACGGCGAGGAGCGAGCTAAACATGCTTTGCTTCAGCGATTTCCTGCACAGAATGTATAACAAAGGCAGGTCGATTATGGCGGCTATCAGGTTCAGAATGCGCTCGTAGACATACGGGGACAAGGTGCTGAACAAGGGTCTTAACGTGTCAAGAACCACATAATAGAGCGGAGGGTAGTACGTTAGAACATACGGGTAGGTATTGAAGCTCTTGTAGAGGTTTGATATCGGAGTGAAGAAAGCTATCGCCTCTGCATAATCTGTGCTGTGCGGGAAAAAGAGCACGCTGGACATCTTGCTGACATTCAGCGCAAACAGCGCAAGCGAGATGGCAAGAATTGGAAGAACAAAGTAGATGTAGTTGTTTACCTCTTTTTTCGACATGAAGACACGAATATTAAGTAAGGCTTAAGGTATTTATTAGTGCTGGGGTGGTGCAATGCCTACGCCTTAATCCTCAACGAGCTCGTCCATAAGTACAGTTGCATAACAGCCAGCTGGCAAAGAGAATCCAAGCTCCAATGTTCCTGCCTCCTCACTATAACCATAGGAGATGTTTTTGAAAGGTGCGAAGAGCGACCTTGAGGTGCCTTTAGAGTTAAGCTCGTTTAGCCCCTGAACTTTAAAAGATTCCAACGTCAATCCTAGTTCATCCAGCGTCTTTTGCTCCAGTTCTGTTACTGATTTTGTGTCAAATCCAAGTATATTTCCAACGAGGAACGCCTTTTTTCCATCGAATTCCTCAGTTTTTGAAAGATCAGGGAACCCGTATGCATCCTCATGGCAAACAACATCTCCAGGTTTAGGTTTTGTCTGCCCATTTGCTATCCTTTCCTCAAGTTCCTTGTTGAATATATGCGCCTCAACCGAATGTATGAACATCAACGATAATGACCTGGGCAGTTTCCTTATCGCATTTGCATAATTGTCCGGAAACCTCGCAAGGTATTCGATCATTGATCTTTCGTATTTCAGATATCCTGGAAAATAGTTCATAGCTTCCTTGAAGTCCAGTTCATTGACCAGCTTTTCTCTGGCTGCCTTTGAATCCTCGTTTATCTCATTCTGCGTGTCAGTTAGAAACCTCATTGCGGCGCCTTTGAAATCGCCCTTCAGAATATCAACACCTATGTCAAGGTTTATGCCCCTATTCCCAAAGCGCTGGTCCCCGAAGTAATTCGGAAACAAGCCATCCAGCTCCGATATTATCCCCCCAACTCTGTCGTAATCCGATGGCTCCCTTACTGTTATACCAAACCGGTTTCCAAGCAGATCGCCCATCTTGACCTTCTCGCTTCCGGCCCACGCGCCATTTATTGATATGTCCTTTACGTGCATCCTTGCTAACTCATCCGGTTTCACTCCAAAAATGCTACACAGCTGTGTTGAAACTGATGTCCTGTCCTTTGTACCAGCAAAGCATGTGGACTTTACGCCTCTCCTAAATTTTCTTGCTATGGTTTTTAGTGCCTGGGAAGTATTCCAGTTGGTCTTCTGCATTACGAAGACTGAGAACTTCCCTTCAGGCTCGTTATTCATGCCAAGAATTTCCGGAGAATAATGCTTACCGATTTCCAACACGGTGCCATTCGCTGTTATTTCCTCTACTCTGAAATCCTCTGGTCTGCTTTTTATTATTCCCTTGGCTCTTTTGCCCTTGGCCAGCCTCAACATTTTCAACAACTAGTTAATTAGACCTCGTATTCCTCCTGGTTCTTTGGGACTATCGCCTTGAATTTGCCAGACATGTCCGCCCTAAGCTCCTCTGACTTGCTCTTCTCTCCGTGCATTATGAATAGGTTCTTCAGCCCGTTCACGCTTTTTATCATGCGTTCGAGCTGCGGCCTGTCTGCGTGCGCCGAAAGGTGTTGCGACTCAACAGTAAGCCCTATCGTTACGTTGTATTTGTCCAATCGCAACTTCTTGGCTCCGTCCTGCAATGCCCGGCCTGGCGTGCCTTCCGCCTGGTATCCCACAAGTATTACCTTGTTTGCAGAATTTCCGGCAAGCCTCTGCAGGTAGTATATCACCGGCCCCCCCGTGAGCATCCCGCTCGTAGTGACTATTATGCAGCTCTCATCCTGGCCAACTATCTTGACCCTTTGCGCCTTGCTCTCTATCGGTATGAAGTTGCTGCTCTTGAACGGGTCGTAGTCGCTCATGAGTATCCTCATCTGCAGCTCCTTCCTGCAGTATATCACGTTGTGCCTATGGATCCTCATCGCCTTGTTTATCATTCCGTCTACGTATATCGGAACCTTTGGAAGCAATCCCGAATTGATGTAATCATCAAGCATGAGAAGTATCTCCTGGGCCCTACCTACTGCGAATGATGGTATTATTACCTTTCCTCCAACGCTCAGCGTCTCCTTTATGCTCTTCAGCGTTTTCTGGGCTATCACTCCCTCATGCGGGAAGACGTCCCTCCTTGCACCGTATGTGCTCTCTATTATGAGTGTCTTAGCCGCAAGGTTCTTTATGTCAGCCCCTTCCAGCAGCTTCGTCCTTGACAGATTCAGGTCCCCGCTGTAGATTATCATGCCCTTTCCGTCGCTGACCGTTATCATCGAGCTTCCCACTATGTGCCCGGATGGTATGAACCTGATTGTCAGGTCCCCGATTTTCACGTCCTCCTTGAACTCGCATATCTTGTAGCTTTTCTGCAGCCTGTTGAGCCCGTCCTTCGTTACGTTCCTCGGGTTTGATATGCGCATGTAGTCGCTGATGAGAACGTTCGTCAGTTCCATCGTCGGCTTTGTCGTGTAAATATGTCCCTGGTATCCCGCTGAATAGATATGAGGCAGATAGCCTATATGATCCAGATGTGCGTGCGATATGAATATACCGTCTATTTTCTTCAGTTCTTCGTCCTTTATCGTTGGATGCTCTTCCACTTCGCCTAGCTTTATGCCAGCGTCAAGAAGTACCCTTGTCTTTGCGGTACTTATCATGACGCAGCTTCTGCCGACTTCCTGTGCGCCTCCAAAAAAAGTAATTTTCAATTCTTTCACCTTTTAACTTTGTCTTTTTGTTTCTGTTTTTTATTTTATTTTTCGACTTATTTCGAGTCTTTTTTCTTTATTACTGCTATATCCTCAAGATTTATCCCCTGCATCTGGAGCTGCTTCTTGGGTCTCTGCTGCTGCATCTGCTGCTGTTGCTTGTTCTCCCATTTCCCTATGCCGAGGGTCTTCCTCAAAGACATGTATAAACCATCGAGTTTTGTGTCGAGTTCGCCTATCTTCGTGTTTATCTCTGTTATGCTCTTGCGGTATTCCTCTATATCCTTGGTTATAAAGCCGATTTTCCTTTCGAGCCTAACAGATGCGAGCGCCTCGTCCAGCTCCTGGTTTATATCGTTTATCTTCCTGATTATATCCTTCTCCTGCGCGAGCGATGATGCCTCGGTCGATATCCTGAATTCGAGTTGGGATTTCATCCTTTTCAGGTAGCCTACCCTCCTCCTCTTCGATCCGTCCTTGTCATCCTCCTTCCTCATCTTCAGGAGCCTGTCTATTGCGGTGTGCTCCGCCTCCTTGTAGCTGAGCCTCCTCCTCGAGTCCTTCACCTTGGCTATGAACTTGCTCCTGTCCTTCCTGAGGTTGTCGATCTCCTCCTTCAGTTTCACCGCTTCCGGATTGTTGGATTCCTTGATGAGCATGTTGAGCGACTGCTTGTTGGCTTCCTCTCGGCTGTGTGCGTTAGACATTCTAGAATCTGTAGCGCCTGTCCTTGTTGAGCCTGTTTTTCCTTCCTGTTCCTTTGGAATCTTATTTTCCAGTGAATCCCCTTAATGTAGACTAAAAGTTAGTTGCTTTATGAACTTTCATTATTTAATATCCTTGTATATAAACCGAGTAAGTCGTCAGTCGTCCTCTCTATCGAATAGCGTTTAGCTGTATTTACCATTTCTTTATATGAGTCGATATTATATAAAACCTTCCTTATCTTCTTTGCACAGCCGGTACTATCGTACGGCCTGAACTTCTCGCCGTTCCTGCCGTTCTTTATCAGCTCCTTGAGGGCAAGATAGTCAGCCCCTATCACCGGTTTGCCGCATGCCATCGCCTCCAGCGAAACAACCCCCTGCGTCTCGAACGTAGAGGGTATGCAGAAGGCATCGCAGGCAGCATAATACCCTGGCAGCTCCCTGTTGTCTATGAAGCCGATAAACCTCACCTTTTCCTGAAGTCCCATCCTCTCAACCATGTGCTTGTAGTGGTGCTCTGCGGGTCCAGTGCCGACTATTGCGAACCGTATGTTATCGTCCTTTAGCACCTTTGCCGCCTTGATCATGGTCTCCAGGCGCTTCTCCTTGCTCAGCCTTCCCACATACATGACCAGCTTTTCCCTGCTGCCCTTCACGAGCCTTTTTCTTATCTGGTTGCCGTTAACGTCAGGGTTGAATTTCTTGATATCTATCCCGTTTGGAATTACCTCAACGTTCCTTATGCGTTTCCTTTCCAGCATCCTCTTTATCGTGCCGCTAGGTGCAGCGACCCCGTTGCACCTGTTGTAGAAGAGCCTCGCGTAGTTCCATGAGTATCTTCCTACGGCTTTGGCCAATAGCCTGTTGTCAACAGCGTAGTCCTTTATGACCGAGCGGTCCGTGAACATCGTGTGGAAAGACCCGACTATCGGCTTGCGGTCGAACTTCGAGACCATGAGCCCGTGGACCCCCATCATGAACGGCGTCTGGGCATGGTTTATGTCCATCCTCACGTTTATGTGCTTGAGCCTTGAGCTCATGGGAAAGAGCGCTAGGCTGTATTGGGGGTAATTCTTTAGCTTGACACCCCTAACCACCACTATGCGCTTGTCGTTCCTCACCATCTGCTGGGTCCTTTCGTTGCCGCTAGCGTATATGTATACCTCGTGGCCCCTGTTCTCAAGCTCCTTGCGGAAGTTGAGTATCGATATCACGACCCCATCAATCGCTGGCAGGAAAGAGTCCGTATAAAAAGCAATCTTTAATGATTCTGACATTTACTGGCCTATCCCTTGGTTATATCTTTACTGCCTCTCCTCCAGCGCTCTTTATTTTCTCCATCGCGCTCTCGGAAAAGCCGCTCGCCTTTATTATTACGGGCTTGCTCAATGAGCCGTTGCTGAGTACCTTGAAATTCCTGAATTCGAGCGTAGCCTTGGCCTCCTTTGAGCTCTTTAGCATGTTGTTGATCCTTTCAAGCGTTATCTCCTTCATCTTCTTGTGGCGCCATGGTGTGAATCCAACGTCCTTTATGGTTTCAGGCGCATGTGCAGTGACCCATGTGAACTTGTGCTTCGAGCCTCCTTTGCCTACTCCTCCGCGGTCTCCCTTCCCTCTGGCGTTCTTTATGTTGCCCTTGCCCCATCTCCTGGTGCCGAGCCATTTCCTGTTTGTTTTCTCTTTTCGAACTACCATGATTACACCATCCTGACGATCAGCTTGTTTATGGCCGCGCCGCAATAGCCAAGGTTTCCTCCCTGGTTGAAGTTGAGTTTTGTGCTCTTGTAGCCGTGCCTCGGCGGGTGCAGCCTGAAGGGTATGAACGTATTCCACTTCTCCTGGTCCACCTTTCCGTCCATGACCTCCTTTGCGGTTATCCCGCCTGCCCTTCCGTCGAGTAGCTTTGTAAGAGTTGGCTCGTCTATCTCGCCGTATGCGACATAGTTGTTGCACTTGTTCAGCATTCCTCCGTATGATTCGTTAACCTTTATCACCGTGCAGTTGCTGACGTGCTTCAGGTTGAGCCTCTTGAGAGTCTCGGTGATGTCTCCTCTAACGTTGACAGTACCGCGTATTCTGACTACTGCGACCAGCTTGTTGTTTAAAAGATTCTTCTTCATAAAAATTCGAACCTTATCCGATTCTTGAAACTATCTGTTAAGTTGTATCAATTAATTATTCTAGTGGAATAGGTATATAATCCTTGCTGTGGCCCTAATTTCCTCCATACTTGCGGAGAAGGGCAATTGCATATTCTGCCTTTTTCCTCCATCGGCTTGGGGCGGTCCTCTCTTCATACAAGCTCTTTGCCATATCAAGCGGTGTCTGCCCGATTTTGTTTCTTTTATTTATGCTTGAACCTGCACCTTCCTGCAGAAGTATACGCATTAATAGAATATTCATCGTATTAATTGTGGTATGGTGTAAGGGAGTGTTGCCGTCTTTATCAGGATAATTTATTATCTCCCTGCGGTTTAATACAAATTGTCTAACCGTCTTCTCATTCATATCAAAGATTGGCAGGTCCGTTCTGTCGATGAATCCCACAAGCTCGAATGTCTTGAGCTCCAATAGATAGCTTTCCGCCTTTTCGCGCCTTAGCGATGAATCCTTCATCAGAATCCAATTGTTGATGGAAGAACCCTTGGTGTGTATTGTTTCTATATTATCACTAATTATTGCTCATTTGCAAGGTTTTGCATCATGCTCTCTGAACTCTAATTGCGCCTTGGCCTGTCTGCTAAAATCTAGGTTGCTGCTGTTTACTATATCTTTTAAGGTCACCTTTGATGTCTTAGGATTCCTTATTACTGCGTTTAACAATCCGATATCATTTTCATTCATGTCCCTAACATCAGGCTCTATAGCTACAGATTTAGAAATATTCTCAAGTGCCTCAAATGGGGAATTAGGATTTAACGCAACCTGCAGCTTTACCCCCCACCACTTATCATTGCTTAAGTCATAAAGTGTTTGCTCTGAAGTCCTAATGTTTGACGCAACTGCGGCCCTTACGCTCCCCATATCAGATTTTGAAAAGTCGGTAAGCATGTCTACAGTAGTATTCGGATGATTTATTATCTTAACCAAATACTCATCAAAGTCAATCTTTGCTATCTCGCGTAATCTACTTGTTGGCAGATTGTCATTACCAAGATCTATCGTTATCTTAGCATCACGAGCATCCCAGCCTTTAATTTCGTTTCTTAAGTAACCGATACCAACAACCGCGCCAGCTAGTGCAACTGTTGTTACAATCTTCTTTTTAGTTGTCATTTTATCAATGATAAAATTATGAATTTCCTAATATATAAACATTGCTTCATCTATCATTTCATGCACTAGAATCTAGGATTTTGACACCTGACCATGCTTAAGCAGATTGTTAACTTTCAATCAAACAGCCCTTTCTGCTTGCTCTCTCCGCTTTCAGGCCTTTTCTTCCTGTTGAGCAGTTCCAGCTCCCCAAATACGCCTGCATAGCCCGGTATTATGGTTATCTTGTTATCTCTCACGTTGCTTATCGCTTGGGCTATGTCCCTGGTCGAGTGCTCCTCAATAACCTCAAGCTTGGCATTCATCAGTATGTCGAATTCCTTGCCCACTCCCTCTATCAGTTTCTTGTACTGTAACTCAACAGGAACGGCAAAAGTAGTTTTATGTAGCGTATATGCTATCACCTCAATAAGCGGTACTATGTTCACGTATGGTATTGCGTTCTTTGGCCTGAACCCCGCCTCCCTGTCAGCCAGGTCCTTTACCCTGTGCACTACCCCTATTATGAGCTTCTTGCCGCACACTTTGCATACCATCATGTCGCTTTTTGTCGGATCTAATGAAAATTTGCATTCCTTATGCCCGTCAAAATGGTATTTCCCCTCTTCCGGATAGAATTCAATTGTCCTTTTAAGATGTTTTGAATCTTTCTCCTTTACTGCCTTTATTATATTGCGGTAGTTGAAGTCCTGCTCATCAAATTCGAACTCGTTTGCCTCTCTTCCGAGCTTAGGCAGCGAATGCATATCGCTGTTAGACAATAACGTGTATTTATCCAATCCTGATATCATCCAATTCATTGCAGGATCGCTTGACAGGCCAGTTTCCAATGCGAATATGTGTTTTTCCTGGTCTTCATAGGCATCCTTTATCGAATCAAATCCGGATAGGGACCCTAGAACGCCAAAATAAGGAGTCCATGCATGTGCGGGAAAGACGAATGCATTCTGGTTTACCCTAAAAACCTTCTCTACAAGCTCTACTGCGGTCATTGAAAGCTGGGGCCTTCCGTCAGTTTCAAGATTGCCGTATTTGCTCAGGGCCACTTTTAATGCGTCTACCGACTCAAAATCAGGCAAGGCAATTATGTGGTGTATCTTCTTTACTCTCCCGTCCCTTCCTGTAAATATCGTTGAAACCTCGCCCGAGAGCATGAATCTTACTCCAAAATTTGAGTTTTTTATCCTGAATAAGTTTGTATCCCCAACCAGCTCAAGATTCGACTTCAATTCGGAAAGCCATTGCCCATGGAGGAAGTCGCTTGTGCCCATAAGTCTTATTCCTTTCTCAACAGCGGCGCTTTCCATGCCTCTTATAGTAATCTTATCGCTGCAAGCCATCGCGAACCTTGAATGTGTATGGAAATCAGCTATAACCTGCATGCATCAACCCCAAGAAGCCATATAATAAATATTGACAATATAAATATTTATCAATATCCTAGATTGATGATAAGATGAAATACGATAAGAAATATGTAAAAGAGGTAATGACAAGGCTGAAGAGGCGTTACAAAAGCGAAATGAGGACCGCTCTTCATCATTCAAATGAATGGGAACTGCTTGTCGCCACTATGATGTCCGCCCAATCGCAGGACAAGCAGGTAAACAAGATTACTGGACCTTTGTTCAAAAGATATAAAACAATAAACGACTTTGCTAGACTAAGGCCCCAGCAACTCTATCCCTACATAAACAGCATAGGCCTTTACAGGAACAAGTCAAAAAACATAATAAAGACCGCAAAAATGCTTAGGGATAATTTCGGTTCAAAAGTACCTAAGACGATAGCGGACCTTACCACTTTGGGAGGCGTAGGAAGAAAGACCGCAAATATAGTTCTGGCAAACGCTTTTGGTATAAACGAAGGCATAGCAATAGACACGCACTGCATTACGGTATCAAACAGGCTTGGGATAATAAAGTCAAATGATCCGAAAAAGATAGAGCAGAAACTTATGCCACTTGTTGAAAGGAAGGACTGGGGAAATTTAACGCACTTGTTCATAGCCCTAGGCAGGGATACCTGCACCGCAAGAATAAAATATTGCAGCAGATGTGTCCTCAAGGACATATGCCCTTCAAGCGACGCTAAGTGATTTTTTGAGAGCATGCCTTTTCAGCGGGGGAAAGGATTCTACATTGGCACTGCACAAAGTGCACGAACAGGGCAAAGATGTCGAGCTTCTGATAACAATGGTATCAGAAAACGATTTCAGCTACATGTTCCACAAGCCAAACATCAACTTATCGTCCATACAGGCAGAGGCGCTTGGAATCAGGCAGGTAATGTACAAGACAAAAGGCGAAAAAGAGGAGGAATTGGAAGACATCGAGAAATCTTTAAAGGAAAACGGAGTTACAGAGCTCGTAACAGGCGCTGTTGCCAGCGTTTACCAAAAGGAAAGGATAGAAAAGATATGCGATAAGCTATCAATAAAGGCAATATCCCCAATATGGCATATAGATCCTGCAATTGAACTTTCGGAGCTTGCAGAAAAATATAATGTCATAATAAGCCAGGTAGCTGCGGAAGGATTCGATGAGAGCTTCTTGGGGGCACGAATAGATACAAACATGATCAAAAAACTATCGAAAATAAACGAGAAATACAGGATAAACATGCTTTTTGAGGGTGGTGAAGCTGAATCCTTTGTTCTCGATGCCCCACTTTTCAAAAAAAGCATAGAGGTACTCAAAAGCCGTATAACATGGTCTGGTCCTGTCGGCCGCTACATCATAGACGAGGCCCGCTTGAAGGACAAGTAATATAACATCTTTTTGTGCTATATAATTGGTATTTGGATGCTGTCAGAAAGAAGCAGATATGCGGAAAATCCGATTGAGGAGGAAGACAAATTAGCCGACCGGCTGGAAAAGCGCGGTATGAAGATAATAAGATTGAACAGGGGGGACCCACCGAAGTATTTTCCGACCCCAAAATACATAGTGGACGCTTACATAAAGGCGCTGAAGGAAGGCAAGACCGCCTATTCCAGCGCGGAGGGAATATATTCACTAAGAGATGCCGTAGCCAGAAGATACAAGCGAGTGTATAAGCTGGATTCAGATGCTAATGATGTTATAGTTACGGCAGGAGTATCAGAGGCCCTAAGCTTCCTAAACAGTGCCCTTATAAACGATTCAGAATCAGCTGTATTGTTTAGACCATATTACCCGCTTTATGTTCCCCAAATAAAACTGAGCGGCGGGTTGCCATTGATCGAGGATTATGACGAAAACTCAAATTGGAACATAAATACGGAAAAGCTGGCCAGGTCGCTCAAGGAGATAAAGTCAAGCGGCAAAATAAACAGGATAAAGTATATGCTCATAACAAACCCGAACAATCCCACTGGGACTGTGCTCAATAAGAGAACGCTTAAGGAGGTCGCAGACATTGCAAATGAGTATAAAATACTCCTTATAAGCGACGAGATATACGATGAGATAGTCTTCAACAAGGCAAAATTCACAAGCATGTCCGAGATAGCGAAGGGAATACCATATGTTATACTGAATGGCGCATCCAAGGTCTTCGACTCGACAGGGTTCAGGATAGGATTCATGCTCATACCTGGAAACGACAAGAGATCTGAGGAATTGAGGAAAACGCTGTACAATTATGCACTAATGAGACTTTCTGTGAATGTACCTGCACAGTATGCAGCGACCGAAGCAATAAACAACATCAGCGCTCATAGAACCGCAATAAAATCCATGGTAAAGGAGATCGAGAGAAGGTCAAACTATGCAACAGACCTTCTTAACGAGAACAAATACCTCAGTACCGTAAGGCCCAATGGCGCATTCTATATACTCCCAAGAATAAACCTACAAAAGATGAGAATAAAGAATGACAAACAATTCACCGATTTATTGCTTCAAAAGAAGGGAATACAGGTAACAAGGGGTTCGGGTTTCGGTGCCAGCTCCCACTTCAGGATAGTTGCATTGCCTCCCAAAGAAATATTAGACTACGCAATAAATAGGATAAATGCTTTCTGCAAGGAACAATCAAGATAGACAAGGGCCTGTGGTCCAATGGTTACGATATCTGCCTTACACGCAGAGGAACGGAGTTCGATTCTCCGCAGGCCCACTTAATTTTGTAATCTAATGCTCTATTTTTAATTCTTAGCACCGTATAGTAATCGATAAGATGTCCGATCTCCAGAAGGTTGTGGATAAATTCTCTGGATTCATAACAAAGGAGCAGGCAGAATCAATACTTAAAAGCGAGTCAGAGCTTCAACTCAAGGCCAACTCCGAAAGCAGAAAGTCAAACATGAATGTAAAGGAATTGCTGAACGCCATTCCTCAGAAAATGAACCAGCAACCCGTCGAAGCAGAGATGCCAAATGAACTTGTATTCAACATAAAGGACCAGATATACAGGATATTTAACCCCCGAAGCATTAACATCAAGGGCAAGGAAACGGTCAGGAGAACTGTAATACTTGGCGAAGAAGGCTCAACGGTAACAATGAACCTTAAAGATAAACTTTCTGAGTTCATAGACATAAACACATTCGAACGGGAGGATTCCGTAATAGTGAATAATGTGCTTCTTGATCCTACAACCGGTGAACTAAAATCCGGACAGAATACAATAATAAACAAGGTATCCCCTTCAAAAAGGATTCCAATAACCGATTATTCAACTATAAAGGAGGAATTAAGAAAAGTTGACCTGGTTGGGAGAATTTTGGAGATAAGCCCAATTAGACATGTAACCCGCCTTGGAAAATCGGGCCAAATTGCCGTAGCCTCATGTATAATTACCGATTCCGTTAATTTGATTGATGCCTCTTTTTGGGGATCATCAGCGCTCAGCACCACAAGGATGAAGACAAACGACGTTGTAAAAATAGAATTCTGCGACGTCCGTATGCGCGATGGCAAGATGCAGGTGTATGCGAACGACGATTCTAGGGTCGTTGTAAGCAATACATTTGCAAACAGACTGCAGAAAGGATAATCATCTCTTGCCATACTTGTCTAGGAATGCCTGGTAAGATTTTACCAAGCCCTCTGGCGCTGACGGTTTCAGTTTCTTTATTATTTCCTGCAAATCCTCCATCGTGACATCTGTCTCCTTTCCTGAGCGCAGGTTCTCGTTCAACGCCTTTGTCTTTGCCTCCCTGCAGACGTTTGCAATGTCAGCTCCAGTATAACCTGCGCTTTCCTTTGCCAGCTCTTTAAAGTCGATTGTGCTGCTTGCCGGTACATCCTTGATGTACAGCTCAAACAGCTTTGCCCTGCTCGGTTCATCAGGTGGCTCAACAAATATCAGTTTATCAAATCTTCCCGGTCTGAGAATTGCCGGGTCAAGCGCGCCAGGCCTGTTAGTTGCGCATACCAGCACCACCCCTGGCGTCTCCTTCACCCCGTCCATCTCCTGCAGGAACTCGGAAGTAAGCTGGACTCCGAATTCAGACGCGCCCTTCCTCTTCGGCGCGATGCCGTCTATCTCGTCGATGAACAGTATCGATGGGGCGTTCTCGACAGCGCGGTTGAACATCTCCTTTATCGTAGTGATCGCCTTGCCAGGATCCTCCTGTGCTATGTCCGCCCCGCTCATCTGCAGCATCGTAACGTCCTTCATCTCGCTGCCAACAGCCCTCATCAGCATTGTCTTTCCGTTCCCTGGAGGGCCGAACATCAGTATTCCCTTTATCGACTTCACTCCATATTTCTTCACAAGCTCCGGATGCTCCATCGGTGTCTTGACCGCGTCAACGATCGCGGTCTTTGCATCCTCCAGCCCTATTACCTCCTCTATCTCTGTAGTCTTGAACTTTTCAACGTTTTCCTGACCTAGCGACCTTCTTTCGAAGTCTATCTTGAACCTGTCGTATTCCTTGAGCTGCGCCAGTGTTGTTGACGGCTTTGTGGTCTTTATGAAATTGGCAAGGTCGCTCTGTGTTATTTCCAATACCTTGTGCTGGCTTGCGGCCTCCTGAGCTATCTCCTGAGCCAGGTTGTCGCAAAGAGCCTTTATGTCCGCCCCCGAGAACCTCTCGGTCATCTTGGCAAGCTCGTCGATCTTGATATCCTTCGATGCAGGCAATTTGCTCAGGTAGATCTTGAATATCTCCTTCCTGCCAACGAAATCTGGAAGAGGCATGTAGATTATCTTGTCAAACCTTCCAGGCCTTAGAACTGCGGGGTCTATGACATTCGGCACGTTTGTCGCGCCGACCACTACCACGCTCTTCAATTTCTGGAATCCGTCAAGCTCTATGAGCAATTCGGACAGTATCTGCCTGTGGGTCTCGTCAACGTTTCCCTGCGACCTGTTCCTTGTTATGGAGTCTATCTCATCGAAGAAGAGTATGCACGGCGCATTCTTTCTTGCCACCTCGAATATCTTTGACAATCTCCTTTCCGTGTCCCCCGGCACTCCCGAAACAAGGTTTGCAGCTCTAACCAAATAGAATCCTGCCCTTATGTCGTTTGCTATCGCCCTCATGAGCAGTGTCTTACCCGTTCCTGGGGGCCCGAACAGTAGGATGCCCTTAACTGGCTTGATGTTATATGCCCTTGATACCGCCTTTTCCTCTATCGGTGATATTATCGCCTCCCTCAATTCCTTCTTTGTCGCCTCATAGTCTCCTATATCAGAGAACTTCTCATTGCTGCCTCCTGCCAACAGGTCCTCAAATGCCTCGCCGAACTTGAGCCTCAGGTCCTCCTTCCTTACATCTAGCGCCTTCACTATGTCTACCCTGTAAAGTTCGAGCACATAAAGGAATGCGGGAGCAATCAGGAAGCTGCCGAGCGGCAGTATGTAATTCGTGCCTATCGGGTTGCCGAAAGCGGTCGATATTGCCAGGAACAGTCCGGGGTAACCCAGCCCGATGAGGCTTGCCTCTGTGCCTTTGTAATTCGATCTGCTTGCGACTGCCATTGTGTCTATGAACATGACGATTATCGCAAGCCCTATTAGGTCCGAGAGATACTGAAGCGGCTCCACGCCCAGAGCTCCAAAAAACGCCCCGAACTCGGAATACATGGAGCCTACAACATTCTGGTTTTTGAGGTTGGTTATAACCGTGCCAACGCTTGCCCCAAAGTTAAATAAATTAGGCGCCGCCTTGTTCGGTATAGAATAGTTCAATGCGGCAGAATTGGACACCTTCATGTGTGCCAACTGTGCATTGTAAGAGATATACGCAGTGTTCTGCACCCCAGTGACCGCGGACAGCATTACAATCCCGAGCACGAATATGGTGCTCAGCACCATTGCCCTTTTGTATCCTACTATGAGCACCCCGACTATCAGTGCAGGTATTGAGAATATGAAGCCCAGGGGGGAAAGGGCCAGCGGTATAAGGATGGCGCCGAAGATCATTGTCCTGTAGTGCCTGTACCCGAAGACAAGGGCCATGCTCATCACTATCAGGAAGATGTAAGCAAGTGCAGGCGTCTGGAACATGAGCATCGGGAATACGAAAACCATGAGCAGTATCAAGCCGAGGAAGGCATGCCTGAGCGTGAATATGAACAGGATTGCGGCAAGCGCCAAAAGTATTAGGATGGGATAGAACGGAAACGCCGCCCCGAAAGCTATCAGAGCAGCAATAACCAGAAGCGAGTCGAAGAAGTTTGGGTTTGAGGTTACATCGACATAGATGTCCTTGATCCTATAAAGCGCCATCGGGGTCCTGTGGTACTTCCTTATGACATCCTGTGAAATGCGGCTCTTTATCGCTACTTCCTCGTTGTTCTCAACCTGGGCCATCAAATCATTAATATATTATTGTTCTTATACCTATTAAATAAAGCTATAGAGAGGTCTGCGTCCCTGATAACTCTCTATAAAATATTAAATATTATCGCTTAAATAAACAATAACCCGTTGTAGCTCAATGGCAGAGCGGTCGCCTGTAGTATGTAAGCAGCATTAACATGTTGGAAAGCGACAGGTTGGGCGTTCAATTCGCCCCAACGGGACTTATTAAAGTATATGCGGCACAATCATTGCGGTTCTCTTCGAATAGTCCGCATACTGTTTTCCGAATTCTTTCCTGAGCGCCTTTTCCTCAAGATATATGCGGTAGGAATAGGCAACGCATGCGATAAGTAATGCGGCGATTACCGCGCCCCAGGATTGAACCGCGACCCCTATTCCGGTTAATGCTATAAGGCCGCCAAGATATCCTGGGTGCCTTACAAACCGGTACGGTCCCTTTATCAAGAGTTTGTGCCCTTTGATTATGACCACGGGCCCGGTAAAGTACCTGCCCAATGTATAAGTCGACCACTGCCTAAGTGATTCGCCAAAAATCATCATGAGTATGCCCAGGTAGCACGTCCATACGGGAAGCGCCGCAAAACCAGAGCTTATTCTGGCAGAGCCAAACCAGCCAGAAACATAAAGAATTGCGACTGCGGCAAAATATATGCCGAGAAGTGAAAATCTGTCTCCCTTCACCTTTATCATTGAGCCCCTGTTCTTTATCGCTATGAAAACCTGGTTTATTATCTCAAAATAATACCATAGAAAGTAGACGATAACAAAGAGCAACTCTGCGGCAAATGAGGGAAACAGCGCTGCCATTGATTCACATTATAATCTATAAACTGCATTTAGCATTTAAAAGGCAATCTATATAATATTAAATGAGAAAATCTTTCTCACGGGATAACTCATGGACCAAAATCTGCAGCTCAAGGACAGAAACAAGACAAACTTTGTTAGCGTAGAAAATGTGGGCAAGCCTGTTTTGCTTTCGGGGTTTGTATCAAACACCAGGATCGTGGGGAAGAATCTTGTATTCATAATACTGCAGGACTGGTATGGCTATGCGCAGGTTGTCTTCTCAAGCAAGGTTGTAAGCGAGGAGCTTCTTGCGGAGATAGGCAAGCTGCCCCTGCAGAGCGTCATAGCGGTAAGCGGCACCATACAGAAGGGCAACAGCACAAAGTACTCCGCCGAGCTTCTAGCGTCAAGCATGGAGATCCTTGCCAAAAGCGAGCCCGAGCTTCCAATCGATATGGTTGGCAATACCGCTACAGTAATAAACAAAAGGCTGGACTGGAGGTCACTTGACCTAAGGAAGCCCGAAAACCAGGCGATATTTAAGATAGAATCGAAACTGATCGAAGGTGCCTACGAATATGGTGTGAAGAACGGGTTTGTCAACATATACACCCCATCTATCATGGGAGTGGTTGCAGAAAGCGGATCGGAGATGTTCAGTGTTGACTACTTCGGGAAGAAGGCATACCTCAGGCAGGATCCGCAGCTCCACAGGCAGCTCACAATAGCCGGAGGATTCGAGAAGATATTCGAGGTCGGTCCGAGCTGGAGGGCGGAATTGAGCCACACGATAAGGCACCTCTGCGAGCACAGGACGATAGCATTTGAGATGGCATACATAAGCGATGAGAAGGACACGATGCGGCTGGAGGAGGAGGTAATAATTTCGGCATTCAAGAAAGTCAAGAAGGACTGCAAGAAGGAGCTTGAGCTGCTGCAAAAGAAGATCAAGGTCCCAAAGGCCCCATTCCCTGAATTGAAATACCCTGAGATATATGGCATACTCGAGGGGCTGGGCAGGAAGATAGAGTACGGGAAGGACCACGACTGGGAATCCGAGGTTCTGCTCGCAAAATACGTAAAGAAGAAATACAAGAGCGAGTTCTTCTTCATAAACAGGTTCCCATTTGCGGTAAAGCCCTTCTACGTAATGCGCGTTGATGACGAGCCCATGTGGGCAAGAAGCGTGGACATGATCTACAAGGGAATAGAAATGAGCTCAGGAGGGCAGCGTGAAAACAGGCACGACAAGCTCATGGCGCAAATGAAAGAAAAGGGAATGAAGAATGTTGAGTGGTTCACAGACGTGTTCAAGTACGGGGTCCCTCCGCACGGGGGATTCTCGATAGGAATAGAGAGGCTTACGATGCAGCTGCTTGGCATAGGGAATGTAAGGGAGACAACCCTGTATCCAAGGGATCCGGAGCGACTTGTTCCGTAAATGCGTAGAATTATTAAAGCGAATCTACTGAATAACTCTAATATGCCTTGGTAATGTAGTGGTCAGCATGTGACCCTGTCACGGTCAAAACCCGGGTTCGAATCCCGGCCAAGGCGATGTACTTGAAGTTCGAATCCCTGGATTTAGCCCTAGAGATAAAGTCAAAACTCTGGTTATAAGCCTGAACGGGGATTCGAACTGGTCATAAAAGGCTTTTAAGATTAAGTGTTACATTTTACTAAATGGTTTTTATGGAAAAGCCAAGATATTTGTATCATGGAGGAGCGAAGAAGCTTATTGGAGAAGAACTGATCCCCAAAAAGGCCAACGATTTGGGAAGGCAACCTGAGGACAATCAAGAGGCAATTTACGCATCAGATGTTAGAGATGAAGCGATAATTGCTGGTATAACATCATGCAAAGGTGTTGGGAGGTCAAGTTATGGTGTGAAAGACGGCAAGACTTATGGCATAATATATACTGGCTGGCCAGAACAGGAGTTCTTCTATCTTTACACGCTTAGTTCAGATAAATTTGAAAACATTCCAAAAGGAAGCCACCAATGGATTTCTTCAGATCCTGTCAAACCAGTACGTATAGAAAAACTATCTGTTAAGGAAAATATTTACTTAGTAAGAAAAGCAACAGAAGAAGAAACAGAAGCTCATATTCAAAAGTTTGGAAAAAGGATAGAAGAACCAAAGAAAAAAGAAAAATTAAAGATTTAAATTATATTTACCTATCATATGGACAGGGATAGAGGTTTATAACTTCACGCATACATATCGGCCAAGGCGCTCTTTTATGTTTTAAATCAGAATAAATTTGTGATACCATGACAAACGGATCAAAGAGTGAAAAGACAACCAAAAAGTTGAGGGGATTGACGGACGAAGAAATAGCCGCAATGAAGGAGCGCATCCAAGAGCTTAATGCGGACGAGGCGGAGGCGGAAAAAACCGTGCTCGCAAAGATCGCCAAGATGCCAGAACCGGATCGCGTCATAGGCAAGCGGCTCCATGCTATCATAAGAGCCAGTGCGCCAGCGCTTGTCCCTAGACTCTGGTACGGGATGCCTGCATATTCCAAGGACGGCAAGATTATCTGCTTCTTCCAAGACGCAAATAAATTCAAGGCGAGATATGCGACGATAGGCTTCAGCGACAAGGCGAACCTCGATGAGGGCGCCATGTGGCCAACCTCCTTCGCGCTGAAAAAGTTGACTGCTACCGAAGAGGCGAAGATCGTTTCGCTTGTGAAGAAAGCCGTGAGCTGAGTGCCTTGGGAGCGGTTGATAATCCTGACAAAATTATCCCCCAAAAAGCTTAGATAATTATAGCTAAGCATCGAATTCATACAGTTAATGCCCATCAAGCAGGCTTTATATTTGTGATGCAATGAAAAACATTGAATTATTTGGTGTTAAGATTAATCCATTACATATCTTGGCACTTGTTGTAATATTGATAGTGATTTACTTGGTAGCTAACAACTATGCATCTGGACCGGTAGTGGCAAAGGGGGACACAATCAACGTAAGCTATACGGGAACTCTGACAAACGGCACGGTATTCGACTCAAACGTTGGGAAACAGCCCCTTCAGTTCACGGTGGGCGCGGGCCAATTGATTGAGGGATTCGATCAGGGAGTTATAGGCATGAAATTAAACGAAGAAAAGACCATAACCATTCCACCGAACCAGGCCTATGGCGAGGTAAATCCTGCCCTGATCATGCAGATACCGGCAAACACATTCGGAAACCAAACAGCCCAAATCGGAATGGTTGTTACAGACCCGCAGCAGCAACAGGGCGTTGTAACTGCCGTTAATAAAACAACAGTCACTGTAGATTTCAATCCCGAGTTGGCTGGCAAGACGCTAATCTTCAAAATAAAGGTACTTTCAATAAAGAAAGGCTAATTCGAGGTCATATCGGTATCGCGCCAACGAAATGGCCTATAAGATAACCAGCAATTCCAGCGACAAGCCCTATTATCAGCATCTGCAGACCACTGCGCCATAAAGAACCCACGGTTGTCCTTGCCTCGTAATATCCTATTGCGAAGAGCGTAATTCCGCTGACTATCACTGATCCAATTGCAGCGGCAGGTATATTATGTGTCAGAAATAGGAACGGGATCAATGGTATCGTGGAACCTACTATAGTCGAGCTCAGCACAATCAGGAAACTTCGCATCGGCGCTGATTTATCCACCGGCGATAGTCCGCGCTCGAACGATATCAGGAATTCCAGGCTCGCCTTTGGGTTTGCTTTTATGTGCTTCGTCAGGTCGTCCAGTTCCTTCCCCTTATAGCCCCACCTCCTAAGTATCTTTTTAATTTCCTGCATGCTGTGGTTTGGCAAACTCCTCATTTCCTCTTTTTCCTTTTCCACCTCCCTTATGTACTGCTTATGCCTGGCCATTGTGGAGGTGTATGCAACCGCGCCCATTGAGATGGATTCCGCACCAAGAGCGGCCAATGCGGCTACGAAAATCAGGCGTATGTCGCTTGTCGCTGCGGATATGCCAAGCAGTATGCCAAGCACATTCACAAGCCCGTCCTGGCTGCCAAGTATAAAATCGGACAGGAAATTTGAATGTATCGGCTTTCCGTCAACATCATGCTTCAGGTTATAAAGTCTCAAGGGTTTGCACCGTGATATTGCTTTCTACTAGGTAGCGCAATATAATTATAATACACTTACTACCTCATCGGCTCAGATAGGAATAAATACGTTAATCCTCAATATACTTAAGTCTAATTTCTGTGGGTGCTTATTATGGACGCAAAAGAGGTAGCTGAACTTATAGACCAGATAAAGAGGCAGATGGATTTTCTGCTGAACGACAACAGTGTACCGAAGAACGTCAAGAGTTCGATAAAGGAGGCGAGGGACCATCTCAACACGCAGGAAGACTACGTAGTCAGGGTGTCATCGGCAATATACAACATAGACTCCATAAGCAACGACATAAACCTGCCAGCGCAGGCAAGGACCACAGTATGGAGCATACTGAGCATGCTTGAGTCCATAAAGACCGAGACGAGTGGTTGACTTTGGCATGGCCGGTGAAACTGCCGTCAAGGATCTTGTGAAAAAGCTCTCCAAGCTAGGTGTTCTAGTCGCGGCAGATGTTGAGCCCCAGAGCCTGGACGGATTCGATGTGGAAGACATAGCGTCCAGGATAATAGAGCGACGCGTTTCCGATTCCAACCTGAACATAGTAAATAACCTGGAGATAGCCGCGATAATAGACGAGATCCAGCTGGAGAAGGCGCCAAAGCCGATCGAGGTCATACAGAAGCCGGAGTTCAGGGCTGAGGCATCTGAGATGGACGCAAGATACAGCATAGCAAATCACGAGATAGAGTACTCGAACGGCACCGTTGATGAGTTCGTATCGCATTTTAGGAGCAGGCTGCAGAAACTGAGGTCGATAGTCGAGCAGCACAGGAACAGCCTGACCGGAATGATTGCAAACCTCGAGAGCATAAATTCATACTCCAGCGGCAGGGAGATAACCCTGATTGGCATAATCTCAAACAAGATCCTGACCAAGAACGGCAACATAATGGTTGTCCTGGAAGACGAGACCGCCGAGGCAAAGATAATGTTCATGAATGGCACATCAGAGCAGGGAAAAGGGTTGTTCGAGAAGGCAAAGCACCTCGTAAACGATGAGGTCATAGCGATAAAGGGAAAGATATCCGGGCCGTTTGTCATAGCAAAGGAGCTCGTATGGCCCGACGTCCCGATACAGGAAAGAAAGCAGACAGAGGAGGACATAGCGATAACATTCATATCTGACGTGCACGTCGGCAGCAGGTTCTTCATGGAAAAGCAGTTCTCAAACTTCATAAAATGGACAAACGGGAACTACGATGAGCGGACGGACCTTGCCAAGAAGACAAAATACATCGTAGTGGGCGGCGACATAGTCGACGGGATTGGTGTGTACCCGAACCACGACAGGGAACTCTCAATAATGGACATCTACAAACAATACAAGGTCTTCTTCAATTACATAAGCCTGATCCCTGATTACATACACGTATTCATCATACCTGGTAACCACGATGCGGTGCAAAGGGCAGAGCCGCAGCCTCAGCTGACAAGCGACCTCATCGGCGACTTCAAGGCCGACAACGTGCACATACTCCCGAATCCCAGTTTCCTAACGCTGCACGGACTTGAAGTACTCACTTATCACGGAACATCTCTGGATTCTGTCATAAGGTCGATCCCCGAGATGAGCTACGTCAACCCGGAGAAACCGATGACCGAGATACTCAAGAGAAGGCACCTGTCACCGATATGGGGAGGGAACATAATAGTGCCGAGCAAGAACGACAACCTTGTAATAGACAAGGTGCCCGACATCCTTCATATGGGTCACGTGCACAAAAACTGCATCTCAAGCTATCACGGTGTCGACATAATCAACAGCGGAACCTGGCAATCGACAACCGACTACCAACTGATGCAGGGCCACATACCAAGCCCCTGCATATTCCCAGTATATGAGACAAAGGCAGGAAAATTCACAAACGTGAATTTCATGAAGTGATTCTATGGACGCAAAAGAGTATCACAGCGAACTGAAAAGGGGCTTTGATACTGCGTATGATGTCGCATCAAGGGCGAGGGAAAAAGGCTACGACCCCGAAAAGTTCGTGGAGATAAAGCCGGCTCCAGACCTTCAATCAAGAGTCGAGGGAATAATAGGTATAGAGGGCCTTGCGGAGATGATGAAGGCAAAGGGCACCTCCATAAGCAGGCAGGAGCTCGCTTTCAGCATGGCAAAGGACATATGCCTCGAGAAGACATTCAGCAGCAAGACAATTGAGGAAAGGCTACTGATCGCGGTGCGGGTCGGGCTTGCAATACTCACTGATGCGGTGGTAGTCGCCCCTACAGAAGGAATACAGGGCATAGAACTCCACAAGAACGCCGACGGCTCCGATTACATCGCAATACTGTACGCTGGCCCGATAAGGGGGGCGGGCGGATCTGCGGCCGCAATGTCGGTCGCACTGGGTGATTACGGAAGGAAGTTATTGGGCATAGGCGCATACAAAGCAACGCAGTCTGAGGTGGAGCGTTGCATTGAAGAAATGCAGATCTATCACGCGCGAATTGCAAGACTGCAGTATTACCCCCCCGAAAACGACATGCGCACGGTGCTTGAGAACCTAAGCGTATGCGTTGACGGCATACCAACAGAAAAGATCGAAATAAACATACACCGAAACATAAAACGTCTTGATAAAAGCGGCAAGGAGCAAATAATAACGAACAAGATCAGGGGAGGAATAGGACTTGTAATATGCGAAGGCGTTGCGCAGAAGGCAAAGAAGATACTGAAAGACACAAAGCCCTTCGACCTTGACTGGAGCTGGCTGAACAAGATAATAAAAGTGGAGAAGAGCACCAGCGCCAATGAGGAGGACAAGACCAAGAAGAGCGCAGTATTCCTGCAGGAGATGGTTGCGGGAAGGCCCGTTCTCGCATATCCTGAGAAAAACGGAAGCTTCAGGTTGAGGTACGGCAGGTCAAGACTGACCGGAATCGCGGCAAAGGGGTTCAGTCCCGCATCTATGATCATACTTAACGAGTTCATTGCCTGCGGAACGCAGCTCAGGATAGAAAAGCCAGGAAAGGGGTGCGTTGCCGCTCCCGTGGATACCATAGAAGGTCCATTTGTAAAATTGGACAACGGACAGGGGCTAAGGATAAACGATTCTGACCAGGCAAAGGAGCTGAAGGACAGAGTAGCGAAGATAATATCAGTAGGCGACATACTTGTAACGTACGGAGATTTCAAGAAATCTAACACGCCGCTGCAGCCTACCAGTTATGTCGAGGAATACTGGAGCGCGCAGCTAAAGGCGACAGGTTTCTCAGATCCGATCCCTGAAAAGCCTACATTCAAGCAAGCATTTGAGATATCTTCCAAAAACAATATCCCGATGCACCCTCTCTACATATACGATTATACCGACATAAGCACGATGGAGCTGATCGATCTCTCCAATGCGGTCTCAATATCTCAAATTGAGAAAGAGGGAGCCGAAATATTCGGAGTAAAGAGCATCAAGTTCCCCAAGGGCAGCACACAGACACCGCTTGCCGAGGTCGTGGAAAGGCTTTGCATACCACATATGGAAAGCGAATCCGCAATAACGATCGATGGCGATCATGCCCAAAGCCTACTTGCATCTCTCGGCTTCTCGAAAGGGACCCGATTGAACATGGAGGGCAGGCAGGATTATGATGAAAGCAAGAGCACCTTGGAAAACGTGAACACCGTCTCGCCCTTCAAGGTAATGAAAAGATCAACAAGGATAGGCGGCAGGATAGGAAGGCCTGAAAAGGCAAAGGAGCGGCTTATGAAACCCTCTCCTCATATGCTTTTCCCCGTAGCTGAGGCGGGAGGAAAGGAGCGTAGCCTATCCAAAGCTTATAACAACGAGAAAAAGAAGTTCGGAAACTTCGGGATCAGCATCGAGATAGCGAAGTACAGGTGCATTGCGGGGAAGGAGGTGGTCTCTCTTCCATATTGCAATAAACATAAATCGCTTGCAAAGTTTGAGAGAACCTGCAGCAGCTGCGGAAGGATATCGGATAAGCCGATATGCCCGAACTGCGGCGGCAAGGCCTACGCAAAAGAGCTGCGCGTAGTCAACATAGCGGAGATGGTCGAATCCGCGATGAAAGAGCTGAATGTCACTGTCCTAAACAAGAACATCAAGGGGGTAAAGGGCCTCATGAACAGGGACAAGGTCACGGAGCCGATCGAGAAAGGAATACTCAGAGCAGGCAACAACGTGCACATATTCAAGGACGGGACATCAAGGTTCGATGCCACCGACATGCCGATAACGCATTTCTATCCAAGGGAGATGATGGTAAGCGTCGACAAGCTGAGGAGCATGGGCTACGACAGGGACTACCTCGGCAACGAGCTCAAGGAGAACGACCAGCTGCTCGAGATGCTCCCGCAGGACGTCATACTCAACAGGGACGGCGCGGAATACATGCTGAACGTATCCAAGTTCATCGACCAGCTGCTTGTCAAGTTCTACAGGCTGGAGCCATTCTACAACCTGAATAGCATAGAGGACCTTGTCGGCCATAACGTGATAACATTATCACCGCACACATCGGCAGGCATACTATGCCGAATAATAGGGTTCACCGACGCACACGTCGGATTTGCACATCCGTATGTAATATCTGCGAGAAGAAGGAACTGCGACGGGGACGAGGACACCACGATGCTCCTGCTCGATGCACTCATCAATTTCTCAAGGAGCTACCTGCCGACAACCATAGGCGGCACTATGGACGCGCCGCTCATACTTACACTCAATGTGGATGTCACTGAAATAGACGACGAGGTCCACGAGATGGAAGTGGTAGAAGACTACGGGCTCGAGTTCTACGAGAAGACAAACCAGTATTCGCCGCCGTCCGAGGCATCTGTTGTGATAGTCAAGAACAGGTTGCCGCAGCACGAGGAATTCAACAATTTGAGGTTCACGCACCTGAGCGGAATAAATTCGATAACGGGTGCGCCGCACAAGAGCATGTACACAAAGCTCAACAGCATGAAGGAGAAAATAGAGGCGCAGTTCAAGCTCATGGACATACTCTGCAGCGTTGACAGGGCGGATACAGCCCGAAGACTTATAATGAGCCACTTCCTCCCGGACCTGATAGGCAACATGCACTCATTCTCGAGGCAGGGCTTCAGGTGCGTAGCGTGCAATGCGAAATACAGGCGAGTCCCATTGATAGGCAAATGCACCAGGTGCCAGGGAAAGATCGTTCTCACCATATCAAAAGGAGGGATAGAAAAATACCTGATAATGGCGATAGACCTGTCGAACAGGTACAACCTTGAGCCTTACATAAAGCAGAGGCTACTTCTGATAAAGGAGGAGATAAGGAACGTATTCGGGAGTGAGATAGGCGAGTCCGCAATACCTGTAAAGCAGTTCAACCTCTCCAAGTTCATGTAAAATATCTTTAGAATTAAAAAGGATTATCTGTATTATTTTCTGAGCAGGTTATTTTCAGAATCAATCCTCTTTGACTTGAAGAGGGCTACAGTTACTGCTCCTAAAACCAATCCTGTAACTATGTGGGGTGTGCCTTTTTCATAATGTGTAAGGGTCTGGTTCAGAATATCCTTATGATTCAGGACCTGATCAAGCCAGTACGTATAGGCATAACCCATGGCAGCAACCACTGCACCACAGAAAACAGAGAACTTGTTCTTAAACCTAAGACCCATGCCGGCGCCCACCAAATGGACAGCGCCAAGTCCCAGCGTATAATTAACTTCAGCCAAACCCAAATCGCCCAGCTGCGAACCAATCATACGGTTTGCAGTATTGAGCATGGGCTGGATAGCACCATCAGACAAATACTTTATCGTAGCCACACCGACGCAGAGCGCCGCGATCTCCAGCGGTGTAGCAGCCTTATGCCTAAGGTATCGCTTGAAATTGTTGCCTATCTGTTTCCTGACTGTCGCCAATTTATCACTGAGTATATTATGGTTCAGGAAATATTTATACGTTAATCAAGTAGCAGAACAGGCAAGCAAATGTGTCATTTTGCTAAGTCCTTCAGCAGGCCCTTGAGCGGCTGCGTGTTGATTATCTTGTCCTTCGTAAGCCAGCCCCTCCTTGCCGTGCCTACGCCGTATTTTATGAATCCGAAGTGCGAGGTCCTGTGCGCGTCCGTGTCTATAGAGAACTTTATCCTGTACTTCGAGGCCTTCATTATGTTGGTATCGCTCAGGTCCAGCCTGCTTGGGAATGAGTTTATCTCCATCGCGATGCCGTTTCTTTCCGCAACCTCGAACATCTTTTCTATATCGACAGGATACTGTTCCCTGACATTTATCTCGCGTCCGGTCGGATGTGCGAATATGTCTATCAGGCCGGTGTCGAATGCTTTCGTTATCCTCTTTGTCATCTCCTCCTCGCTCATCTTGAAGTAAGAGTGCACTGCCCCGACTATGCAGTCCATCGTTTTCAGGCACTCGTCGGACAGGTCGAGCGACCCGTCCTTTAGTATGTCGACCTCAGCGCCCTTTAATATCCTGATCTTTCCGTCAAGCGAATCATTGAGCTTGTCCACCCTTTTGAAGTATTTCTCGAACTGTTTCTCGTTCATGCCCCTTGCGATTCCAAGGCTCTTCGTATGATTCGTAGTCGCAAAATATTCCAAGGTCGCCTTTATCGCAGCCTCTGCCATCTCATCTATGCTGTTCGCTCCGTCTGAGTCATTTGTATGTGTATGCATGTCGCCTTTCACATCCTTAACTTCTACAAGCACCGGTATCTTGTGCGCTTGGGCAAGTTTAACCTCGCCGCGGGCCTCTCTCATCTCTGGAGGCATGTACTGCATCCCGAGCTTCTCGTATATCGCCTCCTCGTCCTTTGTCGGTATTATCCTCTCTTTCCTGTCGAAAAGGCCGTACTCGTTGAGCTTATATCCCTTGTTCACGGCTATTGTTCTCACCTGTACGTTGTGGTCCCTGCTTCCTGTGAAATACTGCAGTGCGGCTCCAAAGCTGTCAGGTGAGATTACGCGCAGGTCGCAGTTAAGGCCGATCTTAAGCCCCACCGCAGTTCTTGTGGGGCCCTTTGCCACAACGTTTGAGACCTCTGATATCTTCACGAAGAAGTCCATTACCTTCTCTCCCTTGTCCGAAAGCGCAAGTATGTCTATGTCCCCAACAGTCTCCCTCATTCTTCTTGTTGATCCTGCGATGATCGCCCTTTCAACCAGTCCGCTCCCTATAAGCTTGTCTCGTATCGATTCCGCTACCGGCAGCACGTCCCCCAGAAGCAGCCTTCCCTTGCTGGTCTCAAGCAGCGCGATGCCGTTCCTTATCGTCTCCTCGCTCTTCTCGCCGAAGCCCGGGAGCTTGCTTATTTGGTGCCTCTCAACAGCTTTCTTGAGCCCTGCGACATCTTTCACTCCAAGCTGCATGTAAAGGGCTACGGCCTTCTTGGCTCCCAATCCCTGTATGCTGGTGAGCCCCTTCATGTCGATTGGATATTTCTTCTTGAGGTACTCGTATTTCTGCATCTTTCCCGTCTTTATGTATTCCTCGATCGAGCCAGCGATCCCCTTGCCAACTCCTGGAAGTTCCATGAGGCCCTTTACCCCATTTTTCTTGTAGATGTCCTCCACCGCCTCCTGCAATGTGCCTATTGTAAGCGCGGCCTTCTGGTAAGCCCTTACCTCGAATACGGAGCTGGGAGTCCGCTCCACGCTGAGCATTGATGCTATCTCGTCGAACATGTCCGCTATTATCCTGTTATCCATTAGAGCACGTGCACCAAGCGGCGCATATACTCTAAAGTGTAGTCAAAAGATAAAAAATAGTAGGTATTCCGATACCCAATTTAATGTTTATATAAGGTTATAGCAGTACTGGTCTGATGGATTTCCGCATGCAGGGTTGTATACCTTCGTCTGGTTGGACTTTGCGGTTGGGGTTGTAGTTGTAGGGCTGCTCGGCGCAGTCGTGTAGACTATAGCAGTGGTATTCGCAGTGCCTGTGCAGTACATGTATCCAGGATACACGTTGCACTGTGCGTTTTTTATATCTACAGGATTTCCAGCTATGAGGGTCCATCCGCTCACGCCGGCGCCGCTGGCAATCGAATAGTAGACGCGGGTCACCGGAGGCGTTCCTGTGGTTGTTATGTAGTAGATGTAAGTCTGGTTGTTTGGAGTTCCTCCTACAACCGTTGTTGCGCTTGGCACAGGCGGGACCGGTGAGGCTATAGTCGTAGTAGGGACAGTGCTTGTTATCGTGGTAGTGCTGCTGACTGTAGTGGATGGTATGAATGCCACGGGTGACTTTGTCGTATTCGTCTTGCCATTCAATATGCCGCTGCTCGTTATCCCGAATATGAGGATCGCTGCGATAGCAATTATTGCGAGTATGGGCAACGCTCTTTTCACTATCTCCTGCCTTTCTCTTATCTGGTACTTCACTATCTTCTCGTTCTTCTCGTCAAAGAAGAAATCCGCATCGAATTTCTTGCCCTGCAGTACGAGGTTTGTCCAGTACTTGTCGTCCGCCCACATCTCATAATATGGAATCTCGCTTATGTTGAACCATCTCGGTTCACCTTTTATGTTCGGCTTGAGATCGCCGCTGAATAGTTTAGTAGAAAATATGTGTAATTTGTATGTGAATTCGTTGCTTCCGTTCAGGAATAGCCTTACTGTACCGTTATCCACGACCTTGTTGACATAAAGGCCTGTCTGCTGGAACACCTGCTTCATTGCGCTCTTGTATGGCTGTTCGCCCTTGAGGATCTCTCCGTTAGGTGCATTCCATTTGCCCTTGCTGAGCCCTTCCTCTGTCCTTATAAGCAGCAAGCTTCCGTTTCTGATTACATGACAAAGAGCAATCTCTTTTACTGCTATTTTTGTATCTGCCATTTTTTATCACATTTTATTTCATGTCCTGATACTTAACTTATCCATTAAGTTACCTATTCTTGCTTCTTTTACCATTGAATTTACAAAAACACCCACCGTTCCTAAGCACATAGCACTGAATGCAATCACTGCTGGTATTTGGGAAGGAGGAATATGAACTAATTCTTTATAATCTTGTGGGGATAACGCACAAGCCAAACCTAAAATGGCAAAAACTCCAAATGTAGAATAAATCAAGTCGCTTGTAAATCCATTCTTTAATCTCAATAAACTATTTCCATATCCCATTTTTAATTCTTTAATCTCCCGTGCATTTATTTCTCGACCTCTCAACATATCAATTGTTCCTACTTTTGATTCGGGGCTTACGCTTCTTAATATCTTAAGCTCTTTTGGCTCCAATGTCACGCCCTTACTCATTTTATCACGTATATGTTCCTGTTGAAGGTTATATATATAGGTATATTTTATTAGCAAAATTCATAATTATATTAGTGATTTTGTAATGCCTATAATATCCTTCCGTATAACGACATAAGGCTATTATCCTTTGCAGGCATATTATACAGTATGGCGAATGTGGAGGGTTCCCAGAGGCCGTCAAGGGAGGAAAGGCTGAATGAGGTATACCTCGCCATAATATCCCGCTACAAGGATTACATAGAGGAGAAGGAGGGGCTCTCCGTTGCAGAGCTGCCCACACTTGTAACCCCGAACAATGATAAGGTGCGGCAGAAGTCAGAGGAGATAAAATCAGGTTTTCTCAACTACGTATATGAGACTAATTTTCAAGAGGCCAGCACAAGGGCCTACGAATTCATAAGGAAAGAGATAGAGGACGTGGTCCTTCCATTGCAATTCTGGCTTACTCCGGAGGAGACGCTCGAGTTCATGATGGGTGACGCAATGGACAAGAATGTACTGCTCTGCAGCATCATGATAAAGCTGGGAAACCCCTCAACAAGGGTATTCGTAAAGATGGACGACAACTCGAGGAAGGTCTACCTATACTACGAATTCAACAAGAAGATTTACCTGTTTGGTACTGAAAACGGAATAAAAGAATTTGATGACAAGGACAAGATGCTCCTAGCACTGCAAATAAAGGAGGATACTGTCGCATACGAGTTCAACAACCAGATGTATGCAGATATATACTGACTACGCGCGCTTCCTGGTATTCTTTTTGAAAAGCCTCCTGTGGGTCCTTCTGAGCCTTCTTATCTTCTGTATGTTCCTGTGGGCCTTGCCTATGCGCTTCCTTGATCTTTTTACCTTGATCTGCATCGTTACACCTTCAAATATCTGAATTATATCGTAACAAAGCTATAAATATTATATAAATCCCAGAGTATAACGTGATAAAATGGTAGAGAGACATTTTCCTATACTTAGGTTACCGTCTGCTTCGGGCAATGGCCATTTAGTCGTACCAGAACTTCAGGCCTTGACAAAAGATTTTGTTGTGAATCACTATACAACGACTGCACCGACAGTTTCAAAACATCACCCATTAATTCGTTCAGTATCAGAAAAGTTTCTAATGGAATTAAAGGCGCACACAAAGAAACAAGGCCCGATTATAGATGTAAAAGACGAATATAACCTGATTTTAGGGCTTCAGAAAGCATCAAGTTCAAGGGCTACAGTATCAGCGATGATATTCATGCTTGATCGCAAGGAAATGGGACTTGAACCGCAAGAAAGGTTCTTTTACAGGCACGAAAATTCCATCGAGAGCCTTGTTGCCATACCCAAAAATGCAACATTTGACAGCCTTGGCGCCTTAGTGGAGGACACGGCATTCATTACTAAAGATAGCTATGTTTCTTTTGGGGCGATTGTAATTGAGCGAGCAGCAGTATGGGGTCAAGGGTATGTAGGGCCTAACTGGGGAGTGAGGTGGGCCGATAATATATATGGAGTCGGCTTTAAGCCCCCTGTCGACCTTAGGCGGATTACTGGGGATTAAAAATGGACTTTTTCAGGAAAGAAGGATTATTTGAACCATTTATCCATTCCTTTCTGCCTTGAATCTGTCTTCGACTTTGAGAGCCTCTCAGAAGTCTTCATTATTCTATCCTCTGAAAATCCATGCTCCTTGCACATGAACTCCACCAATTTCTCTTTGTCGTATTGTTTCTGAAACAGCGACTCTACGTCCTCTTTGTCCATTTCCTTTATCTCCGGATTAAGGAAAAGGTCCTCTACCTCTTTTATGTCAAGCTCGAATTCAACCCCGAACTTTTCCTTGACGGCACTTTTTATATCGTCTATACTCTTTGCCGCCTTTGCCATTTTGAGTGCAGTCTTGGGGCCAGCGCCCTTTATGCCCTGGTTGAAATCTGTCCCAAGAAGTATACCTAACCATATCAGCTGCTTATGGCTGATCTCCAGGCTCTTGAGCGTATCATCGAAGCTCATTATCTCCGGGTCCACGTTTATGTATATGTTCTTGCCAGGAAGTTTCCTCTTTCCGCTGAAGGTAAGGTTCCTTACCACATACTTGGATCCGAAAAGCATCGTATCATAGTCCTGGCTTCCTGCGGCATAGACAAGTCCCCTCTTTGACATGTAGCTTGCTTGGGCCTCGCCCTCGCTTGGGGCGTTTATGTAGCCAATGCCCATGTAGTCGAGAAGCGTTTTTGAGCTCGCGACTATCTCCTTTGTTATCCTAGTGCTGGCCTGGGCATGAGTCCGCATAGCCTCAACGTCCCCCGTCTCCTTTGCCTCCTGCCAGGCCTTGTAGGCGTCCTCCCTTCTTTTTATCCTTGCCATTGTCGTCTTCTGCTTGAGGATCGATGGTATCCCATCAAAGACATATATCGGTTTTATCCCATAGTCAAGCATGTCAAGAGTCCTGTAGAATAAACCGGATAGGTGGCTTGTTATGTTCCCTTTGGAATCCATCAACGGCGTCCCATCGGCCTGCCTAATTATTGAGAGGAACTGGAAGAGCACGTTGTACGCATCTATGGCTACGCTCTTGCCGTTGAGTTCCTCAAAAAGCAGCTTCCTCTTGGATACAAGCTTGCTAAGGTCGACTGCCATGTGAACACTAGTTTCCCTTCCTCTTTATGTAATCGCCGAGGGTTATCTTGTCCCCTCCGCCAACAGAGATGTTGCGCTCGACCTGCAGTTCAGCGGTATCAGTCAGCTTTATGCCGAGGGCCTTCTCAAGCCTCTTGACAAGCTCCGCAGGCGGCAGCGTCCTCTCCTGTTCCACCCTGAGGAGCAGCGTCTCCTTCTCGTTTATCATCTCAGCAAGCACCTTTAGCGGCAGCTTCATGGACTCACGGGCATTGTGTATTTTTGTACCGTAGTTCTCAACAAGCAGTGGCGCCTCGCTCTTTGCGGCTTTTGCAACAGATTTCGGCGCATTTTTCCTGTCAACTACCTTGGATACGATTTTCTTGCCCTTTGCACATTTTGTGCATACTCTCAATTCTACGTCCTCAACATTCACTATGTATACGTCGTTTGTTTTTGAACCGCAGATCTCGCATTCCTCCATTCCCACCACCAGTATAATATTGGATATAAAGTTAAAAATACTTTGTTAATTCTACGGTAAGGATTGCAAAGGGCTATATAATTTAGTATGAATATTATCCCAGATTATAAGATGCTGATTAGATGGAAGACTCGACACGCAAGGTCATGATCGCAGTTCTGATAATCGCATCGATACTGGCTATCTATTTTCTTTACACTGCAAGTACCGTTAACATAATAGTGCGGGCGGTATCCGCAATAGTTCTGCTGATTGTTGTGGGACTTATAATACAAAGGTCCCTCGAACTGAAAGGGGCGTATGGGTTCTACATGATGGGCGGCAAGGCGGGACTTACCACCATGGACAAACTGTCAAAAAATCATAGGGTATTTTGGGACGTAATGACCGTATGGGGCCTAACGTTGGGTTTCGGGCTTCTCACATATCCTCTATTGAAGGGCAAGATAGACAAAAGGGTCTACGCGTTCGGAGTCATATCGATAATCCTAATACTTCTTTTTGTAACACCGTACCTTTCCAGTGCGACCCAGCAGCTGATTAACATTGCGCCCATTCAGAATGCGATAGCCAGCAGGTCGGCGTCGCAACAGGGCCCGAACCTTTTGAGCTATATAAGCCTCATAGTCACCGTAGTCGCAGGATTCTCAGGCTATATATTCCTGGCGCTGTTCGCAAATGTCGAATCGATATTATACAGCATTGTCCTATTCCTTACTAACACCTCTTTAGGAGTTGCAGGGTCAGGTCTTTCCAGCCAGATTCCCGGAGTAGCTCCAGTAATACCTGGAATAGATATACCACTTTTCGGCGGAATAATATCACTCGCAATATTGCTTATAATCCATGAATTCTCGCACGGAGTCCTTGCAAGAAAGGCAAAAGTCAGGCTAAAGTCGACCGGAATACTTGTATTCGGATTCATACCGATCGGAGGCTTCGTAGAACCTGACGAGAAGATGGTCAACAAACTCAATGCCGAAAAGCAAAACAAAATATTCTCAGCAGGGATATCAGCAAACTTCATAGCAACGATATTTTTCTTTGCATTGACCTTCCTGCTTCTCACTTATGTGACTCCAACAGCTTACAATTACAAGGTAATCGTAACATCCACAGTTCCCGGATATCCTGCAAACGCGGTGTTGAAGTCAGGCATGCAGATATTGAAATGGAACAACTACAGCTTCCAGAACCTGACCAACATAAATTCGGCAGGTTCTGTCCTTGCTGCGGCAAAGGCTACGGACAAACCGAATAGCACCGTATTAATAACCACCAACACCGGCACATACAAAATAAAGGCGATTCCGGATTCTACAAACTCATCGATCGGCTTGATAGGAGTTTCACTTGGATACGAACCCGTTATGGTGACTCTTTATGCAAAAATAGTCTATTTCCTCTACACTGTTTTTGCGCTCTCAATGCTCCTCAACTTCCTAGTGGCAGTAGTAAATCTGCTTCCTCTGCCAGGTTTCGACGGTTGGAGGATATATAAGACAAACATAAAAAATGAGAAATTCGTAAACTTCCTTGCGGCTTTGGTAATAATTCTTATAATAATAAACATACTTCCTTGGGCATTCTATCTGTAATTCAGCTTCTTAAGATCTCCAATTGTCCCGAAATCCAAAGTTGAATCGTATCCGATCGCAATCGCATGCGCCTTGTCTATATCAATCTTCCTCAGGACGGGGGAAAGCAAACGTTGTTTAGACTGCAGATTTATGTCAGAACCGGTTGCAAAGTAGCTTATCGCAGGAAGAACAAGTAACTTTACCTTTTTGTATTTTCCAAAAAGAAAGCAACGAAGCCTTTCGTTTCTGCCAGCCGCATTCACAATCCCTATCGAGGGATGTTCGTGTCCAGATATTAGCATTTTTGGAGCCTTCGTTGGAGATTTTGGAAGCTTGTCACCATGGAAGAAAAGATATTCGCCTATCAAGGCATCACCGGTGTACGTTTTCAATTTGAAAGGTACTTTGTACCTATCTATGAAATTGTCGTGATTCCCTTTTATCAGAATTAATTCAACATTTCGAGCCTTGCAAAACTTGATTATCTCAAGGAGCTCATTGAATTCGTCCTGCTGAACGTTCGAAAAATCGTTTTTTATATCGCCTACTACTATTATGCTCTTTGCTTTTGTATGGATAAGTCCCCTATCAAGATCTTTCAGTATCTTTTTCAGGTTGGCCTTTGGTATGAAAACCCCGTTTTTCGCCATGTGGCCCTCATAGCCCAAGTGAAGATCGGAAATAACTAATGACTTTAGGCTCTTTATGTAGGCAATTGCGAGGCCCTCTATCAATTCCACGTCATTGTCAAGTCTCATCTAAGTATATTGTCTAGAAATTATAAAAGGCTCATCATAAAATAGTAATAAGAGGTACTACTCAAAACCACAAATTAACCCTTCTGAATCCCACTCGAAGCAAGGTTTATATATTATTGAACATATAAAATTATCGTGTAAAATGTGATAAAAATGCCAACAAGAAATGCACCATTGGTAGTCCAATCAACAGTCGCTACATCAACAGGAAAGTTCGGAGATTTTAAACCGATTGTAGGTACTACTGGCTCGACGCTACATGTCCTAGAAATCGAAGCAAACCACCCAAAATCCATGAAGCTTCTTGATCAAGCAGGCTTAATGCCTTACACAAGGAAGGAGATGCTTAGTATTTTAGTCAAGGATGAACAACTCAAGGAATACCTTAAGAGAAAAAGCCTCTATCTTGCAGAAACGGGAGCAAAGGAAAGAGACCTATATACCGTCAATGAAGACGGCAGCATTACTCAGGGAAAAGGAACATCAATTGAAAATACCGTTCGTGTCTGGCATGGAAATAATCCGTTGTCGCTCGGCGTCCTTTCCGATGACAACGCCTCCTATTATGGCTGGCGTTTCATCCTCGTTGCGGACAGCGAGCCTGACGATGTTGCTCCGGTGGTGGTCGGTAAGCCCAAACTAAGCTTGAGCGAGCCTGCGGATAAGCTGCTAAGCGAAATAGAGGACCAAACAGCGAGTCTGAGGAGAAGTGAAACTACGCAAGGCTTAGGGCAGAAAGTTGTTGAATTAGGGACAAAAGTGGCGGATCTTGCAAAGATGCTTAGACCGACATAAATATAAATCTACAAAAGAGACTACTTTTACCTGGGTTTGCATGGAGAAATCCTGCAAATCACGATTTAGGTCGTGAGTGTAAACCGAGGACCACACACCTGTCTATAGCGTTGGTAGTTCACGAACATATCACCCATGAAATTCAACAGCGATACTGAGTAGATTCTATCGAAATCGTAAAGCTGTGGTGGGCCATGAGAATGGCATTTAGTAGACGGGTTACATCGTTGCCGTTGTCGCTCAACGTCAATTCCGATAACAACGCCTCCAATTATGGCAGGCGTTTCAACCTCAATGCGAACAACGAGCCTGACAATGTTGCTCCAATGGTCCTTGCATGCCCTCAGGTTTTAATGGTAATAATATGGAAACCTTCACATCTCTATACGATGAACTTTGTTCTTATGCCAATCTTGAACGCGCTTGGATTAAAGCGAGGAAAGGAAAGATACACAAGGATTATGTCGTTGAATTTGAATCTAACATTTACAACAAACTGCAAAATCTGAAATACGAATTAGAATCATTTACTTATCTACCGTCTCCAATGACCAATTTTGTAGTAAGGGACCCAAAGACTAGAAAAATAAGTGCCTCGCATTTCCGTGACAGGATAGTGTATCATGCAATATGCAACATAATCGGCCCTATATTCGAAAAGCAATTCATATACGATTCATTTGCAAACCAGGCTAGTAAAGGAACCCATCTTGCAGTCAAAAGAGCAGAAAAATTCATGAGAAAAGTGGTGTCGCCAGAAAATGAGATGCTGGGGGGGGGCCAGACTACTTTTGAAAGAAAGAAGACCAACAGCCTACACACTAAAAGCCGACATACGCCACTATTTTGATACTATAGACCACGAGATACTATTGAACATAATAAAACGTAAGATAAAAGATGCAGACCTTATCTGGCTGATAAACATAGTATTGAGAAATCATGACTCTGAAATTGATGGCAAAGGAATGCCACTAGGCAATCTAACTTCGCAATTCTTTGCAAATGTATACCTTCACGAGCTTGATATGTTCGTTAAACATACTCTTAAAGTAAAATACTACATCAGATATGTGGACGACTTTATTATTTTCCATAATGATAGATACCAACTTGAAAGCTGGAAAAGTCAAATAAGCGACTTTTTGCATTACCATCTGAAGATTCAGCTTCACCCTGAGAAATCAAAGGTAATGCCTTTAAATGGAGGTGTGACAATGCTTGGGTTCAGAATTTTCCGCAAACACAGACTACTAAAGAAAAGCAATGCTAAAAGGATTTGGAAACGTTTAGAGGTATTCAGGCAAAAGTACGAAGCAGGTATAATGTCTGAAGACCAGATTTTAAGGAGTCTAGAAGGCTGGCTCGCTTATGCCAGATTTGCAAATACATACAATCTAAGGAAAAGAGTTATTTTGCAATATGAAGATTATTTTTCAAAACCTGAAACTAACCTTTTATCCTTTTCATAACGTGCTTGTGGAGTTTCTGCAGGTACTTGTGCCTCTCCTTCATCAGAATCGCATCTGCATGGCCGAAAGTCATCATTGAATGTGAGAACGGTGACGGCGCTGATGTCTTTATTATCTTGCATTCTACTTTTCCATCCCTTATCATGGCCAACAGCTCGTTGGTTCTTGGCAGGTCCATGGTTTCGTTCAATATTTCTCTGTATGTCTCCTTTATTACTGGGAAGTTGGGATCTATATCTTCTGCTGCCTTGAAAATGAGCTGCGAATTGACCTGCTGCCTTCCCACTGGTATCTTGTACCCCTTGTAGTTTCTGAGTATCATGAAGCTCCTTGCGGCAACGTGCCTAAACTTCCTCCTCATTAATTCGGTCTTTCTTATGTTCCTTTTTAAAATAGTCGACAAACCTGTCGTATGGATGTCATCAATTATATTGCTGAGGTCTTTTTTGTTTAGCTTAATCGGTTCCTCAGTCCTGAAAATGAATCCATTATCGTTTATCATTATGTCTATGTCAGCGTCGAACATCTCAGCAAGCTGTATCGCCAATGCTCTCGACAAGGCATCGTTCACTCTCCTTCCAAACAACGAATGGAAAACGATATAGTTGGATTCCTTTTCAGACATGTCCTTTGTTAGCTCCACAAGAAGCAGCTTATTTGTTGGAACCTCATCAGCATATAACATCTGTTCAAGGAAGTAGCTAAATATTGACCTCTTTGAATTCTCGTCTACTGGCAGCGTTGAGATATACTCATCAATCTCTTTCGGCATCTTCATGCTTTTGCTGAACTTTGTTACGCCTTTGCTTGTCAGGTGTTTGCGCATCATTGCTGAAAGGTTAGCCCTAAATTCACCTATTGCATTCGCAAGCTCCCAGCTTAGCGGCAGCTGTTCCGAGAACCATGGCGGTATCGTTGGTGCTGTGGCCTGAGCAACACTTACGTGTGCTTTCATTCCCTTCGCGTACTCGAATTTGTATAGCCTTCCTCCGAGTGTGAATATGTCACCCGGCTTGAGCTTTGTGAGGAATTCCTCCTGGATGTTTCCTATCCATTTCTTGTTCGTATCGAGCACGCTTATTGCAACTTCATCAGGTATTGTCCCAAGGTTCAGCATGTATATAACTTTGGCGAGCTTTCCTCTTTTCCCGAACATCTGTTCCTTCTCATCGTACCATATCTTTCCATAAACCCTCCTGCTTTCCAGGCCGACATAGTTCCCTGCAAGATAGTTTATCAGCGACATGTAGTCGTCTTTTGGAAGATCATGATATGCATAAACTTTCTTTATTACCTCAAATGCCTCGTCCACATTCCATTTTTTCGTAAGCGACATGCCGATTATGTGCTGAGCTAGAACATCAAGTGCATTCTTTGGTACTACGAATGAATCTAAGTGCCTTTTCAGTGCCTCATCAAGCAGAACTGAGCATTCAATCAGGTCATCACGGTTCAATACGATTATCTCTCCCTTGGCTGTTGCCTTGTACGAGTGCCCGGCTCTTCCTATTCTCTGCACTGCCCTCGTAACGCTCTTCGGAGATCCAAGCTGTATCACGTTCTCGATTGTACCAACGTCTACTCCAAGCTCCAGGCTTGTTGATGATACAACACACTTTAGCGAACCCTTCTTCAGGAGTTCCTCTACCTCAAGCCTTGATTCCCTTGATAAAGAGCCATGGTGGGCTGCAATATCTTCCCCATAGTTGAATCTTTTCTTCAGATTGAATACAACGCGCTCAGTTCCGCTTCTTGTGTTTGTGAATATGAGCGTGGATTTGCTTTTCTTTATTATCTGGTCGAGCTCCTTGTACATCGCGTCCTCTATCTCGCCGTCCTTTGCGTATATCATGTCCTTGACCGGACTTATCGTCTTGACCTCAAGCTTCTTGCTCCACGATGCATCAACTATTATGCAATCCATCGGTTCTCTGCCATTCCATCCTACCAGATATTTTGCAGCCTCCTCAAGGGGATGCAGCGTTGCTCCGAGCCCTATCTTTGCCACGTCATGTCCAATTATATTTTCTAGTCTTGCGATCGAGAGGGAAAGATGGACACCGCGCTTGTTGTTCGCAAGCTCGTGTATCTCGTCTACTATTATGTACTCCACGCTCTTCAGGTGTTCAACAAACTTTTCGGAGTTGATGAGTATCGCAAGGCTCTCCGGCGTCGTTACAAGTATGTTCGGGGGCCTTGCAAGCATCTTTCTGCGTTCCTCTTGGGTGGTGTCTCCGGTCCTTACAGCGATGGTAACCTGCTTGACATTTTCCTTTATTATGTCGACCCCCTTCTCTTTTTTTATTATGTTATAAATTTCTTCCAATGGTTTGGAGAGGTTGTTGTAAACGTCGTTGTTCAGCGCCCTGAGCGGAGATATGTAAAGGCAATAGACCTTCTCCTCAAGCTTTCCTTCCAGGCTGTAATCGGTAAGCCTGCTTATTATTGAAAGGAAACCCGACATCGTCTTTCCGCTTCCTGTAGGTGCGGTGATGAGAACATTCGTCTTTGAGCTTATCAGCTTGAACGCATACTTCTGCGGTGGTGTTAGCTCCTCGAAATTCTTTGTGAACCATTCCCTCACGTAAGGGTTTAGCACTGAAAGGCTCTCCTTGTCGTCGAACGGTTTCCCCGCGTATGTTATCATATAAATCATAAAAGTAGAGCATACTGATTAAGCAGTAATCAATATCTATTTGTTATGAAAGACTAAAAGGTTTACCTCTCAGTGTGTGTCATATCAGGACCATTCTCGCCGCCTCACTTTAGAGAAAGTTTATGGAGCTCCCATTCGCCATGTTTTCTTTTTCGAATTCCTGCATACACATAAGTCAGCTTTTTCTGGAATTTTAACTTCGTTTCTTTATACTTTTTGAGTATAGCATAAAATTGGCCCTTACTAACATCACTTCTTGCAATACTGATATGCGGATAAAATCCTTTGTATTTCCTGTATTCATAGCCCTTTATGCCATAGTTGAAGATGCGATACAGCTCTGTAAGGCTTTTGTTCGGAACAACCTTTGCATAGATTGTGTAATTTTTATTCTTCTTGAAGGATTTTATGCCATCCACCTTAATGACAAATGATCCTATTTTCCTGACTTTCTTACGATAGTACTGAATTATTCTCTTTGCATCTTTTTCTGGTATCTTTTCCTCGAGGTAGATAAATGATATGTGAGGCCCTTTTACATCCCTTAACGCCCTATATACTTTGTATTTCTCGGATACCCCTTTAATCAAACGTGTTATCCTGGAGTTTCTGACCTTGACAAAAACTGATAAATTAACCTTCATATTATTACATAGTCATAGCAATTATTAAATTCCTCATAGCAAATTAATTCAAAACTAAGCAGAATTAGCACGTTCCTCTATAAGGAATTGAATCGCTCTCGCCGTTATTTATGATTAGCATAACGCCCCTTGACATATTTGGGTTGTTTTCGGGCTTTTTAGACCATTTTTAGGGGTTTACAGTCGGAAGGTGATTTGGCGAAATTTGGGGCTTAGAGTGAGGGATAATACAGTTTTATTATAAATTCAGCTATTTTTTATCTTTTATAAAGAATATTAGGATAACTGATAAAAACAACAGGATTCCTGAGATTTTAAAAGCAAATGCGATAGTATAGAGATTCGCAAGATAACCCAACAAAGGAGCAAATATAATATATCCTAGATTGCTCATGAATGTGTTTAATGATAAGATTGTTGCTCTGTTTTTTGAGGTTGCTTCCTTATTTATCAAATAATCCATTATTGGGCCGGGTACTCCACCAAAAAGGGACATTAAAGCTATGAATCCTACACCGATATAACCCAGATAAATTGTAGCAAGAATCAGGGAAATTGCGTACAGAAGGTAAAATAAAATTAATGTCTTTTTATTACCGAGCTTTTTTGATACAGTATGAGAGGATAGAGCACCTATAGCACCTAAAAATGACCCTATTGCTGCTACAATTCCGAAGAATTGAATTGGAAGACCAACGAAATTATAGTATATTTGTGTTAAGTGGAATGTTGACTCACCCAACCCGAAAGATAGTAAACCAAAAAGGGTCAACAACAGAAGTTGTTTATTCTCAAGCAATATTTTTGTTGCACCCTTCATATGCATAAATATACTTTTATTGGGCTCTTTTTCGTATTTAGGTTCCGTGAGGAAGAACATCGAAATTAGGACTATGAATGCTATTGGAATTGACAAAATAAATGGCAATCTAAGGTACGATTTGGCCATAAAACCTCCAGCTATAGCACCTATTATGCCCCCAGCATATGTCAAAGTTACAAGTTGTCCATTTATCTTTTTGTAATCTTTTTCTATTTTGAGTTCTTTAACTGATTCATAAAGCAGTGCCTCCTGGGTTCCGCTATAAAGTGCATTCTTGAAAGAAAAGATTATTGAGAATATCACCAAAGCAATAAAGTTGTATGAAAACGCTAAAAGAACGAATGATATTACTGTTAGAAAGCCGCCTATCACCATTATATTTTTTCTCCCGAATAGATCAGCCAGCGAACTTGAAGGTATATCTACAATTAGTCCGACTATTGCCTGTATACTAAAGAGCATTGCTACTAAAAATATTGAATTAACGATTTTATTAAAGAATAGAACCATGACTGGTAGGAAGAATGCCAGCATAGCAATAAATGAATTCAAATAAAATACTTTTATGTTCCTTTTTAGTAACTTTTTTTCTGTCAAATTATATCATCTTCCAAATAGTGCACTCTCTTTTATGTTATTCAAAAGATATATGATGAAGAACCTTTTAAAAGACTTGATAATGAGCTTAAAAACCAAGGAACACATCAACAGATAGCATATATGTCTTTAGGCTGGGGGCTTTACAGAAATGGAGACGCCCTCGCCGGGATTTGAATTTCAAATAAAAGAGAATTACTTGTAGATGGAGTCGTATTTCACTCCGGAGTCATCTATTATGTGTATGCACTCGCCTTCACATTCTATTAGACAAGCCTGACAAAGTATGCATGCACTTCCTGCAACTGCAACCGACAGTCCACCGCTTGTGCCATCGTTGTCCTCTGCGAAATGCTTGTGGCCGTCCTTTGCGTCAACCCATTTTGCATGGACATCAGGTTCTGTTGTCCCAGTCCATTTCATGCCTTCCGGTGCCGTATCTGCGTTGGACCCCTCCATGTCCTTTCGGCTTTTCATCTCGAAGACCGCGACTGGGCAGACGTCCTTGCAGTGCTGGCATCCCGTGCATTTGACCTTGTTTACGTAAACATCCATGGGCAAACCTTGCATTATACATTTGGCCTAAGCTATATATTGCTTGCTGTTCCGGATTTTTACATTCCTTACGAATCCGGAAACGACCGCAATATTATGCTCCGCCGAATAGACTTGCAAGGCCTCCTGCAGCTTCCTCCTCCTTCTTTGCCTCAGCCTTCTCGTCCTTGTGCTCTGCCTTCTTCTCACCATGTGCCGGTGCGGCCGATGCTGGGGCTGCTGCCATCGCTTGCATTGCCTGCGCGTTCTTTATTACATCTTTTATGTTCACTCCCTTCAGAGATGCTGTTATTGCCTTGGCTTGGGCCTCATCCGGCTTGAATCCAGCGGCCTTGACTACCTCCTCTATGCTTTTCTCGTTTATCTCCTTTCCTGCAGCATCCAAAAGAAGTGCAGCGTATACGTACTCCATTTAATTCACCATTTAGTATTATTCCTTTTTCTCCTCTGTTCCACTTCCCAAAGTGCTGTTCAACGCGCTGGCCTGTGATGCGGCGCTTGCCAGAAGCAGGTCTATTATGCCTGAATCTAGCACCTTCGCCTCAAGCCCGAGGTGCATCGCGCTCCTGTAAGCCTTTGTTATGAAGCTATCTATCGTGTAAGCATTTATTATGTTTGCCTCGAGCGATAGCGCGAGAGCGCTCCTGAAGCACATCGTCAGCTCCTGCATGGTGCTCTCCTTGCTTATCCCGAGCACTCTCCTGTTGAATATCATGCCGTTTGAGAGCAGCGATGATGGCTCTATCACTGCCCTAAATGGAAATATGTCAAGCGTGTGCAGTGCCTTTGCTATTTTTGGGCTTATTACCTCCCCTTTCTTGACAAGGACCTTGTCCTTTGCTATGACTACCTTACCTTTCTGTATTTGAACATCAATTCCAGCCGTTTTCAGCTCTGTGACTGTCTGCCCTGGCTGTATTCCAGTCTCCCCTGCCTCTATGCTAACGTCATCAGGGGATATCTGCCCTGGCTTTGCGGCAAGCTTCAGGCTGTTTGACTTAAACTTTGCGTATAACTCAAACGGATCCTCGTTGCTGAGTATTATTGCAGATGTGTCAGTCAGGTCCTCTGCCAGTTTCTTTGCATGCTCGTTGCTCTCAAGTATTCTCTTAAGAAGGCTCTTCCTTCCCATTATGAATCGCGTATTAGAGCTCTTGAGCTGGTTCTTTGTTGATTGCAACAGCCGGTCTGGCACTCCCTTGAGCTGCACTATGCCCACCACCTTGTAGGTCTTGAGCAGCCTCTTGCGCTCGTCAACGAAACTTACCTTTTGTGTCTTTGTTAGCATAATCGCACCTACATTATCTTCATCGGCTTGCTCATCGTGAGCTTCGTATAGACAGAGCGAATATGCTCTCTGCCCACCTTCTTCACAACAGCAGCTACTACCTCGTCTATGTTTGCCGCAATCGCATTGACATCCATGCTCTCAGTTGCCACCATGCAGTGGACCGTAGGCAGGTACTTGCCCTTGCTTCTTATGAATACGGATCTGGCGGTATCCTCTACCGCCTTGTTAATATCAGCGCCCATGAGCGGCCTTGGCATCTTGTTCCTCGGACCCAGAAACTGACCCAATGCTTTCGCAATCTGGGGCATGAGGCTAGGCTGTGCGAGCAGCTCGCCCTGAAGCAGTTCATTGAGCTTGATCTTGTCATTTGTTATTGCGGCTATCTCGGCTCCGGGTATTACCTTTGCGCCGGATGCCTGGGCCTTGCTTGCGATGTTCTTGTCGTCCGCGAAGACTATTACGTTGTGTGACTTGCCCTTCGGGTTGGGCATCTTTATCTCAAGGTTAAGGCGGTTATCCTGCTTGTTCGTGTCGTAGCCCATGAAATTTATTGCAAGCTCCACGCTCTGGTTGAATTTGCGTTTGCCCTTATTCTCCTGAATAAAGGCGCTCAATTTGTCTAACGTTTCCTTCTCCATGAAATCCCTCCTGCACTTGCAGTAATGCGGGAAAATCAGCATATCTATTCTATTTGTTAGGTTTATAAAGATTTCTCTCTTAGCGGAGAAGGTTATTATATGATAATAAAATGAAGTTATATGTGATAAAGTGCCTACAAAGAGTAAGCAAATAATTGAGCTCCAATTGGAAAAGTGCAAGCCATGCTGTGATAGGCAGTGCTATCCTAATACAGATAGGCACTATCCATACACGGGCACTTTGGATATAATCGGTGAGCCGAAATACCGGAGCATAGAATTAATAAGGATAAATATCATGATTGGACCACGCAATCGACTCCATACGCCCTGGGCGGCGCTCAAAACCTTGGACAGTCCAAAAGGGTATAAATTCCATACTAGTGTCCATGAAGGTGCAGAGGATTGGAATCGTTATTATTGGTGGACTGGCAGGGTTTTCCCATTAGCTCCTGGTGACGTCTTCCAGGAAAAGTTCTATGCAAGGCCTAAAACGTCCCTTACGTTTGACGAGCTTAACCAAATAAGCCCAGAATCCGAAGCTGCCTACAGAATCATACACGTTTATCGCAATTTTTTGGTAATTGACGATTCTGAAAATAAACTCAAGTTCCTTCGTATAAAGACGATACCAACGGATCCCATTGCGTTGCTGAAAACTCTGCGTTGCTAGTAAACTAAAAACATAAGGATCTAAAATATTGTAATAAATGAAGTGATAAAATGACACATGTAAAATTTAGAGCTGAGGATCCTGAATCCAAATTTAAGATTATAGCAGTTAACCTCAAGAATCACCACAAACTCAGGCAAGATGCAATAAGTAAGATACGGGATCAGTACTTTCTTAAGTCTAGGGCCCTAAGAGACCCGCATCCCATAGTCAGGGCTTACGCCGTGGACAAGATCACATACCCAGACTGGCTTCAACAAATAGCGAAAAAGGACGGCAATCCAATAGTGAGGATAGTAGCAATAATGCACATATACGACAGAAGCTTCCTTGAAACGAGGAAAGTAGGGGATCAATACCCAGAAGTAAGGAAAGCGGCCGAATCAAGGCTTCAGGATCTCCTCAGGAACGGGGCAAACGGAAGCGGCGAACAGCACATATAAATATCTGGAACATCCCTAATGAATAAGTGATTTAATGACATTTATTGCAACAGAAAGACCAAGAGTCCCACGCCCCGCCTTAAGGGAGCTCGTAGACAGGCAAGTTGTTGAAACGGCTCATGAAAGATTAGAAACCACGGGCAGTTTCTCGGTGTTAAAAACACATGTGCGCTTATCCTCTGAGGATATGTCCAGAATTTTTGAGAAAATCAGCGACGAGGACCTCTTAAAAGAAATAATAACCAAGGATAATTCATTGGAGCCAAGGCTCTTTGCCGCTACAAGACTTCGTCAGCTTAGAAAATAAAACGGGCCTGACGGGATTTTCCAAACCTTTTGATTAAACTTTTCCAAAAAGTTTATTTGAACCCGCAACCACTTGGTCCGAAGCCAAGTGCGCTATCCAAGTTGCGCCACAGGCCCTCGTATTAATTAAACAATCAAGCTTTTAATTGGTTGATTCCTGCTAGAATTAGAAACTTGTGAGGCTCGTTTGCTTTATCCTTTCCATTGTGCTCCATCTCTGCCGTATGTGTTCGTCAAGCAGCCCTGTCCTAAGGTTCTTCGTTATCACATTTATGGTCTTGTAGTCAGAAGGGTAGCCGGATCCTATCTTCATCTTCAGCTCCTTCTCGAGCCTCTTTATCTCCCTGTCCCTTGTGACCTTCGCTATTATGCTGGCTGCTGACACGACCGGATACCTTGAATCCGCCTTGTGCTCGGCTATTATCTTGGTATACCTTACGCCTTTCGCAGTCGGCATCTTTATGCCAATGACTTTGGTCGGTTTTTTGCTGGACATCTTGAACCTGGCCCCGAACCTTTCGGGTATCACGTCAGGAGAATCAAGGTATACTACGCCAATATCATCCTTTATCTGGTCAAAAAGAGCGGCAAAGTGCCTTGCCTCGAGCTCGTTCAGCGATATATGGTTGCGCATCGCCTCGTTTATCTCGGTAGGGAATATCCTGCCTATCTGTATGTCAGAGGCTATATCAACAATTTCGTCATAAAGCTGGTTCCTGCGCTTCTCGGATAGCATTTTGGAGTCGCGCACCCCAATCTCAGAGAATCTGTGCGCGCTAGTGCTCTTTACAGCAACTATGCTTATAACAAGAGGTCCCAAAATCGCTCCGCGCCCAGCTTCGTCTCCACCGCACTGAATTATATAGACCACCAAAGGTCTTCTACGTAAGATTAAAGGTTCTTTCTGTCGACGATTATGTAGTCGTTGACCGCCATTACTGAGTTGTAAGGCACTTTTATTTGGTCGTCTTCCGTCTTGATCTTGTTCGCCAATGCGCTGTCAGGATCAGGCTCCACAAGCAAATTGTTAAGCTTGCCAGTTACCTTGCTTATCTCCGCGTCAACAAACCTTCCTAGATCAAAACCGTCGTTTGTTATTACCTTCTTCCCTACTAGCTGTTTCGCTATAATGAATTTTACCATATAAGCCACCAATAGTCGTACTAGTTATCATTAACATAAAAAGATATATAAAGGTATTCTCCGTCGCTGTTTATCTCATTTATTATGGGAAGTGCGGAATCCCTTTCATATAGCCCCCTTAGATTCCCCTGTTGATACGCCCCTTGCTATGATATGGGCCGCCCTAAGCGCCTCAAAAGCCCTTCCGGCAAACGCCCTCAGGTAGGGCTCATCTAGCGTGCTTTGCAGGTAAAACCCGTTTTTCCTCACAGGCCTGACCGCAGCATATTTTTCCACGACCCCGATTCTTTTTTCAACATCGTCCCCGCTTATCCTTGAGTATTCCTTGAGCGCTTTTACCAATTCTTTGGAATTTTGCCTTTTCCTGTTCAAAAGAATAATCCTCACTCCAAGGCTTTTCTCAAGAATCTTCGGCTCTATTATATTAAGCCCGGCAAGCGCGATGCCGTTGAAAATAAGTATCCTTATCTGTTCCTTGAATCTTGACCGCCTTATCATTCTTATTATCCTGTCTGTAGAATCAGTTCCATCCGCATCCACGCTTGTGGACAGCGCGCCCTCCATGTAATCGTTTCTAAATATTATCCCGACAACCAGGCTCTTTTTTCCATGCTCTATCGGGCCGCTTGCAATGGCGATGTATCTTACTCCAGCTTTCAAAAAATCTACTTGCTCCTCTTTGAGGACGATATATGTGTCTTGAGTTCGGCAAACTGCTCGTCTATCCTTGTTATCGCCTTTAGCAGCTCTGTCTTCGCAGTCTTCTTGCTTTTCAGCACAAGCACAGCATTTCCCGTCTCTGGATGGTCCTTCGAGACCCCGGCGAATTCCGTATCGTCCTCGTTCACCAGCTCGTTTGCTATAAGATCCGGTATCGTAAGGTCCTTTGTCTCGAATTCGATTATGAGTTCCTTGCTCTCGTCCTTCAATACTTTTATCTTCATCAAACCACTAATCATGCAAATAATTTCTTGATCTCCTGCGGCTTGTTGTAAAGCTCGCTTATCTTCCTGTTCATCCTGTGCCCGCATTCGGTGCAGACCAGCATGTTCTCTGCCTGCTTCTCGACCTCCCCTCCGCATGATGCGCATTTTGCGTATATCACGCCCGTCTCGTTGCCGTGCAAGGACAGGGTATAAGAGTCCTTGTCATTGTATAGAACCCTTGCGATTATCGTGTCCCCGACTCCGCAAGGTTTTGGGATCTTTTCCGGGCCCGTGAACCTGTTTCCGCCACCGCCCTCTCCCCTATCTCCGAATCTTCCTCCGCCGCCGAATCGTCCTCCTCCCATCCTTGGCTTTGGCGCGAGTATCTTTCCGTCTTTCAATGCGAGATAATCCTTCTTCTCCACGTTTATGTCGGATAATTTTACGAATGTGACGTTCTTCATGTCATCAGTTACTGTACCCATGACCAGCATATCCTTGCCTATCAAAATTATTTCCCTGCCAGCGGTCGCGACACCAACGGCGCCCTCAGTCTTCACCACCTTTCCCATTACCGATGAGTATATGACTCCCTCCTCGACATAGGTGTTGTGCCCCGCTGCGAATTCCTCCTCTGTCGCAATCTTTTCGCCAGGAGTTACAAATGCGTTATTATCTAGATTCATTGCATCAATCCATTATGCTTTCAGAGACGTTCTTCATCTCATTTATGCTTCCGAGAGCCCTGTAAACCGCAACTACCGCATTATACTTTGATCTTGTCCTTCCCCTTGAGAATGTCCATGCATCCTTCACGCCTGCAAGCTCGAGCATGCGCTTTACCGGTGTGCTTGCCACTATCCCCAACCCTCTCGGGGCTGGTTTGATTATAACATCTACGCTTCCGCATCTCCCAGCGACCTTGAAAGGAAGGCTGTGCTTTGTGCCGCACTTGCACTGCCATGACCCGCATCCCATTATTATCGGTATGACCCTGCCCTTCGCATCGATTATCGCGCTCTCTATCGCTGCCTTTACCTCAACGTCCTTGCCAGATCCTACCCCTACATGTCCGTGCCCATCTCCGACTATTGCGGTGGCGCGGAATTTCATCTTCCTATTGTTCTTCGTCATCCTCTGCACGCTCGCTATCTCGATTATCTCGTTGCTCAGATCTGGGAGCAGGGCATCTATTATCTCTGACTCCTCGATGCTCCTTCCATCATGGAACACCTGTTCTATCGATGTTACAAGCTTCGCCTTCACGTCCTTGCCAAGCTCCGTCCTTGGCTGCCATGCCTCAACGTTGAACCTTACCTTCTCCCTTTCCCTATTATCATAACGTCTCTTTTCCAAAATATCACTTGTTCATCAGTTCTTTCCTCACTGTCTCGAATTTCTTGTCGATGCTCCTTGCATCGAATCCCGCCTTTGCATAAGATGAGAATCGCAACTTATAATTGGCTTCGTCAATGCTGCCCGCATATTTCGCTATGTGCGCGCCAGAAAGCCTTGCAGCATCGAATTCTATACTGCCCAAAAGGTTTGCGCCGTTGTCCTTGAATCCCTTTGCCGCAGCGAATATGACCGAGCCCTTTACCGGCCTGTATAACCCTATATCAAGCACGAACTCCTCTGATTTGTTTGCAGTCGCCTTCTTTGCCAGAAGCATTCCGGTCAGATAAGCGGTTGGTATGTTGCATCTCGGCTCCCAGCCCATTTTCTTGAGCTCGCGGGAGTTAACGTTCAGGATTACCTTGTCGCCGTCCTTCTCATACTCGATTACCTCCATTGTTATTGCCTTGTTGCTCTTCCTGACTACAACCCTTTTCATCCCACCTTTCAGCGATGCTGTTCGCTTCTTGTAATTGGTTGTCGCCGTCCTTCGCCTATGCCTAATCATCCTATATTGCATGATATCACAGATGCCTCAATTGTTTTGCCTTCTCTTCCTCTATCTTGAGGCCGTCGTTCATTATTCGGCTGAGCAGCGTCGCCTTGCTCACGAAGTTCCCTCCCTTCACAAGCGCGTAATACTGCTTGAACTTTATGTTGTCTATGAGCTTCTCCTCCTTGAGCATCTTGAGCACTCTCCTCTGTCCGCGTATCTTCTTCTTGTATTCGAGTATTCCCCTTGCCCTCTGGGAACCCTTTCTCCTTCCCGGACCTCTCCTTCTGCCCTTGTTTCTTTTTTCTCTAAGCACTTTTGAATATGCGCTGATATTGTGTTTTTCCTTTATGGTGTATATGCTGCCGTTCTTTATCAATGTGCGGACGTCCTCCCTTGTTATTGCCTTCTTCGCCTCTGGCAGCTGGTCGGGCTTTATCCTGACTGCGCTGACCCCTCTCCCTGTCAGCTCGCTCGCTATCCTTTTTGTAAGCTTGATACTCATTTGTAAGCACCGTTTGTCACATGCACCTTTGCCCTGTTGGCCATCTCGGTTATCGCTATCCTCTTCCTTACCGATACGCCCTTCGCTATCGTTATGTCATAGCCCTTGAGCATGCTCTTGTCTACGAACATCTTCATCTCATCGGCATTGTGTACAAGCATTATCCTGTTTCCATTTGCCCTGACCCCCCTCAAGGACTCCGGGTTGCCGTAGCCTATTGTGGGCTCAGCCCCGGCATAAGCGTATTTTACCCGCTTCTTGCTGTCTATTCCGCGCTGCTTCCTCCATCTTTCCGGCACCCGGCTCCTGTTCTTTGCGCCGAAATTCGGCACGTTAAATTTTGGATGGCTTTTCTTCTGCATAAATATCACTCTATCGCGTAATACAGTCCGTCCTGGAATACCCTGCTGTCCTTGTTGCGTATCTTGCAGACCTGCCTGATGTTTGCGGCTGTCTGGGATACCTCATCAAGGCTTATCCCGTATACGCGGACGTCCTGGCCCTTCGCCTCTATCTTTGTCCTTCCGACTATGTTGCATATTCGAGGCACTCTCTCCCCTATTATGTTGTTAATATGAAGCTTGTCACCCTTTACCTCAACGTTTATCGGGAAGTGCGCAAATACGATCTTCATTCTCTTTTCGAATAGCGTGGTTACCCCGTTCATGTCGTTCTCGAGCTCCTTCTTGAAAGGCCTCACCGCCTTCATTGCCTTCTTCTCGATCCCTTTTTCGTCGACAGACTGTATTATTATCTTGTTGTCCTTCTTGTGGACCCTGATGAGAGAATCGTTGTAAAGCCTCTTGTTCGATCCGAGGGCACCCTTTGTCTCGACCTCCAATCCCTTTATCTCTACCGTCACACCTTCCGGTATCATTACCTCCTCGGTAATCACCTCTTGGTGCTTTGCCCTTCCGGATTTATCAGTAGACATATGCCAACAACCTTCCTCCTATTTTCTTGTCCCTCGCCTCCTTGTTCGTCATTATTCCCTGCGGGGTGGTAAGTATGAGTATTCCGAAATCCTTGCTCGGTATGTACCTTGATTCATATTTCTGTATTGTGCTGTTCTGCACAGAGTATCGTGGCTTTACCACGCCTACGCTGTTTATCTTGTTTGAGAGCGTGACCTTCAGCATCTTTATCCGCTTGTCCGAGTATTCCTCGTAATCCTTGATGTATAATTCCCTTTTCATCACCTCAAGCACCGTCTTGAGCAGCTTCGTAGAGTAGAGGTTGCATTCTACCCTTCCCAAGCGCTCGTTGGTCTTGATCTTGTTTATTGCGTCAGCGAACCTATCCATGAGTATCAACCATATTTCTTGAATCCGATGCCTGTCGCCATCTCCCTGAAGCATCTCCTGCACACGTAAAGCTTGTGCGACCTTATGAGCCCTCTAGGCGTTCCGCATACCTTGCACTTCCTTATGCCCTTGCCCTTGAATTTTTCCTCCATTCTGACTTTCATTAGCTCACCTGTTCCTCTATTTGGCTCACGCCGAATTCCTTTTTAATATAATTGACTATCTCGTCCCTTGGTATCGCCCTGTGCTTTGCAGGTACGACCGACTGCCTTATCTTCCTCTGGTTCACTCTTAGCCCGTTCCTCCTGAACGACACGTTCACGTTCATTCCGAGCATTCCTACTTTCGGGTCGTACTTGACCCCGCTTATGTCTATGTACTCGGGTATTCCGAAGCTCAGGCTGTTGCTCGTTATGGCCTGGGGCTTTATCTTGTTGTCGACTGCCTCAAACAATCTTTTTATTAGTTTCTTTGCGTCATCTCCTCGCACGGTCACGAATGCCCCTATCTTCTGGCCCTTCGCAATCTTGAACGCAGGGTTCCTCGTGCGCGACAGTTCGTCTGCGGATTTCCTTCCTGTTATTATCTCGATCAACCTTTTTGCGCTTCCCTGCAATTGCTCATCGCTGCCGGTGCCTATGTTTATCACGACCTTGTTTATTCTGATTTCCTTCATGCGATTGCCCTGCTCCATCTTATTCGACCACTATTATGTTTGTTACGACCGTCTCGAATTTCTCTCCTTTGTGGGGCTCTATTATTATCGACTTGTTCTTGTGCATATTTCCAGCACGTATCTCGCTGATTTTTCCGTACTTGCCTACGTGAACTCCATCTATTATCTCGCACCTGGCTCCCGAGTCAAGCTTCAGGACCTTTGATATCTTCCTTCCAGAAAGAACAACCGAATCATAAACATTGACATCGTTCTTGGACTTTATGATGCTCCCGTCATGGAGCCTCAGCATCAGCTGGTTTTTCTTGTCCTTGTATTTTCCTACTACCTTGTAGACCTGTTCGCTGGATCCCTTCTCCTTCCTGTTGATCTGTATCTGTCCGCGTTCGCTTATGCCTATCACGTAGTTCTCAGAGTTTATTGTTATCATGTCATTGAGCCCGACCGGGAACTTCGGCTCCTTTACCACGTTACCGTTAACGTTCACTAGCCCGTCTTTTATGATCCTGTTTGATTCGAATCTTGTCGCAGCGAGCCCTAGTTTTCCCACTATGAGCGTCAATGCGACTGAGTTCTGGAGGCTGTGCCTTCCAGGGTTCTGCTTTATCACGTAGGCAAATTCCTTTCGGTGTATCGCAAAGTACTTCGGCGCGTTGAGCCTTTTTATGTATCCGCTGCTTCCCTTGTTTGCCATATTATCATCATCTATTGCTGTAGTGTCTGCCTCATGTTGTGCGGCTGAGCCTGCGGCTTCTGCTCATCCTCCTTCTTAGGTTCCTTTGCGATTGTGCCGAGATCCGTTCCTGTCGGACCTTCTATCTTGGCTACCTTCTTCTGCTGAGCCACCTTTAGCTTCGCAGCCCTGTACTTGTCAGTCAGGTTCAGGTCGGTTATGTAAACGTTGCTCGCATTTATCGGAACGTTGAATTCCTTTCCGCGGGAATTCTTCTTTGTAAGCGAATCTATCATTATTTTTCCTGTCCTCAGGTTTACTCTTGTGACTTTTCCGGTTGTGCCCCTCTTGCTGCCGGACATGACTTTCACCGTGTCCCCTTTTGATATCTGGATCGAGGATTTCTTGAGATTCAGCTTTGCCTTGAGAACCTTGTCAACGTGCGAGTGCAGGAAGTGCTGTCTTACGTGCATCGGTGCATTGAACCTGAAGAACCTTTGCTTCCTTGGCTGGCTGCTCTCTATCATTAAACCACTCTCGATGCTATTCCCGCAAGCTTCACGTATCGTTCGACTACCTCCCTTGCCATCGCGCCCTTTACTTCCGTGCCTACTGCAAGGTTCGAGTCTGTTACAAGTATGCCCGCGTTGTCCTCGAACTTGACCCGCATTCCATTCGCCCTCCTTATCGGGGACCTCTGTCTTATTATCATGACTCGGACCTTTTTCTTTACGTACGCAGGCGTTCCGGACTTGACGCTGCAGATTACCACGTCGCAGATTCCAGAGCGGGAATACCTTCCCTTTCTGCCTCCGCCCTTTCCTATTCGGTTTATTATCATGAGGGTCTTCGCTCCGCTGTTGTCAGCGCATGTGAGCACGCTGCTCGGAATGAGATTCCTGGATATTTTGGTTGATAGGCCCTTCATTATTCCGCCTTCTTAACTATTTTCGTGACTACGAATGACTTTGTCTTGCTGAGGCGCCTCGTCTCTGATATGATTATCGTGTCGCCGATGTGCGCGCCCATGCATTCCGGACTGTATGCCGGGATCCTTGATGTTTTTCTTAGGGACCTCTCGTACTTGTAAAGGAATGTGGTGTAGGCATGCTCGATTATTACCGTCTTCTTTGCCTTGTCGCTGACTACAACTCCCTCTATTTCGTTTCCTCTGGTCTTAAGCATGCCATGTACTGGACATTTGGGATCATTGCATTCCAAAACAATCACTTTAACGCTCTTCTTTTGTAAAACTTTAGTGCCTTCTCGGTGCGCTCATACGCTCTGAAGTTTATCTCTTCCCCTTCGACGATGAATGAATCACCGCCGTGTGTGAACTTAAATTTGGAGATTTTCTTGACTACCCTGTTTACTTTCGAACCATGCCTCAGATATAGAAGATTCTTCGTTTCGTTTATTACTCTTCCCCTGATTCCTATCTGCGAGCGGTCCCGAGAGTCTATTACTTCTGCGTCGAGACCTATGAGCTCATGAAGCACAATATTCTTATTATTATAGCCGTGCATTAATTTAAACCTTTCTTTTGTCGCTTTGACGATATCTAAATGCCAAAATCCAGAAAAAAACACACAAATTAGGACTTAGTGCTAAAAACAGGTATTATCTTATCACTACCCTGTCAGAGACGCCTGTTATCCTGTCAACATCGTACTTTATCACGCTGCCGTAATCTGTCTTTACGAATATAAGCCCGCGCTTGGAGTCTACCTCGGTTATCCTGCCAATGTAAGCGCCAATGTCGTTTATCACGCGCTTGTCCTTTATCTTGGCGCGCCTTATCGCCCTCCTTCTCAGGAATGTGCTGAACAGGGATATCCCGTAGCCAGCAATAAGAGTGACCATGCTGAACAGCAGGAACTCCCAGAAGTATATTTGCCCGATTATCCATGAGGATGTCAGGTAAAGGAGAGCGAGAGTGACTATCGCATAGCCCATGTATGTTCCCTGGGATATCGCCCTGTAGCGCATGCGCTTGTTCTCAAGGTCAATTATCCTTCCTATCAGGTAAAGTATCAGGCTTACTGGGAGCAGTGTCAGGAAACCCTCGATCACCTGGCCTGCAAGCACTATGTTGTCATTGGTGACTGTGACAGCCGTGGAATATGCCGCATAGCCGATCAGCATGCTTATTATGAAGAATATTATTGAGCCTATGTAGAAGACGAAGCTGAGCCTCTCTATGCTGAAGCCGAGCCCCTTGAATGAGCCGACGAGCGCATCCTCGAGCCCGAAGCCCTTGACTATGAGGTAGATCCCTATAAGCGCGACCGGAAGCTGCCACCCGAAATTGAAGTAATAGCTGAGCGCGAACAGTATCAGAAGGACTGCGGGTATGCCGAATACTATCCTCGAGTAGTGGGGTTCCTTGAGCTTCTCCAGCACCGTGAAGTAAGTGTTTTCCACCCCTTCGGCCTGCTTCATTCTCACAAGGTCGACGCTGTTAACTTTTATCCTGTTCTTGAGGAGAGGAAGAATCCGCGAGTCGCTCCTGCCGTCAGTCACGAGGATGCATGCGTCGCTCTTCAATCTCTCGATTACTATCTCTACCTGTCTTACAAGTTCAACATCGGCAACATAACCCTCTTTCTCCGCTCCGGTCACCGTTGCAACGTTTACTGAGTATCCCTTTGATTTGAGTTCGTCGAATTTCCTGACAGCTTCGAACATCGTGTTTGAGTCTGTGTCTTGAGGATCAGCGAGGGCGAGCTTTGCGGCTGCCTTGAGGTTGTCGATCCTGCCTATGACAGGACCAGGTGTCTTGGTCTTCCTGTAAAGGTCGTTGTCCGAATCTACAGCAAGAACCAGTATTCTCTCAGCCATGCTCTCGTATAAAGTAGCGTATGCAAGGGTTAAAAACTTATCACTAAGGGCATTTTAGGGGAAGCCAACCTTTGCATTTTGTCCTCTAGTATGCGTCACAACGCAGCCTCATATGTTCTAAATCTGCGAACCCGCGACATTTGTGCATCAATTCTGCAGGGAAACGCCGCGGCACCTTGTTGATATCCTCTACATATGTTCTAAGCAACGGATGGTATATCGCTTTTGCATATGGGCCAGAGTCAAACAACCTAAGGAACACCGAATCCTCTAGAGCCAGGAATACGTGTGGAATCCCTGCAGGTATCGGCAGGTTATCTCCTCTATTTTGTAGCACTATCTTCTCTTCTCCATCCTCGATTAGAAGCCAGAAACCTTTCCCGCTGACCATCAGTAGCTGCTTGCCATCGTCATTTGACTCCCCTCCTCGGGCATAGCCCCTATTTGTAGAAAATAGGGCGCCCCTGTAGACGTCACCGAGCCAAACTTCGGTTATCTCCCCCCTCACGTCCTTATGCTTTAACCTGACATCGATATAATTAGCTGACGGCACGAGCAAGCTTTGATCCTCAAGCACGTAGGTTGCGACTCCTTTTATGTAATCAGTTGCAAATGGCGATGCTATGGAAAACTTTGCCTGTCTGAGCATTGGCTCATCTCCAATACTATCTCCTATGGCTACGCAATCTCTCAGTTCTATCCCGTTCATTGAAAGCATCTTAGATGCCAATTCTGCCTTGTCCTTACCGTCCTTTATAAGCAACTCAACTCCTGTTAGTCTGTTTCCACTGAACTGATCTATATTTGAAACAAAATTCTGAAATCCAAAAATCTCTTGTGCAGCTCTTGCTATAGTGGATCCATTAGCACTAACAAGGAACTTAGGGCCATCAAAGTTCGATAAGATCTCCCACGTAGTTCCTATCCGGTGGGTTCGTATATATTCACGGGTTAGAGCGAACATCTCATTGCGTTCCCCTAATCCATTCTCTATTAACTTGTCGTAAAATATTTTGAGACCCGCAGGGCTGTCTTTGCCTGCATGAGGGTTTTCCCTTTCCAAGCGCTTTACCTGACGATATCCACGAATTCCATTGATTCCAGTTATCACATGACCTGTTCTAAATGCCCTTTTAATATAAGGTATCCCTAGTCCATGTTCCGCAGCATTACTTTTCCATGCCGTTCTGTCGCCGTCAGTTACAATTGCTGTCGCTTTTTGGATAGACTTACTTATCTTATAAGCTTCGCTCATTTTATCACTGTTAACACTCACTATTTCCAAATATATAAACATTTGCCCTGCCAAGAAAGTATAAATATCATCGAAATCATAATATTAATGTGATAATATGATAAGTGGACAGAGAATTCCGAATGAGTCCAGCAGATTAAAGATTCTCAGAACCAATGCCGATAAATTTAGCCACATAGACCAACTGTTTCTAGCAAGATATGAAAGAATGGGCAGAGGCAAAGGAAAATTCCTCACGCATCTCGAAGAGGAATTGCTGAGAAAAGCGCAGAACTAGACATTTACCTTAAAACAACAGTATAATGTGATAAAGTGGTAACAATACCTGCTGAAAAGCAAGCTTTAGGCCAAGGAGATCTGAGATTTTGGCGTTTTGTCAGCGCGTCTGAGGTATTTTTAAGAACCCCGATGAGAAAGCTGCTCAGAACAATCCCCCCAATATCCCCAAAACTCGAGACAGAGCGTAGTACTTTTGACCTTAATGTCTTCGTTCTCGAGAGTTGGCGTTCCGTAACAGGAATAAAGGGATTCAACGCCAAAAGTTATCTTGCAATGGAGGCGCTCAGCAAATACATAGTCAGAATAGATGACATTCTCGATACGGTAAACCATCCCTCCGTAACCAAATGGAATAATAGCTACCGAGCCGACAAAACTGCAAGGAAAAGGATTTCCGGGTTTGTCGGTAGCGTTTTAGAAATGGGAAAAGATAGTTTTCTCACCCCAAAACAGGTGCGGGAGATTTTTAAGGTCGTAGGTGACTATAGACGCAGATTTCGCCCGGCACTGGAACTTTTTGAAAAGTTGGAGAAACCCGGAATCGGCCAAATACTAAAAGTCAAGGAAGAAACAACCGGTGGCATGGGCGCAACCATGGTCGAGATTTTGAACATCTGCGAAAGAATACCTGTTGAACAGAAAAAAATAGTCGCAGGAGCCTTTTCCGATTCCTTCATGGCGGCCCAAATAGCCGATGACATATACGATATCCATGATGACATCCGAAATGGAGTAGCGAACATCGCTGTTGCGGTTTTGCAAAAGAATCCTGAGGAATTTAGTAAATTGTTAAGGGCAAAGTCTACAACTATCCGTTCTTGCAGGAAACTCGCGCCAAAATCATATACAGAAATTATGCAAATCGGTGAAAGTTATCTTTTGAGGATACCGCGGAAGCCAGAAAGGATGCAGGTTCTCGATGCAATACCGCGATTATTCTATAAATTGGTTCAATTGACGTCAAGAAGAGATTGATTCTAAAAAAGTAAAAATATTTTAGTTACGTTCGAATTTAGGTCAGAAAAGCAAGCCTTTTTAAAATCAGATAAGCAGCAGCATATCTTGGTAAATCGACCACGCTGTTGTCATAAGGTCCAAACTGGTTGTTTCCCATAATGAACTTGGGCACTTTTGCCGTCTTTATCTTTGTGTGAACATCATCAAAGGCTATCGCATCGTTCATAGGCTCAAAGCCATCAAGTGCCTTTAAGGACTTGACGTTCTTTGCGATTAAACCTGTATCTCCGTGAATCGTACCAGGAAGCCTTATCAGATGGTACACATCCGTGCTGACGTTCTTGTCTATCGCGTCGCTTTGCGTTATGGCTATGTTTTTCAGCACATTGCCCCAGAATTCCGCCTTCTTTGGTATGTTTATCATGTCCCAGTTTCCCGTGCTTATCCCCAATCTTACCGTGGCGCTCTTGCGCGTCAGCATCTCAGCATCTTTTTTGTCAATACCCAGATCCATCAGCCCGCTTGTTCCGCCTCCGAGCGCCTTTATTACACCATTTGCAAGCTTGCCTCCCCATCCGTAATCGGTGGGTTTCGGCCCTTCCAGCCTGACACCCTTTCTACCAATGGATGGGAAGAACGCATTCAGTTCTATGTTGTTGCCCTTTATGTAGTCGCTTATGCTTTTTCGGGCATCCCCGTCGAGCTTGAATGTCTCCTCATTGTTTACATGTATGTGGTAACCCCTGTTTCCGCTGAAGTTTACCGTTATCTCCTTTTCGGAGAACCCAAAATCAGGGATCAGGAATTCCTCTATCAGTTTTGTCGTCTCAATCTTTGCTCCGTCCAGGCATTTCTCGCATACCCATGAACTGCTATGTTCTGCCTTGCACTTCAGGTTAAGGTCACTTGCATCTATATCGAACAGCAGATCGCTGCCTATCCATTTCTTGTTTTCCATGGGCCGCCCATCGGGCCTTTCATAAGCTCCTGAAGAGATAGACACGAATGCCGGTCCCTCTTTTGTAAGGTACGCCTTGAGCGATTTCTCGTCTTTGAAGCTGTAATGTCTATAAGATATCTTCCTCTCAAAATCCCCGAAACCAAATTCCCTTTTTTCTATCAGGTGCGGCGCTATGTTTGCCGAATTCTCATAGAATTTCTTCAAGAGGCCTCTGACAAGCAGAGACTCTTTATCCCCCAGCAGAAGAACACCAATCAATTATATACTTTTTAACATCTAGATATAAGAATATATTATTCGAAGATGTTCCTATGCAAATGAAGGAAGAGATAAAACAGGCGATAATAGTAAGGGCGGACATAGAGATGAGCAAAGGAAAGACTGCCGCTCAGGTGGCGCATGCCTCTCTGATGAGCTATTTCACTGCAGAAAAGGTAGACAAAGCAATCGCTAAGGAATGGCTTGATACTGGTGAAAAGAAGATAGTTCTCAAGGTAAGTGATGAGGATTCATTGGTAAGGCTGTTTAAAGCATTCGAGTTCAAGAAAGTGCCATGCGCGCTGGTAAGCGATGCAGGTTTGACTCAATTACCTCCAGGAACCAAGACCGCCTTGGGCATAGGTCCTTGGAAAGGCGCAGATATAGATCAATTCACCAAAGGACTTAAGCTGTTATAAGCAGCAGTTCCTTTAGCGTTTTATAAATAAAAAGAAGAAGAAATTGACTTGTGATTAGCAGACTTTAGTTATCTAAGTCAATGAAGTAGTTTGAAATCTCAAAAAGTAAATTGATTTAATATCTTTAGATTTAACGACTTTCTGTATATGAATTTAGGATAAGCTTTCTTAACTGCTGTATCTTATCTGTAATTTCTTCTTCTACTATTCTTATGGTATCACAGATATATAAGGCTTTGGGTGCGGTCTTTAAAAGGGGCGATTCTAGACGGCAAAACGAGGATTTATCAAATCATACATAAGTGAGCCAATGATCAAATTCCCTCTTTTCGCCATTGACTACCTTTGAATAATGGTCTGCAAGCATCTTTGTCATAGGGCCTGGTTTTCCATTGCCAACTTTCCGCGAATCTATGGTTGTTATTGGCGTAACCTCGGCAGCCGTTCCTACGAACATGGCCTCATCGCAAGTGTAAAGTTCCTCCTTATGTATATTCCTCTCCACTACTTCAAGGCCTACATCCTGCGCTATTTTTATTATAGAATCGCGTGTTATTCCCATAAGTATGTCGGCTTCTCTTGAGGGCGTTACAAGCTTACCTTCCTCTACTATGAAAATATTTTCTCCAGGACCTTCAGCCACATAACCGTCAAGCGAAGTTAGTATTGCCTCATCCGCACCAGCCAACCTTGCATCAAGATTTGCAATTATCGAGTTGATGTAATTGCCGCTTGCCTTTGCTTCAGGAGGCAATATCAATGAATTTATTCTCTGCCAAGAAGATATTTTACAGGATATGCCCTCATCTTTCCCCTTCCCAAAATATGCACCGAAAGGAACAGCCGCAACGAACACGCTTATTTTCTTTCCTGCTGTTGCCATGCCTATGTTGTCATCGTTGTAGAAGGCGAAAGGTCTTATATAGCATGATTCGAGTTTGTTTTCCTTTACAATTTTTATTATTGCCTCATGTATGTCGCTTTGCGTATAACCCAACTCCATTGCATAAATCTTTGCGCTCCTGAAAAATCTCTTTATGTGGTCGTTCAATCTGAATATTGCCGTACCTCTTTGGGTCTTATACGCCCTTATCCCCTCGAATATACCGCTTCCGTACTGCATCGAGTGCGTAAGTATCGGCACTGTTGCATCCTTTCTTCTTACCATCTTGTTGTCAAGCCAGAAATGCAAACGATCATTGGATTTTGCCATTAAACCACACGATTAATTCAGGATTAATTAAATAATTATCGTGCAGTATATAAAGCAATGGGGGTAGAAATTGAGCGTAAGTTTCTCTTAGACAAATTGCCTAAGGGATACAGGAACCTAGAACACTTCGAAATTGAGCAGGGGTACTACAATCAACATAAGAGGCTACGCAAAATATTGAGGACGGATCATAGAATCGAATACTGGCTTGCGACCAAAAAGGGCACGGGACTAAAAAGGAAAGAGAAGCAATTTCGAATTTACAGGGCAACTTTTGATTCCTTGTGGGGCAAGACAAAGGGAAAAAGGCTCAGGAAGACCCGTTATCTAATGCACGACCCGAGGCCAAACAGCCATCTTATATTCGAAATAGACAAATTCCAGGGCAAACTTAAGGGCCATCTGCAAGTAGAGGTAGAATTTCAGACGGTCAGGGCGGCACTTAGGTTCAGCCCACCTAAATGGTTTGGCAGGGAGGTCACCAACGACAAAAACTACACAAGCCGAAGTTTGGCGACAAACGGGATGAAGTTCCTAAGAAAATAGTGGTATTATGGACAAAAAAGAGGCTATGGATAGGTTAAGCAAATACAATCTTACTAAATTCCAAAAAGAGGTGCTGATTGCAACTCTCTCGATAAAGAAAGGCGAGACAAAAACATACAAAGACATCGCAATCCAAATTGGCCGCAAGCACGCATACAGAGCAGTAGGCTCGGCTCTAAGAGCGAACCCTCTAGCCCCTCAAATACCATGCCATAGGGTAATCAAGAGCGACGGCTCTTTGGGTGGTTATGATGGGGTTATGAATTCAAGAAGAAAGATCCGACTGCTCAAAAGTGAGGGCGTAATACTAAATAAAAGGTAATTTTATGGAAAAACTAGTTGTTTTAGGAGTAGGAGCGCACCCCGATGACATGGAATTCGGTGCTGCAGGTACATTCGCAAAGTTCGCAAAGGAGGGCGCAGATTGCTACTACCTGGTATGCACAGACGGCTCAAAGGGCACGCGCGACCCGAAGATGACAGCAAAGAGGCTCAAGGCGATACGCATGAGGGAGCAAAACGAGGCGGCAAGGATACTCGGCATAAAAAGGGTATTCTACTTGCACCACAAGGACGCGGAGCTGGTTGTCGACCTAAAGCTGAAAAAGCAGATCGTCAGGTACATACGCAAGCTAAAGCCAAACATAGTAATTACACAGGACCCGACCTTCCTCTACAACGAGTTCTATGTAAACCACCCGGACCATAGGGCAGTAGGATACGCAACAATAGATGCAGTGTTTCCTATGTCGAGAAATCCGATGACATTCCCCGAATTGAGCAAGGAGGGCCTTAAGCCCCATGTAGTCAAGCAGCTTTACCTGACAAACTTCGGCAATCCCAACTACGGGGTTGACATAACCAATACTATAGACATCAAGATCAGGGCCATGAAGGTGCACCAAAGCCAGGGAATAGGCAGGAACGCCGATTTCATGAGGGAGATGTCAGCCGGCATAGGCAAGAGGTGGGGCTACAAGTACGCCGAGCCCTTCTTCAAGATCGAGTTCAGGATACTGAATTAGATAAGCATTAGCCAGCCGGGGGTTTGCCGGCTGGTTTTCACCCAATACGTCAGTCAAGTGTAAGCGCCGCGCAGGAAGCCGTTACTGTACCTGATTCTAGTGCTGTTGAGGAAGGAGGTTGTGAACCTTGTGACTATCTCATTCCTGCTGACTTCCAGCTTTGCAAGCTCAGACAACCCAATCTTTGTCAGGCATAATGGCTTCCCATGTTCTGCCTTGTTGGCAAACTCCGCCACTCCGAATTCCTTCATACGGTTCAGGCAGTACCACATCGAGCTCTTCGAGAAGCCGTAGTTCTCCTGCATGTAGTCAACGAAGCTCGATGCAGTGTCAATTCGGTCCTTGCCTATCTCTAGAAGTATGAGTTGCTCTCTCCTGCTGAGTTTGAACCTCTTAAGCTCTACACTAGTATATATTTGCGCCACATAAACACCAAAAAAGATAGAAATTTATGCGGCCAAAACATGTGAATTTGGTGTATTTACAAACTTATACAGGCAAATCGCTATGCTATCTATAAGCAAGAAATGCTTCATAAGCCATCTTTGTAGCGTTTGCTGCATCTGTACACCAGTGTCGAGTATGTCTGTGTCAATAATTGTGTAGATGAATTGTTATTTAAGCCTTTTGTTCAATTAGGCTTTGTCCATAAAGTCATCCAATATGTTCCTCAATCTTTCCATAAGTATTTGGATAATAAGTGTCCCATTCAAATTTATGACTTAAACCTAAACTCATATCTCCTTTTTCACATAGCCAAACAGTTGCACAAGTTTTGCACCATTCTGCTATATGATAATTTGCGGTATTAATTTTATTAGAATCATTATCATTTATTTTAAAAAATCTTTTAATATCTTTTTTGAGTCTTACTATATCTGCTTTTTCTCTACTATGATAAACGATACTTTCTATCTTTTTGTATTTTAGACAATATGGGCAAATTAAATTTTTATTGTCTTTAGATATTATTGGTAACATCTACTCTTACTCTTTCCAACCTTGCACTTCTATCTCTTCATCTAATTTCTCCTGAACGAATTTAGATAAATGTATGCTATTCTTGCTTTTATAATTCAGATAGCTTTCTATATTTTTCCAGGAATTCAATACCTTCCCCTGTTTTCATTTTGCTACCATCTTCTTTGAATAATCTCAGTCCTGCATTTACCGCCGCATCTTCAGGCTTTTCTCCCTTTAATATGCTTGCTAAAGCTCTCAGCTCCAAATTTGAAAATGATGTGCCGTTTAATACATAATCTTCATATGCCTGGTAAGCTATTGGCGCAACTACTCTTGTTATCTCAGCCATTACGTTTGCGTATTGGCGTATCTCATGTTGTGCATGTGGATCCATTCTAAGTGATAAAAAGTGGAATAAATTATGCAAATCGATTTTCCAATACCATTCAGTGTACATATTGACCGGAAGTAGTTCCCTAGCAGTCTCTCTAGCTATTCCTTTTCCTATGGCCTTCTCATATTCGGCATAGGCATCCTTGCTTATTTTCTCTACTGCTCCCTGGAATTCCTCTGCTACACCTTCCGGTAGAATCCCCTCCCTGCCTTGTTTGTTAGATTTCGATTGTGGTTGTATCCTTTCCAGTTCAGGAATGTCAAATTTATCCGGAACCTCCGAATACCTTGCGGAATACTCGTTGATGTTTGCTGTTCTATGTCTTACCCATTGTCTTGCAACGAATACCGGCATGCTTGCAACAAACTTTAGCTCAACCATCTCAAAAGGCGTTGTATGCCTGTGCCTCATGAGGTATCTTATAAGCCCAGTGTCATCGTTTACGCTTTTTGTTCCTTTACCGTATGAAACCCTGGCAGCCTGTACAATTGCCTCGTCACCGCCCATGTAATCTACAAGAGCAACAAATCCCTTTCCCAATACGGGATGCATTTTTCCTATTATTGCATCGACTTTAGGATTAGAATGTCTTACCATTTTTTCTTCTGTGAGTTCTTCCTTCTTACCAGTATCTTTTAATATCGGCATTAATACAACCCCACTAACAATGGTTAATCTTTCAAATATATATAACTTTTCGAAAAATATGGAATATATATTATACTAAATAAAAATAGAGTAAAAAGAAAGAAGAGAGGCCCTTTCAGACCTCTTTCATTACTGATCTTACCTTCGCTTTCACATTGTCATCAAATTTTCCCATCTCCTTGTGCACCTTTTCCATATGCTCCTGCACCTTCCTCATCAGGGTGTTCTCGTCCTTGCCTGTCGTTTCGAAATTACAGTTCGTCGCACCCATATCCCTGCATGCATACTGTTTTGCCATTTGCTCACCAATTCTCTTTCGATTCGGGTCTATATAAACAGGTATGTCGACGACAGAATGATTTATATAGCTTGTTGATTTACCTACCAGTATATAAGGATTTTGTTGAAAATTTGGGCTTATTTAAGCATTCCCAAAAGCTCCGGTTTACACGCAGGCTATATCCTTGAACGAATGCAATTGCTCTCCTACTTCGTCAGTTGAATTGAATACCTCTATCCTTACCTTTGCTCCTTCCGCATCGGTAAGCAACTCCTGGACCGCCTTGTCACCCAATATGCTGTCGTTCACGAATATCGTGTTGGCTTCCATATTCTCAAACGCTATGCTGACGTTCTCTATTCCATACTTAGACTTCCCCGTACTCAGGTTCGTGAGAAACTCTTCTATAAGTTTGAACTCCGTCCTTATTCGCTCCTTCTCCAGTATCTTTGAAAACTTATCGCTTTTTATCAATTCGTAGACGCCCGATCTTTCCGCGTTGCTTATGTTTTCGAAAAATACCCGTTTGCTGATCTTTTTCAGGGCTCCCGAGGTTTCACCATACATCTTTATGTCCTCCCTTGTGAAGCCGGGACCAGCGACAACTACAGTATCGACAACCATGTCCTTGATAAGATCTATTATCTGGTCGAAATACTTCTTTTGCTGCTCCTGGAAGTCCTTTGGACTCATCCTCTTGCTCAATCTGCTGTATATCTCGCTCCTGAACTCAAGCCCGTATCCTAGCAGATAAGCTGGCAGAGCCTTCTCGTCATCAACAGCTATTATGCCCAGCCTTGGCCTCTTTGAATCTGATACTGCGTTCCTTACAACATCGACTATGTAATCGTGCCATTCGCTCTTTATTATCTCAAAAACGTCTCCAGGTGCTATGTTGAGCGTGTGGTAGCTGTTTATTTTCACGTATTCAAGCGGCCTTCCGTCCATTATTTTTCCAAGAACTCTTAACCTTCCCGCATCCTTGTCTAATTCTGTCTTTTCAGCACGCAGGGTTATCATTACCTTCTTCAATTCTCCCTGATCGCTCTCGCTTGACTTGAATTTTCTTTCGCTTTCCGACTTTACGATGTCATTAGCGAATATTATACGTTGGGCTGTCCAAAGATCTTCCAGTGTGTCCACTCGCAGTTTGAGGGAGCCAACGCTTTCATAGAACTTTATTATCTTCATTGCAGCCACTGTTGATGGTATATACTAAGCAAACAAGGATTTAGTAATTTCTATAGCAACACGCTATGAAATCTAGTGTAAAAAGAGCGAATTTTTTGCTTTAAGCCAGTCCCTCAGCCCTAAGCAAAGAATTGGTATATGGTCTTAAGTCAACATTAATCAGATCAAGGTTTACATTCCTCATTATACCACTTACTATAAACAGTTCATCCTCTTTTGGCAAGAACTGGTCAGCTATGGATTTGACTGAAATCAAAAGCTTATTGAGGTCCTCTGAAGTGTTGTAATAATTGCGAACCAAGTTCTCTATATCCTTTAGGTCTTTTCCCTCTCGGTTCCCTTTGCCCCTGTCAACGAGCCATGTCCTGTACTTCATCACTGCAAGAACAGGCTTTGCAACAACATCAAACTCAAGGCTGCCCATTCTTACAGTCTCTGCAGTATCTATTATGAAGTTTATTGGGATCCCACTAATTGTGTTTTTTGGTTGGTACTTATTGAAAGCAGACCTATAACCCGGGTAAAACAGGTCTATTGTGACCTTGCCTCCAGGTACCTGTGTTGCTATTGACGGGCTGCTATAGTAAATCTTTATTCTCCCCCTGACCTCAGGGTTATGGGAAATTCCAAATTTTCCATCTCCTTGAATCCTTAACAGATTCTCATATTCAATATTTGATGGCTTATGGTTTATTACCAGATCAATATCGTGTGTCCCTCTGCTGTTATTCATGCAATAAAGATTAACCGCCCTGCCTCCTATAAAGACTGTGGGTGAGTTAAATGTTTCTACCAATTTTTCCTTTATCGCTGCTATGTCGCTAATGGGTATGTCTACCTGTGCAGTGCGCTCTGCTCTTGAGGCTTTTTTATGTGCCATTTTAATCAATACTATGATAGAAATTACGCATTACCTAATATATAAATATTCACTTTATAACGTCAATAGCCATATCAATAGAATCAGAGCTTCAGGCCAGGATAAAGCGGGAACTGATTGCACAAAATGATTACCCTGTCCTTGCAGGCCTTTATCGTTTTATTAGCCTTAATCTCCTTGTAGAACTTTTTCAGATACTGCTGTCGTTTGTCTTTCTCTTCTGGTATACTGTAATCTTTTATCTCTTTTATTACATTTGCAATCAGTTCTGCTATGATTCCCATCTGCTCTTCCTTCATTCCTCTTGAGGTTATTGCCGGAGTGCCCAATCTCGCTCCGCTTGGATAAAATGGACTTGCAGGTTCCTTAGGTATTGTGTTCTTATTCACAACGATCCCTGCAAGGTTTAGTGCCTCCTGCGCAAATACCCCTTTGCCTTTCCCAAATGGTGTAAGATCAATCAATATCATGTGGTTCTCTGTCCCATTTGTTACAAGCTTAAGTCCATGATGCATAAGTCCTTGCGCGAGCGCTTTTGAATTCCTCACTATCTGTGACGCATACTCTGCGAATTCCGGCTTTGATGCCTCCAAAAATGCAACAGCCATTGCTGCAGTTACATTGTCATGCGGTCCGCCCTGAAGTCCCGGGAACACTGTCTTATCTATCTTATCCGCAAGTTCAGGATCTTTCTTGAGGCCTCTTTCGGTCACCATTATTATTGCGCCTCTCGGCCCTCTAAGCGTCTTGTGTGTAGTAGTTGTCATTATATGCACGTAATCAACGGGGCTTTTGTGTACCTTTCCAACCACCAACCCGGCAACATGGGATATGTCTGCGGTCAGGTAAGCCCCGCATTCATCAGCGATCTTGGAAAATTCCTCAAAAGGCAATTCCCTTGTGTAAGCTGTAGCACCTATCCAGATGAGTTTGGGCCTGTTTTCCATGGCAAGCTTTCTAGCCTCGTCTATGTCTATGTAGCCATCAGCTTTTACGTGATATGGCACGCTTTTGAAGAATTCTCCTGTTACACTTGTTTTCCATCCATGGGTAAGATGACCCCCATCAGTAAGGTTGAGCCCCATTATCGTATCTCCAGGTTTGCAGACTGCAGCATAAACCTCAAAGTTGGCCGGTGAGCCCGAATAGGGCTGCACATTGGCATGTGGCACTTTGAATAGGCCCTTTGCACGCTCAATTGCTATGCTCTCCAGCTGATCGATGAATTCGTTACCGCCGTAATATCTCTTTTTTGGATATCCCTCGGAATATTTATTGTTAAGAACAGTACCCAGCGTGTTGATTACGTTAATGCTCGCAAAATTCTCTGAAGGTATCATCTCAAGAGAGTTGCGCTGTCTCTTAAGCTCGTTCTTTATTGCCTTGAAGACCTCAGGATCTGCAGCCTTGAGGTTCTTTAGCGCACCCACATCCCCACCTAATACTTAAATTGCTTTGCAACCAATCTTAATAAAACCAATTGAAAAAAGCGATACGATGTTTACACTCACAATAATCAGCTTCATAAGCTCCCTCATATTCAATTCATACAAGGCAATAACCGCATTCATAACAACCTACGGCTATGCCGCAATATTCGTTTTGATGGCGATGGAAAGTTCCTCACTACCAGTTCCAAGCGAGGTCGTGCTGCCTCTTGCGGGGTTATTTGCCGCAAAGGGATTACTAAACTTCTGGATTGCTCTACTTGCGGGGGTAGTAGGGAGCATAGTTGGTTCCCTTATCGATTACTTTATAGGATACTTTATCGGCAAGGAGGTAGTTTACAGGAACCTGAAGTTCTTCCACATTAAGAAGGAGTCGATAGAGGCCTTTGACCAATGGTTCGAGAAGAACGGGTTTGCCGCAATATTCCTCACAAGGCTGGTGCCGATTGCAAGGACATTCATAAACTTCCCTGCCGGATTTGCAAAGATGCCGCTCAAGAAGTTCCTTCTATACAGCACCATAGGGATAATCATATGGGACGTAGTACTTATGGCATTCGGCTTCTATCTCCTATCTGTTAACAGCGCGGTAATAGTGCTCGCATCTATTGGGGTATTTGCAATACTGCTCTATGTGATATACAAATACTCAATGAGGCGAATGAAAAGATAGGCTTCTCCTTGAAAGCAGATATTTATAAGCGTTATACGAATACCTAGCAGTGATGATTGAGGTAATCGCTGAGCTAATTAGCTATGAAGACAAGTAGGCGGGCTGATTTATTTTCCCGTTAGAAAAAGAGAATGCAGGTGTAAGGATTGAGCGTACTAAGTGATTTGCACAAGAACGGAATAAGCGTGTCCGACATCGCATCACAGTACTGGTGCGAGCTGCAGATGGAGAACAACTACAGGTATGGGCAGAAGATAACAAAGGCGATGAAGGGTGGCAAGGAGATACACGCCGAGCTGGAGGAAGAGACTAACGTACCGATAATACTGCAGCCAAAGAGTTATCCCGATGCGCTCTACAAGAACCTATACACAAGCCTTGAGGGAATGAAGGCACTCAAGAACAACAAGCGCACAAGGGAGATCCAGGTATATGGATCTCTTGGCGGATATAAGGTGGTTGGAAAGATAGACAAGCTGGAGCATGATGGCAACGAGATCATAGTATCTGAAGACAAAACAAGGGCAAACAGCAATGTTCCTTCAGATGCACAACAACTGATCCACAAGATACAAGTAATGGTCTACAAAAAGATGCTTGAGGACCTAAGAAGCGGCAGTTATGGCTACCAGAACTTTGAGGTTTCATACAAGGCAAGCACGATGCTGCTTACCGATGAATTCAAGCGGCAGCTTGACGCCATAAAGGTTGAAAAGCAGATGCAGAGCATAAGCTCTGTGGCAAAGGTCCTGTTTGAAAACCTAAGGTCGATGGATAAGATAAGTGATGATCTTTACATAAGATATATCGACCAGTTCACAGGAAAAGAGATAAAACTGCATAAAGTTCATTATAAGTCAGAGGAAATGGATGAAATAGTAAAATACATATTAAAATACTGGAATGGAGAAAGGAAGGCCATGCCGGTTCCTGAGAATGAGAGCTGGAAATGTAGATTCTGCGTCTTCTTTGGCAAGGAGTGCAAGGTATGGTGGAATCAAAAGGCACTATAACAAAGCGTGTTTTTATGATTACAAGTAAGGATCTGAAAAGCAAATATCTGAAGTTTTTCGAAAGCAAAGGCCATAAGACTATACCTAGCGCATTGCTTATACCTGAAAACGATGCAAGTGTTCTATTCACAACGGCAGGCATGCACCCTCTTGTACCATACCTGCTGGGCGAGCCCCACCCATCTGGCAAACGCCTTTGCTGTGTGCAGAAATGCGTGCGTACTGTGGATATAGACGAAGTAGGAGATGCATGGCACAACAGCTTCTTCGAGATGCTTGGGAACTGGTCACTTGGCGATTACTTCAAGGACGAGGCAATAGCAATGAGCTTCGAATTCCTCACAAAGATTCTTGCGATACCCCTAAACCGGTTCAGCGTTAGCTGTTTTGAGGGCGATAAAGATGCCCCTAAAGATGAAGAATCTGCACGTGCATGGGCGAAGCTGGGAGTTGAGAAGAACAGGATACATTTCCTACCGAAAACAGACAACTGGTGGGGGCCTGCAGGAGAAACTGGTCCATGCGGTCCTGATACAGAGATGTTCTATCACGTAAAGGACATTCAGGAAAAAAGCACCAAAGAGTTCAGCAAACTGTGCAGCGAAGGCATATTCTGCGAAATATGGAATGATGTCATCATGCAATACGACAAAAATAAAGAAGGTACTTTCGAAAATCTTACACAAAAGAATATAGACACAGGAATGGGTTTAGAGAGAACTGTTGCAGTGCTCAATGGCTTTTCAAATGTCTATGAATGTGACACCCTCTCACCAATCCTTGAAAAGGTACTATCAATGTCAAAATCAAAAATAGACAGGGATAACCGCAATGCACGCATAATAACAGACCACATGCGCGCAGCGGTAATGATTCTTGGCGAAGGAAAGGGCGTTGTTCCAAGCAATGTTGATCGCGGCTATGTGCTTAGGCGTTTTATAAGAAGAAGCATAAGGCATGCAAGGTTGCTTGGGATTGAAGGTAGCTTCTGCAATGATGTTGCAAAAGTCGCGATTGAAGTAATGAGCGATTCTTATCCGGAGCTGATAAGGAATAAGAACAAAATCTTCGACGAATTAGAAAAAGAGGAAATGAGATTTTCCGAGGCATTGGAGAACGGCACAAGACACCTGGAGAAAAAGCTGAAAAGCCTTGAAGAATCGCACCAGAAAGTCCTTGATGCAAAAAGTGCATTCGATCTGTTCCAGAGCTTTGGCTTCCCATTGGAAATAACGGTAGAGATGTGCAAGGAAAAAGGTTTCACTGTAGACCAGAAAGGTTTCAATGAACTCATGAAGCTGCATCAGGATCTTTCCCGCAAAGGGGCCGAGCAGAAATTCAAGGGAGGATTGGCTGACCATAGCGAAGAAACCACAAAGCTGCATACTTCAACACACCTTCTCAACGAAGCCTTGAGGCAAGTTGTCGATCCATCTATACATCAGATGGGATCCAATATAACCCAGACAAGGCTAAGATTTGATTTCAACTGGGGCAGCAAACTCAGTGACGAGCAAATAAAGAAAGTAGAGGACTGGGTCAACAATGTGATAAAGGCAGGCGCAGATGTGTCCTTCGAAATGATGGGCGTTGATGAAGCCAAAAAGCTGGGTGCACAGGGCGAATTTGGGGAAAGATACGAAAAGACAGTAAAGGTATACACTGTCGCAAAAGGCAACAAGGTTTACTCAAGGGAAATATGTGGCGGCCCGCACGTGAAGAATACGAAGGAACTTGGAAGCTTCAAGATAACAAGTCAAGAAGCTGTTGGCGCGGGAGTAAGAAGAATAAAGGCGATTGTACAATAGTGGTCTATTGAACTTGATATACGGCATAATAATTTATCCTATAGTGTACATTTTTTCCGCTTATGCCGCAAATGGCGCCCCGATACTCTTTGGAGGCGGCAAGACGCCCCTTGATTTCAAAAAGAAGATAGGCGGCAAGAGAATATTCGGAGACAATAAGACAGTAAGGGGCACGGCAGCGAGTCTAATTGCTGGCGTGATAGTTGGACTGATAGAATATCCATTCCTACATTACATGCTCCTAATTGCAATACTGTTGACTATAGGCGCTAACTTTGGCGACCTTCTGGGAAGCTTCATAAAAAGAAGGCTGAATTACAAACACGGTGCGGGTTTCCCAATAATGGACCAGTACGGATTCTTCGTTTTTGCCCTGCTGTTTGCTTTTCCACTAGGGAATCTGCCGAATTTATACGGTATAATATTCCTCATCATACTCACAGGTGCGGCCCACGTGCTTACAAATAGGGGCGCGTACAAACTTAATCTTAAGAAGGTTCCCTGGTAATAAATCGTGATATAATGATAATATCCCCCAAGAAGATCCTCGAATTGAACCAGAAATATAATCTCATAGAAAACCTATCAGAAAGGGAATCGAAACAACCCGAAGGCGTGGGATTCGACATCAGAGTAGGCGAGATATACAGCATGAGCGGATCAGGTTATTTAGGTATAGAAGAAAGAAGGACTCCGGACATCAAAAAAGTTGCCGATATCAAAAATGGTGACAAAAAATTTGTACTGCAGCCCGGCGACTTTGTAATTGTCAAGACGATAGAAAAAGTCAATCTTCCATCTGAAAAGGTAGTCGTAGAAGAGGGCAAAGAGCCCACCTTAATAATGATCCATATCTATGCCAGAAGCACCTTGCACAGGAGCGCAATACACTTCATGGGCACGAAGACAGACCCTGGTTACTCCGGCGAGCTTACCTTTGCCCTTGCGAATATGGGAAAATCCAAATTCGAATTGGAACTCGGCGCCCGAATAGTCAATATCGTATTTATGCAAGTAATTGGCGATATGCATAGAGCATATGAGGGCCAATGGAAAGGCGGCAGGGTTTCAACTTCAGGTACAGAGAAACAAAACTAATTAAATTATGTCCTATGGACAAACCTAACGAACAGGTATGAAATGAATACCATGCTCGTTACAAAGAAACTTACCGGGTAAGGTTCGTAAAACGATACGAAAAGGCCTATCCACGTAGCAAACAGGGCAATTAGTACCGAGATTATTATCGCGTATAGTGGTTTCTTTGCCAACCTAACCGCGGTCGCAGCTGGCGTAACCATCAATGCGAAAATAAGGAGCACCCCCACCACCTGAATAGAAATCGATACTGCGGCCGCCATCAAAATCATAAAAATAATACCGAGCAAGCCAACCCTCATGCCCTTTGCCTCTGCGACTTCCTCATCGAGCGAAGCAAACAGGAGCGGCCGGTATACAACAGCAGAAACAGCCAGGATTACCAAGCTAACTGCCAGTGTTATAAGGACGCCCATCGTGCTGATGCCCAGTATCTCTCCAAACAGGATAGAGTAAGCTTCGGTGGCAAAGCCTGTGTACAAACTGACGAACAATATTCCCAGACCCAAAGCAAATGCAAGTACCGAACCTATCTCAACATCACGGTGAGAGGCACGTTTACCAAGTACCGCAATCCCGACACCGCTGACCGTTGTGAATCCCAAAAGGCCGAAAACCGGATTAACCCCAAGGAGCACCGTACCTGCTGCCCCGGCAAAGCCTATCTCCGAAAGTGCATGCGCAGCGAATGATGAACGGCGCAGTATTACAAGATATCCTATTATGCCCGCCACTATTGCTACAACCGTGCCAGCCTCAAACGCATGCTGCATGAACTGGTATTTGAAAATCTCTTGGAGATCCGTAAGCAAATTAATGCTGAATGGTACAAACATATCTTAGTCACCGTGATAATCTTCTGCTCCTGAAACCACAATATTACCCCTTGAATCTCGTAGGACTTCGACTCTGGTCCCATACAGCGCAGTCAAACGTTTTGATGTTAATACTTCCTTTGGAGTGCCGGTTGCAACCTTGCCGTTGGCTATGTATATAACTTTATCAAGAAATTGTATGAGGGGATTGATATCGTGAGCCACCAGAAATGCAGTCACATTGCGGGATTTTACAACCGAGTTCATCAACCCGACTAGGTCCTTTATCCTTTTAATATCAAGGTTGGACAAAGGCTCATCGAGCAAAAGCATCTCCGGATTGCTGACCAAGGCTTCAGCCAAGAATATCCTTTGCAGTTCACCGCCAGACAATGAACCAAGCGATTTGTTTGCCAATTCTGTCGCCCCAACTGCGGCTAGGGTATCCAAAGCGATTTTTTTCTCCTTGTGCGATGAGAGACTAAATCCCCACTTATTACCAGAAAAAGCAAGCCGCACAAATTCTATACACTCAATGTTTGTTTCGTTGTCTATAGTGTGGCGTTGCGGTATGTATCCGATTTTGGAGTTACCGCGCTTTGGCCTGTCATTGAATACCTTTATCGTTCCGCTAATTGGTTGTTGCAAGCCGAGAAGCAAACGAAACATGGTTGTTTTGCCTGCCCCATTAGGGCCGATGACTGCAACAAATTCACCACGGTTAACCCTAAAATTTGCATTCCTCCATATTGGTTCCTTGTCGTAACCAACTGTGAGGTCTTCTGCAATAACTACTGGTTGTATGCTCATCTCCATCAACGTCCTAGCGTATTTGCATTGAGTGCATTCTGTAACTGCAGCAATTCCGCATTCATCCAGACCTGGAAGGTGACATCTGGTGGCTGGATGGTCTCTGTTACTCCCACTATCGTTACGTTGTGTTGGGTGGCTATCTGCTTTATCTGCTGAGTAAGAGGGCTTACAGTCTGTTCATTGTAAACCAATACGCTCACATTGCCACTTTCAAGCTGGTTCTCGAATTGGGAAACACTTTGGGCTGGTGGATCAACACCCTCAGCCACCGCATCCATAAATGCCGGTGGTGAAATCAAATCAAGGTTGGTAGCATTCGCAAGATAGACGAAAATGCTCTCAGTGGAGGCTACTTTTGTTCCACCAAATTGCTGCTTTATCTCTGCCATTCGACCGTCAACCTGTGCAAGCGAGGCATTTAGGGCAGCATATCGTTGTTTGTAATAACTCGCATCAGCTGGGTCTAACTTGACAAGGTCCAGATACATCTGTTTTACCGTTTCATTTACATAAGTTGGGTCATACCAAAAGTGTGGATTTGTGCCGTTGGCTTTCCCTAGAAGCGCTCCCACGTTCAGTACTGTTTGGTTTTGGTTGTTGTTTGCCGATATCAGTTTCAATGCCCAGTCATCATACCCTACTCCGTTTAAAATTACAATTTTTGCGTTTGATATCGCTCTAGCATCGGAAGCGCTGCTTTCATATTCATGAGGATCGGCGTTCGGGTCCGTAAGTATGCTTGTTACATTGACATGCGTTCCCCCAAGCTGTTGCATTAAACTTCCCCAAAAGTTTTCAGCAGCCACTACTTGTATCACTGAAGTTGAGTTTGATAAGGACGTAGAGTTTATTTGTGGGGTCTTTTGGCCGTTATTATTATACACAAAGAAACCGACAACTACTATTATGATTATCGCGATTGCCGCAAGTCCGATTAAACCGTAACTATTATCTTTTTTCATACTATCATCTTAATAACTATTTAGATATAAGTTATTAACTATGTATTAATAAACCTTATGTTAATTGTTATTAATATTATAATTCAATCAGTCGGTTATTAGGCTTTTCAGACAAAGATGAGGTCAAGATACAATGGAGATATTGAGCATTTCTATAGATGGCGAGACCCTCAAGAGGCTGACCCAGATCCAAAAGCAGCTGGGTTTCAAGAGCAGGTCGAAAATGCTCAGGAGCGCCATATTGGGAATGGTAAAAGAATACGAGGCAATCGACTCACTCAAAGGCAAAGTAGACATCATTTTCGTGTTGACATATGCGGAATCTGAGAAGAACAACGTCTCAGACATCCTTCACAGGTTTGAGGATGCAATAAAGACGGAGCTGCACCAGCACGATTCCGGTACCTGCATAGACGTGTTGAGCATAAGCACTGATGCTAAAAAAGCCAGCGACATATTCCATATAATGAAGAGGAATAAGTCAATATATTCCGTAACCTACACGCTTATAAAAAAGAAGAAATAGCACACTTATTATCAGGGAGGCGTATAGTTGTCATCCCAAGTGCCCGAGAAGAAGGCGCTGTTGTACGGTATGCCATCGTTTCCATTACCGCTGTAGTCGTTCGGGTTGCCGTTCAGCGGCCACCACCCGACCAGGTTCTTGAGGTTGACGGGGTCCCCTCCCAATCCCTCCCCGTAAAGTTGGAGTACCGAATTCTTGGACAGGGATGCGTTGTACAGCTGTATATTTGTGAGCAGCCCGTTCCAAGGAGTGGCTATTAAGAGCGAGCCGTGCGGCGGGATAGTGAACCCGGTTACCGGGGTATTCACTGACAGGACATTTCCTGCCGATATGACTGTGTAGCCCAATAGGTTGGTGCCGTTGTACTCGATTGCGACAAACAGCCATTTATCAGTAGGTATCTTCCCTGTGCTGTACATGCAAACGGAATTGGCGTACACAACCACGAACATGCCGTTGTTGCAGAATGGGCTCTCGTTTATGTTAAGGTATATCCCATTATATGGTGCACTAGGGTTTGTGAAATTGCCGTATGCAAAGGCGGTCTCGGTGTTCTCCTGCGCCCTTGCCAGGATCCAGGCGCTTATGGTAATCTGCTTGCCGTTGTTGTTCGTAATCGTCGGCATGAATTTGATAAACGAGACAGATACGTTCGAGCTTCCGAAATTCTGGAACGGCCCGGGATAGCCGAAATGGCTGACGAATTTAGGAAGCTGGTTGTTGCATATGCCGGCAAGGTTGATATCTGTGATAGTTCCCTGGCCGTTGGGCCTGTAGACTGCGCATTCTCCCGGAGGGCCTCTTGGATTGAGCGACTGGCCTCCGAATATTCCAAGCCAGAAAAGGCCAGCTAAAACTATCATGATTACTATTAACGACCACGTGTGCGTGGCCAGGAACTCTATGGCACTCTGCGACTTGTAGTCTGGTAGGCCCATCAGAACACTCAGAGTATATACCATAATAAAGCTTAAAAGAGTTATCAGAACAGTAGTATTCGATTCCATGAAGCTGTTTCCTTTGGATACCGGAGTTAGTCAGATAAGGGGCATTGTAGAGATAATAAAGGACAACAACAACACCATAGACGTATCAAAGCTGGCAGAGGAGACGAACGACGAGATAGACGACCTTTTCCCGCTGATAGATACGTGCGTGCTGCTCAGGCTCTGTACAGTTGACCAGGGCGCGGTGAAACTGACAAAATCCGGGAAGAACCTGGCTACGCACAACACAAGGCAGGTATTTGCAAAGGCCCTCAACAAGGTGGAGCCGTTCAAGACGGCGATGATGGTGATAAAGAAAGAGAAAGAACTGAGCACGCAGGACCTCGCAAGGGCGCTCTACAAGAAGGGAATACTCTACAACAGCGACGAGATAACGAACACCGAGCTCCTGAAGAACCTGCTGCTGAAATGGGGAGTTGGAAACAAGCTGCTTACATACAACAACGACTCTGACATGTGGTCTCTGTAATCTTCAGCCCGTAAGCACCTTGTATATGTGGTCTACCAGTTTGGCGAACTTCTTGCTCCTCCTGTCTCTTGGATAATCCAGATATACTTCCACTATCTCCTTGACGTGCGATGGCTTGTTTGATAATATGACTATCTTGTTTGAAAGCTCAACCGCCTCCTCTACATTATGTGTTACAAGTATGACAGAGCTTACAGGTATGTCGGTGCTCTTGAGCATGTTGAGTATATCGGACCTGAGAGTGTTCGCTGTGAGCTCATCGAGCGCGCTGAAAGGCTCGTCCATGAGCAGCACATACGGCTCTGATGCTACAGCCCTAGCAAGACCTACGCGCTGCCTCATTCCTCCGCTCAGCACATTGGGATAGGAATACTCAAATCCGTCCAGCCCGAACTTCGTAAGCAGCTCTTTTGCCGTCTTCTCCTTCTGTTCATCGCTTATATCGAAATATGAGAGTCCGAGCTTCACGTTCTCAATGTTGGTAAGCCACGGAAGTAGCCCGAAGTCCTGGAAAACGAAGGATATCTCCTTCCTAGGCTCTGTCACCTCCTTGTTCATGTAGAACACCTTGCCGTTTGTAGGTGCGAGTATGCCGATTATTATCCTGAGCAGGGTGCTTTTGCCGCATCCCGAAGGCCCTATTATGGATATGAACTCGTTCTTCTTTGCGGAGAAGGAGATATCGTTCATTATCTCTATCTTGTCCAACGCGTAAGTAATCTTTTGCACTTTTATTATGTCCATATGATCATTTGTACGGCGAAAGAACCTTCTTGTAAATCCTCTTCCAGACCAATTTGTTTATAAGTATTATAACAATTGTTAGATTTATTAATCCTAATACCATCAGCGCGAGATTTCCGTTCGCAAGTGAGACATCTAGCAGTTTTCCAAGACCCACGTTCACGGATGTTATCACATTTCCGTTTCCGATGGCGTTTGTGGTGAACCTTTCAGCAACTATGCTTGCGTTCCATTCGGCTGCGATCCCGGTTATAGCTCCTGTTATTACTCCCGGAAGTATCGCCTTAATGTATATGTCCTTCCATGCCAGCTTGCCCCTGACTCCGAATATCTTTTTTACCTCGTACACGGAGTTTGCTATCGTGTTTTTGTTGGATACTATGCTGAATATCACGTACCAGATCCCGCTGAGGAAGAAGACAATGAACGCCACAAGCTCGTTGTGGAACGGTGCGTTCTTCAGGTAAATCGCGATGATGGGAAGCAGTATCGTTGCAGGTATTGATGCGATTATTTGGAATAGAAGCAGGTAGGAGCTGCTCCTCTTGGATATGAATACAAGGTATATCCCAACCGGAAGCGCGATGGCAAATATCACTCCGAAAGCCAGCCATATCCTTGCAAGAGTTGCTAAGAGCGAGATAATGACCGTATATTCATAGCCTGCAAACTGCATCGCATAGGCCCGATAGCCATACAGAAAATAAATCGCCAACAGCACGACCGCAACATAGAAAAGATGCTTGTAATCTGACCAATTGCGTTTTTGTTTCTGCACAACCGCCTTTTTCGGCGTCTTCCTGTTGAGCACTATTATGGGTTTTACAAACCTGTTCCTTATGTTTATAACGTTTTTCTGTATTATGTCGAGTCTGACTGCGCTGAACGGGTTCACTATCCTCAATGCCTTGCTTATGTCTGACTTGTTTGCCTCATCCATGTTGCGCCTTTCTTGCACCGTGTGCCTTGTGAACCTCTTTTGCAGATAGTTGAAGAGGAGGAGCCTGGTGGCGATTACAAAGCACACGAAAACGCCTATACCAACAAAGTATTCGAACAGGTTTCCAGAGAAGGCAAGATTCGTAAGCGCAACCCCTATCCCGTATTTTACAGTATATGCCGCGTTCCCTGTTGAGAATATCTCGCTTGTTACAAGATAGAACAGCCCTATGGCCCAAGAAAGGGTCGCCTGCTCCACAACCCTCGGCATGCTCGCAGGTATGAGTATCTTGCTCAGCCTCTCAAAAGGCTTGAGGTTGAATATTTTCCCTACCTCAAAGAATTCCTCTGGTATTGTCTTGACCGATTCGTAGACTCCAAAAGTTATGTTCCAGATCATGCTTGTTATTATAAGGAATATCACTGCCGCATTTATGCCAATGTAGCCTGGCAATGTGGCAACTATTATGAATATGACAAATGGGAAAAAGGCAAGTATCGGGAGCGTCTGGAATATATCCAATATCGGTACTATTATCTTTTCCGCGGTCCTGTTTGTCGCAGCATATATGCCAACGAACAGGCTTATGATTATCGAGAAGAAAAGCGCAACAAGCATCCTGACCCATGAGAAAGAGGTATCTACTATCAGTGAAATGATGAAACTGATCAGGCTCTGCATAACCAAGAATACGATGCAAAAACTTATAAGTTTGTCCAATAACAAAGTATTTTATATGTCATCAGAAAAGTTTTAGATATGCCAAAGAATGTAACTATCTCAGACGATGTGATGGCAAATCTGAGGTTGCCGATAACACAATTCACAGACATAAGGAACATACTGAAGAACAGGTCCTTGGTATCAAAACTTAGCAATGCAACTGAAATAGATTTAGACAACGTAAGGATTACTAAGCTAAAGGAAAACGGAGACGGCGGTTATCTACGATTCAGGTACAAAGGCAGAAATATTACGTTTTATTACGACTCGGGGCATAGGCTTGCGGAAACGCTCGGAATGATCGGGGACGAATTCATAAAAGAGCAAAGCGTCATATTCAAGGTAAAGGGTAGGGATGTGGTCGACATAGGTGCGTATGTGGCAGACACCGCAATCTGCTACATGGCCAACGGTGCAAAGCATGTCTACGCGTTTGAACCGTATCCGTATTTCTACAATCTTGGCGTAAAAAACATTAAATCAAACAGGCTGGAAAACAAAATAACCATGATCAATGCAGGATGCGGCGGAGAAAGCAGCAAGACCGCGATAGACAAGAAATCCACGAACTTCACAAGCATAAAGGTGTCAAACAGAAAAAAATCGGGGAAGCAGGTAGAGATAATCAGTCTCGAGAGCGTAGTTAAGCAGTACAATCTCAAAAACGCCTCGCTGAAAATAGATTGCGAGGGTTGCGAGTATGACATAATATTCAAAACGGATGCAAACATACTCCGGTGCTTCTCCGAAATACAGATCGAGTACCACTACGGGTACAAAAATCTTGAGGAGCGTCTGAAGGAGATAGGGTTCAGCGTAAAGAGAACAAGACCCGGGAAAAAATACAACTTCACAACAAGGAGCTTCATGGTGCTTGGCTTCATCAACGCTAAAAGGCTATAAAGTAAATACGATACAAGGGAAGCAGATGAGCAATAAAAAATTTTACATAGTTGGTACCGATTCAACGCCCCCATGGCTGTTGCAGGAGCTGTGCAAAGCAGAGGGAATGGACGGATTCAAGCTGATACCTACCAAAATGATGGAATCAACAGTACCTCCGATAAGCAACCCGGCATGGGCAACGATATACTCCGGACTAAAACCGATGGAACACGAAATAATAGACTTCACAAGCATAAACAGGAATTACGAAAAAAACCTAATTGATTATGATGCGGAAAAATACCCGCCGTTCTGGGACAAACTCGCGCAAGCTGGTTATAAGTGCCTTGTAATGAACCCTGTAATGGTATTGGAGACAAGCAGGCTCTCAAATGTGGATATGGTAACGGGATTCCCATTGCCGCCGGACTTCAGCTCCAAAGCGATAGAGGAAGTATGCAAGCAGTACGACTTCACTGCGGAACCGGACATAGGCAATGCGATGAACACCGGCAAGCTATCAGTGGAAAATGGAATGGCACAGTATGCCGAAGCAACTAAAAAGAGGGCCGCGGTGTCAGAGCATTTGATAGACTCAAATAACTACGACCTAGTATTTGTGTGCTTTAGTGAAACAGACCGATTATTGCATTACACGCTGACCCTGGGCAACTGGAAAGACCTGGTCACGCCGGTCTACAAAGGAATATCCGATTTCCTAGTTTATCTTGACAAAAGAATAAAAGAAAAAAACGAGGAGGCTGTGCTGTTGCTGCTTTCCGATCATGGTGCATCGCCCACCCAATACAAATTCCTGTCAAATTCATGGCTGGTAAATAACGGATACCTTAAATTTAAGGACGAGGTATACAAGCGCCAAATAACCGTGCATAGCGACACGGTAGTAAGTAAAATAAAGGGGAAGATAATCGATTCGATAGTAGAAAACCCAATGAGAAGGATCGTCTATTCAAAGCTGCCGAAATCACTGAAAAAAATAGGGGAGGGATTCATCGAGGCTTCTGAGGAGTATGAGGCGGCAGGCAATTACATAAAGATAAAGGAATCCGATTTCGACATGCCGAATACAAAAGCGTTCTGCACAATAACATCGGGAGGAATGGGCATGATATGGATAAACGACTCAAGATTCTCAAGTCCTGGAATAAAAGAAGGCGAAAAGGACGGAATAATAAAAGAAATAAGCGAGAGGCTCTCCAAAGAGCAATTCATGGATGGGGTCTACAAGGGCTCAGATTATTATTCAGACAGCAAGACGCTAATAGCACCTGATGTGGTCTTTGAGCTCAAGAAGGGTTACACCAATGACTTCGGAGGGTATCTTAAAGATAAATGCATCGTACCCACGAGCATGAGCAGAAGGGGAGAACACACGAAGGAAGGAATAATCGGCGCCAAATTCTATAACACGCAACCGATATCCGAAGAGATACAAATCAGCGACATCTACCACATAGTGCTAAAGTATTTTGGCGTGAATTAAGGCAACATATAAATGTGATAATGTTCAATAATGTTATTACATTATAAGCAATTGTATCTTGTCTGGTGAAAAAATGAAAAAAACAAATAATAGCGAAAGGAGAAAATACACAACCATAACGATACCTACTGCACTCTTCGAAAAGCTGGAAAAACAGATAGCAAATACAAGTTTTTCATCGGTATCCGATTATGCGACTTACATCTTAAGGGAGACGATCTTCGACAGCGCAACAAAGAAGGAAGGGCGAGGTTCCAATACTGTGGTAGAAAAGCTGCGCGCGGCCGGCTACAAGATCTGAACGTGCCGGCTTCCTAAAACGGGTTCCTTTAAGCGAAAGGTATAAATATCTTGTCATGTCTTATAATGTTGTTTAATTAAACAATATGTTATGTAGTGGTATTATGGCACAAAACGAAAAGCCGAGTGAAGAGGAGTTTGGTTCGGATAGAACACAACGCTGTGTCGAATTAATGAAACCTGAGATAAGAAAGCTCTTGGATTTGTCTTTAGACGACAAGATAAAGAAGACGAAGGAAATACTTGAAGAGACGATGAAAAATTACAGGAACCCGGGGGTAGGTTTCTCAGGTGGATCGGACTCGCTCTGCATGCTGCATCAGGTATTGCAGGTAAAACACGATATACCTGTGCTTATGGTAGATACTTGCTACGAATTCGATGAAACTGCTGCATTTGTTAACAAGATCCGAGAGGAATGGGGATTAACAAGCCTTACGGTAGTAAGGACATATCCGAACAGAAAAGAAGAATTCGAGAAGAAATACGGAATGGGAACTACCGAATTTACACTGGCATTTAACAAAGCCAACAAGATAGAGCCGCTTCTTGCAGGAGTCAAACTGCTCAATCTGGATGCATTCTTGGGCGGCATACGGGCAGTTGAGCACGAAGAGCGAGCGAAAGAATCAATCTTCTCCCCAAGGCCGAACTTGGTCCCGCAGCATATGAGGGTGCATCCGATACTATTCTGGAAAAGGGAGGATGTAAAGGATTACCTAACAAGATTTAACCTGCCCCATCACCCGATCTACGACAAGGGATACACGAGTTTGGGATCGACATTAGATACCAGTCCCAATGCAAGCCCTACGATGCATGAGCGTGCAGGAAGGGGGGTCGCAAGAGAAAGGGCGATGAAGACGCTCAGGGACCTTGGGTACAATTAATCTTTACTGGCAGTCTCTCTGTACCGTTCTTTTATAAGCGCAAGCAGCAGTTTTGCGCCTATTTCCTTCCTTTTATTTATCCTTTTGATTACTTCTTCTCTGTCAAGGTGCAGGAACTCGGTTATGCCTATTTTATTGAGTATCTTTGAGATTTCTAATACATCACTCCCGTCAGGATCGTTTTGCCATTTGTTTATCTGCCTGACGTGCGCCCTCTCCTTCGGGACTATATTCAATAGTCCGGAAAGGTTGCGCTCTATTGTATAGTAAACAAGGTCGAGTGTAGCATAATAGAAGAAATAATCGAAGTTGGTGAGCTCCTGTGCCTCTTTCTTGAAAGTTATCCTCTGGTATCCTTTTACTAGCGCAAGCACCATCTTCCCGGACATGGTCTTGCTTGGATTCCTGTCTTCATGCAGGAAGAGTTTGGATAGGTATCCGAGAACCTTCTGGTTGTACATACCATAGGTGAGGCGCTCGAATTTCTCTATCTCGTTGTAATCGAGCTGGGTCTTCCTGCTCATGAGCGCGGAAAGGTGCATCATGAAGTATTTATTCCCATCAAGCCTTCCGAGATTCCCCCTGATGCTGGCCTGCTCATGCGGCAAGCCGGTGAAAGTCACGGAATCCTTCCGAAATAGCCTTATCTGCCAAGTTGCGAAGAACGGGAGCGAGTCGGGATTCTTTACCTCCTCATACCTTTTTATCGCATATGCATTGAATTCCCTGTTCGCTATGATCGCTCCTATGTCCTTTTTCATGTCGTCGGATATCCTCTCGTCGGTATCGATGTAAAGGATCCATTTGCCCGTGCATTTCTTCAATCCGTACATCCGGAGCGGGTCGGGATATCCTATCGGAGGAGCATGGAAAATTCTAAGTTTGCTCAATTTCATGCTGTCCTTTCCCCTCTTTAATTCGGCCGTCTCCCGTGCGCCGCTCGCATCCATCAGGATTATCTCGTCCGCAATCCCATGGACATCCTTTACCAGGTTGAGCGTGTTGTTTACGTAGTCCTTTGAGAATATCAAGACTGAGAGTTTATCCATACAAACACTAGCGATCTTTGTCCTTGCTGCCCATCCTCTGCGCATATATCAGTCCGCTGACAACGTATTTTCTTGTAGTGCGGTTTGGATAGTACATCCTGGATACCTGCTTGTGGTGGACCTCAAATCCTGCATTACTGAGCCTTTTCTCCAGATTGCTATGGCCGTAGTGGTATTCTATCTGTATCTGCGAGAACTTCCTGAGGTCCGAATCGGAAGAATTCAGTATTATGTCGTATTCGCAGCCCTGGCAGTCGACCTTCAGTATCGCATCTTGCAGCCTGTAGCTCTTTATCACAGAGGCAAGGTCGACTATCTCAACGCGTTTGCCCTTATTGAACTTTCTGATTATAGTACCGGAATCGCTCTCGTAATCGGTTGGTATGTTGAGGAATTCTCTTTTGCTTCCCAATCCCTGATTCAGGAATGTTATCCTGCTCTCCAGCCTGTTGAGCCGTATGTTCCTCTTGGCAACATCGTATGAATATGGGTATACCTCATAGCCGTAGACATGCTTTGCGCCGTTTGCCGCAAAATATATCGGCGTGTCGGCAACGTTCGCCCCTATGTCAACTACGACCTTGTCCTTGACTCTCAACCAGGAATATTCCTCCTCCATGAATATGTCCTTTATCAGGCGTATCGTCGAGATTTTCGTCTTCTCGCTGTTGAAATAAAATTTTATCTTCCTGTCATTATAAATAAAGTTCAGCTCATCTTTCCCAACCTGAAGGATGTTTCCATTCCTGTTTATAAGCTGCATGTCTATGCAAGCCGACAGCCCAGATTTGCAGCCCTCCCAGTCCCTTACCTTGTATGACGAGCCGTCCCTTCCGTATAAAACCAATTCCTTTTTGATCCCTACAGCGATCAACGGTACCTCGTACCAATTCTTCACGTAAGTCGGAACCTCCAAAAATTTTGAAGACATAATTTCACACGCTATACATATTCACTTAGTTATCTTTATATTTTGCACTATATGCGGGTAAGCCGCCAAGAGCCTTAGCTATTTTGAAGCTCCTTAAGCAATCTTTTATAATCTATAAGGAATTTCGCGATTATCTTTTTGCGTTCAAAGTCCATGACATACCCCATTGACCTTCTGGATAGCTCCTTCTTGCGGTTAATCGGAAGCTTGAAGTACCAGTCAATGACATCTGCCAGTTTATCGGGGTCCAATGGTACTACCATCTTGCTATTTACTTTTTCGACGTATCTTTTGGTTCCTGTGTAATTGGACACTATGCATGGCAAACCGCCAAGCATAGATTCAATGATGCTTATCCCGAATGTTTCGCCCCTCCCCATATGCACGTAAACTGCCGAGTTTTTTATTATATCAACGAGTTCTTTGGCATCGCTTATGCTGCCTGATAATTTTATACCTCCTCTATCTGTCAAATATTTCTCAATGCCCGGCATATTCCCGACGATATTCAGTTTTATGCTTTTGTCCCTCTTCCTTAATTTGCGGAAGGCGCCAACCAGTATGTCTATTCCCTTCGTATAAGGGTCGTAGGTGCCTACCATAAGTATCCTTTTCGAATCGAGGGCTGGGAATTCTTTGCCTCTTTTGATCAATAGTTCCCTTCGTTCTGGAAGTATAAAGGGGCAGGAAACTATGGTCTTTGCTTCAGGGAAGAGCTCTTTTATGAATCCATCTATCATATAGCTTCCTGAGACAAAACCATCGACCTGCTTTGCCATATCCATTGCGAAGCTCTTTTTAAAACCGGTTATATCACCTGTTTTTATCCAATAGAAAATGGGAGTCGCAGATATGTTTATTATCTTGCCTTTAATGAGCCCCAGCTTTTTGGCAAGGGCCGGAAATATGTAGGTACCCTCACAAAGGTAGATGTCATAGTCTTTAGGCATTTTCATTACGAATCTCAGAGTCTCTATCCCGTATCCAATTTGCTTCAAAAAGGAATTAGAGTTTGATGTTATCTTCGGTGCTGCCATAAAATCAGCGTGCAGCTCCTCTGCGAGCGCCTTGTGTAAATAATGGGGTTGATAATAAAGGAATAGCGTTTTGGAATGTGCATTTTCAGATATTCAAATCACCGCGGCTGTTGATAAACACCTAAAATATTCGGCAAGGGACAGTCCTCTCCAAATACTCATAACTGTTTTGCCTGCCCGTTGTACTTATAGTTTTTGTACCAGTCCACAAACTCCGCAAGCCCCTGTTCGAAGGTGTATTTTGGTTCCCATCCCAAGATTGCCTTTTGTTTAGACGAATCAGCTATCAATCTTGAGACCTCTGCCGTTCTTGCATTTATATGTTCAGGGGTCATTTTTTTATCTGCTCCCGCCAAATTTATAACCATGTTCGCTATATCCTTCACTCTAATGTCCTTTCCAGTGCCGAAGTTCAACGGCTCATCCAACCTCCCTTGATACTTCATTATCAAATCATATGCGGCTACTACGTCCTTTATGTAAGTGTAATCTCTTAACTGATTCCCGTCCCCGTATATTTGCGGCGCCTGGCCGTTAAGCACTCTCTTTATGAAGATGGGTATTACACTCCCGTATTCAAAATCCCTTTGTCTAGGGCCGAAGAAGTTGAAGCATCTTGTCACTGCTATGTTCATGCCGTAGGTCTTGATGTAAGCATTGCATAGCCTTTCGGCCGCTATCTTGCTCGCCCCATAAACGTGCGGCGCGTTGAGGGGATGTTTTTCATCCATTGGCGAGTACTGTGCGCTTCCATATACCTCGCTTGTTGATGCGTTTATTACTTTTTTTATCTCGAATTTTCTTGCGGCCTCTAGTATATTTTGTGTGCCGTTTGCGTTTATATCTACGGTCAACCTAGGCTCTATTGCGGACCTATCCACATGGATTTGAGCTGCCAGATGTATTATCACATCAACGTCTTTTGATACCTGTTCAACTATCTCGTTGTCCCTTATGTCCCTGTTTACTAACATGAAGTTCTTATTCGGCAATAGGTGATTCACATTTTCCATGCTGCCTGTCATGAAGTTGTCGAAGCATATTACCGTATTGCCCTCGTTTATGTATTTATCGCAAAGATGGCTACCTAAAAGGCCGGCTCCTCCTGTTATAAGTATTTTCATAATTTCCCCCATTGAATTGATAAGAACATTTATCAAACAGAGATTAATAATCTTTATTGTTTGGCCAATCATCTGTTCCAGAAGACAGTCTCTCCACCGTTCTTTGATATCTCCTCGAATGCTTCCATCACACTGGAATCATACTGGCTTCTGTATATGCTCTTGAACATCCTGTTCTTCTCCGCAGCATTGAATCCCTTCCTGTCGTAGGTGGTGAAGTCCCTAGGCGCAACCAGCTTGAGATCAGTGAAGGAGCTCAATCCGTAGTGATAGACATAGGGAATGTCGGCATAAAGGCCCACCCTGAATTTGTCGTCAAGGCTGTCGGCATAAGCCCTGAGCATCGCATGGTCGATATGGTCCCCTATGCCCAACGGCGCCACAACGCTCACATTCCTGAAGCACATGACTATCGAGTCGATCAGCTGCTTTAAGCCCAACTCTTTCATCCTTTTATCTACGTAGCCGCTCTGCATGGCCTTGGCCATCTTCCTTATCCCCTCTGCCGGAAGGTATCTTATGGAGCTGCTAGCTATGTGGCTGTAATACGAGTCAAGCGCCGCATCCTTGAGCCCTAGGAATGTAGGAATATAATTTATTTTTCTGGCGGAAAGGTGTTCCGCAAAGCGCAATTCTTCCTCAATCCTTGTGTTGCTTGTCCTTGCGACAACCGAGAAATCTGTCTTTGTCCTGGTATCAGCCGCGCTGTCGCTAAGCGTGAATACGTTTACCCCTATTATGTTCCTGCCCAGAACTCCAGACCCCATCAACGAGCCTACAGATAGGAAGGCATCGTCGATATGCGGCGACAGCACCAAAGTCACCTGCTCCTTTGCCAGTCCGCTACCCAATTTGCCGAGGAACCTGCTGTAGTGCGATGCACCCGAACCTTTCGTCATGTTTCCACTCATTGTTTAAGGTAGTTTATCTTGAATATCCTTGTGTCGCCGTTCTCAAAGACGCTGGTCAGGCTGACGTTGCTGTTGTCGTAAGCGCACGCCAGCGTATTGCACAGGAACGTGAACTTGAAGACGTTGCTCTGCACCAGCTTCGGGCCCAGCACGTATCCGCCGTTGACCTCCCTCCCTGCGAACGATACTAGCAGCGTGTAGTTTATCGTGTCGTTGCCTGTCTTGTTTATGATAGTGTATGCGCCGTTGGAGCTGTTAAGGAATATAATGCTCTTCATGAGGCCAGCCCTGGAGCTGTTCTGTATCCCGAGGTATGCGCTGTACTGGTTTATCGTGGTGTTGTTCGCCCCGGCCACCGGCTGTATGACCAGCTCTGCCCTGTAGTACGGGTAGCTGTCCGTGGAGAAGGTGAAGAATGTTGCGGTGCCGTTGCTCGTCGAGTTCAGCGTTCCGAGTACGACGTAGCCGTATGCCGATGCGTTCGCGACCAGCCCCTCCTGCGCGATTCCTCCCAATTCCTGGTACCAGAATGTCCTTGCAACAAGGTACTCCGGCCTTCCTATCCTGTAAAGGTACTGGGTCTGCGTGCTCGTGTTGAAAAGGAACTTGGAGAAGTAGTATATTCTTGTGCCGTTCTCCCCGCCTACGCTGTCCATGTAGCTGCTCCTGTTGCCCCATCCCTCTACGACGGAGCCGTCCGGCCAGAGGGCAAGCACGGTCGCATTCGATGCGGTGTTGTTCTTGAGCCATGTCATGGCCTGCAGGAACTGCGGATTGATGCCGTCAGCCTGCACTGCGGTGTACGATTGGTACATCGTGTTGTAAAAGTTGTAAAGCAGTATCACCATTACCGCTGCCAGGACCACATACCTGACCTTCAGGTTGTTCTTCGCCACGGCGTATACGTCATAGGCTGAGATCATGACAAGGGTGATGCATATCAATAGCACGGCGGCGGCGACCTCCACGAAGACGGAGCCAAGCGCGCTCTGGAAATTCAGTATTATATCTATAGTAAGGGCAAGCGTGGCCACCAATATAATCGTGCTCACCGCCCTGTTCCTGACAGTGGAGTGGTAGAAGAGCTTCCCAGCAGCATAAACGCCGAACGCCGCGAATATCGATATGGGCATGGATATTATTGCATTGAATCTTATGGCCCCGGCCTGCATGTACGCTGTTACCAGGAAATATGCGGCTATTACCAGGAACCCTATGCTTCCCAGAGCGAAGTGGTCCCTCTTTATGAACCGCTCACCCCTGGATATCAGGAAGGCCAATATCAGGAAGATGGCCACGCCGAAGGGCGCGAGGTACAGCTGCAGGTTGAAGCTGGACCAGAGGAATGTAAGGCTCGGCGCCTGCAGCTCCTGGGTTGTCTGCTGTATGGATGTTGAGACTGTCGAGTTGGTTGCGTTTGTCGTCACGTTGATGCTTGGCGCGGTAGGTGCAAGGGGGGAGGCTATTGCAGTTATCTGGCCATGGAACAGCGCGAGCAGTATTATGGCGCCCACGGCAAAAACGCCGGCCATTGCCACCGCCCTGTTCTTTGCGCTTTCCAACGGCCTGAACCTGTGCAGGTGCTTAATTATGTAATATGCTGCAGCGCTCGCTATGAGTATCGGTGCATAGAATATGAAGAAGTCCGCGCTGACAAGCTGGAGTCCGGACCTTGCCAATCCTATCGAGACGTAAAATCTCTGCAGCAGGTTTGCCAGGAGCAGCGTCACGGACAGGACAAGGCTAACGAAAAGCACATCCCCTTCCTTCTTGATGAAGCCGTAGACTATAGTGAGGAGTATGGCAAGCATGTACACAACCATTATGAACGGAGCTCCGTTCCAGACCACTATGCCGAGGCTGAGCGAGACTGCGCTGAGCAATGCATATATGATTATCCTGAGTTTCCCCCTCTGCTCGAAGCACTTCAGCATGAAGAGGAGGGCAAGCAGTATGAAGAGTGTTATGAAGCTGTCTCCCCTGTATACGGTTGCGGCAGTCCTTGCTATGTTGCCGCTGGAGACCGCTACGAAGAACATCGCGAGAAGCCCGAGAGCTCTGCTCTTGGACAGGTGCTGCGCGATGAGGTAAGCGAGTATGGCGTACAGCACGCCGAATGCGACCGGCAGCCATCGCATAACCTGCAGGGCAGTAAGGCTGGTGAACCCGTGCAGTATGAAATAGAATATGACTGTCAGGTACGGAAGGCCGACAGCCTCACCTATGAAGTTGTGGTTTGCGAAACCAGATATGTCCAGGTAATTGGACACCACATAGTGGCTTGCGACCGCCTGCCTTATTACTGAATAGTAGAAAAAGCCGTCCGGCTCGAAGAGGCCCTGGTACTGGAGCAGGCTGATCCTCAGGTAGATTGCCAGCACGGCTATAATGACCATGATGCCTATGAGCAGGTACCTGTTCTCGATGAGCGAGTCCAGCTTTATTCCAAGGTTGAGGCTGCTGCTCGGCTTCGGGGCAGGTTCCACTGGTCTTTCCTCCCTTACAGCCTGAGCTTCGTTTGGCGAATAGTATTTGTCAACTTTCATCGCACCATCGGTAAAGTTCGGCAGTCCAGAAAGGTGTCCCTTTCTGTTGTGCCTGACTGATAAATTAACATTAAGTTAGGCAACGGAACAAATAAAACAATGTCGTAAGATATTTGGCGGAAAATATCACGACTTCGAGTGAACGGCCGGCATGGCATACGAACCATCAGGAGTTCGGGCCTTATGCAACAGGGCAGCAGGGGCCAGGCCCCGCACCTAATGGGCAACCAGCCAGATCCTGCATATTGATCCCTGTAGCATACATGACCCGTAAAGCCTGGCCAACTGTCTAAATGGCAGGCACCCAGACCCCAATATACGTCGACAGGAATAGCGGATTAGCGTCATTAAAAGATGGTATATATGACAATCAACGTATTATAAAAGTTTATTTATAAAAAAACTGTTATATATAACCTATGTATTTAAATACTTTTCAGTGGACTATATTCTCAAATATTTAAAGTGAGAACATGAAGACTCTAAATGCAAAGAGAATCGCAGCTGTAGTAGCAGGTGCGGCTTTACTAGGAGTAGGACTTGCGTTCGCAGGCCCAATAACATTCCAGAATGTACCGATAATAAGCAACAGCGGACAACCAGTAGTTCAGATCGTAATAGGTTCAAAGGCACAAGCCTGGGACGGAGTTACTGCGGCTAACATTGCAGCTGCAATAGGAAACCTTGCATACACAAGCGTTCCGGTAACTGCATCAGTAAACGCGACACAGGCCAACAAGGTACTGCACGTATCCGTATCATCCTCGTCGTACACGCTGTCAAACCAGCAGGTATGGCTGAACGAGAGCGGAGCTGTAGGAGCAACTGCAGGCACATATCTGTTCAGCGCATTGATAGGATCAGTGCTCAACGGCGCAGTAATACTGAACTCGCCACAGAACACAAAGACATTGCAGGGCAACGGCCAATACTGCATACCCACATTCATCCACTATAGCGATATCCCCAGTTGCATCACCATACACAACTGCAGGCTTCGTACCAGTATCAACATCAGTAACACCGAACAACAACGGAGGTGGTGTATCATTCACCCAATTCACCAGCGACAACGTTACGACAACGTAATGCAGATAACAGCCTCACAGTTCAACAACCTGGTATCTAACTTCGGCGGAAGCGGAGAGACAACCTCGCTTTGGCTGACAGGATTCCCGGTATTTGACCAGGGATCGGCAGGGTCCCCAGTAAACCAGTTCATGCTGTTGGACGCAGGCGGAGCATACCAGGCAACATTCAGCAACCCAATACAGAACTCAATAGCAAACGGACAGCTTCAGATAAACACACCAATAAGACTATTGGGACAGAACTGGACAATACTTAACGCAACAGGTCCATCAACCACAGTCACATCTGCAAACACGGTAGCAGGTGGAAAGCTGTTCCTTGCATCTGCATTGGTACCATTGCAGACTATATATGTAGGACACAACCTGACATCAGGTCCATGGACAGTACAGCTTACAGACTTGGGTCAACCAAACAGCAACGGTCTCAGCCCGGCATCTTTGTCCATATTATACAATAATGTACTGACAAACACATCTTCAGTACCCCCAGGGAACAACGGCCAAGTTCAACGTAACAGGCCACACATTGTTCGTAAACGTAAACCAGACATTCGCAGGTTTGTACGCATACCAGAAGTGGGCAAAACTGCAGCTGTACACAAACGTATACCAATCACTAACGGAAAGGTATTCAACCAGACAACAAACCCAGGTTGGTTCGTAAACCTACTGTGGACAAACACAACATCCACGACAGCGGCAAACGCAAAGGCATTGCAGAGCATAATAATCTACAATGTAACACCAACAAACCTTGCGCCGGGACAGAGCTTCAACTTCATACAGAACCCGCAGAGAAACAAGGTAACATTCTTGGGAGACACGCTCGGAGCGAGCAACTTCGACTCAGTGACAGTTGGCATCAGGAACAACAAGCTCGGTGCAATACCAGAACTTGGGAACGCCAGTCGCAGATGGACCTGGAGGAACGATAAAGAACGTAACAGAGCCGGTGCAGCAGCTTACAGTAACATCACAGATACCGAACGCATTCAGCTATGTCGGACAGACGGCAAGCAGCGTACTGTATGACCTTACGCCATACAAGTTGAACCAGGTAGCAAACTCGCTATCCACTGGTGCAGGCGCAGGATCGAACTCAGTTACTGCTGGCGGTGTAAACGCGCTTGGAAATGCAATAGTAATATTGGCATACAACAACGCGCCTAACGCAGCAAACTGGATAACATCCACAAACCCATTGCTGGTAACAGTAAGCGGATAGCCAACACAACGGAGCCTCATCGGCAATAACGCAGACATTGACATTCACCAGCAACAACTAACGGTCTGGCATTGTCAAGCAACATCTTCAACGTAACAGCAGTGCAGATCAACAGGGCTCTTCCAGGATACATTGACCGTAACTAGTAAATGCACCAACGGCAGCAAACGTGTTGGGCAACACAGTAACGTTGCAACACTTGACAAACCTCGGAACGCCAGGAGTACTGTACACGCAGAGCGGGCAGACATACCAATCGCTCTCGAACACAGCACCTGGAAACGTAATATACAACCAGCAGAACGGCCAGCCGACAAACACATTCGTCCTCAACCAGGTCGCAGTAGCAGCAGTCCGACAACAAAATTGGACAGTACTTCACATACGCAATGGGTGAACAGGCAGTACCATCAAACTCGGCGGCACTTGATGCGTTTCCATAGGAATAGACAACTCCAGCGCAGGTGTAGGCGTAACGCCATTGTTCCAACTGAACTACTCTGTGAGCGCCACAGGAGCTGCAGGAACAAAGAACAACGCAACATACACATCAAACACTGGAACAGGAACCTCATTCAACGTGCAGACAGGGTTCAGGACAGAGAAGGGAAGCAAGTTGGTCTCAATAACACCAACATTGGTAACTGTCAACCTCGCAAAGATACAGGATTGGCTGCAGTTCTCAGTAACCCAATCGAATTCGACGACATCTGCAACAAGGAGCTACGCGACCTATGGTCCATATGGAGTAGGCCAGGCAACCAACATACCTAACGTTTCGATAGGTAAGGTCAACGCAACCATAAAGGTTGGTACCGCGAACTTCATAGTATCCGGAATTGCTAACCTGACAGCTACACCATCAGTTGCAAGCGCTACACAGCCAGTATGGCTGAAGAACCTGACTACAACACCATTAGTTGTACTGGATTCACAGGCAAACTCTGGAAGCAACTTGATCCTGATAGGAAGCGGTTTCGTAAACACACTCTCGTCCCAATTGCAGAGCGCATACAACATCTCAGTAACACCAACAACACAGATAACACAGGCATACGGAACAAACAGGGTGCTGATAGCGGGATACAACGCGAACCAGACGAACGCGGCAGGCAACAGCTTCATAAACCAGTTGTACGCACAGGCCCACTAAAGGGCCTTGCTTCTTTCTTTTTCTTCTTCTTTTTTTATTTTAATTTTTAATTTCTCTTTCTTGTTTTTTCTCAATCATCCAGCCCAAGCCATTTTACGACGAGAAATCAACCTAAAAAAGTAATCATATTTATAAACCTTCCCATGTAATATTATTCGATGACCGCCAAGATTAGCCTGTCTCTTATCGCGCTCGCGCTCATATTCGCGCTGCAGCTCAACGCCCACGCCGCATCTCTCAACGGCTACCTCTCAACCTACATATCAAACTCAACGCTCAGCTCTGCCACATTCTACAACCAGACGCTCAACGGGGCCAGCTACATAATAGTGCAGACCGGCCAGATCAACTTCACGGTAGTATCTAACATGAGCGGCACATACGCGCTCATAACGAACGCCACCACAATACAGGGCGTTCTCACGCCATTCCTCACGAGCAAGTACTATCCCACTCCAATCCAGCTAAGCCTGCTCAATTCCAGCATGCAGTCATACAAGAGATACGGCTACGCCAACATATCCGACTGCCTTGTAGAGACGGGGCTATCGCAGAACACATGCACACTGGCGAATATATGCCAGGCATGCCAGTCATCTCCGGTATGCAAGAGGGTATTCGACCAGGTGGGAGGGCCATCTAGCCCGTTCGGCCTCGGAATCATCAACTTTTCAGTACAGATAACAAATGTCAACAGCAACTACAGCCAGTACTTCGCGCTGCTCAAGGCCATAAGCCCCTCAAACGCAGGCACAACCCTGTCGGAGCTCTCATCCCTCACCAACAACATATCAGCCATATCAAGCACGCTAAACCAGAACCCGCTCTTTCCGCCTCCGACATCCGCGAGCTTCAGCCAGTGCAACTCCGGACTGAACCCTACCCAGCAGCCATGGTTCTGCGTAGCGGTTGGATTCTGCTCATCTATACCGCAGAATGCATCAGCGCTCAACACAGTCAGATTTACGCTTGCAAACCTTGAGGCGAGCCTGCCGACCACAGCTGGCATAGGCAGCATAAGCCACAATTCATCCACCACAACCCAGGGGTACATAAACAGCTACCTCTCCACCAAGAACGGCGCAGCGCTCACCGCCCTGATAAGCACGTACACGCCAAAGGTCGATTCACTGCTCAACAGCTCTGAGGCGCTGCTCGCAAGGTACGACAACTCCACGCTCAATTCATCAGTGCTCCTGCTCCAGAACGAGTTCAAGTCGGTCGAGACCGCCGGAGTCAACCAGAGCATAGTGCTGGCAGGCAATGCGCTCAACAGGATATTCGCAAATACAACAACGACGTATGCCGCGACGACAAACGCCTACGACCAGGTATACGGGATCGCGCAGAACAACAGCGCGGCCATACTGGCAGACCAGCTGAGCTACAGGCAGGTGCCGTCCCAGCTTGCCGTATTGGCAAACCAGCAGCAGGAGATAAACACCAAGATAAACTCAAGGATAACATCCAACGATTTCACGACACTGCTCCCGCAGCTGCAGGAGATAAGGGTGGAATCCGCGCTCTTCATAGCACCATTGACAGCTGGCTACATGATAAAGACGCTCGACTCGCCGTTCATAAGCGCAATGCTCGGTCCATACAACACGCCGATACCGCAGAAAATAGCTGGCGCACCGTTCTACGCGATGGTCGAGTCCCTCATAATAGGCATACTGATAATACTCGTCGTGGTAGTGATAACATACTTCAGGGTAATGAGGAAGGGCAAGCTAAAGGGCAACAAAAAGGCGCAGACGAGGTGGATGGCCGTATTCATCGTGCTAATCATACTTGTGATACTCTATGCCTACTCGACGTATACGTACGCAAACAGCGCTACGGCCTTCCTTCCGTTCAACAACTTCCTGAACACCGTGAAGGCCAACGGAAACGTCTACATAGCGCTCAACGGCAGCGCCGCATCGAACAGCTCGATAGGCTCATGCGTGACAACAATCCAGAACTACCTCACAAAGGCATCGAAGACGGTCCAGGTGATAAGGCTCACGAACTACAGCTGCGTCAGCGGCAGCAACATATCGGTGCTCGGGCTCAACTGCTACAACGACATACTCGGCTCAGGCAAGCCCGTAATATTCATAAGCCAGGCCCAGGAAAACAACATAACATACAGGGGGCTATACGGCACGGTTCTATACGCCAGCGGCAACGTTACCGCAGGGACGTACTGCGCGCTTGGCACCCTGTTCAAGAACGTCTGATAAATCCGTGATAAGATGGCAAAGGAAAAGCCCAAGGAAAAGCAGCAGCCAAAGAAAGCCTCCAAAGCCGAAAGGAAGAGGGAGCCAAAGGGCCCAGGGAAGGGAAAGTACATCGCAGGGATAGTGCTTGTAGTAGTGATAATAGTTGTCGCGATATTCGCGAGCGGATTGCTGACGACAATGCAGCCGGACAACAACTTCAATGCATTCAGGCAGAACTTCAACTCCGCCCCAAGAGTGGATATATTCGTGGCAGCGTACAACGGGACGGTGCTGAGCGGCACGATAAGCTGCGCGACAGCCGTGATTGAGCAGATAGTGGCCAGCAGGACAAACCACAGGAACGCGACAACCATAGACCTCAACATAATAAACCAGACCAGCTGCATAAGGAGCAGGGGACTGGGAGGCAATTCATCCAACTATACGACGACAAGCCTGCAGAACTGCCTGAACTCCAGCAGCACCGAGCCGACCATCTACATAAACTACAGCACAAGCACCAACACAACGATAATAAGGCCGGAATACCTCTACATATCCGGGACAGACCTATTCCTCAGGGAATGCGGGGTCGCCTCCCAGATAAGCTAAGTAAGCTATTAAATTACCCCTTAAAAAGGAAAATTCTACATCTTTATGTTGCAACAATTATATACTTAATAGAGAACGTTTCTTCAATTATTTAAAAAGTTAATAAAAATAATTTTTAGGTGAACATGAAATGAATAGAAAACCAATTTTCTTATCTGTAGGTATAATAAATTTAATCGTTTCATACATATTGTTTACGACACAACAATACTTTTCCTTGCCAGCGCTTGTTGGGATATTTATATTAATAACAATAGGACTACTACTTCTTTTGTTGCCTTATTATCTCGAGCTTAAAATTAATAAAAAATACATGTTCACACTAATAGCCATTTCAATAATTTCTATAGCTCTGATGATGTTTGAGTCATACTACGATCTTGTATATTCAAAACTTCCTCAAACAGCATCTATATATATAATTACAGTTCCGATTGCAGCATTAATCTTTTGCCTGGGTATGTATCTAATTAAAAAATATACAGAAAATTTAAAATCTTATAAATTATATATATTGATTTTTGTACTTCTGATTTTTATCTCCATTCCGATTTATCTTATACAGTCATATAATATTCATGCAACGCAATGGAAAGGAACAGATGAAATAGCATTCAATTATTATGCATCCTATCTACTACTTCATGGAATAAATCCCTATAATTCTACTATGGCATCTGTCTTATCAACAAATCATTTAATACCAACGTATGAATTGAATAACACTTGCGAATGTTCCTTTGACTATCCGGCCTTGGGTTTCTTGCTTTTGGCCCCATTATCTTTATTTAAAAACTTCCTAAGTACATATGTACTTGTAGGGATTATAGTATCAGCTCTAGTCGGCTTTCTGCTTTATAAAAAGTCTAAATTTGGAAATTATGCACTATTACCTATTACTGTATGGTTTGCCGCAGTTTTCTATTTCATTGCTCCTGCAGCAACCTTAACAAGCATAATTGCAGTTTCGCTATTTCTTTTAATTGCTTATATTTATAGGTCAAAAATAATCCTTTCTGGTGTGTTAATAGGTCTTGCGGTAAGCATACACCAGCTCGCATGGTTTGTTGCACCCTTCTTTTATATTATAATTCTCAAGGAGGCAGGAAAGAAATCGATGTTGAAGTCAATTCTAATAACAGCCTTGATATTCATTTTGGCCAATGGCTATTTTATAGCCATCTCACCACACAAAACATTAGATAACATATTCTCATTGTTCTTAACTAAATTGCAATTTGAGGGACCATCTTTAATACAACTATTAGTTGATTTTTACCCAGCAGCATATTGGTCATTAACGCTAATCTTAATAATTGTTTTTATATCTTCATTGGTGTTGTTTTATTTCTATAATGATACTTTAAGACCGCTGCTTGCAATCACACCAATTATGATATTATTTTTATCCTGGAGAAGCACACCAGCATATACACTTATTTTTATACCACTCCTTATAGGTCTATATATCTTTGATAGGAGTGAGAAATCAAAAGACCTCATAAGCAATAAAAGATTAATAGTATATTCCCTGATTCTTATTCTCCTATTCGTAATATGCATCATTATATATGCACATTTTGAATATACGAAATCAAATGCATTGGAAATAACATCTATAAAATATGATACAAGCAAGAATTTAACTACCGGAACCACTATAGTCTCAAATATACGGATAAATCTTGCCAATAATGAAAATAGACCTGAACCAATAGGTTTCTACTTGATAAGTAGGAACCCTGATTACGTTTTTTACACAGTAGATAACCAAATGCCAATTTTATCTGCTAACTCCAATTATACATATATATTTCCAACCTCTCAACTTCAATTTAATTCTAATTCAACAAAAATAGAAATCTTTGTGTTAGACAATGATAATATAATCAGTGCAAGAGTAAAATGATATCTATCATCTAATTATGATTCAATGATTGATGAGAAATTCTTAAAAAGTATGATAAGAGATGTAAAGGACTACCCTAAGAATGGCATATTATTCAGGGACATAACCCCTTTGATAAAGGACAGCAGGGCTCTTGCCATGTGCATAGATGGGCTTGCAGAACTGGTTAACAGGAAAAGGATAGATTATGTAGTCGGGATAGAGTCGCGTGGTTTTATTTTTGGCACTGCGCTTGCACATCGCTTAGGCAAGGGATTTATCCCGATAAGAAAGAAAGGAAAGCTTCCATATAAGACGATAAGCAGGGACTACGATCTGGAATACGGGAGCTCAACCCTTGAGATGCACAGCGATGCAATAGAAAAGGACAACAGGGTACTTATTGTTGATGACCTGCTTGCCACGGGTGGCACGGCAAAAGCTGCAGCCGAGCTGATTGAGCAGGCGGGAGGAAAGATAGTCGCATTGGAGTTTGTCGTTGAGCTTAGCGACTTGAAAGGAAGCCAACGATTGGATGGCCATGATGTAATCTCCCTTTTGAAATACTGAGAACAGCCAATATATTTATATCTGGTAATGAGTAGAATCTATATGGCATTCAAGGATCAACCGGTCAATAAGACTGTCGATGTGAAGGTAGAGCGGATGCATGACAGGCATGACATGCTCAAATACATGGCCCAAATTAACATCAAAGAAGGATTATCAAGTCGCAGCAGAGTGTTGATACTGAAACTAAACAACCTCACCAAAAGCAAAATATCTATGGATCTTGGCGAAGGAAATATAATAGAAGTGGAAAGACCAGAAACCCCTGAACTAGACCGACAACACAAAGAGGCGGGCCTGGACAGGGAATTCTATGAAATAAGCATCAAAACATACAAGAATAAGTTCATGGCTAGAATAGGCAGGAGCATTAATCCGAATCCAGAAATACACTCGCTTATGCATTCTCCAAACATGGATCTTCAAGAGGAGGTAAAGGGATTCATAATTAAGAGCCTAACCGAACCCCATAGGACAGCGCTGACAGAGGTATAGCAAACCTTACCTTTTGTATCTCAGCATTGCTGCAATTCCCTGGAAGCCCAGAAGAAGCTGTTTGCCCTGCTGGTTGTTTGTAGATACGAATACAACATCTATGTTTCTTGAATCGGCGGTCTCTATAAGTGCCTCTATCGCATCTTTCTGCCCGACTATCTCAAGATTTCCTCCATCTTCATGCTTGTTGCGCCTGCTGTTTCCATTCTCTATGAATTTGAGAATCTGTCCGCAGTTGCTGCATTTGTATTCCACTTCTGTCAGCTCGATGTCCTCGCTTATTATCAGCTTCAGCACATTGTCTGCTGCCATGGCCTTCTTTACGCTCTCATAGCCATAGGTCGCAAGACCGTTCCTTGATACCTCATCCATGAAGCGCTCCATCACTCTCTTCTCCTTCACTGCAGCCTGCTCGGATAATATGTTCTTGGCCTTCTCAAGCAGTTCGTTTACTCCAGTATGTTCGTCTACATAACCGGTATCAAATGTCCCAAGGACTTTTATTTGGTAATTCAGGTTCTTTGATTTCACGAAATTCTCCTTTGTTGGTCCGGGGCCTCCCACGACAAGGCCGCTCAATTTGTATTGGTATTTCACGAAGACCTCGTTCACGGCGTCTGCCACGCTCTTGTAATAGTCGTCGATGCTTTCCTCTATCGCTCTTTCGTATCTTCCTGCAGATTGGCCTCCCTTGCTGGTCTTCCCCATGGCAAAGGACCTCAATTTCTTCTCAAGATTGAAGTAAGTGCCCTTCAGAACTCCGATTGTGGCATCACGCCCGTCCATCACTACAAGCGCGTACATGTCCTTGGCCTCAAGCATCGCCTCAAGGGGCTCGAGAAGGAATGTCGAGTCGCACCTGTAGATGTTTGATTTTACCGGATGCGGAGGATCAAGCGAAAATAGCTGTATATTCGGCGCTGCCTGGACGCTTGATATATTGCCTGCAAATATCGCAAAGCCGTTCTTTGGCGGTTTCTTGTAAAGACGAAGGTATTGTATTATCTTGTCTATCGCGCCCTGAACGTTGAGCTTTGTGCTCTTTGATTTTATGTTGCCGGCCTGCCCGTGCTCCTCCTTTAGCTTGCCAATCTCCTCGCTTAATGCGAAATCAGGAGGGACGTATATGCTGATCAGTTCTGTGCCTGATCCACGTATCGAAGATAGCCTCTTTAACTCTCTTTTGACGTTATACTCGTTCTTCAGATAAGCACCGCTAGCCGATTATCTTCTTGCCCATGTAAGGGACAAGAGCGTCAGGAATCGTTATAGTGCCATTATCGTTGAGACAGTTTTCAGCTATAGCAACCATGGTCCTGGTAGTTGCAAGTAAGGTGGAATTAAGCGTGTGGACGTATTTTCTCTCCCCTTTGTCCTCGTATTTGATATTGAGCCTCACGCTCTGCCAGTCTGTGCAGTTTGAGCATGAGCCAAGCTCCCTGTATGTCTTCTGTTCATACATGTAAGCTTCAACATCGTTCTTTCGTGCGGCTACAGATCCTATGCCACCAGTACAGAATTCAAGAACCCTGTAAGGGAACTTCAGCTTTTGAGCAATGCTCTCAGAATTAGCAAGCAGTTCATCGAAATATTTGGGTGAATCCTCCGGTTTGCAGAATATGTACTGTTCTATCTTGTAGAAATGATGAACCCTGAATATCCCTTTTGTGTCTTTGCCGTGGGATCCAGCTTCTCTCCTGAAGCATGGGCTTATACCGACATATTTCTTAGGTAAATCTGTGTCCTTGAATGTCTGCCCTGCATGAAGCGCAGCAATCGGATGTTCTGATGTCCCGATAAGGAAAAGACCTTCGTCAGTCTTTTCATAGCCTTTCTTGCCCGCTGTCTCATTCGGGTCTGCAACCTTGTAAAGCATTTCCTCAAAGTCCCCCAGTGCGGTGACTCCCTTGTAGAAATCCTTTTTTAACATGAGCGGCGGTGCTATCAAAGTATAGCCCTTTTTCATCAGCTCGTCAATCCCAAATCTTATAAGTGACTGCTCGAGAAGCGCCAAATCCCCTTTCAGATAATAAAACCTTGCGCCTGATACGATAGAGGCCTGTTCAATGTCTAACAGCCCTAACTTTTTGTATGTTTCCTCGTGATTTCCTGTCTTTCGGCCCTTTTCTATTGTGCCCCGCTTCCTTACCTCTACGTTCTGTTCCTCGCTTTCTCCGTATGGAACCTTCTTGTCAAGCACATTCGGCATGTTCCATAGCAGCTTTTCGATTTCCTGCCCGTTCTTCGATACACTTTTCTCAAGCTCCTCTATCTGCTCCTTGAGGAAGGCAAGCGATTGAACGTGGGTCTTTATCTCCTTGCCGCTTTTCTTGAGTTCGCCTACCTCTATGCTTGCCTTGTTTCGCTTCGTTTGTAGTTCTTGGAGTCGGCCTTTCTCCTCGCGCCAGCTCTTCTCAAAGTCGAGGAGCTTCTCGATCGGGTAGTTGCTCTTCCTCCTTTTGAGCGACTCTTTTATCTCGTCAAGATGATCTCTTACGTATCTTGTTGTAAGCATGTCTAATACCTAATCTAACCATTATCCTTCTATCTTAAATATTATAAAGCATGTGTCCTCCAAATACATGCATATCCTTTTATAATGTTCAAAGGAGAATTTATAACGATGCAGGGATAGCAAAGCTTGGCCAAATGCGACGGATTTAGGGTCCGTTCCCTTAGCGGGTTCGAGAGTTCAAATCCCTCTCCCTGCATTTTATGTTAACCTTTAGGACATGTTAGAATCCCTTCCTTAAAGCCATATATGGTTTTTGTTTCACTTCTAAAACCCCTTTGACGTGTGCGAGCTTGAGACCGAGACCGCAAGCTCAAGATGGGCTTCCAGAGTGAATGGCTATTAAATACAAACCAACTCACTGGCCACCGAGCTAGAGAAATGCTCAGTTCGGTCGGCTCGCTCCAAGCTCGCCTCCCTCACGCTCGTTACAAACGCGGAAGAGGTCAAGAAAAGAGTTGAAAAAGAGTCTGATATAAGGTGCATTGTATTATGAGTATCCACTTGGCATATCCACCTGAAATATCCACATAGGTTTTGCGGCATGTGGATATTATTCATAAATATCGGAAAGTAATATAAAAGCTGACTTCGAATTATTTTTGGTTATTATGATTGCAAAAGAGCCTAAAAAAGTTAAGGATAAAATAAAATTACTTTTATGGAGCTTAGCCATTTTAGTAGTAATTTCTGCTTTAATAATCATACACTTATTTTTTAATACATTTTCTGTACCAGCACTGGCAACCGGATGTATCGAAAATTCAGGGTTCATATGTAAAGCCCCAGTATACAATCATTTTACTGGAAATATTGTAGTAACTTTAGGGCAAAACACACATATATCTTGGTTAACGGCAAACTTTGTTTTTATTCCTGAAGAAACTTCTACATTAAATGAATCACCATACTTATTATTTACTTCAAATCCAGTAAATACAACATATGGTAGTACGACAAGTAATGATTTGAAATCAGGTCAACTTGTTTCAATAACTCTTCCGATAACGGGTAAGGTAAATATTGGTACATATGCAAACGGGGTAATATGGGCTCAGTACACAACAAATTTGGATAGCAACTTGCAGTATGCTCGGCTCGGATCAGTAAGCATTGGAGCGTCTTAGTAAAAATATCGAAATTAGAGATACTGAGAGAACGTTGTACTACATTTTTGTTTTATATAACTATAATTAACCGAAGTCCCTTAATTTTCAACACCCCATTTTAAATAAACACTGGAAAGTTATAAAAAGGATTAACATAAAGGCATCATAACGTGTCTTAAGTCCGGATATTTGAAATTAGATCCATAGGGTTAGTAGATAAATGTATCAATTTAGATACAAATGACATCACATAGAGTCATATGACATGAAGGAAATTTGAACAAAATTTTTAATGTTTCCTACCGAATAATTAAAGTATTATTTAAATACTAAATGTGGTGTAAAATTTGAATAGTAATAAATTTGGATTGATACTTTTAAGTATGATTATACTATTTGCATTCCTTACATTATTTCCACGTGCCGGTTCATCAGGCACCTATTCAGAGCAGTTCGCTTCAGGAAATTCAAACGAAGTTTATGGTCAGGTAACCAATCAGCTTATAGCTGTAGGAAAAGGAGCCACATCGGAAGTTATGTCTCCGAACGGACAGTATATTTATGTTGCAGAATACGGATCCGCAGCGGTCGGTGTGGTAAACGTATTAACAAACAGCGTAATTAGCATACCAGTAGGCTACGAACCAGAGATAGTCGCAGTAAACCCAAATGGAACAATAGTTGCGGCTGCAAATGTTGGTGAAAATACTGTAAGCATAATAGGTACTTCAACAGACACGGTAATTAACACGATTATTTTAACTGGCAGAACCCAGGGTGTGGGATTTGATCCATCAGGCGGGTTACTTTATGCAGGCTATGGCTATATTTTAGGCTCTGTTGGTGGCATTGATGTGATTAATGTAGCAACAAACGCAATAGTCAATACGATATCATTCGGTAGCAACATACCTTATTACGTTGCCTTAAATCCTTCAGGCACGCTTGCTTACGTTACAAACAATAACGGCGGCACTGGTAATTCGGTTAGTGTGATTAATACTGCAACTAATACTGTAGTAAATGTAATAACTGTAGGCACTGACCCATATGGTGTTACTTTTAATCCTCAAGGAACTCTTGCATATGTAGCAAATCACGAGGGAAGACCTTCGACGGTGAGTGTAATAAATGTTGCAGCCAATGCGGTTGTTAATACAATAATTATCGATAATGGTGGCGGAACAGGGTTTGGATACGCAGCAACCATAGCAATAAATCCGTCAGGAAATATTGCTTGGGTGACAGACCATCATAGTGGCAATATTAAAGTTATAGACACAAGCACTAACTCAATAATCTATAACATTTCACTTTCTGTTGGTGGTACATCATCAAACCCAAGAGATATTGTAATCAATAATAACGGCACAATGGCCTATGTATTGAATTCGACTTCATTATTTAGCGGGGCGAGTTTTCTAGACGTAGTAAATGTATCAGATTCGGCACTGCTATTACCATCATCAACTACAACCGTATCTTCGTCAATATATACAACTACAATTATTCAACACGACTCACAAGGTGGTAATACGATTACCTTTTTATTTATTATTGGAGTTATTATTGTAATTATAATTATTGCTATTTTACTTTATATTGGTAAACGCGGTGGCGTTAGACATGGATGATTTTATTAAGGTCATTTGTATATAAATGACATCGTTTGATATCATATGACAGTGAAAGGGATTTGGACAAAAATTGTGGTGTTCTCTCCCTGCATTATTTTGTGTTGATTCGATGGAAGAAATTGTATACAATAACCGGCTTTTTGAAGTCACTAAGCAAGAAATATTCAGAAAAGCCCGAAAATTTAATGCGTATAGTGTCATATCTCATGACGAGGTAACAATACTTCCATTCATAGATAAAAATCACATACTACTTGAGAAACAATACAGATATCCCGTAAAGAAAAATGTGTATGAATTGCCGGCAGGTCACATAGAAAAGGGCGAAAAGCCTATCGATGCTGCCAAAAGAGAACTTGAAGAGGAAACCGCACACAAATCTTCAAACTTAAAATTGATTGCAACTTACTATCCAAGCCCTGGAATACTCTCTGCTATTGGATACATTTATGTTGCAACGAACATGAAAAAGGGAAAACTCTCACTGGACATAGACGAGCAGATAAATCTCAAGAAAACAAGCTTTGATTCGGCAGTAAAAATGGTTAAAACTGGAAAAATCATCGATGCAAAGAGCGTAATTGCTATACTCTATTATCAAAAATTCAAAAGTGGAAAATCAGATTGACCTATTTATCAAGAATTCAGTCATAGCCTTGAGCGTTTTCTTTGCCTCTGAGTCCGGAAGTGCAATATCAACCTTATCCCACGCATCCTTTACCAGCTTTTCCTCAAGAGCCCTTGTGTATTCGTGGGCGCCGTAGCTGTTTAGTATCGCTATTGCCTCCTCTATTATTTTCCTGTCTTTTGTATGCATTCCAAGTATCTCCTGAAGTCTCTTTTTATCAGCAGCATTGGCTTTTGCCAAGGTGTAAACCACAAGCAGACTTATCTTTCCTTCCGTTATGTCTTCACCGGTCCCTCCTTTGCTTGCCGCAATCTCGCCTTCTGTCACATTAAGAATGTCATCCTGTAGCTGGAAGGCAACCCCTATAGATGAGCCAAAATTACCAAATATTTCTACCGTCTTGTCGTCTGCGCCTCCGAGTATCGCCCCTATCTTGGCGGCCATTGATGCCAAGACCCCTGTCTTTGAATATGCCATCTGGATGTACTGGCTCTCCGAAACCTCAAGTGAGCTCACCAGCGAGCTGTGCCATGCTATGTCCATGGCCTGCCCCAAGGTGAGCTTGAGCATCTCCCTTTGGTATACCTCAAGCACCCTCATCTTTGTGTCCTTGTTTAGCTTTTTGCTGTCCAAAAGCGCAACTATAGGGAAGTAGAACATGAAGTCTCCAAGGTTTACCCCGATGTCAATCCCGAATTTCTTGTGCACCGCAAGAGCGCCCCTCCTGTAATCGGAGCCGTCCTCGATGTCGTCATGCACCAGGCTTGCATTGTGTATTACCTCGGGTATTATCGCGAATTCACCAAAGTCATCCGAATTCTTGCCGAGCGCGTCTATTATCGTCATCATCAGGACCGGGCGCCATCTCTTTCCGCCCAAATCAAGGAGATATTTGGACGGCTCTATGACCGCCTTGTATATCGCCCTTTCGTCGTATTCATAGCCGCTCCTTCCAAGAAGGCTGCCCAGATATCTTGCAGAGTCCTTGTTTGTAAGGTATTCTTCTATTCTTTTGTTTACATCAAGGCCTCTCCTCTTGATGTAATCGACTATTTGCTCATTATTATCTATAAAAACACCGACCTATCCTTTATGCACTTTTTATACGTCATTTCCGATGCGCATGCGTTATGTATAAATATCATTATAATTATAAAGATATGGTAGTGAGAATCAATGGCAGTCGAAAGATTAATGAGCCTTGCCAACACGGCAATTAAGAGCAACTTCGTGAAGCTTGATAGGCCCTACAAGCTCAACTACTGCATCACATATTGGTGCCAGAGTAGATGTTTGACATGTCGAATTTGGGAGATTAAGCCCAAAGGCGAGCTCACCATAAATGAAGTAAGAGAATTCGTGAAGAAGAATCCCTATTTCAAGTGGGTTGAGCTGACTGGCGGCGAACCATTTCTTCGCAGTGACATAGTAGAGATAGCGAAGGCATTCAAGGAGAATTCAAAAGAGCTCTACATACTTACAATGCCGACAAACTCCCTTTGCGATCACAACCTTGTTGAAAGAAAACTAAAGGAGATACTTGCACTAAACATCCCTAGAGTTGCGGTTACTGTAAGCCTTGACGGATACCGCGAGCTTCACGATAAGATTCGCGGCATACCTGGGAACTACGACAAGGCAATAGACATGTTCAAGAGGCTCAAAGTTTTGAAGGAGCAGTACAGCAACCTTTACTTCGTATTCGGCTACACGCTCAGCAAGTTCAACAAGGGCGAGTTCGAGAAGACATACCAAGCTGTCAAGCAGGAAATACCAGACATAAGATACAACGACTTCCACATCAACCTTGCCCAGATATCAAGCAATTACTATGGGAATTCCAATGATGACATAAAGGTAAACAATCCCGAGGTAGTCGCAGAGCTTGAGATGATAAAGAACCGCAGGGAATTCGAACTCGGCGTAATACCGCTCATAGAGAATGCATTTGTTAGGAAGTTAGTAGAATATGCAAAAACCGGATCAAGCCCGATGAGGAGCAGGAGCCTTGAGGCATCGTTATTCATGGACAGCTACGGGAATGTTTATCCTTCGATAATGTGGGACAAGAAGATAGGCAACATAAGGAATACCGCATTTGATCTCATGCCATTATGGAACAACGAGGAGGCAAGGCAGGTCAGAAAGGACATACGGGATCGAAAGGAGCCAAACCAGTGGACATCATGCGAGGCATACCAGATACTCACCGGCAACGTACTCAGCCTGCTAATCTAACGCTTTTATATTTTGCTTTTTCATATTACATATAAATAAAGTGTAAGAATGAAAATTCTAGTCCTACTAATGTCGATGCTATTGCTATTCGGGATTGCGGGCGCGTCAACAGTAACGCTGACCGGAAGCTGTTATTCAAGGACGGTAAACCAGACGAACAACTTCATAGAGTTCAACATCACAAACTCCGGAAACGGGACGGCAACAAACCTGCTCATAGCTCCTGTAATAGACGGGGCCACTACAAATACCACCTCGTTGCTGATACCCCTTGTCGCACCTGGCGGATTCTACCCAGAAAAGATATACCTTTCCAACTTCACGACTCCCGGAAGCTATGTTGAAAGGTTCATCGTCAGATACTCTCAGGGCTCGAGCACCTTTATAACCATATTCCCGTGCCTTGTCAACTTGGGACAGAATGCCCAGAGCCTGCTCGGCATAACCGGCTTCAGCCAGAGCAACGGCAATATACGAATAAACATATCAAACATAGCGGATTATCCGATAAGCGCAGAGGTAAACGTATATGCGCCTCCCGAATTCACGATAAATTCCCCCTCAAGGAACATAACGATAAACAAGTACTCTCTCACAAATGTGGCCACATTTCCCTCCATCTGGCGTATGCGCGCCTTTCGCACTAGATTCCTGCCACATCCGCGTTCGGCTTTCCGGACGCAAGCCCGGCGGGTGCCGGGATAACCCAGGGGTATTCTCTATGTCGGACTTCGACCGGAATATCGCGACCGCCCGGACCGGCTATCGCACGGATCAGGTAGCGATCGATGCGGGTCTGCGCGCGTACATGATCCGCGTCTACAACTACATGACTGCCGGCGTGGCGCTGACCGGACTGGTCGCTTGGTTCACCTTCTCCGCTGCCGTCACCCAGACCAGCGCCGGCCTCGTGCTCACGCCGTTCGGCCAAGCGATCTTCCACGGCCCGCTGATGTGGCTGTTCATCCTGGCGCCGCTCGGCCTGGTCATGTTCATGAGCTTCGGCATCAACCGGCTCTCGGCGAGCACCGCGCTGACGCTGTTCTTCGTCTATGCCGGCGTGCTCGAAATCTCGCTGGCGTCGATCTTCCTGGTCTACACCGGAGCGTCGATCACCCGTGTGTTCTTCATCTCGGCGGCGACGTTCGGCGCGATGAGCCTTTACGGCTATACGACCCAGCGTGACCTGACCGCCGTCGGCTCGTTCATGTTCATGGGCCTGATCGGCATCATCATCGCGAGCCTGGTCAACATCTTTCTGCAGTCGAGCGGGCTCTATTGGGCGATCTCGGTGCTCGGCGTGCTCATCTTCGTCGGTCTCACCGCCTACGACACGCAGAACATCAAAGAACTGTACAGCCCGATGGACGACGGCACCGTCGCCGGCCGCAAGGCCGTCATGGGGGCGCTGCGGCTCTATCTCGACTTCATCAACCTGTTCCTGATGATGCTGCGTCTGTTCGGCGATCGGCGCTAAGCAGGCAGGCAACCCCGGCGCCAGCTCTCTGCATGCTTAAGAGGTGATCCTTGTGATCTTCGTCACAGTGGATCGAAAGTTGGAGGAACATGAAGAAGGTGGCGGTCCTCGGCGGAGACTCACACACACAGCCCCGCCGAGGCCCGGAAGTGCCCGAAGGCCATCGAAACGACGTGGATGCGCATTTCATCTGTTACCCCGTCCGAAAACATCGCGTACCGATCGGCACACGCATTGACCCCGCCGGCCTGCTTCATAAAAGCCTTCAGCCGCGTCCGGGGCTGCTTGCAATGAGCAACGTACCGTAGTGCTCTCGCCCATTGATCGGACGGCCTCACGGTAACTGGCCTGACCATCAATCGGATGGCCCAGCGCGATGTCGAAGCCATGATCGATCGCGTCGTCGGCAATAAGCTCCTCCCGGCGAACATTCGGCAGGACATTATCGAGCGCACCGACGGTATTCCACTGTTCGTGGATCGAGGGCGAAGCCCAGCCCACTGCTGGCCCTCAGGCGCTTTAATCGAGTATCTGAAATACCACAGTGGGCGAAATTTATGCCGCCTCCAAAAACCCCGGCTTGCGGCAAAGAAAAACCCCGAGCAGTCTAGAGGCTTGGGGTTTGGGGGAGTTGTTGCCTTAACTTAGGCTTCTGGGCCGGGCGGCGAGGTGTCGGGGGATGGGGAGCCGCCCGGTCGGCCTATTAAACAAAAAATACGTAGCGCATCCGACAGTTGCAAGGCGCATCACAGCGCACCGTTAACGGCTGTCGAAAACGAAAGCGGCGAAGCGCCGCCCAGCCGGCTCGAGCGGGTCGGTCTGATCGCGGGTCGGTCTGCTGACCGACGTCGCTGGCTCGGCGCGCCCCTCGCGCGCGCACGCGAGGATTCGGCGAGAACAGGGCTAACGCGGACCAGTGCCGCGGCTTTGGCGATCGGCCCTGTTGTCCAAGCCTCCCCGTTGCTCGGGCGGCGCGGTCTGGAACTCGGGCGGCGCGGGTCGGCGGCGGCGCCGGCGGGAATTCGGCGCGCGGCTCTGGCGCGCGGGAAGTGGGAGAGAGAGGACTAACGCGGCGCCGAAGACCCACATCCCGTTGCGCAGCCCCCAGCGGACCTGTCTCTTGACGGCCGTGAGCATTGTCAGCACGGGAACCGCGACGTCGTCGCGGCCCGCCTCGATCCATGACCAGAGAAAAGCGGCAGGCTACTGGCGAAGGCTGCGTGGAAGGCGTGGATGCCGTCGTCGAGAATGAGCGCGGCGACGCGGGCCGCCGCCGCCCGCCCCCGGTGCTCGAACGCGGCAGCGCGGGCGACGAGATAACCGCCCAGGCTGTAGCCGAACAGGACGATCTTATCGGCGGCGATCTCGCCGCGGGTCAGCGCGTAGTCGACGACCGGGGTGATCACCGCTTCCCAATCGGGGCGCATGACCAGTTTCTGTTCGCGCAGCGCGGCGCCCTGTCCGGGGCCGTCGAACGCCAGGACGTTGTATCCTCGGCGCAGCGCGGCGGCGGCGATCGCGAAGTAGGCCAGGAGCGGACTCATGCACTGCAAAAACTTTCACAAGCCGGGACATTCGCCTGGCCGCTCGGAGCACCGTGAAGTACCGTCAGCCCAGCGGAGGCTGGCTCTAAAATAAATGGAATAGCGATTTCTCGGCGGCATCGGGACAGGACGGCTGGTTATGGCGCCACAAAGCCAAGCGAGTTGAGATAACTATCGTTGATGCGACCGTTCCCAAACCTGGCGGCTTCCAGATAAGCATTGAGGATAGCCAGCGCCTGCTCGCGCGGCGGTAGGGAACCCGGCTGGAATGCTCTGATGTCAGAGCTGCCGGCATTGGCGATCAGAACGCTGGCAGGGCACCGGACTTGATCCAACGCCGGATCGTGCCCTTGGCGTAGCCGGTGACGCGCGCTGCCGCCTCCACGGTATAGGCACGGTGGATTTTGATTGATCGCCTGTCGGGGCGCAGCGTGTGCTTTCGGCGCTTCCGCCTTGGCCCGAAATTGAACGCGAGCGTTCCAGCGCTCCTCCATGCCTAATTCGGTGGCGACGCTCGTCTCCAGGGGGCCAGCGCACCTGATTTTTGCCCGCACGAGGCGAAGCGCCGCCCAGCCGGCGCCGGCGGGTCGGCCTGATCGCGGGTCGCTCTGCTGACCGACGTCGCCGGGTCGGCGCGGCCCTCGCACGCGCGAGGAATCGGCGCGAGAAAGGCCAACGCGGCCCTATGGCGCTGATCTTTCAATGCCGCGCGTTGGCGATGACCCCGTAGCTCGCTGAACCGCGCTGCGATCGCCCGGCGGCCCGGCGGGCCGCATGATCGATCGCCGCGAACGCCCGAGCTCCAGCGTTCGCCCCGAAGCGGATTCCGCTAAAACGATATGGCTACGGCGGCCAGCAGCCGGCGCCAGCGGGTCGCGCTGTTGACCGACCGCGCTCAGGTCGGCTCGTTTTAGCGGAATCCGGGCGGCCCCTCGCGCGCGAGTCAATGGATAAAGAGGAGGAACGCGAGCCCTATTGCGCTGATCTTTCGATGCCGCGCGTTGGCAATGACCCCCTACCTCGCTGAACCGCGCCGCGCTCGCCCGGCGCCCCGGCGGCCGCATGATCGATCGCTCCAAAAGCCCGAGCTCCATCGATCACCCCCAACCAAAATCACTAGGAAGAAACAAAACACTTCCCGATGTCCAAGGGCTTGATCTGGCTTATGTTTCATGCGCTGCAGGTCCGGCAAGGCCCGATGGAGAACTAAAAGAAACCGATGTCCAAAGGTCCAAAGGCTTGATCTGGCTTATGTTTCATCCGCTGCAGGTCCGGCAAAGCCCGATGGAAAACTAGGAAGAAACAAAAACACTTCCCGATGTCGAAGGGCTTGATCTGGCTTATGTTTCATGCGCTGCAGGTCCGGCAAGGCCCGATGGAGAACTAAGAACCGATGTCCAAAGGCAAAGGCTTGATCTGGCTTATGTTTCATCCGCTGCAGGTCCGGCAAAGCCCGATGGAAAACTAAGAAGAAACAAAACACTTCCCGATGTCCAAAGGATTGGTCTGGCTTACGTTTCATCCGCTGCAGGTCCGGCAAGGCCCGATGAAAAACTAAAATGGAAT